>JBFMGO010000061.1:0-33886 GCA_040752695.1 bacterium
ACAGGCTCATTCCCCGATGCTCGTGCCTGTATGTGCCTTGATACGTGAGATTTACTCCCACCAGCAGCATTCTCTCCTTGGCGTAGTTCAAAATTTGCTATATAATTATAAAAGTATCAGTATCTCGTCGATCGAGTCAGAAAATGAACCGATAGAGGGAGGAGATTGTGACCAGGAGGAAATAGTCATGACAGCAGATATTATCCAGGAATGGATGGAAGAGAGCATGGAAAAAGGGAGGAAGGAGGGAATTGAGCTGGATATCAGGGAGAGCCTACAGCAGGGTTTGCAGCAAGGTATTCAAGAGGGATTGTTAGAGGCCATATCGATTGGACTTGAGTTAAAGTTTGGGGCGGAAGGGATGAAGCTTTACGAGCGGATCAGCCTGACAAGCTCAGGCAAGAAGTTAAGGGATATCAAAAATGCGGTCAGAGCGGCTAAAGATATCCAGGAAATAGAGAGTTTGCTCTAATCATATGTTCTTTCTTGTTACATATTCTCTCGTTATTTATTCTCTCATTACACATACTCTCCGTTACACGTACTTTTGTTCCATCAAGGAGTCAGATGTATGGAAAAGCTGATTGAGAAGGCAGGAATACTGATCGAGGCACTCCCTTATATCAAAAATTTCTACGGAAAAACCTTTGTCATTAAATACGGAGGTGCTGCGCAGACCGAAGCATCGCTGAAAGATTCCTTTGCCCAGGATATCGTCTTGCTCAATTACATTGGCATCAATACCGTAATTGTTCACGGCGGTGGCCCGCGGATATCCGAAACCATGAAAAAAATGGGCAAGGTGCCCAATTTTATTCATGGGCATCGGGTTACCGATGGCGAGACGATCGACATTGTCGAAATGGTACTGGGCGGTCTGGTCAACAAGGAGATCATTACCCTGATCAACCGCCACGGAGGCAAAGCCGTAGGGTTGACCGGGAAGGATGGAGGGCTTATCGGAGCTGACAAGAAGGTTATCAGGCAAATCTCCCCTGATACGGGATTGGATGAAATCATCGACCTTGGCCATGTCGGTCAAATCAAGCGGGTAAACCCTGAGGTAATCGTCAATCTCAAGCAGAATGGCTTTATTCCGGTTGTTGCTCCGGTCGGGGTGAGTGATGATGGCCAGACGCTGAATATTAATGCGGATGATATGGCTTCTTCTCTCGCTTCGGCTGTCAAAGCTGAAAAATTGATCCTTTTGACCGATGTCCCAGGCATCCTCGACCAGGAAGGAAAGATCATCTCCAGCGTGAGAAAAGAGGAGGTTGAGAAATTCATTCAGGATGGGACTATTTCAGGGGGGATGATACCCAAGATCCGGGCCTGCGTCGAGGCAGCCAGGAACGCGGTTAAAAAAATTCACATTGTGGACGGCAGAATTTCCCATTGCCTGCTTCTGGAAATATTCACCCAGCAGGGGATAGGGACAGAGATTGTGGACTAAAGGCTATGTGTATAAGGGGGCGAAAAAGCACGAAGGAGGCTTTAAGCATAAAGGAGGCTCTTAAGGAGATGGCGAAGAAGGCCTTGCTGATTATTGATATGCTCAATGATTTTGTGAAAGAGGGGGCACCTCTTGAGGTCCCAGAGACCAGGCGAATCATACCGGTTATTCAGAAGCAAATCGATATGGCCCGTAAGGAAGGGTATCCGGTACTCTATGTATGCGATGCCCATGAGCCTGACGATCAGGAATTCAAGCGCTTCGGATGGCCCAGCCATGCTGTCAGAGGCACAGTCGGCGCTCGCGTTGTGGACCAATTCAGCCCCTCGGCTGGTGATATCATCCTTGAAAAGACCACCTATTCGGGATTTTATAACACAAAGCTTGACCATGTTCTGAAAGGTCTTGGAGTAGATACTCTCCGGCTTACCGGATGCGTTACTCACATCTGCATCATGTTTACGGCATCGGATGCAGTGCTCAGGGGGTATTCCGTCGAAGTGGTCAGGGATGGAGTCGCCGGTCTTGCTCCTGAAGATCACGATGCAGCCCTCCGAATCATGAAGAACGTGATGGGTGCAGCGATCGTTTGAGTCATGTGCATGAAGAACAAATCTGAATTATGTGCAATGAAGAGCGAATCTTAAGTCATGTGCATGAAGAGCAAACCGAAATGAGAATTAAAAATGGGTAACATACGATAGCGAGGTGAGGATAGTCAGGTCATTTTTCTTGCGATCCTTCTGGGGTTCATTGACGTAATTATCGGTCAAGCCGATTTTCAGGAATAGTTTTTTGTAGAGTGGGACATAAGCACTTGTTTCGGAACTTATTTCGAAATTCCTTGTTTTTAAATCCTGGACCCACCGGATTTTTTCCTCGAACTTCAGGTCAGGAAGGGGTACATAGGAAAAGTCTACATTCCACAGGCCCTTGAGTTCTGAATCCGTATCACCCGATTCGTCAGATGTGGTCTCATCCCAGACAGCACCCACATCACTGGAGAAAAAGAGCTCTTCGGTATCATAAAACCTGGCGCCGATTGCCGGGCCGATCTGCCGGCGTCTTTTAATATCCCTGACCCGGTCCCGTTCGTAGAAGAGAAAGGCGGACCAATAGGCCTTCTTAATAAACAGGCGATTATACTTGGCAAGAAAATCCCTCCGGTCAGCCGAGACCTCACCATCTGCCTCCCCTCTGGCATACGAGGATGTCAGACGCAGGTCATCTTTCGGCCTTTTCAAGGTCACCTTGAGTTCTGTCCGCAGATCATGACTTGTCTCATTGCCGCTGGTTTGCCGGTATCCGAGATCATATTGCAGCGTCCATTTTTTGGGCTTCTGATTCTGAGCAGGTTTTTGATCGGATGCGGTCTCCTGATCCGTATCCTGATCCGCATCCTGGGCCGCCGCCGGCCTGCCGGCTGAGAGCAGAAAGATAACAGCGATGACAGCAAGGATGCTGCTGGCAGGGGGAATCCGTATGGAGTTCATGCGCTTAGTATGAACTTTCCTCCCCGCTGATGAGAAGAGCTGCGGGGAAATATTTGAGAACATCTCCAGCGAGCATGGTTTGGCTGCTTTCGATTTCGATGGGCTGGCCGGTTATAGCGTCTTTCCACAAGGAAGGGCATCCATTCGGGAGCGTAAGGCAGGTATCGTTCCACACCATACGGCCGATGGGGTATTCGTTTTCTTTTACAATGGAGGTCAAGAGCCTCGGTGCTATGGTTATGGCCCATGAATTCCCCCTCCTGGCCGTAGCGGGTCCGTCCTGCGGCATTTTCCTGGCAAAGACAACGAGGTGATCTTTAAACTTCCCGCCGGTATCAAGGGGGAAGTAGTCCCCTTTTTGAAAAATGTTCCTCCACGCTCCCCTGGCCCTGAGTGCCTGGTAGATCAGAAAAAGTTTGATTCTTCCATCTTCTTTGGTTGAAAGAAGCTCATTGATCAGGCCAGGGATATCTTCTTCCCTGGTATCCCTGATTCTTGCCAGAAGCTCCTTTCGCCTGTCAAAGTCAACAGGCCGCCGGTTGTCAGGATCGACTAGGCTGAAATCCCAAAGCTCCGTTCCCTGGTAGAAGTCCGGCACACCGGGAGAGGTGATCTTGATCAGGGTTTGAGACAGAGAGTTGAAGATCCCGTAAAAGGCCACTTTTCTTTGAAACGGCAGGAACTCCTTCAGAAAGGGATTTTGCTCCGATGGCTCCAGGATACCGTCAATAAAGGCAGTAAATGCATTTTCATACTCGGTATCGGGCTCTATCCAGGCCGTGTGGACCTTGGCCTCTCTAATGGCCTTAATGATATAATTTTTTATCCGGCCCAAAAGACCAGCCACTTCGCTTTCGTCGAAGGGGTAGGCTCCCATGAGGGTCTGATAGAGAAGATACTCATCATTCCTGTCCGGAGCATTTCCATTGCTCGATGGCGGTTTCTTCGATTTATTTATCTTACTCCACAGTTTGATCCTTCCTTCCCATTCTACGGGTATTTCGGAGAGAACATTGATTCTCGCTCTGTTATCTTCGCCCCGTTTTGTATCGTGGGTCGATGTTGCATTCAGTGAATAAGGCCAAAAGCCTGCCCGCTTCTGGTTAAAGTCGTGGAATTCTTTTTTCGTCACTCCAAACTGACTCGGATCTCCTCCAACCTCGTTCAGCGCAAGGAGCCTGTTGTATACATAAAAAGTCGTATCCTCCAGCCCCTTGGCCATCAATGGACCGGTAAGCTGCTGGAATCTCATGGTAAAGTTGATCCATTCCTTCTTTTCCTCGTCGGTCTGGGAATCCCTGAAATCGAGGAGAAGGAATTTTTCGATGAAATTGAACTCATAGATAAGGTCAGGCTCTTTTTTCCTTGCCTTGCTGATCGTTTCGCTTACATATAAACGGTCTGAGATATTAAAAACGCTGTAACTGATATAGGTTCGATAAATAGGAAAGAGAGCGAAAAGTTCCACGATGGCCTTTTTAAGGCTGTTGAGGGTAATATCACTCCCGTATCTGTCTTTGATGGAGATTCTCTTGAGAAGCCTGGCCAGTCCATCCACATCTCCTGCCATATTTTTTTCTATGATTAATCTTTTTTTATGATTGAGGAGTTTTTCATAGGGGGCATTCATGCCGGTAAAATCAGCATATATTTTTTGAAATTTTTTGGCGTTTTTCCCCTCGCAGAAAAGCTCATTCAGGTGATTGAGAAAATCGTAGCCTGTTGTTCCCTGCACCGGCCAGGATGAGAGCAGTTCTTCCTTCAGGTTAAGAATCTTTTCGACTACCAGGTAGGTCTCCCCTATTTCCTCTTTCAGCCGCTCCAGATACTCCACCGGATTGTATAACCCGTCCAGGTGATCCACCCGCAAGCCCGTAAATCTGCCGTTTCTCAGCAGACCGAGAATGAGAGAATGATAAGAATGGAAAACATTTTTTTCCTCCATCCTCAGGGAGATAAGCTCATTGATATTGAAAAACCGGCGGTAGTTTATCTCCTCATTGGCCACTTTCCAGAACGACAGCCTGAACAATTGCTTCTCAAGCAGGTCATCGAGAGGATTGAAGCTTTCCGGCCTTCCCTTCTGACCGTTAAAAATCGTGATATTCTCATCGATAACCCTTCTTACATCCTCATTTTGGGTATAGATCTCCCACAGCATGCCCTTGATAAAGGCCACCTGATCGGATCGCTCACCACCCTCGTCTCTCGATGAGAGGGTCTTTAAAGAGTAAAGTACGCCAAGGAGCTTGATAAAATCCGAGTGAAACTTTCCAAGCTTTCTTTTCAGCTTTCTCAGGCCATGATTGTGTGTCAATACATCCACATATGTCTCTACCAGAAGAGGAAATCGCAGGTTATAATAGTTCACGGTAAATCCGTTCTCGTCGTACCTGAGCTGAATTTCTCCCCTCTCCAGGGTTTCTCCATACAATCTGCCCAAAAAAGGCGCTAGGACCCGGCCACTGATGGTTGGCTCATAGGGGTAAGCCCACTCTATATCAAAGAAGTCAAAGTACTCCGAACCCTGACCGTTTTCCAGGACATTCATGAGCATTTGATTTTCACTGTCAAAGGCCATATGGTTGGGGACAAAATCCTGAATCCACCCCAAATTTTTCGTTTTCACTTCATGGGTGAGTTCCTCGAAATCCTTCATGGTTCCCAGTTCAGGATTGAGCTGATTAGGATCAACCACGTCATAACCGTGGAGGGAGCCTTTGCGTGCCTTGAAGATAGGAGATGCGTAAATATCGGAAATTCCAAGCTGAGAGAGATACTCTATAATTTCCCTGGCCTTCTTGAAGCCAAAAGAAGGGGTGAATTGCAGCCGATAGGTGGATACCGGAACTCTCATCAGCAAGCCCCTGTAAGAGGCGATCGGCGGCAGGAGAATAAGGGGTGATCTTTTTTCTCCGTGATCCCGATGATTTCGGTGGTGAAGCGGCATGCACGTTTTTTGGTACTATTCATGAGTGTTTTCTCAAAGAGCATCGCTTACATCTCCTTCCTTGATATATATGGCCAGGCTGCGGCCTCTGATCACCAGTTCCTGGCCCGAAACCAACCTTTCCGGAAGGAGTGCGCCAGTGCCGAGCCAGGCCTCATCGCTCGAATCCAGGACTTTTCTCCATTCCCCCCGGTACGGAGAAGCTGCCAGTTTCCTGTCTTTGCGGTTGAAATTGAAAATGCATAACAGATGGCTGTCGTTATCCCACCGCTTCATGAAAAGAACAAGATCCTCTTCGAAGCCGATTACATCAAGACTCTTTTTATCGAGATTTGAAAGTGCCGGGGTCTCCTTGCGAAGCGTGATCAAATCCTGATAAAAATTCAGCAGAATTTCCTGCTTCCCCTGTTTTCTCGCTTCCCACTGCAGCTTTGAATTCTGGAACGTCCGCATGTCCTGAGGATCGGGGGGCTCTTCTTTCCAGGTGAATTCTTTGAATTCCTCCTTTCTGCCCTTTCTGACCGCCTCGATAAGGCCAGGATCGGAATGGCTGATAAAGTAAAGGAACGGGGCGGTCTCTCCATATTCCTCACCCATGAACAGGAGCGGAATAAAAGGGGAAAGCAGAATAACACCTGCTGCCAGCTTCAGCGATTCGAAATCCGCCAGTCTGCTCAGCCGGTCGCCAAGCATTCTGTTTCCGACCTGATCGTGGTTCTGGATGAAAACCACCATTTGATCCGCGCCTCTATCCAGCGACGAGTTCCCATGGCTTTTCGACCGGTACAGGGAATATTGCCCCGAATAGATAAACCCCTCCCTTAAAGACTTCACAAGATGCTCCATCCCGCCAAAATCAAGATAATATCCGCTTCTTTCTCCGGTGAGAAGCGTGTGAAGGGCATGATGGAAATCATCACACCAGTAAGCATCGAGCCCATACCCTCCAAGCTCCCGCGGCCTGATCACCTTGGGATCATTGAGATCGTTTTCAGCAATCAGATAAAATTTTCTTCCGGCCTGCTTCGAAAGTCCCTCGACCTCCCGGGCCAGATCCATGAGAAAGGGGCGTGCACTCATATCGAAAATAGCATGAATGGCGTCGAGGCGAAGAGCATCGAGGTGATAGTGAGAAAACCAGTGCAGGGCATTCTCGATAAAGAAATTTCTTACTTCGTCATTACAGGCGTCATCGTAATTGATCGCATCACCCCAGGGCGTCCTGTACTTTGTAGAAAAGTAAGGGGCAAAGTCTCGCGTATAATTGCCTTCCGGCCCGAAATGGTTATAGACGACATCGAGAATGACCGCCATTCCCCGCTTGTGGCTCTCGTTCACCAGCCTTTTGAGACCTTCTGGGCCGCCATAGGAATTTTGAACGGCAAAGGGATACACTCCATCATACCCCCAGTTCCTTTCACCGGGAAACTGGGCTACCGGCATGATTTCTATGGTATTGAGACCGAAATCTTTTAACTCGTCAAGCCGGGCGATGACTGCCTCAAAGGTTCCCTCCGGGGTAAACGTTCCGACATGGAGCTCATAGATAAACATCCTTGAGAGCTCCACGCCCCTCCAGCAATTATCTTCCCAATCGAAGGCTTGATGATCGACCACCTGAGAGGGCTTATGAACTCCCTCGGGCTGAAAGTGGGAGGCAGGATCGGGCCTGTCCTTTTGCTCATCGAGCTGATAAAGGTAACGGGTTTGGGAAGAAATCCCCTCTACATGAGCCCTCCAGTATCCCCTGTCATCTTTTTCCATGGGATGGACCCTTACCTCCGGGGAGACTATCTTGACGTCAACCTTCTTCAGAAAAGGTGCCCAGACAATAAATTCACCCTTTCCTCTGCCCAGGTAATGCGCTCCAACTCTCATCTTATCTCCTCCCCTCTTTTATCCCGAAGTCACCGAAGGGAAAGACTTTCAGGGACCGGGCATTCGATCGATTGCCTCGGCATCCACCAGCCCCTCTCGATTGCGGTCGGGATCTTTTGTATTCATTGGCCCCCAGGCAGACTGTGATTCAGACTGATCGATCAGTGCCTGGCGAATGGCTGCAACTTCTGAAGCACTATGGGCCCTCCCGTGCCGTGCGATATACAGGGATATGCACCCGACTGCGTGAGGACAGGCCATACTGGTTCCACTCAAGGTCTTGTATCCTCCACCCTTATACGTAGAATAAATATCAACACCAGGGGCAGCAAAGTCAATGGCTGCACCGGAGGATACGACCGGATTGCCCATTATCACCGAATTGCTGAAATTGCTGAAGGTAGCCAAAGTATCGTCGCTTTCGTTGCCGACATCCCCGCCGCTGCCACCCGGATGGCCATCGAAGTCAGCCATGGCCGAGACAGCGGACACTTCAGGGTAGGCAGCCGGAACATGATCGTCATCGTTGCCATATATCCCATCCGGACCATAAACATCATCATTTTCATTGCCGGCAGCAGCCACGTAGACAACCCCCTTATTAACACTGTTGATGATGGCGTCCCTTAAGGATTGCAGGTATCCCGTACTGCCAAGGCTCAAGTTGGCGACCTCAATTTCATCGGCATGCTCGGTTACCCAATCGATACCTGCAATAATCCAGGATATCTTTCCGCTCCCCCGGCGGTCCAGGACCTTGACTGCATGCAACCTGGCACCGGGAGCAATACCTACCACTCCTATTCCATTATCAAGGGCAGCTACTATCCCGGCTACATGAGATCCATGTCCGTTATCGTCGTCGCCGCTGCCAACCCGCGGGACAAAGCTCACATTCTCGACCACGTTCAGGTCAGAGTGCGTCAGATCGATGCCGGTATCGATGATGGCTACATCGACATCGACCCGCTCGTCAGTCCCGTTGATCTGGGCTATAGTATTGAGATCTGCCTTGACTCGGCCAACTCCCGGCGGTAAGGTCTGTTGAAGAGCATAGGCGATGCTGTCCGGCTCGATGTACTTGATCCTGGGGTCCTGCATTACCTTGACCATGGCCGGAGCAGGGATGATAGCCGAGAAGCCTTTGAGGCAATGGTTATACGTGCAGCTGCACTTGATCTTGCACATCTGCTTGATCTCGGCAGTTACCGCTTCAGGATTCTCGATATCGTCTTTAAAGACGACGATATAGCTGTTCCTGAGAGAAAACTGAGCAACAGGGCCGGCGTAGGCCAGCGATGAAGTAATGCCTATGAGCAGAGCCGCCAGGGGAAAAAACAACATTTCCAAAATCACGGTCTTTTGCTTCATATTTTGGTTTCTCCTTCACCTTTTACCCTCCAAAAAGCAGGGTTTTTATTATATCACATGATGAGTGACTTTTACAAAACATTGTTAGTTTTAAGAGCATAATACTTTTATATATTACAGTATCGATCGAATAGAATAGAATTATTGCACTGCTCTTTACTCGACCGTCAGCCGGGGTCTTCAGGTATGGTGAGTTGACCGGAAGGATTTCACACCCAGCCTGCCCTCCCTCCTCGCAGGATAGGATAGACTATCGAAATCTCTGCAATAATCCAGTATTGAATTTTATTTCATATCTCATTTAAGTAAAATATTAATCTATTTATCAATATGTTATATCATTAACAGAGCAGGAGATATGAATCAATTTGCATATTCCCCGCCAGGCTCAATCAGACCTTTTTTTATTATAATAATTATTATTTAATGTATATTTTAGACTAATATTAATTATAATATTAATAAATTTATGAAATTATTTCCTTTCTTTGCTTTCAACCTCCCAAAAAGGTGCATAATCACTGTATTCTCATGGTGTTGAGAAGGGGGACAGGGTGAGAGGAAGGCTTTTCGACTGCACGAGGAGGTGTATAAATAAAATAAAAAAACCCTATATATTTAATTATGATAATTGATTTTAAATTTAAAGAATTAAATTTAATTAATTCAGATAGTTATAGGCATATCAGCTCAATTTCGGTTTAAAGTAGAGAGTATTTACGGTAGTAGTAATACCTATTTATGGCATAATTTATGCTTTTTAATTCAGTCAATTTAATACTGACTGTAATTAATTCTTATTTGTCAAATTAAAGCTTGCTGTCTGAAAATTTATCAATTTTTTTCAAGCGGTTGAAATTCGTCAGACGAAATGGGGGGCCCGAACTGAAAAACAAGATCGTAACCCGGAGGAATGGGCCATGGAGGGATTTTGGAGAAAGTTATGGATAGTTATTATTCTATCTCTTTCTCTTTTCATAGGTGTCAGTGCTACTGATCAGGGGCAGGCGCTGGGTCAAAGAACAGGGGATGCTGCTTTTCCCCGTAGTACTGCCGTACGTTACGATTTTGCCTCGTCAGGGCCGCCTGCCATTTCGGATATAAGAGAATCAAATCGAACCCCAAGCGCCATAACCATATCCTGGCTTACAAGCACTGACAGTCCGGGAGAGGTGCATTACAGCCCGGGGAGCAGCCTTGCATCCAGCTATGAAACAGCGACAGACAACCGGACAGGGCAAATTCACTGGGTGGAACTCAGCGGATTACAGGTAAATCAGACTTATCATTACGAAGTTCAATCCGGAACAATGATAGATAATAACTCCGGGCGATACTACCAGTTTACTACCACACCGATAGCTGAAGTCTGTTCGAATTATTTTATCGGAGGCAGGGTTGTAAAGCCAGATCAGAGCCCCCTCCCGGAGGCTCTGGTGTTGGTAACCGTAAACCAGTATGGGATTGTTTCCGATTCTCTTTCCGTAGTCACCAACAGGTATGGGTACTGGTTCATTAATCTTGCAGATTTAAAGAGTTCATCGACAGGAAATCAGCTCTGTGCTGCCCGGGATGACGAGGTTTCGATCGAGATTGTCGGCCCCGAAGGATGGTGGGGTGAAGATGTCAGGTTGGTCGATGACCTGACCGAGAAGAAGTATTATGTCTTATGTGCCACTAACGAAGAGCGCACGGTAGCAACGCCTGAAATTTCTGCCTCATCCGTTACCTCTCCCGGTTTCATGACCGTCGGTATCACCTGTACTACGTCCAGGGCTGAGATTCATTATACCGTAGACGGGAGCGAGCCGGATGAACGCTCGCCGGTATACACTGTGCCCCTGTCCCTGGGCAGTGGCACGGCTATCAAGGCCAAAGGATACAGGGCTGGCTGGCAGACAAGCGATATTGCTTCCTTTACGGTTACGGTAGACCTTCAAGGTCCTCGAATCGTTGCCTGCTCTGCCACGGGAAAGGTCAAGCCGCCGATCCAGCATATCGATGTTACTTTCGACGAGGCCGTTGATTCGGTATCCTTTCAGGGAGAGGATGTATCCATTATCGGGCCGGGAGGGACGATATTTCCCGACTCCATTGCCATACTCGATTCGAACAGCTCTCGCATCACCTTCCCTGAACAGAAACTTGCAGGCGACTATCAGGTTATCATCGGCCCGGGGATTTGCGACCTGGCAGGCAATGTTATGGATCAGGATAAAGATCTGGTCAATGGGGAAAAGAAAGATGACCGGTATACCGCCCAATTTTCGCTTCTGCCCGGCTTGCGAATTATCGCTGTTACGCCGACCGGCGATCAAACCTCCCCGGTTAATTCGATCACCTTGACCTTCAACCAGGAAATAAACCCTGCTACCCTGACCAATGATGGTCTTTTCGTCATCACCCCGGATGGACGGAAGAATTTTTTCGGCCACCCGAATCCCGCAGGTAGTACCGATCAGGCAACTACTTATTCTCTCAGTTATTATACCTCGATGGCAGGAACCTATCATATTTATGTCGGCCCCAGGATAGAAAGCGTGGATGGCCTGGCTATGGATCAGGATGGGGATGGTCTGATCGGAGAGGATAATGAAGATCGATACCATGCCACTTTTACCATTATTGACACGACCGGACCGCGCATCACGTATATACGGCCATCGGGAATGATTATCAATCCGCCTGTAAGGTCTTTTGATATTGCCTTTAACGAGGCCGTTGATCCTTTTTCCTTCAAGGCTGAGGATGTATCTATCCAAGGACCGTCCGGAAAGATTATCCCGGATTCGGTAGCCATGTCGCCTTCCAATGAAAGAGCCTTTCTGGTGACGATTCCACCCCAGCAGGCAGATGGTGTCTATCAGATCGCGATTGGACCACAAGTGCTTGATCTGGCTGGAAATCCCATGGATCAGAATAGAGACGGGCTTAAGGGTGAGACATCTTTTGATCAGTACAGCAGTACTTTTACTATTGACGCTACCGGTCCAAAAATCATAGCCACCTCAGTTACCGGTATTCAAAATGGAGCGGTAAGAACCATTGATATAACCTTTAACGAGCCGATCAAATCATTCCCCTCCTATTCAACGGTAACCATAACCGGACCACCCGGCGCAATCAAGGTTTATTCGATATATTCGGTTAATTATCCGTGTGATACCTTTCGGATTACTTTGAGTCCCTATCAGATGGACGGTACCTATCAGGTTGAGATCAAACCGCTCATGGTTGACTATGGGGGCAACGCCCTTGATCAGGATGGGGATGGCACAAAGGGTGAGGCCAGTGACGATGTCTACCGTTTTACCTTTGTTCAGCAGTTGCCTGATCTGGCAGTTACGGAAATTTCACATCCGGATAAGGCCAGGAGCCAGGTTGAGATCACCTGGAAAGTTATCAACGAGGGCCTGGGGCAGGCATCCGGCCAATGGACGGATACGGTCTATCTTTCCAATGACCAGGCACTCGGCTCTGACGACAGTGTTCTGGCTGAAGGACAGATCGAAAAGCCGCTGGATGCCGGACAATCGTACACCAGGACACTGACAGTCACCCTGCCGGCAACCGACGGTCTGCGGTGGATAATTGTCAAGACCAACAGCCAGGGGACCTTGGACGAGCAAAAAGGGGTGGGGGTGAATAATACCCTGGTAGCCGCTGCCCCGATCTGGATTACCGGCCAGAGTTTCCCCGATCTCCAGGTAAAAGAGATTGCAGTGCCCGGGGTTCTGCATCCGGGCGAGTATGGGATTCTCTCCTGGACTATCGAAAACACAGGGGACGCAAGCATCGGCGCCAACTCCTCATGGTATGATACCCTGTACCTGTCGCTTGACACAAACATAGATTCAGGAGATATCGAATTGGCCAGGATTCAGAAGGCGTATTCTTCTCTTGCTCCAGGCACGTCTTACACCCAATCGAGGCAGATCAACATTCCGAGTCTTACTCCCGAGGATTCTTACTACCTTTTGGTTAAAACCGACGCCTATAATACCGTTGAAGAATTTCTCCAGGAAAATAACAATATAGGCCAAAGCAGCGGTAAGGTAAAAGTAGAAAAGCCGCTCCCCCCCTATCTTCACGTGGATTATGTCCATGCGCCCGAAGCGGTGCGGCAGGGCCAGACCATTCCTGTCGAATGGAAAATAACCAATACCGGAGAGCAGGAAGCTCAGGGGATTTACGGGCATGATATCGCCTTCTCCCTGGACGATGTTTACACGGCCGCCGACACCCGTCTCATACGTACTTCGCAATCTTACCCGGTTATTCTCCCCGGTTCGTCGCAGACAGGAAGCGCTTCGGTAACGATACCCAATTATCCTCCAGGAACATATTATCTCTTTTTTATTCCCGATAGCCTGGGGAAGAGCAACGTTGTAGGAAGAAATTATGGCATGACCGAGATTACCCTGCCTTTCCCTGACCTTTCTATCAGCAGTCTTTCCTCTCCTGACAGCGCATTTTCCGGTCAGGAAATAGCCCTGAGGTGGTATGGAGAAAATAAAGGCGATGGCAGCACTACCACTGCTGCCTGGATGGATGCTATTTATTTATCAGAGGATACTATTGTGGACGAGACAGACCTCAAATTGGGCTCCCTTACCCGCAAGGGTTCACTGGACAGCGGCCAAGGGTATGATGCATCATATTTCGTCAAGCTGCCTTCGGCCATTGAAGGCAATTATTATATCCTCGTTAAAACGGATGACAATGACCAGGTCAAGGAAAGTAATGAGGAAGATAATATCACGAGCAGCACCCTAATTGCCATCTCCCTGCCCCCTGCCCCTGATCTGAGAGTGGAAAGTTTCACCGCACCTTCGGAAGGCTTTTGCGGTAAGGCCATTTGGGTGGATTGGAAAGTCGGCAATGCAGGCACAGCCCCTGCCCCCGGCGCATGGACAGATGCCGTATACCTGTCGCAAGATGGTACCTTCGATAGCCCGGATACACTTCTTGGCACATTTGACCACTTGGAGTCTCTGCCAGCAGGAGAAACCTATGGGCCAGGCGCACCACAACAGATCATGCTTCCTGATCGCATCGAAGGCACGCATTATCTGTTTTTCGTCACCAATAATGGAGAGAGTGAAAAAAATAATATCAGCGTACCGCAAAAAATCACCCTGGCCTGTCCAGCCCCTGACTTGAGGGTGGATTATTTTACCTTTCCTTCGGAAGGTTTTATTATTGCCGACCAGACTATTGTTCAGGTGGATTGGAAAGTCAGCAATGCAGGCACAGCTCCTGCCCTTGGCACGTGGACAGATGCCATATACCTGTCAAAAGACAGTGTCTTCGATAGCTCGGATATCCTTTTGAGCACCTTTACTCACCCGGGGCCTCTGGAAAAAGGAGCAGGCTATGGGCCGGATACATCACAAAGGATCAGGTTTCCTGACCGCACAGAAGGCGACTATTATCTGTTTTTCGTCTCTGACAGTGGTGAGAATGTCTATGAGAAAGAGAGCGAAACGAATAATATCTCATCACCCTACCCGGTCACCCTGATCTCTTTTGCCCCCGATTTGATGGCGGACACTTTTACCGCACCCTCGGAAGGCATTGCCGGTCAGCCCGTTCAGGTAGATTGGCAGGTCATCAATGCAGGCACAGACTACGCCGTTGGCATTTGGACAGATGCCGTATACCTGTCACGAAACAATGTCTTCGATAGCTCGGATATGCTTTTGAGTGCTTTTGCTCACTCGGAATCTCTGAAAAAAGGAGCAGCCTATGGACCAGAGACACCACAGGATATCATGCTTCCCGATCTCATCGAAGGCGGCTATTATCTCTTTTTCGTTACTGATAAAGATAAGAATATCTATGAGAAAGAGAGCGAAACGAATAATATCTCATCACCTCACCCGATCACCGTGACCTATCCTGTCCCTGATTTGATGGTAGACACTTTTACCGCACCCTCGGAAGGCATTGCCTCCATTCAGGCGGATTGGCAAGTCATCAATGCAGGCACGGCCCCTGCCTCTGGCACATGGACAGATGCCATATACCTGTCAGAAGACAGTACCTTCGATAGCTCGGATGTACTTTTGAGCGCATTTACCCACTCGCAATATCTGGAAAAAGGAGCGGCCTATGGGCCTGGTACGCCACAAGAAATCATTCTTCCTGATCGCATTGAAGGCTCCTATTACCTCTTCTTCGTTACCGACGATCATGAAAATGTCTATGAGAAGGGAAGTGAAACGAATAACATCAGCTCTCCTCACCCGATCACCGTGACCTGTCCTGCCCCTGATTTGATTGTGGACAATTTTACCACTCTCTCAGAAGGCATTGCAGGCCAGCCCATTCAAGTGGATTGGAAGGTCAGCAATGCAGGCGCGGCCCCTGCCCTTGGCTCGTGGACAGATGCCATATACCTGTCAGAAGACAATACCTTCGATAGCTCGGATGTACTTTTGAGCGCATTTACCCACTCGGAATACCTGGAAAAAGGAGCGAGCTATGGGCCAGAGACACCACAAGATATCATGCTTCCTGATCACATTGAAGGCACCTATTATCTCTTTTACACTACAGGCGGCAAGATACCACAGAACGACGCTGTGTTGACCGTCTGGGCAAAAGGGGATTTTTATGAATATTATGGGTATGTTACGGTTTATGCAGATGGCATCGAGCTGGGAGTTATCTATAATACCGCTACCCAATGCTGTGGCAGATTTAATAAAGCACAGATAACGATTCCCAGGGATGATTTTCTCCCTCTCATTCAGGATGGGGAAATAACCTTTGTTTTACAGACATCGGCATATGTAAATTGTTGCTGTGATTTCCAGGCATATCTAAGCCTGCACTACGAACTGAATGACAGCAGTGGCAGCTATATGTTCGATGAGAAAACGGAAACTCGCTCTTCGGGTCATTACGGCGGGAGTATTACCTTTACCCTTAAGGATAAGAATATCTATGGGAAGGAAAGTGAAAAGAACAACGTCAGCCAGGCTCAGCCTATCAGCCCGACCAAGACCGCTGACTTGCAGGTCCAGACTGCAAGTGCTCCGGACATGGCTGTGGCTGGCTCTGTTATCGGTGTGGATTGGACCATACTGAATGGCGGGGATGCGGCAGCCAAAAGATGGCAGGACAGAATCTATCTTTCGGATGACGCTGATTTTGATTCCGGATCGGACCGTTTATGCGGAGCATTCGACCAGACCGAAACCCTGGAGCCGGGAAAGAGCACGGGGCCTCCAATGCGGCCTGCATTTATCCGGATTCCTGACCGTCTGGCCGGGACCTGTTATCTTTTCGTCGTCACTGATGCTCAAGACTTCGTTTATGAAAAAAAGGCAGGAGAAGCTAACAATGTCTTTGTGGTTCCCCGACCGGTAAAGATTATCGTTCATCCTTCTGACTTACAGGTCACTACGGTTAACGCTCCCCTTACTGCCAGGGCAGGCACATCCATCGATATCAGTTGGACGGTCCAAAACAAGGGGGTACGGGAAACGGATGAGACCTCATGGAAGGACGGAGTGTACCTTTCAGCGGATGAGACCTTCAATCCTGCCTCGGACATTGCTTTGGGCCTTTTGAGCCATTCAGAGGCGCTGCCGGCCGGTGCCGCCTATTCACAATCGGCATCCTTTTCACTCAGGAGGGAGTTGGCAGGCACCTACTATGTATATGTGGCCGCCGATGCGCTCCATCAGGTATATGAATACGACAAGGAGGGGAATAATACCACCTCAAGCCCGGGAACCATGCAGATAGTGCCTGTACAGGCCGATCTTGAGGTAAGCAGCCTTACGGTCCCTCTTGTGGGTTATCAGGACAAGCCAATGGAAATCAGTTGGAGTGTAACCAATACCGGACCTGAAACCACGCAGGGGAGTTCCTGGAACGATACGGTCTATTTGTCAGCAAATAAAGAAATGACCGCGAGTTACTCCCATTTAGTTACTCTTGGACACCAAGGGGCACTGGCTGGCGGGGAGAGCTATTCGGTGACCAGAACAGTCAAAGTGCCCTCTTGGTGGCAGGTGGGAGATTGTTACCTGGTTATCAAGACCGATTCTGGTTCACTCAACAATATTTATGAATACGACGGGGAAGAAAACAACACAACTTTTGCCCCTCTGACTATTGACCTTCCTCCAACCCCTGACCTGAAAGTGACTGACATCAAAGTTGCGGATACGGCCTGGTCAGGTCAGAATATGAGGGTAGCGTGGACCGTAACCAATGAAGGTCCTGTCCCGGCCACTGAAGGATCTTGGAATGATACGGTTTATCTATCAAAAGATCCCTACCTCGATCCGGGTACAGATCCCCCGCTCGGCAACGCAGTACATCAGGGTGTGCTCGATGCCAATGTAAGTTATACACAGAGCCTTGAGCCCAAGCTGCCGGATTTGATACAAGGCACCTATTATCTCATCGTTGCCACGGACAGCAGCGATCCCGATCATGTCTTTGAAAGAGATAAGGAAGATAATAACACCCTGGTTTCTCTATCAACAGTTCAGATCAATCTCACTCCTCCGGCGGATTTGACCATCCATAGCGTTACTCCGCCGGTCAGTGGCATCTATGGAGAACCTGCCACCTGGAGCTATGAGGTAAAAAATGCAGGAGAACTTCCAGCGGCCGGAACCTGGTATGATACGCTTTATCTATCCTCCGACCAGGAGTGGACACTCGGTGATGAGCGTATCGCCCGCATCCGCCACGAGGGAGATATCGGTCCGGGACAAAGATATACCGGAACCTTTCCGGCTGATCTTCCGGCTGTTATTCCCGGTAATTATTATGTCATAGCCTGTACGGATATCTTCGATGATGTGCAGGAGACGGATAATGAAAATAATACGGCTGTATCTATTGGTCAACTAACGGTCGAGGGAAGAGAACTGATCCCTGACAGGCCGGAGTCAGGAACCATCGGGAAAGGACAGTCGATCTATTACCAGATCACTCCCGAGGCAGGACAGCAGGATATCGTCGTTACACTTTCCGGAGCTGCCAGGGAGAGTGTCGAGGTTTTCGCGGCCTGCGGGAAAGTCCCCAAAAGGAGCGATTACGATACCAAAGCAGAAACAGCCGCTTCAGGCGATCTTCGGGTCCGCCTCTCAGGAACCTGTTCAAGTGTCTATTATATCCTGGTTTATGGCTACCGCTGCCCCGATCATCCTGCACCTTCGTTCGAACTGAATGCAGTTCTGCCCGGTCATTCCATCAGCGGCATCAGTGTAAGCGAGGGAGGAAACACCGGACCGGTGACCATAGCGGTTACCGGTTACAATTTCGCTCCCGAAACCACGGCCTTTCTCAGGGATGCAAGCGGAACTACGATAGACAGAGGAATTGTTTATTTTCGTGACAGCGGTTTTTTGTCGGCAACCTTCGATTTAGAGGGAAAAGCTGCCGGCAGTTACCGTCTTGAACTTGAAAATCCCGATGGTTCTTTATGCAGTACCGGCTTTCAGGTAGTTCAGGGGAAGGGTGGGAACCTCTTTTCCAGACTGGTGGTGCCGAACGTGGTGCGGAATCGCCGCACCTGTACTCTTGTCCTGGAGTATGGAAATACCGGTGATGCGGACCTTCCCGCACCGCTCTTTACGATAAGTGGAAACTCGCTGATCCAGTTGCGCCTTTCCTCTTCCTTATCCTCACAACAATATAATCCCCTGACGATTCCTGGTACGGCCAGGGAAAATCCGAAGGATGTTCTTCCCCCCGGCTCCTTCTATTCCATCGAGGTGGAATTTGTCATCAACGGCAGTTGGGGTGGCTCAATCTCTTACGTTTCCTCATACTTCCTTTACTTGCGAACATCCGGGTATTCACAGGTGCAAGCCTACCCGGTAAGCTCCATCGGTTCCTACGATCCGAATCTCAAGATGTCCGGCGCAGGCTTTGGCCCGCTGAATCACATTTTAAATACTGAAGAGCTGGAATATACCATCTACTTTGAAAATCAAAAGGAGGCCCTCGCATCGGCTCAACGGGTCACGGTCACTGACCATTTGAGTTCGAACCTCGACTGGTCTACCTTCGAATTGGGTGCTATGGAATTTGGCCCTCATCAGGTCGAGGTGCCGGCAGGGCTCAACTCCTATTCCACACGGATCGATCTTCGTCCGCAAGGCAATAACCTTTTGGTGGATATCGAGGCTGATTTTGATCCTGCCACCGGCCTTGCCAGTTGGACTTTTTCTGCCATCGATCCTGCCACGGGCGAGTTTACCGAAGATCCCCTGGCGGGATTTTTACCACCCAATGGCGATAACCACGAGGGAGAGGGGTATGTCAAATTCAAGATCAAGCCCAAGGCCGGTCTTCCCACCGGAGCGGTGATCGAAAATGTAGCTACCATCATCTTCGATTGGAACCCTCCCATAGATACGCCGTTGATATTTAACACCATCGATGCCGGAGCACCCGAAAGCCAGGTCTTACCCCTGCCTGAGCAGTCCAAGGAGAGCTTTATCGTGACCTGGACTGGCAGGGACGATGCGGGCGGGTCTGGCGTGGCAGCCTATGATATTTATTTTTCTGAAAATGGTGCCGAGCCCAAACTGTGGCTTTCGCAAACTCAGGCCCAAGGTGGTATGTTTGCGGGCCAGGGAGGCAAAACCTATGCCTTTTTCAGCCAGGCCGCAGATAATGTGGGCAACCGTGAGCAGGCTCCGGCACAGCCCGATGCCAGAACCAGAACTTTAGTCAATGCTCCACCCTTAGCTCCATCTGTCAACCTCCCCGGACGGATGAGCTCAGTTACCACCCTGACTCCAATCCTGTCAGTCAATAACGGCCACGATCCGGATGGAGATCCCTTGAGCTATGAATTCGAAATCTATCTGAATCCTGACCTCACGCCACCGGCGATCGCCTCAGTCAAGGGGCTGCCGGAAGGGGCTCCCATCACCTCCTGGCAGTTGGAAACCGCCCTTATAGAGAACACCTGGTACTCCTGGCGGGCCAGGGCCTTTGATGGCGTGTCATACAGCGAGTGGATGCAGGCGGCAACCTTCGTAGTGAATCTGGAGGATAAAGAGTTGACTGCATCCGACCGGAATTTCAAGCTCGTTGGCGCAGGGTTTGGCCCCATGAATCATGTTTCAGGAACTGAAGATCTGGAATATGGTATCTTTTTCGAGAACGATAAGGAGGCTCCCGCATCGGCTCAACGGGTCACGGTCACTGACCATTTGAGTCCGGACCTCGACTGGTCTACCTTCGAATTGGGTGCTATGGAGTTTGGCCCTCATCGGGTCGAGGTACCGGCAGGGCTCAACTCCTATTCCATACGGATCGATCTTCGTCCGCAAGGCAATAACCTTTTTGTGGATATCGAGGCTGATTTTGATCCTGCCACCGGCCTTGCCAGTTGGACTTTTTCTGCCATCGATCCTGATACGGGCGAGTTTACCGAAGATCCCACGGCAGGATTTTTACCGCCCAATGGCGATAACCACGTGGGAGAAGGGTATGTCAAATTCAAGATCATGCCCAAGGCCGGTCTTCCCACCGGAGCGGTGATCGATAACATAGCTACTATCACCTTCAACTGGAACCCTCCCATAGATACGCCGAGGATTTTGAACACTATCGATGCGGGAGCGCCCGAAAGCCAGGTTTTACCCCTACCTGAAGAGTCTTCGCAGCACTTTGCCGTAACCTGGACCGGTCAGGACGATGCAGGCGGATCGGGTGTAGCGGCCTATGATATTTATTTTTCTGAAAACGGTGCCGAGCCCAAACTGTGGCTTTCGCAAACTCAGGCCCAAAGTGGCATATTTACAGGCCAGGGAGGCAAAACCTATGCCTTCTTCAGCCGGGCCGCAGATTATGTGGGCAACCGTGAGCAGGCTCCGGCACAGCCCGATGCCAGAACCAAAATTTTAGTCAATGCTCCGCCTCCAGCTCCATCTGTCAACCTCCCCGGCCGGATGAGTACAGTTCCTACCCTGACTCCAGTCCTGTCAGTCAATAACAGCCACGATCCGGATGGGAATTCCTTGAGCTATGAATTTGAAATCTATCCGAATCCTGATCTCACGCCACCGGTAATCGCCTCAGTCAAGGGGCTGCTGCCGGAAGGGGCTCCCATCACCTCCTGGCAGTTGGAAACCGCCCTCATGGAGAACATCTGGTACTCCTGGCGGGCCAGGGCCTTTGATGGCGTGTCATACAGCGAGTGGATGCAGGCGGCAACCTTTGTCGTAAAACAGGCAGGGATCTGCAATGGTCTGGATAACGATGGAGATGGCCGGGTGGATGAGGGTGTACAAAATACCTACTATGCAGATGGCGACGGGGATGGTTATGGTAATGCCTTACGGAGCATACAGGCTTGCTCTGCTCCTTTTGGGTATGTCGAGGACAATACCGACTGTAACGATACGGATCAAAATATCCATCCGGGGGCCCCCGAAATTCCCTGCAACGAAAGGGACGATGATTGCGAAGGAGGGGATCTGTGTGAAGAAATCTGTAACGGAGACCTTAATGGGGATGGAAAGATCACCCCGGTTGATGCGCTGATTGCTTTCAAGTGTTCCCTTGGGTCCGGCCCCTGCCCTGACTGCTCTGATGCGAACCAGGATGACCGCGTCACTTCAGAAGATGCACTTTATATATTAAATCAATACCTTATACTTTCCATGCCCTGGCCAGACGAGTAGAAAGGCGGGTAAAAATCGGGTAAAATAGGTGGCATCCCATTCTCGGAGCTTTCCGAGAGCGTGGATCTATCTGCCTGTGCTCCCCAGCCTCGCTGTAATGCTATGAGGGATTGCAGTCAATGTTATATTTTTCCATGAGGTCATATACGGTAGATCTTGCCACACCGAGACTTTTGGCTACCTTCGATAAATTGCCCTGATAATTTTTAAGGCTGTTTAAGAGCATCTCTTTTTCTATCCTTTCCCGGGCATCCTTGAGAGTCAATCTTTCCTCTCTCAAGGTGCGGCCATAACCAATGCCCAAATCTTCCGGAGTGATATATTTACCGGATGAGAGAGCGAGTGCTCTTCTTATCTTATTTTCTAATTCCCTTATATTTCCCGGCCATCCATATCCCTTGATTGCCTTAACAGATTGGGAACTTAACCTTTTTATACTTTTTCCCATCTCCTGGCAGAATTTTTCCAGCAAAAAATCAGCTATCAAGATAACATCATCTTCTCTTTCCCGTAATGGAGGCAATTCGACCGTTACTCCATTGAGCCTGTAGTAAATATCTTCACGGAAATTTCCTTTATTTATTTCTTGCTCCAGGTTTTTATTGCTGGCTGCGATAACTCTCACCTCTATGGGTATGAATTCAATCCCGCCAAGCCGCTGTATCTGCCTCTCCTGCAAAAACCTCAATAACTTGACCTGCAAATTAAGAGGCAACTCCGCAATCTCATCAAAAAAGAGAGTCCCCTTATGAGCAAGTTCAACTTTCCCTATTTTTTGCGTGTGGGCATCGGTAAATGCCCCTTTCTCATGGCCGAATAGTTCACTTTCCAAAAGCGTTTCCGGGATTGCTCCGGAGTCGATCGGGATAAATGCCTGCCTTTTGCTTTGCCTGTGGATAGCTCGAGCCACCAATTCCTTTCCTGTTCCGCTTTCTCCATGGATAAGGACCGCTATATCCGTTTTGGCTACTTTCCTTATCATATTGATGACTTCTTTAATCTTCCTGCAATTACCCAGGATGCCAAAGGAGCTGCCATCTTCGATGGATTGAAGGTGCTTATTTTCCATCTCTAACATCCTGATGTAAAAGGCTCGCTTTAAAATAACTTTCAATTCTTGAAGGTCTATAGGTTTGACGTAATAATCATAGGCACCGAGCCGCAAAGAATGCAAGGCACTTTCTTTGCCGTCGTGACCGGTTATCATGACGACTTTTGCATAGGGGTCATACAGGATGATTTCTTCGAGCACCTTAAAACCCTGTTCATGGTCATCCGTAGAAGATAAGTTGAGGTCAAGCGCTACGATATCCGGTTTATGCTCACTAAATTTTGTTATGGCATCTTTACACTCAGAAGCGGTAATCACCTCATACTCATTATTGAGCCCCCACTGCATCTGCCTGCAAATATATTCTTCATCGTCAACAACAAGCAATTTAGGTTTACTCATCTCTCTCTCCATCCCTTCCGCTGCCTGCCCATGGCAGTGCTCCTCTTGAAGAGCCAAAGCCGGTGGAAGGCGGCAGGTATCTCATCAGGCAGGGTTTCTCTTTGTACCAATGATTCTTTTTTTTGCCATCATTCCTTTCCCTATCAAGGGGATTATACTTAAGATGAAAAGCCAGAAAGTGGAAGGCTCAGGAACTGGGGAAGATCCCCCTGGGGCGTCGGCATCGTGTGAATACGGAGAAACCCTCTTCCAACTTTTCCCTTTATCCAGGTCCCACGCAACTCCGCTCAGATCCATGTGCAGCCAGAAAAAGCCTGAATAGGAAACAGTATAAAATTGAAGATCCCCTGTGTCAGCGGTACCCGGATTATCAGGATCAAAGTTGTATGCGTAATTGTAGACATACTCGCCAGCAGCGGCAGCCTCAAGATCAGGTAGCCGGTATTCCAGGTAATAAGCATCGTAGATGCCGTGTCGCGATAAAGGATCAGGAGTCCCAAACCGAACTGAACCAATTGGTTCTACGATACTTCCTGATGCATCTTTAATGGTAACAGTGCCGGTTTGGTTATTGAGATAATCCTCCTCCTGGATGGCAATCCATAAGGTTACATCCTTGATAATATCAACCCTGTTCGGTTGAGTTGCTCCGGCAACTACAAGACTGAAGGGATCCTGCAAAGTCAGCCAGCTATCGGTAACCTCTACTCCGTTAATTTCCCTTGATTGCGCATAGACGGCATCCGGCAGATAAAGTTGAAGGGTAGGAACTGCGCCCACATGAACTACACTGGCAAACAGCAAAATCATACTGGTAATGCCATATAGTAAACTTATTTTGGTGCTTTCCATTGCTTTTTCTCCTTCTCGTTATTATCCTCTGATTACTATCTGTAGGTTACTATCCATAGGTTAATATCCGTTTGGGGAGGATATATATTCCCTGGCACCCCAATTATCAACGGGTAAATATATCCAAAAAATGGTACCCATTCCCTCCTCACTTTCCACCTCTATCCTCCCGTCATGGGCTGAGATAATCTGCTTGCATTGATAGAGGCCGATTCCCAATCCATTCTTTTTCGTTGTCTGAAAAGGTTTAAAAAGCTTATTGTTCAAAAATTCCCGTGACATTCCAGGTCCATTGTCTTTTACTTCAATGACTGCCGTTTTATCCTTGAAAAAGGTCGAAATCGAAACCTTCCCCCTGCCTTTCAGCGATTCCTGGGCATTGATAATGATATTACGGATTACACTCTGGATTTTCTCATGGTCCAGATTTATTTCAGGCAAATCAGCATACCCCTCAACTAACGCGATCCCGTTCGTGCCTAAACCGGTACTTTGGATGACCTCCTTCACCAATGCGGTAAGGTTGACTTTTGTCTTATTCAGCACTACTTCCTCAAGAGGTCTGGAAATCCTGATCATAAGCTTATTCATATTGCCTATCGTTTTTGAAATTGTTTCTAAAACGTCTTTTTGGAATTCGACGTTACCCATATTCTGCGAGGCGTTTTGCACTATCAAAGAGAGCATTGAAACGAAATTTTTAAGATCATGGATGACGAAGGATGAAACCTTATTCATTACGGCCATTCCCTTGGCACAGGCAATCCGTTCGGACAGTTTAATATTCATAATGGCGCTTGCTGCCTGATGGCACATGGTCTTGAGCATATCATAGTCCTCATAGTTATAGACTGCGCCGGTTACCTCATCACCTAAGGAGAGAAAACCGATAAGTTCATCTTTGACCATGAGGGGACTGATCGTAGAGACTCTGTATCTGTCCCAGATTTCTTCATGATACCTTTTATATAGTTCATCCAGTACGCTGTCAGATACTAAAGAGCCCATGGAAAGGGAAAAAGGCTCGGCTTTCTCCTCCAGGTACCTGATCAAAGGGCTGTTTTTATCAATCTCTGTTTCGTATTTCAGCAGGTGCCGTGTACTCGATAGGTGAAATTTTTTATCCTCGTCGTCATAAAGCCAAATTGCGATTTCACTCACACACATTGTTTCAGCTATGAGTTCCATAAATTCTCCCAATAAATCATTGAGATCGACAACGGCACTGATCCTGTTGGTTAACTCGATCCACTCGAACCGATAATCAAACTTGTTACGGTAAAAATGCCGGTCAATAAACCTCTTGGCCATCTTTCTGTTTTTTTCGGATAAACAAAAAATCGATAAAGCCACCAGGCTTGCAAGAACGAGAACCGGATAAAATACCAGATTAAAATTTATTCCTATGATTTTAATCAGTTCACCGGTAAAACCTACCAGAATAAGATAAATGCTTATCGCTATAAGAGTAAATGATCCGTAAAATACCTGCCTTGAAACGAATATCTCGACATTCATCAATCGATGCCTGATAAAACTGAAGGCTAAAAACCACAAACAGATAAAAATAACTGTCGAGCCAATGGGAATATAGATCAAATCCACAAACCGAAAAAGGGCTACCCGGCTGATAAGATAAATGTAAAAGGTAAAGACAGCAAATAACCCTACGATGCTGTATTTAATCTGCCGCCTTTTGCTCCCCGAATTCAGGTAAACCATCTCTAAGTTACTCATGATAAAGGTGATAGTCAGCAGCAAAAAAGCGGTAAAGGCTCTTCCCGCTGTTCCTAAAAGGATAATGTTCTCATTCAAAGGGTCTGATGGCAGATAAATGAAAAGATCGAAGGGTATAAGAATGAGAAAACAAAATGTGAAGATGGAGATAAAAGACAGGATAACCTTTGATCTTTTCGATATTGTCTCGTAATTACACCTGGTAAAAACCATGCTGAATAAAGACCAACTGACAGGGATGAGACAGCAGCCTGCCAGACTGATTCGGCCCCAATAAAGCATCTTCATTGGAGATGTGGAATTCAGAACCATCACGTTGCCAAATTCCATGATACCTACGCTGAGCATAGCCAGGAAGAAGACCTTATTGGCAAAGTGGCTCCTTCCCTGATACAGGACAAAAAAAGCAAACAGAGGGATGGATATGCAATTAGCTAATGTTGGAAGGGAATATACGTTCATACATTATAACCGATGCCCCGATACCTCCTCCCTTTTCTAAAGGGAGATGGAGAGATTTTCACTGGAGAATGCCCTTTTGGAAATAACGAAGGGAACCTGGATTCTGAAAAAGGTGCATTTTTGTCACCGGCTTACAAATACGTTATAGAGGCAGTTACAATTTTGTCGCTTCTGCTAACAACCGAGGCATCAGAGTAAATTGGGCTCAAGTATGCGTTCACATGAAGTTCATAGATACGGAGGCTGCTAGGGCCATCTCCCGCTCCCCTTGCGAGAAAAGGAGGAGCCGGTAATAATCACCCCTGATCGAAATATTCTGGAATAACTTATGCTTTTTCTGAAAAACAAAGGAGTCGTAACTCGCATGTAAAGGGATACTTTTGATCCTTAATTTACGGTGTGCAGAAGAAATGCGAATATCCTTATGGGAGAGACTGTCATGAGAAGCGCGGTGAATTGCACATTGTCCTTAGTGCTGATGCTGGTTGTTCATGCTATACTTCTCTTCTGCCATATCCCATTGGCCTACACGATGGATGTCATGTTAGAATGGACTGAAAATACCGGCCAGGACATTGCCGGTTATAAGGTTTATTATACCGCAGATCCCGCCGGCAGTCCCTACGATGGGACAGAAGCCCTCGAAGGCGATTCGCCGATCAATGTGGGGAAGGTTTCCCAATATATACTTACCGGCTTAAGCACTATCCGAAATTACCGTTTTGTTGTTACTGCCTATGATTCCCTGGGGCGTGAGAGTGATTATTCCAATGAAGTAGTGTTTACCACTATGATAACAGATATTACTTCATCATATGATGGCTCATTTACAGCCGGGGCAGATATTCCTATAAGCATACATTTTTCAGAACCAGTTACGCTGACAGGCGGTAATCTGATCGTTACCTTGAATACCGGTTATAGAGCGGAAGTGATGCCTTTTGCCGCCCTGGTCAATACGAGTATACATTACATCGTTCAGGCTGGCGATACGACCAATGGTCTCAATGTAATTTCTCTTATCCTTTCCGATAGTGCGACGCTGTGCAATGACCAGGGAAATGCCTGTGCTTTACTATTACCACCGGGTAATAATCTTGCCGATAATACCGATATTGTTATTGATACAAAAGTGCCTTCAGCACCGGCAAACCTGAATCTGGCAGCGGATGATGACTCTGGAATAAGCGATAGCGATCATATAACCCGAAAGACATCCGGACTGACTATCACGGGTTCCGGTGAAGACATGGCTATAGTACAGCTATACGATAATGGCATTGCCATGACAGAAGCCACTGAAATGGTATCACGCATCGGGTTTTCGATTGACCTATCGTTACCGGACGGTACCCATGCAATCACTGCCAGACAGAGAGATGCAGCAGGCAATATTTCGGATTCTTCCGGGAGGCTGAATATTACCATAGATACGGCTTCACCCGGCGTGGCCCTATCGTACAGTGACCCAGGCCCTTACCGGCCTGCGGACGTGGTTGAAGTAACCGCAACCTTTACCGAGGAAATCCCGCAGCCGCCCCAATTAACTATCACCTATGCCGCTTCTGGTACCACCACTCGTACCACTACTGATACCGCTGCTGATACATCAACTGCACATATGATCGCAACAGCGGCTGGCAGGATCTGGGTTCATTCCCTCACTATCCCTTCAGGATATGAGGGGACGGCATCAATCTTGATCATTGGAACAGATCGGGCCGGAAACAGGGTGGAATCTTATGCCGGGGACCAGTTCACCTATTTATCAGGTATTCAGGCAGGCAAAGAGTCGGGAGAGGATACTGATAATTTACTGCCTGATGACAATTCACTGCCTGATAATGATGGTGATGGGAAGGAGGCACCATCTGATGGAAAAGACGATCAAACACCCGATGCCGGAGAGGATGGATGTTTTATCAATTCTCTCAGCAAATTCCGGGTATTTTCCACATAAAAGCAAGCTGTTGACAAAAGCGATCTGTAGACAAAAGGGGGCGAGATAACCTCGCCCCCTTTTTGTAAATTCTATTGTTAGTGCGAACATAATAATAATAATAATAATAATAATAATACGCAAATCGCTCTTTTAACATTTTGAATGGATACAACAAGGAACCTGGTCAATAAGGGAAAAGATTCATGGCTTAGACTTAAGGAATATTCTCACTTCTACTCGAAAATGATGGAGGAAACTTTAAAAAAAGAGTATAAGACAAAGAATATGAGCGACTTGATCTTAACTTGTGAAGATGCATCAGGCTTTCGTCACTATTTTTTTCCGCCCGAAAACTCCAAGGCCCAGCAGCCCTAATCCTAAGAGCATAATGGTGCCTGGTTCAGGAATAGGCTCAATTTCTGCATTAAAGCTCGTCATTTGGCCTGGTGCATTGTGAGCAATACCAACATCTATTGTTAATGAAAAGGGATTGGCCCCAGGTATTCCATTATAGTTCTGGGTAAAGTTGAATGAACCTGGCCCCAGACCCACTGCGCTGGCTATATGAGTTCCAGTTCCATAGTTTACGTTAGTCGTGTCATAGTAAGTATCGAAGGTAACAGAACCATCGGTAGTACCACCTATTTGAGAAGAAAATCCGGTCAGCCCGGCAGCCAAAGGACCGAACCCTGTATCTGTTACCATGACATGCAGGGTTCCACTCTTAGTGCCGGAAACTTCAACCGAAAGAAGATCCAAATTGGGTTCTGCTGCGCTGCCAACTACTGGCTTTGACGTTCCCGTGGTGACGGTGCTGATAAAATTACCGATAGGCCCGCTCCAAACAACAAGTCCGACCGTTGAATCAAGGTCTCCCGCACCATTATCTACAACGATTACATTGTTGGTGCCGTCGGTTAGCGTGATCTCCAGAGCATTGGCAGATGAAGAAAACGCAAAAATTAAGGCCATAGCCACAGCGGCTATGAATGGTAACCCCCACTTTGTCTTTAATTTAGACTTTTTCACTTTAAACCTCCTGCTATTCATGAAATTCATTTTTTGGACTATTTCCCTACTTCTCAGTCCCTCATTGACTATCGGGTATGGAAGTACTCTTACCTGCTGATAACCACCACCTCCTCCACTTATTTCTTCATTACTTGTTAAAATATATACTTAAATATCCCTTGTTTTAGCAGGATGCAATTTTAATGCCATGTCATACTTTCTTAGCTAAGCAATTGAAATTGAATTTCTTACTTAACTCGTGGATAAATCCCCACGGTCTTTTCAGACAGGCAAAACATGTAGCCGCTCACTACACTTTAAACCCCGATCTATAGAAGCCAGTAACCAGCTGATAATAAAGCACGTAATCTATCTGAAAGTGTCGTGATTTACTACACCGTTCATGACCTCTCATCGAGTTACTTTTGTGAGTAACTGTTGAGCATCTTTTTTTTCAGGAAATTCTTTTTGGCTTGCTAATGCCTTGTTTAATTCAACAGCGGCTTTTGTATTTTCTCCCTGGCGGTGTAAGGCCAGGGCCAGATGATATTTTATGGACGGATTTTCTTTATCCAGAACAGCAGCCCGATTGAATTTATCTGCAGCCTGATTAAATTTCCCCAGTTTGAAATATACCCAGCCAAGGGTGTCTATGATGGCTGGGTTGTCGGGAGCCAGTTTGTCTGCCTTCTGGGCAAGGGTGAGGGACTGATCGAGATTTTGTTCTCGATCGGCATAGAACCAGGCAAGGTCATTACATGCTTGAGCATTATTCGGATTCATCTGAATTGACCTTTTATAATATTCCTCTGCTCTCTGATAATCTCTCTTGGCAAAATATGTACTGGCCAGAGAGAGATGCACATAACCGTTATCAGGATCTATTTTGCTCAGTATATAGGTATATTGTTCTATCGCCAGGTCATGCTTCTTTATCCTATTGTAAGCAATCCCAAAATTGAGCCTTAAGTTTATGGAATCAGGCATTCTTTTGATACCCTTTTCCAGCGTGTTGAAAGCCAGTTCAGGTTGACCTGAGGCCAGATAAGCCGAGTAAAGCTGTAAGTAAGTCCTTTCATGAGCATTAGGATCTGCCTCGATGGCTTTATTGAGGTAACCGATAGCTTCCTTCGTTTTCCCCATTCTTAAAGAGAACGAAGCCAGATCATTCAAAATGGCAGCACCGCTCAACTGCTTCTCAGAAATGATATTATCCAGTTTAGCTTTTGCTTTACCATGTTCCTTGTTAAGATTGTAAGCATAGATTAAGAGCTCCAGGGCGGCAATGCTCTCTGGATTAGCCTGGGCTATCTTTTCAAGTTCGGTAATAGCCAAGCCATATTCCTCATTTTTTAAGTACGCTGAAGCGAGAACGGTTGCCGGCAGGTTTGAGTTCGGCATCACCGAGCTGAATCTTTTGACCAGTTCGATGATGGCCTTGAGATCACCCTGGTCGGAGTACATTTGAGCCAGGCGGGCAAAGGCGCCCTGATTTTTCGGATCAATGGTGAGAGCTTCCTGAAGCCTGATCATTTCTTCCTTTTTATCTCCCACCCTCGCATAAACTTCAGCCATGCCCAAAAGAGCCTTACTGCTTCTGGGATATTGTTTTAATATTTCCTGATATCGTTCTATCGCTTTATCAGGGCCAAATTCAAGGAGATCCAATTTGGCAAGGTTAAATTGCGCTGTGAGAAACATGGGATCTTCCGATAACGACTTGTTCAAACTTTCCCTGGCCTTATTGTAACGGCCCTGCTTAATATATGACAACCCTATGATATTATAGAACACCCCTCCCTGTTTGGGATTGTCCTTAAGGGCATGAGAACAAACCTGAACTGCCTTATCCGGCAAATTCTGATCCAAATAGGCGAGAGCCAGAGGAATATAAAGCCTCTGGTTATGGGGGTTGATTCCGATTGCTGACTCGTAAACTTTAATGACATCATCATTCTTTTCACCTTTTGTACGAAGAGTGGCCAGGTTCTGATGAGTCATGCTAAAGTTTGGATCCAGTTGCAGAGCCATCTGGAACTCATCGATACCCTTATCCGTCCGTTTGCTGCTGATATAGGCAACTCCCAGAATATTGTGAAGATAGGGATTATCAGGACTCAACCACAGAGCCTTCTCTGCCTCATTAATGGCAAACTCATATCGGTTAAGCTCAAGGTTTATAGTGGCGAGGAGGATATGGGCCCCGACATGCTTGGGATCGAGTTCGATCGCCTTCTGAAGCGCACTGATACTTTGATCCTTATGGTTGACCTGGTAATGGGCCAGACCAAGGAGATAGTATACATTTACCCTATCAGGGGCTATTTTTACGGCCTTTTCAAGGTCTGTGATGGCTTCACTGTACTGACCCTTGACAAAATAAGCTCCACCTCTCAGATGGTATCCGAAAGGCGTCTTGGGGAATTTTTCAATGATCAGGCTCCCCTGCTTGATAGCCTCATCGAATTTTTTCTGCTGATTGAGGATATCTCCAAGGGCAACCATAGCCTCGAGCGAAGATGGATTTATTTGTAAAGTCTGTCTATACATATTTTCTGCCTGCGGGTACTCCTTCAGCAGGAAATAATATTGCCCTAAAGCCAGGTACGGCCTCGTATCCTTGGGCGCTTTTTCCCTCGCCATTTCAAAGGTTTTTTTTGCATCGACATAGTTCTTCATCTCCAGGTACAGACCGCCCAGGTTGATTAATATTGTGATATTGCCGGGATCTAATTCCAGAGAACGGACGAAGTGTGATTCAGCCCGCTTAAGATCCTTCATTGCAAGGTGGATTTGGCCTAACAGATTATATACTTGTGACCCTTTTACCCACGTCTTCCCCTCCCCTTGCTCTTTTCCCTTATTCAGTTCCAGTGCTATTTTGGCCTCTTTCAATGCATTTTCAAATTTCCCTTGTGACAGGTAGATGGAAGCGGACAAGAAATGCGCCTTGCTGTTATCAGGCTCCTTATCAATGACTTTCTTTAACTCCTGCATGGCATTATCTAACTTGCCTGCAAGGAAGTACGTTTCCCCAAGTTGAAGCCGTATAGAATAATCGCTCGGATCCAAATCGAGGGCACACTTAAACTCAACAGTAGCAGCATTGTAGTTCTTCTGTTCACAATACTTCGATCCGTCATTCACATGTTCCTGCTTTGTCTTTCTACAACCGCCAAGTGCTGTAACGAAGACAAGTGACCAGCATACGGTAAAAAAGAGGAGCAGATTTCTCCTTTTCACTGGTATACTGCTCTGGATGTTATTGTGTTTATGGGTATTGTTATGTTTTTGGAATAGTGCTCCATATTCTCTTCTAAGTCCGACACTGAGATGTACCCATTGCATAATCAATTACCTTTCCTCTCTTGTCTTATCTTGTAAATTTTCTCTCTCTATACCTTGCCCACGCCATAGTAAGGTATTTTTTGTAACTTTTCAAAAAGTTGAGGTAAATAGCAATATCGGTTAGTGTAACCTGTTGAAATTATGGTATTCATATTTTTAAAAACTCAATTTTACCCGAACTTATTGAGAACTTACGTTATTTTTATGTTAAATATATGATAATAAATTGCATCTCGGTTATTGCAGGATAAGCTTTACTCTATAAAAGAAGGCTAAAAAGTTGAGGAGTTACCAAAAGACAAGCCGTCCTGCGGAATAGCTTTTTATTCCATACCAGACAGCTCCAGGAAAAATGATCAGGAAGGACTCCTGCTCAAAAAATCCTTGAGCGGGACACAAAAAATTAAATATCTAAGCAAACACTATTTTAGGGGATTTTCGTCAGGCATGCAATTCCACCACTGGATCCACCGGAATTCTTGGTAATGGTACAGTCCGTGACTGTTAATGAGGAGAAAAAACAATAGATACCACCAATACTAGTAGCTGAATTGTTCTTGATAGTACAGTTAGTTATGGACGATGAAGAGGTTAAGCAAAAAATTCCACCGCCAAGAGTAGCTTTATTATTGTTTATAACACAATTGGCGATAGTCGCTGAAGAGCTTAGACAGCAAACTGCACCACCGTACTTGGCAGAGTTCCCACTTATGGTACAATTGATGATGGTTGGTGAAGATGAGCAATAAATTCCACCGCCAAAAACAAAATTACCGTTTCGTATGGTAATTCCATTGAGGATCGAATCGCCTCCTTCGTTTGTCATGAAAGTAACAATGCTTCCCGGCATCGGCAGGTCTGCTCCATCGATTATGGTTCCAGCCACAACCACAGGATCATCCGGGTCCGTACTCTTCACGGTGAGGGCCTTACCTATAAAATTGATTTTTTCACGATAAACCCCCTGGTGAATAATGATTTCATCACCGTTATCGGCAGCCTCGATTGCTGCCTGAATACTCTGACCAGGATAAATGTGAACCCTCTTTTCGGCATCTATATCGATATCAGCAGAATCGCTGCCGTTGCGGTCATCAGAATTTTTCTCATCTTCAGGGCTCCGATAACTGGCTCGATTGAGTTTTTTTTCATTCGAGGGGCCACTTTCACGACCTGAGTGATCATAAGCAGTGATCCAAAAGACGTATGTTTCCTCATTGTCTAATCCATGAATCTTATGTTTGGTGATATTTTTATTTTTA
>JBFMGO010000062.1:0-33600 GCA_040752695.1 bacterium
GGAAGCTGCCCTGGAAAAGGGCATATTTACAATGCAACAAACCTAAAATATGGTTATCCAATGATAGAAATAAGGACGCCAGAGGCAATCATAGATGCAAGCTAACCCAAGAGAAAAAAAGTTTGATGCTGTCAAAATGATGAGAGAAATTAGGGATAGGTTATCTGAAAAATATTTAGAAATGCCTGAACTTGAGGACAAAGATTTGGAAGCAATAAGGAGAGAATACGGCATCAAACCCGAAGGGAAAAAATAAAGTATCAGGGGCTGATCTTCGCGAAAACAAGGGCGAGGTGATTGGTTATGAAGTTTAAAGTACTTGAGTGGATTCGCAAGGTCCGGGACGAGGAGTACAAAGAAACTAAGAACCTGCACCCAAAGGAAAAAATCGAACACACAAAGAAAATGGCTAAGGTACTTTTAAGGAAATACTATAAAGGCATGCGTTAAGGCCAAGGCATTAGATCAAGCAAGATACAGCAAGCGAATGCAAGCTATAACGAACGTGAGATTGAATAGGTATCTGGTGATGAAGAGACAAGAAAGGAGGGGATAGCAATTATGCAGTTTACTGATCCTCGCTCTGATTATGCTTTCAAGAGGATTTTTGGCAACGATCGTGCTCATGATATTCTGATCTCCTTTCTTAATGCGGTTATGGATCTTAAGGGTGAGAGGAGGATCAAGTCGGTGATCATCCTGAATCCCTATGAGGCGCCCAAGATCAAAGAGCTCAAGCACAGCTTCCTGGATGTAAAGTGTACGGATCATCGTGGAGTGCACTATGTGGTTGAGATGCAGGTTGAATATGTCAAGGGCTTCATCAAGAGGATTATCTATAATTCCTCAAAAGCTTATGTCAACCAGATCGAGCGGGGAGAGAATTATCCCAGACTCAATCAGGTCATCTCGATCAATATCCTTGACTTTATCATGTTTGAGGATTCATGTGTAGGGTATTTATCTCACCATGTGGTCAAGGAGGCAAAAACCAATCAGAGCTATATTGATGAGATCAGCTACTACTTTATTGAACTGCCCAAGTTTACCAGGAAAGAGGATGAACTGGAGAATGACCTTGAACGGTGGGTATTCTTCCTCAAGAATGCGGGCAGCCTTGATTATATCCCTCAAAGCCTTCAGGTCGAGGTCTTCAAAAAGGCCTTTGACATAGCCAGCAGATCCAACCTGAGCAGAGAGGAATGGGAACTCTACGATCAAAGCATGGTCTTGATTCAGGATCAGAAAGGAGCAGTAGAAGCTGCCCTGGAGAAGGGCATGGCTAAGGGTCTGGAAAAGGGCATGGCCGAGGGGGAGAAGCGTGGGAAACTTGAATCTGCCAGGAAGCTTTTTCAGCTTGGGGTTGATCCGGAAATTATCAGGAGTTCAACTGGAATATCGGAGGAGGAGCTTTGATAGTTTGATAGCAGGAGTTAATCAACCGATCAAGGCATAAAATATATCACAAAAGCAACCAAAACCGTTGGGAAACGACAAGTTGATGTGGGAAAGAGCCAAATTTCAGGATACTGAAGGCAGAATTCAAAAAACCAGGATAAATACAGCAGCGCCTTTATAAATGCAGGTAAATGTAATCGGAAGGGCTGAAGGATCGGCTATCAGGAAAGCGCGCCGGATGGGACTTGGCGTCACCGTAAATTGAAGCAGAAGTACTTTGCGAAGAGACATCTTTGGTTAGGAGAGGAGAGCTAGTATGGGTGGCATAAGGACGAGTGAAGGGCTTTCAAAAAATTATGCAGGTTCGGATGGTAGACGTATTGGTGGATTTTTAAGGCGCAGCTCTACATTAACCACACAAGAGAAAAAACGGAATCTCCAGATCGAAAGGCTTGAAATTCTTGCACGGTATAATGCTATGAACGTTGAAGAATTAAGAAGAAAAATCAGAGAGGGTGCAGTGCCGGGCCTCTCTGCGTGGGAAGATCTTATCGAGGTAAAGAATATCGAAGCTGAAATGAAGGAATTAGATAATAATCTAAGCATGTTACCACAAGTTTAATACGCGTAGTTAACACGTGCAGTTAACATGTGCAGTTCAGCATGTGCGGTTAACACGCGCAGTTCAGCATGCGCAGTCGAGCGCGCTTAGTTCGGCACGCCCGACATAACTAAGTATAATTTTACCTGTGCATTTTACCATGAGCAATTTTTACATTTGCAACTCTCATGCATTGTTTACAAAGGAGGGTAGGTAATATCGGTGTCGGAAGAAAAAGAAATTACTGCAACCGAGGAAAGGGAAAATTCCGCAATTAACGTTTTAGATCTGGATTCGAAGTTTAAGTATGAGGTTTCCGAGCAGCCAGGGGGTGAAAATCTGAAGATGTGCTTCTCGTGCGGCATTTGTACTGCCGGGTGCCCGGTGACAGAGGTTGAAAATGAATATAATCCCCGCAGGTTGATCCGGATGATTTTATTGGGGATGAAGGAGGAAGTGCTTTCTTCCAATCTGATCTGGCTCTGCTCGCTTTGCTACACGTGCTATGCGCGCTGTCCCCAGAATGTAAAATTTACCGACATTATGGGAGTTTTGCGTGACATGGCAGTTCGGGAAAACTATGTTCACTCCTCCTTTGTCAAGCATATCAACGAGATTGACCGCCTATCGCAGCAGGTACGTCATCAAATGGTGCGGGCCATCTTTTCTCAAAAAAAAGAAGATCGCCCCATAGACCAGGGAAGTTTACTGAAGATGGCTGTCGAGAAACTACAGGATGGAGAGAAACTACAGAAGGAGTAAAGGGATCATGGGGCTTAATAATGGTCAAAAGAAGATCGGAGCGGTCATGGTCGTCGGTGGAGGCGTAGCCGGGGTCCAGTCGGCTCTGGATCTGGCGGATTCCGGATACAAGGTCTACCTGGTCGAGCGGGGGCTGAGCATTGGTGGAGTAATGGCCCAGCTCGACAAGACCTTTCCGACGAATGACTGTTCAATGTGTATCTTAGCGCCCAAGCTGGTAGATACGGGTCGGCATCAGAATATCGAGATTATCACCAATGCCGAAATCCAAAAAGTGGATGGCGATGCAGGAAACTTCCGGGTCAGGGTATTGAAGCATTCCCGGTACGTTGACGAGGCGAAGTGCACGGGCTGCGGCGACTGTGAAAAGCAATGCCCAGTGGAAGTTCCCAATGAATTCGAGCAGTGCCTGACGATGAGAAAGGCGATTTACAAGCCCTTTGCCCAGGCTATTCCCAACAGGTATTCCATTGATAAGCTGGGCAAATCCCCCTGCAAGCTCGTTTGTCCGCTGGAGCAGAATGCGCAAGGGTATATCGCCTTAATTAAAGATAAAAAATTTACCGAGGCATTTAACCTCATCAGAAAGAATAATCCGCTGCCGGCAATCTGCGGAAGAGTTTGCGCACATCCCTGCGAGGAGGTCTGCAAGCGAGGCGAGATCGATCAGCCTCTTTCCATTGCCGCACTCAAGCGCTTTGCTGCGGATTACGCTAAAACCCATGCGTCGGATGACGCATGCGCTCAAAACCTTTCCGAAGAAGCTGGGCAGGGCAAAGAAGGTATACAGGGCAGGGAAGCAGAAAAACGCACGGAAAAGGTCGCCATTGTCGGCGCCGGGCCTGCCGGATTGGTAGCTGCCCACGATCTGGCCCTGAAAGGGTATCCGGTCACCATCTATGAGGCGCTGCCTGTGGCAGGGGGCATGCTGGCCGTGGGTATTCCCGAATACCGGCTGCCCAGGGATGTCTTGCAGGCCCAGATCGATGACATCAAGGCGCTGGGTGTGGAAATCAAACTCAATGCTCCCCTCGGTCCTCAGTTTACTTTGGACGACCTGAAGTCTGACGGATATCGAGCGATCTTACTGGCTACCGGCGCACACAAGAGCCTCAAACTGGAAGTTCCCGGTGAGGAGCAAAAGGGTGTGATCCACTGCACCGACTTTTTGCGCGAAGTGAATTTAGGCCGGCCGGTAGAGGTTGGCCAGCGGGTTGCGGTCATAGGCGGAGGGAACACGGCCATCGATGCTGCCAGAACAGCCTGGCGGCTGGGCGCATCCGAAGTCACCATTGTCTACCGCAGAACCCGGACCGAGATGCCAGCTCTTGAAGATGAAATCAATGCCGCCGAGTTCGAAGGAGTCAAGATCGAATATTTGACCGCGCCGGTTGAGATCATCGGAGAAGATACCGGAGAAAACGCCAGAGTGACCGGCTTAAAATGCATTCGCATGGAATTGGGCGAGCCTGACCAAAGAGGCCGCAGAAGGCCGGTACCCATCGCGGGGACGGAATTTATCATGCCTGTGGATACCGTGATTCCGGCTTTAAGCCAGGCACCTGACCTTTCCTTTTTGCCTGACGACACACCGTTGAAAAAAAGCCGCTGGGGTTCTCTGGAGGTAGATCCGGTTTCGGAGGCCACCAATATGGAGGGGATTTTTGCAGCCGGTGAGGTGGTGACCGGGCCTGGCATCGCAGTCGATGCCATGGCTAAGGGCCGTGAGGCAGCCATTTCCATTGACCGGTTTCTCAATGGCCAGGATATGAAAGAGGGCAGGACTGGTAAAGAGACTCCCGTCAAGGCAGACCCTGACATAAACCGCTGGGATGTCAAGCCGGCCCGGAGGGTCCATATGCCCATGCTCAGTCTTAAGGAGCGCACGGGGAATTTCAAGGAAGTGGACCTTGGGCTTACAGAGGAAATGGCCATAGCTGAGGCGCAGCGCTGCCTGAACTGCGGGATCTGCTCTGAGTGCATGGAGTGTGTGGCTACCTGCAAGGCCGGAGCTGTCAATCATGAGCTGAAAGATGAAACCGTTGAGCTCGATGTCGGCAGCGTGATTCTTGCCCCGGGGTATGAGGAATTTGACGCCACGCTCAAGACCAGTTTTGGCTATGGACGCTTCCCGAACGTTGTGGCGAGCATTGAGTTTGAGCGTATCCTGAGCGCTTCCGGGCCTTATAAGGGCCACATCGTCCGGCCTTCCGACCACCGGGAGCCAAAGCGCATCGCCTTTATTCAGTGCGTAGGCTCGCGTGACACCTCCTGCGATAACGATTACTGTTCATCGGTCTGCTGTATGTATTCCATCAAGGAAGCGGTCATTGCCAGAGAACATGTGCGTACCATCGAGCCCACCATCTTTTACAACGATATGAGGGCGTATGGGAAGGATTTCGATAAATACGTGAACCGCGCGGAGAAAGAGTACGGGGTGAGATTCATCAAGTCCCTGGTAGCCAGGGTTGACGAAATCCCCGAGACGAATGACCTGGCCTTGAACTACATCCGCGAGGATGGCACGCTCATCAGCGAGCGGTTTGACCTGGTCGTTCTGGCCGTAGGTTTCGAGCCGCCCCGGAGTATTCAGGAGATGGCAGCCCGGCTGGATGTGGCTTTGAACCGGTACGGCTTTTGCCAGACTTCGACTCTGTCACCCTTGAAGACCTCACGGCCCGGTATCTATGTTTGCGGCGCTTTTGTCAGCCCGAAGGATATCCCCGAGACGGTCATGCAGGCCAGCGGTGCGGCAGGCGAGGCATCGGCCATTCTATCTTCGGCGAGAAATACGCTCATTACGGAAAAAGTCTATCCTCAAGAGCGCAGCGTAGCAGGCGAGCCCCCCAGAATCGGCGTTTTTGTCTGTCACTGCGGCATCAACATCGGCGGCTTTGTCAATGTGCCTGAGGTGAGAGAGTATGCACTTACGCTTCCCTTTGTGTATTATGCTGCCGATAATCTCTATACCTGCTCGGAAGATACCCAGCAGAAGATGGTCGAGATAATCAAGGAATACCGGCTGAACCGGGTGATTGTGGCTTCCTGCTCGCCGAGAACCCACGAGCCGCTTTTCCAGGCGACCATCCGGGAGGCGGGGCTTAATCCTTATCTTTTCGAGATGGCCAATATCCGTGATCAATGCTCCTGGGTGCATATGTTCGAGAAAGAGAAGGCCACGGCCAAGGCCAAAGACCTGGTCAGGATGGCGGTTTACAAGGCAGCTTTGATCGAGCCTTTAACCCGGATTTCCCTGCCGGTCAACTCTGCCGCCCTGGTCATCGGAGGCGGTCTGGCCGGTATGACTGCTGCCCTGTCCCTGGCCGATCAGGGCTTCGATGTCCATTTGGTGGAAAAAGACGGGCAATTGGGAGGAGTGGCCAGGGAAATTTACTACACACCGGAAACAGCGGGCAGAGTTACGGTTCCGAAGGATCAGGATTTTCCTGCCTTCCTTCAGGGCGTCATCGAAAAGGTCAAAAACCACCCTATGATCCGGGTCAACCTGAATTCGCAAGTGACTGAAGTCAATGGATTCGTCGGCAATTTCTCGTCCGTTATCCAGGCAAAGGGCAGGAAGTTTCCCGTTGATCACGGCGCCATTGTCGTGGCTACCGGCGCTTTAGAGCACTCACCCACCGAGTATTTATATGGAGAGAGCGCCAAGGTAGTGACGGGCCATGATCTCGAAGCACTGATCGCTCAGGAAGACCAAAGGGTAATGAACGCCAAGAACGTGGTCATGATTCAATGCGTGGGCTCACGGGAAGAAGGGCGGATGTATTGCAGTCGCGTCTGCTGCACGCAAAGCGTGAAGAATGCCCTGGCTCTGAAAAAGGTCAATCCGAAGGCCAATGTATATATTCTCTACCGGGACATTCGAACCTATGGACTGAAAGAGGAATATTATCGGCAGGCCCGGTCCGAGGGCGTGGTTTTCATCCGCTACGATCTGGACGAAAAACCTCTTGTTTCATCACAATCTACCGGCAATGGGACAGGAAGTATTCAGGTCAGGACCAAAGATCCCATCTTGAACAGGCAGATTGTCCTGCCGGCGGACCTTTTGGTGCTTGCACCCGCGATCCTTGCTCCTTCAAGCAACAAGGATCTGGCTCAGATGCTCAAGGTGCCGGTGAACGAGGATGGGTTCTTTCTCGAAGCGCACATGAAATTGCGGCCCGTGGACTTTGCCACCGATGGCATTTTTGTCTGTGGCCTGGCCCATGCCCCGAAATCGATGGATGAAAGTATTGCCCAGGCCAAGGCTGCCGCAGCCAGGGCTTCGGTAGTCTTGAGTAAAGCGGCCATCGAGACGCAGGGTCAGACTGCCAAAGTCGATAAGGCCCGGTGCGCTGCCTGCGGCCTGTGTGAACTGGTATGCGCCTACAAGGCAATCGCGCTGGATGTGCAGGAAGGATGTGCCAAGGTCAATGAGGCCCTCTGCAAAGGTTGCGGTGCCTGTGCTGCCACCTGCCGCTGTGGGGCGCTGGATGTGAAAGGATTTACCAACCAACAGATATTTCAGATGATGGAGGCCCTATGACCGAGGGAAAATGCAGTCGAGTAGAGAGTCAGGAAGGCCAGGCGGCTCAGGGAGGACCCTGGCAGCCCAAAGTCGTGGCCTTCCTGTGCAACTGGTGCAGCTACGCAGGGGCGGACCTGGCCGGTATCAGCAGGATTCAGTACCCCCCCAACATCCGTATCATCCGGGTGCCCTGCTCAGGAAGAATAAACCCTGTTTTCATTTTAAAAGCCCTGCAGACCGGAGCGGACGCGGTACTAGTCTCCGGCTGTCATCCGGGGGATTGCCACTATGTCAGCGGCAATTACTATGCCCGCCGGAAATTCGAGATGTTCAACCGGCTGCTGAATTTCATCGGCCTGGAACCGGGAAGGGTTTTTTTCTCCTGGGTTTCGGCTGCCGAAGGAGAGAACTTTGGCCGCCTGATCAAGCATGTCGTGACTGAGGTGGAAAAACTCGGGCCAGCCAGCAAGTTGGTGAAAACAGTATGAAGATGGCATAAAGACGTCATGAAGATAGTATGAAGACAGTATGAAGCTTTATCGTCATAAAAAGCTTCATGATTGATATGAAGTTATATATAACCACGGTGGAATATTGACTGATGCTAAAAATCCCCCTTGCCCCTCCTTGAGAAAGGGGGGGTGAGGGCACCCTTGAGAAAAGGGGGGGAACGGAGTAAATTTATGTGGTCAGAGGAAATAACCCGGAACATCCGAACCACAGCGGAATCGCTGCTGCGGGAGGGGAAGGTGGATCTTATTATCGGCTATCAGGCCGGCACAACGCCCCTGCGGACGACTCCCGCATTTATCCGCTCTGCGGAGCAGGCACCTTCGCTGGTTTGGAATCCTTTTTGCGAGAATAACCTCAGTGTCTACCTGCCGAAGCGCAAAGAGAGAATCGGCCTCATGGCCAAGGGCTGTGATGGCAGATCCGCTGTAGTGGCTTTGCAGGAGAAGCAAATCGATCGGGATCGCCTGACGATTATCGCGCTTCCCTGCTCAGGAATTATTGACCGAAAGAAGCTGGCATCGGCTTTCGATATCGATAAAGTCAAAGGCTTCTCCCTTGAGCAAGACTCGCTGGTGCTGGATGTGGAAAGAGGAGAACCGGTGAAGGTAAGCCTTGGGGAATTTTTGCATGCATCCTGCCAGACCTGTACAGAAAGGACCTCGTCCATAGCTGATATTTCCATTGGTCAGGAGGGACAGGGGGAGTCAGGAAACGAGGCGAACGAGAGTATGCTCAGGGGGCAGGACGAATTTGCTGAAATCCGGGCATTTGAAGCCCTGAGCAGCCAGGAACGGTGGGACTATTTTACCGCTCTGGCGCAAAAATGCATCCGGTGCTATGCCTGCCGCAGCGCCTGCCCCTTGTGTTATTGCCAGGAATGTATCGTGGACCAGACACAGCCACAGTGGTTCGGCAAGACCACGGCGCAAGAGGATGTTCTGGTTTACCACATTATGCGCGCCTTTCATGCTGCGGGAAGATGCGTAGATTGTGGCGCTTGCAGCAGGGCCTGCCCCATGGGCATTGATTTGCGGATTCTCAACAAAAAGCTCCAGAAAGATGTAAAGGAACTTTATCATTATACACCGGGATTGAATCCGGATGTAGCGCCAGCCATGGGTGACTATAAGCCTGATGATCCGCAAGAGTGCATCACCGAAAAATAGGTATAAAGAGTAGGTATAAAGAATAGAAATAGGGGGCAAGAATCGGGAAGCCAGAGGAAAAACAGCTTTTTCTCCTGACTTTTTGACTTCTTCGACTCCTGAATTCTTCTTTTCAAAAGATAGGAATCAAAAGAATGGATACAGGGATTATCAAAAAGACAAACGTAAAGGCTGTGATCGAGGGCCTGATGCAGATGGGTGAGGTTATTGCTCCAATCAGGAAGGAGGATTACTATGCCTTCTCCCCCCTGTCCTCTGCCGGGGCTGCATGCCTTGATTACACCAACAGCAAACTCAGCCCCAAAAGCTGTTTCTTTCCCCAGACCGAGGTGCTCTTTTACTACGAAAAAAATGGCCATCAGACCTTCGATCAGCCAGATGAGGAGAGCAGGCCGGGCTATCTATTGGGGATCCGGCCCTGTGATGCCAGAGCACTGGCACTTTTGGACCCCATTTTCGACGAGCAGCGCTATCAGGACGTTTATTACCTGAAGAAGCGCCGCAACAAGGTAGTGATCGGCCTGGCCTGTAACGGGCTCCGGAACACCTGCTTTTGCACCTCCACCTGTGGAAGCCCTGTGGGAACCGAAGGAATGGACATGCTCTGGCAGGACCTCGGAGACCGGTACCTGGTCAAACCGATAACGGACCGCGGCAGGGAACTGCTGACGAAGATTCCCCCCTCCTTAGGAGAACAGGCAGGGGAGAAAGATCTTGCAAAAGGCAGAGAGCTTGAGCAGGAGTTCCTCAAAGAGAACACCCCTTGTTTTGACCCGGACCAGATTGCAGACAAGCTGTCATCATCCTTCGATGACCCGGCCTGGCAGACGCTCCATGAGAAATGCATCGGCTGTGCTACCTGTGCTTACGTCTGCCCCACCTGCCACTGCTTCGACATCCAGGATGAAAACAAGGCAAGCAAAGGCAGACGGGTGAGGTTATGGGATTCCTGCCAGTTATGCCTGTTTACGCTCCATACCTCTGGCCATAATCCCCGGCCTTCGGGCAAAGAGCGCCTGAGGCAAAGAGTCATGCACAAGTTCAATTACTTTAAAGCTAACAACGGACAGATCGCCTGTGTCGGCTGTGGCAGATGCATCAAGGAGTGTCCGGTCAATGTGGATATCAGGCAAATCATATCGGCTTTCAGTTTGAGGTAAAAAGCATGGAGAATCCTTATCTGCCAAAGAGTGTTAAGATTGAAAAGATAATCGATGAAACCGTAGGGAAGGATATCAAGAGTTTTGTCCTCTCTTTCATTAACCCCCAGGACCGGAAGGCATTTGACTATCACCCAGGTCAATTCGCCGAAATTTCCGTCGCCGGAGCGGGGGAAATCCCCATTGGCATCGCTTCTTCGCCAACCGAAGGTGATCAGGTGATGTTTACGGTTAAAAGGATGGGAGTGGTGACCAAAGATCTTCATAATTCCTCCCCCGGACGGATCATCGGCCTGCGGGGGCCGTACGGCAACGGGTTCCCCATGGAGGAACTGAAGGGAAAGCATATCTTCATCGTGGGAGGCGGATTCGCCTTTACTACCCTGCGCGCTCTGGCCGTCTACCTGATGGGAGACAGAAAAGAGTATGGCGATATCACCATCGTTTATGGAGCGAGAACTCCCGGCGACCTTATTTACCGGGAAGAATTGCAGGACTGGGCCAGCCGGAAAGATTTGAATGTCAATATTACGGTGGATAGAGGCGACGCCAACTGGAAGGGAAGAGAAGGGTTTGTCCCGGCAGTGGTCAAGCAGGTTGCCCCCAGCGCCAAAGATGCCATAGCCTTGGTCTGCGGTCCTCCGATCATGATTAAATTCACCATTCCTGTTCTCTTTGAGCTTGGCTTTGCAGCGGACAAGATCCTGAACTCCCTGGAGATGAGAATGAAATGCGGATTCGGCAAGTGCGGCCGATGCAATATTGGCAGCAAGTACGTCTGCAAGGACGGGCCGGTCTTTACCTATGCGGAATTGCAGACCATGCCTCAGGAGTATTGAGGGGTTACTGAGCCGGGCACGACTGTCATTCCGATGGCTATCGTGGCGATGGTTATCGTTTCGATGGCTGTCATTTCGACATCTGTTACCGAAAGCTGTCATTTTGGAAGGTATGTTTTGGAAAGTATGTGAGGAATCCTATCCTCCTTGCCTTGCCCATAAATATATACACATGGAGGCAAGGTGAGGAGGGATTTTTTTCCGCTGCTGTGGGATTTACAGGGTTTCTCAAGCTTCCCCCAGGCTCTTTTCAGGTGGCTTTTGAGGGCGATGGCTCACCGGAATGACAAGTTTGCGGGCTTTTTCGCGAGTGTGTGCCTTGTCTTAGTCCATACGAAGATTTATACTTATAAGTGGTACGCATTATACATGTTATATACATGTAATTTGCGCTAATATTGTACGATAAATGTATAATATTGTGCTATATTATATTATGCTGATGTAGACTAGGGTAAATGAGGGATGCATTATCATTTATAATCCCGATCTGAAAATAGAGGGGAGAATATTTTTAACATGAGTGAGGGTCAGGGGAAGAGGATTTGCCCAGTTTGTAAGGGGGAAATGAAAAAAACCAGCGTCAATTTTCCCGTTGATTTAAGGACCCATTTTATTCTGATCAAGGGAGTTCCCGCTCGTGTTTGTAAGCAGTGTGGCGAGTTTTATATTAATGATAAAATCCATAAACAGATTGAACGCATTGTAAAAAAAGTCGAAGAAACTACTCTCGAGCTGGAATCCATAAAATTTGCAACGTGAAGGAGAGACAGTATATCTCCTGCGGATGTCGCATGAAATGCAGGTATGAAAATAAAAAAGGGTAGATGGAAATGATTGAGCTGGAATACTCCCTAATAATCGAGGCTACCAAGGAGCCTGATTTTTTTGGATCTTACTCTCCGGACTTAGAAGGGTTTACAGGTATAGGAAATTCTATTGAGGATTGTATTTACAAAGCTAAATGGGGAATGAGAGAACATGTAAATTTATTGAAAGAACAGGGGCTGCCAATTCCTCGAAAGAACCCCAATCCGAAAATTGTTATCCAAAACGAACAAGAGCTGGCGGCCAAGTGAATATTACTAAGTGGGTATTATTGCAGTGATATAGTAGTATGGTAATGTTTTTAGAAAACAAAGAAGAAAGGATAGTTGTACACCATGAGTTATACAATTGCCGTAGCCGGGAAAGGCGGAACTGGAAAGACGACCTTGTGCGGTCTGATGATCCGCTATTTCGTAACCAGGGGCCAGTCTCCGGTCCTGGCTGTTGATGCCGATGCCAATGCCAATCTTCACGAGGTTCTGGGAATAGAAAAGGGAGAATCAGTAGGCCAGCTTCGGGAAAAAGCCATGGATGAGGTCAAGGGGCTTCCGGTTGGAGTGACCAAGGAGCAGTATATCGAGCAGAGAATTCACGAGACCCTGGTAGAGGGGAAGGGGTATGATTTAATATCCATGGGCAGGCCCGAAGGCCCGGGCTGCTACTGTTATGCCAATCATCTGATCCGCAAGTACAGTGAGAAGATAAGCCAGAGCTACCGGTATGTGATTATGGATAACGAAGCAGGACTCGAGCATTTGAGCAGGAGAACAACCCAGGATGTCGATGCCCTGGTCATTACCACGGATGAAAGCCTGCGCGGCCTTCGGACGGTACAGCGGGTTTTGGATATTATCGAGGAATTGCAGCTTGCGATAAAGAAAAAGTTCATCCTGGTAAACCGCTCTGTCAGCGGGCTGACCGACGACTTCAATACGCAGATCGCCGGAATGAAAGCCCGATTTTTAGGTACGGTCCCATCTGATGAGATGATCGCCCGGTTTGATCTCGAAGGCAAACCTCTCGTTACCCTGCCGGACGATTCCCTGGCTGTTCGAAGGGTATCGGAAATAATGGGGGAACTGGTGGGGGATTAAAATGTTCCATGGAGAAAGTTGGTAAAATGCTGACAGAGGCAGATCGCAAAATCGCGAGTGAATTCCATCGCCGTCTTGCTGCGGTAGTACCGGTGTTCGACATGGTCGTTTTCGGCGCGCTGGCAAGAGGTGACGCTTCGGTAGAGTCAGACACGGATGTGTTTATCCTGATGGAAACTTTTACGTCTGATATACATCAGCGTATCCACGAAAAAGATAGGTAATAACAATGATATTACAAGCTAATGGAAAGATCTCTTCAACAGCAAAAAAAGATAGCTCTAGGATATATGCTGAAATCAGAATTGATAAAGGCAAATATCCTAATTTCCCTCATAATAAGGAGGGCGAATTGCCTGTTTGTTTATTCATAGGCCAAGCTAGGCATCAAACTGTTATACGGGAACGTAATAAGGTTAAACGTTATTGGATATCGCAGAAAGAGGGATTGTGGGAATTATTAGAAAAACACGGATATTCTCTTAATGATGACATTTTATTGGATATCGAGACAGATGAAAATCCGATTATGATCAAAATCGGAACCAAAAAATGAGAAGAAAAAATATACAAAACGATTCTACCTATCGAATCATTTTTTCTGAAAAAATAAAAAAACTATAAATAACCTAGAGGCAATTTTAGTGGTCCTCTCGCTAAGTAAGTAACATGGATAAGCCTATAAGTGTAGGTATTCTGGAAAACGGCCTTGATCACGTCATTCCCGCGGAGGCTTAGAATCCAGAAGCCCTTGAAATGCTGGATTCCCGCTTTCGCGGGAATGACACAGAGGATCGCGCTGATTGATTCTCCATCTGGCCGCGTGTTTAATGTGTCACATATTTAGCGATAGGACCATTTAGAAAAAGCAAGAAAAGTACACACTCATAAAGAAGATGGTTTTGATGTTGCAGAATAACCAGATCTTGAAAGAATTTAAAGCAGGAGTTGAAAAACTTTACGGCGAGAGGCTGAAAGGTGTCATTCTTTATGGTTCCTGGGCAAGGAATGAAGCTACGGAAGATTCTGATATTGATCTGCTTGTCATCCTTGAAGGATGCGTACGACCAGGAAGAGAAATAGATCGAATGATAGATATTATCACAGATCTGAATCTCGAATATATGGTATTGATATCAGTTTATCCGGTATCAGAAGAAGATTATCTTACCTTGAAAAGCCCATTATTGATGAACATCCGAAAAGAGGGCTTGCCGGTATGAAAGAGGTGAAATCCCTCATTGAGAGAGCAAAAAAATACCTTAAGAGCTCCAAGATGCTTATTGAAGAAGAAGACTATGAATCCTCAGTGTCCAGGGCTTATTATGCAATGTTTTATTCTGTTGAATCGCTGTTATTAACAAAGAACCTGTCGTTTTCATCTCACAGAGGTGTAATTTCAGCATTTGGCGAGCACTTTATCAAAGCTGGAATTTTTCCAAGAGAGATGGGCAGAGAACTCAATAGAGCATTTGAGAAAAGACAAATAGGAGATTACCAATTCAATTTCGTTATATCTGAAGAAGAAGCTAATGAGATACTTGAAAAAAGTAGAGATTTTGTAGAAAAGGTAATCTATTACCTCGTAGAGAATGAATTTTTATAAAAGGAAGTTCCTTAAAAAATGGGACCAGCTACAAGAAACGGCAAAGCCACTCATGGTTACCTTCAAGGTAAAGGTAGCGGAAAGAGCTTGACATGCAACCTGACAGACCTGACTCTCGCTTCACCGATTCCATAGACCTGCTCGTGCAGCAGATTGTCGAGGCTGTTCACCCTCTGAGGATCATTCTTTTTGGCTCAGCCGCCCGTGGCCAGATGCATCCTGAGAGTGACATTGATCTATTGGTAGTGATGCCGGAAGGTGTTCACCGCCGAAGGACGGCTCAATTCCTTTACCGGCAGATAAAGAGTTTGAAAGTTTCCTTCGATATCCTGGTAGCTACACCCGGTGACCTTGAGCGGCATAAAGATAATATCGGGTTGATTTACCGGGTTATTTTACAGGAAGGGAAGGAGGTATATGCAGCCTGAGGGCTGGCTTTTGAGGAAGTCCTGCTGATTGGCTGCGCTATGCTCAGAGCGACCTTGTGCTGGCCCGTGCGTGAGTCGAGCACCCGGAGTCTTGCTCGAAGAGCTTTGCTTTCACGCTCATCAGGCGGCAGAAGAAGGCGTTCAAAGCGGTATTAGTGGCTAAGGGGATCCCTTCCCCAGGGACTCACAATATCGGAATGTTGCTTGACTTATTGCCATAAGATCTTATCCTCCCGCAGAAGGTAGAGGATGCAGCGGGTCTTACAGGCTATTATGCTGTCATGTGCCGCTATCCGGCTAATGTTGAGCCTATTGCCGAGGGAGGGTATCAGGAAGCGATGCGGATGGCGGCAGCCGTTGTCCAGTGGGCGGAAAACGTTATCCTGTAGGATACAAAAGTTCCAAACGTGATTTAACAGGCACTCTTAAAGAAAAAAGGAGGAAAAAAGCATGCTGGTTATAGGGGAAAGAATTAATGTAAGGACAAAACTCTTCGCTGAGGCCTTTAAGGAAAAAAATTTCGAGCCGATAGAGGATATGGCCATCAAGCAGGTCAAGGCGGGTGCCAATATGCTGGACATCAATATCGGCCCGGCCAGAAAGAATGGGACAGAGCTGATGCCCTGGCTGGTGGAAAACATCCAGAAAGTGGTGGATGTGCCCCTGGCTCTCGATACGAGCAATATCGAGGCTATCGAGGCAGGGCTAAAGGTCCACAAGGGGAAGGCTCTGATCAACTCTACTTCTGCTGACCCTGAGCGGCTGGCGCTTCTCATGCCTCTTACGGCCAAGTATAACGCCATGATTATCGGTCTGACCCTGGCTACCGGCGGATTGCCCCGCGATGCCAACGAGCGGTGCGCTCTGGCTGCCGAAATTATGGCTTCTGCAGCAGAGCATGGCGTCCCCATGGAAGATATTTATCTTGATCCGATCATGGTTCCCATCAATGGCCAGCAGGAGCAGATAAAAGAGATCCTTGAGGCCATCAAGATGTTCAGGGAAATGAACGATCCTCCGATGAACAGCCTGATCGGGTTGAGCAATATTTCCAACAGCGCCCCTGAAGAAATGCGCAGTCTGATCAATCATACGTTCTTGACCATGGCTATTACCGTGGGTTTAACCGGAGCTATCGTCGACACCCTGGACCCTGGAATTATCAATGCCGTGAAGACAACCTCAGTGATTTTGAACCAGAGTCTGTATTGTCATTCATATTTAGAAACCTGCTAAATGCTAACAAAAGAGTGCCGTACTTTAGAGGCATACGATGTGCGGCAGCTAAAGGAGAATGTTATGGCCTTTACTGTGCCTAAAGAAGTATACAACGGAAAAATCAACCAGGTGGAAGTTGGGAAGGACCAACAAGTGATCTTCGGAGGAGAGGAGGTTCTTCCTTTCCTTTCTTTTGAAGGGAAGGCTGTTTCGAATGTGCCTCTGGCCCTTGAGATCCAGGACATCGATCCGGGTGACTGGGCTCCGTCATTGACTGACATTTACGGACCCGTCATGGGGAATCCGGCAGAGTGGGCCAAACTGTGTCAGGATGAGTTCAAGGCAGACATGATTTGCCTACGTCTGACCGGCACGCATCCGGACAATGGCGACAAGTCCCCTGAAGAGGCGGGCAAGGTAGTGGAAGCGGTACTTTCGGCCATCAAGGTTCCTTTGATTATTTTCGGGAGCAACCATACGGAAAAGGATGCGGCGGTGATCAAGCATGTGGCCGAAGTGGCAGCCAATACCGGTTCGATTATCGGCAAGGCTCAGGAAAAGAATTACAAAACCTTTGCTGCCGTGGCTACGGCTTACAATCACAAACTGGTGGCACTGTCCGATCTTGATATCAATCTTTCCAAGCAACTGAATATTCTGCTGACCCAGAGCGGTTTCGATGGTAAGAACATCATTATCGATGCCATGTCCAGTACACTTGGTTACGGACTGGAATATACCTATTCGGTAATGGAGAGGATCAGACTGTCTGCTTTGCAGCAAAATGATGCCATGATGCAGATGCCCATGATCAGTGACGTCGGTGAGGTAACCTGGAAGATTAAAGAGGCGAAGGCAACCGAAGAAGAGCAGCCTGGCTGGGGAGCGGTCGAGCCAAGGGGAATCCTCTGGGAATCTCTCGCTGCTTTGAGCTTCCTTATGGCTGGTGGAAACCTGGTCGTTTTGCGTCATCCCAAGGCATTGGCGACGATCCGCAAGACTGTGGCGGAATTTTGATCGATGGTGAAAAATCCCCTACGGGTCACGAGCGCAATGAACGGCCCAGGGTTGTAAAGAGAAAGAAAGGAGACTAAGATAATGGGTCTGACTGGTATTCAGATTTTTAAATACCTCCCGAAAACCAATTGCGGGGACTGCAAGTTCCCTACCTGTTTAGCGTTTGCCATGAGACTGGCTGCTGCCCAGGTCCGCCTGGACGCCTGTCCGCATGTTTCGGAAGAAGGCAAGAAGATTTTGAATGAAGTATCTGCCCCTCCTGTCCGGCTGGTAAAAATAGGAGCAGGCGACCGGGTAATCGAAACAGGCGATGAAACCGTTTTGTTCCGTCACGAAAAGAAATTCAATCATCCTCCCGGACTGGCTCTGGCTATTGCAGATAATCTTTCCGACCAGGAGATTGAGCAAAAGGTTCAGGAAGTCAATAATTCAACTATGGAGCGCGTCGGTCAGCAGCTTCGGGTCGACTTGATCAGTCTTCAGGACAAATCGGGCGATGCTGCCAGGTTCTCACAGGTGGCCAAAAAGGTGGCCGGATTATCATCGGCAGCTTTGATATTGCAATCCTTAAAGCCTGAAACCATGAAGGCGGCTCTTATCGAGACAGCGGCACGAAAGCCGCTTATTTACGCGGCCACGCAGGATAATTACAGCCAGATGGCAGCACTGGCCAAGGAATATCAAACACCCCTGACCGTTTACAGCGATCAGGGCCTTGAAGCGCTGTCGGATCTTGTAGACAAGGTAACTGCCGCGGGCGTTGAGGATCTGGTTCTGGATTCTGGAGCCAGAAGTTCGGGCAAGATGCTTTCTGACCTCACGCAAATCCGGCGCGCTGCGATCAAGAAAAAATTCAAATCCTTAGGCTATCCTGCTATCGTTTTCCCCGGCGAGGGCGAGAGTGATCCTTTGATGGAGGCAGTCCGGGCAGGGATCGGCATTGCCAAGTATGCTTCCCTGATCGTCTTGAACAGCATCAGGAAAGAAGCGCTTCTGCCTCTTTACACTCTGCGGCAGAATATTTACACCGATCCGCAGCAGCCGATGCAGGTTGCAGAAAATCTGTACAAAGTGGGTGAGCCTGCTGCAGATTCTCCTTTACTCATCACTACCAATTTCTCGCTGACCTACTTTATCGTCCTGGGAGAGGTCGAAAACAGCAAAGTACCTTCCTGGCTGCTGGTTGCAGATTCCGAAGGGCTGTCAGTACTGACCGCCTGGGCTGCCGATAAATTCAACGCTCCTAAAATCGCCAAGCTGGTGAAGAAGCAAAATATCGAGGAGAAAATCAAGCACCGCAACCTGATCATCCCCGGCTACGTTTCAGTCCTATCCGGAGAGATCGAGGAGGAATTGCCCGGATGGAAAGTGCTGGTCGGTCCCCGTGAGGCGGCGAATCTTCCCAAGTACCTGAGAGATATGGCCTGATGACACCATGACATGGGTTTCAAGGACCAACCTCCATAGGAAAAACAGCATTAGGTTATACGTGATAGGATCGGTCATAACTATTAGGTTACATCCCCAGCAGTATTCGCATAAGGTAAGTCACTAGGTACGACTACTCCAGACGTTTTTCAGCGGCATAAGGAGATGATAATGGATCAAAAAGAGTTTTCATCGTGTAAAGCCTGTAACGAGATTTTCGAATTAGTAGAGCAGGGTCTCAACCTTACCGCCTTTCACAGGGCGGAAGAGCTGAAACCCTGTCCATTTGGAAGCCAGGGCCTGTGCTGCAAGAATTGTGCTATGGGACCTTGCCGTTTAAGCACCAAAGAGGGGGGAACCAAAAAGGGAGTGTGCGGTGCCACGGCAGCCACGATAGCTGCCCGCAATTTTGCCCGGATGATCGCTGCCGGCGCTGCATCACACTCTGATCATGGCCGGGATATTATTAAGACTTTTTCGATGGTGGCTGAGGGAAAAGCCGAAGGGTCGGGCTATGAAATCAAAGACATCAATAAACTGATGATGCTGGCCCAGGATTTTGGAGTCGAGACCGAAGGAAAGAGCTCGATGCAGGTTGCCAAAGAGCTGGCACCAAAGCTCTCGGCGGAATTCGGCAAGCAGGAAGGTGAATTGCAGTTTATCCAGCGGGCACCGGAGAAGCGGCAGGCCCTCTGGCGGGAGCAGGGCATGGTTCCACGCGGTGTGGATCGTGAAATCGTGGAAATCATGCACCGCACCCATATGGGCGTGGACCAGGATGCGGAGAATATCCTGCGGCACGGCACCAGGGCAGCGCTGGCTGATGGCTGGGGCGGCTCCATGCTGGCCACCGAGGTGCAGGATATCCTGTTTGGCACTCCTATCCCCTTACGAGGAAAGGTAAACCTGGGAGTATTGAAAAAAGATCAGGTCAACATCATCGTTCATGGCCATGATCCTTTGCTTTCTGAAATGCTGGTTGTAGCGGCTCAAGACCCTGAAATGACAGCCAAAGCCAAAGCAAAGGGAGCGAACGGCATCAATCTGGCCGGTATCTGCTGTACAGCCAATGAAATTTTACTGCGCCACGGCATCCCGGTGGCGGGAAATTTCCTGCAGCAGGAAATAGCGATTTTAACCGGTGTAGTCGATGCCATGATCGTCGATGTACAATGCGTTATGCAATCTCTGGCCGACCTTGTCCAGTGCTACCATACCGAGTTGATTACCACCTCCGAGAAGGCTAAGGTGTCAGACGCTACCCACATGCAATTTGAAGAGCATAGCGCTCTCACGATAGCCAAGGAGATTATCGGACGGGGGATTGAAAACTTTGGAAAGCGAAATCCCGACAAGATCATCCTGCCCAAGGATGAAGTGGATCTGGTTGCAGGATTCAGCCACGAAACCATTAACTATATGTTGGGAGGATCATTCAGGGCATCCTATCGCCCCTTGAACGATAATATCATGAATGGCAGGATCCTTGGTGTGGCAGGCGTGGTAGGGTGCAGTAATCCACGGGTGAAGCACGACTATGTGACCAATACCCTGGTGAAGGAATTGATTAAAAACAACGTGCTGGTGGTCCAGACCGGATGTGCTGCCATTGCCTGTGCCAAAGAGGGCCTTTTGACCCCTGAGGCTGCCCGGCTGGCCGGACCCGGACTGGCTGAAGTATGTGAGACCGTGGGTATGCCGCCGGTACTTCACTGCGGATCGTGCGTGGATAACAGCCGGCTGTTGATGGCAGCTACGGCTATGGTTAAAGAGGGCGGCCTTGGAGACGATATCAGCGATCTTCCCCTGGCCGGATGTGCACCTGAATGGATGAGTGAGAAGGCGATTGCTATCGGACAGTATTTTGTCGGTTCCGGAGTTTTTACGGTCTTTGGAGCTGCCTTCCCCATTATGGGAAGTGAAGAGGTTAAAGACCTCCTGTTCCAGAAATTCGAAAAGATCACCAAGGGAAAATGGGCTTTTGAGCTTGACCCGATCAAGATGGCTCACCTGATGATCGATCATATCAGGGCTAAACGCGTGGCGCTGGGGATCGAGAAAAAGCAGGAGCGCGTTCTGTATGATATGGCCATGAGAAGGTCCCTGGAGGTCTAAACGAATTTTTCAGTCTTCCAAGTCCCAAAGAGAAACTTTTTGCATGTATTGATAGAACCGAAGGCTGTCATGATGAGTAAAACGCATAAAAGGGGTAAACGATGTCAAAAATAATCGCTTCCGCTGCCATTCGTGGAGCACATAAAATTGTCGAAAGAGCTGAAAACTCTCTCTCCCAGGCCCTGGCGCAATATGGCCCTGAGCAGGTGATTGAGTTTCCCAATACCGGCTACTACCTGCCGGTTATCTACGGTATGTCGGGCATGAAAGCCCAGAAACTGAGTGATCTTTCTCCCATCTTGAGCAGGGCGAAATCTTTGCTGCCCCCTCATCCTACGGACAAGGTATGGCTTCCTTATCTGGGACATGCCCTGGATGCGGGAATGGCCACTCTCTTTGCCGATGAGATCATCGAAATTATCAAATATCTGCAAGCCCCTGTGCCTTACTCCGTAACGGAGAATTGCCCGGAGGATGGTGCCCCATGGCTGGGTGCGGCTGATGACGTGATTATGCGCAAGCGCGGCATTGAGTTCGTGGACGGGACCGCGCCCGGATTCGCCGCCTGTGTAGGGGCCTGCCCAACCAGCGAGATCGCGGTGAAGATTGCCCGTGAGCTTCAGGAGAAGAACCTGTACGTCTTTATGTCTGCCGATACCCACGGCAGGAGCATGGCTGAGCAGTTGAAGGAAGAGGGTGTCCAGATGGGATGGGAAACGCGGCTGGTCCCCTTTGGCAAGGATATCACTTCCACGGTATTTGCGCTTGGATTTGCCACCAGGGCGGCCATGTCGTTCGGAGGGGTAAAGCCGGGTGATTATAGTAAGATCTTAAAGTACAACAAGAATCGAATCTTCGCTTTCGTTCTGGCCCTGGGCGAGGTTGATGACGAGAAATACGCTCAGGCAGCCGGGGCCATTAACTATGGCTTTCCGGTCATCGCCGATACCGACATCCCGCAGATTCTGCCCACCGGTGTCTGCACTTACGAGCACGTGGTTTCCCGTATCCCTCATGATAAGATCGTGGGCAAGGCAGTCGAGGTGCGGGGTTTGAAAGTGGCTATACACAAGGTTCCCGTACCGGTATCCTACGGCCCGGCTTTCGAGGGTGAGAGAGTGCGCAAAGAGGATACCTATGTTGAAATGGGTGGCAACAAAACACCGGCTTTCGAATTTGCCACCATGAGAGAGATGAACGAAATCGAGGATGGCCAGATCACGGTCGTAGGGCCGGAAATCGACGATATACCTGAAGGGTCCCAGTTGCCCCTGGGTATAGTCTGTGAAGTAGCTGGCCGGGAATTTCAATCTGACTTTGAGTCTATTATCGAGCGTCAGATTCACCGCTACCTGAACGAGGCTCAAGGGGTATTTCATATGGGCCAGCGCGACATAAGCTGGGTCCGTATCAGTAAGGAAGCCAAGCAAAAAGGGTTCAAGCTGCACCACCTGGGGGACATTCTGCATGCCAAGCTGCATGCCGATTATTCGGCCATTCTGGATAAGGTCAAGGTGACTGTCTACACCAAAGAGGAAGATGTGCTGGCCCAGAGGGAGACAGCCCGCAAGGCGTATCATTTCCGTGACGAGAGAATCGGCTCTTTGACCGACGAGAGCGTGGATACGTATTACTCCTGCACGCTGTGCCAGTCCTTTGCTCCCAACCATATCTGCGTGATCACACCAGAGCGAAGCGGGCTGTGTGGGGCTTATAACTGGCTGGATGGTAAAGCTGCCTACCAGATTGATCCCACAGGCCCCAACCAGCCGATCGCCAAAGGGGATGTGACGGATTCGGGCAAAGGGCAATGGACCGGAGTTAACGATTTTATTTTCAAAGGCTCCCGTCAGACCATCGAGCGGTTCAATGCCTACAGCATCATGGAAGATCCCATGACCTCCTGCGGCTGCTTTGAGTGCATCTCCGGCGTTCTGCCCATGGCCAATGCCATTATGACCGTCAACCGTGAGTATGCTGGCATGACACCGGCAGGGATGAAGTTCTCGACTCTGGCCGGTACAGTAGGCGGCGGGCTGCAAACACCGGGCTTTACCGGACATAGCAAGCACTACATCGGCAGTGCCAAGTTCATCTCAGCCGAAGGCAGCATCTTACGGGTAGCCTGGATGCCGAAGGAATTGAAAAATGAGCTTCGGCCCATGATCGAAAGGCGGGGGAAAGAGCTGGGTGTAGAAAACCTGTACGATATGATCGCCGATGAGGAAACGGCCACGACGGAAGAGGAAGTGATGGAATTTATGGCCAGGGTGAACCATCCTGCCCTGAATTTACCGCCCCTGTTCTAGTCACAATAAGGTTGACTTAAGAGCAGGTAAATGGCAAGATAAGGAAAAGCAAAGACTTTGAGGGCTGAACAATGGGCCTGAACGATTTTGGCTGATGTGTTCAGCCCTTAAGTTTTTGGATCTTCAGGCAGAGAAGAAACTGCGAGTGAAAAAAATATAAAAAATACAAAAAACCACTGAAGACAAAACAATTTTCTATTATCATCAAGGAGGAAATGGATATGATCGGATGTCATGTGGGTAATTGTTTTCAGGTTACGGTAGCAGGCGGCTCCTACCAGGAGGGGCTGGTTGCTGTAGTGCAGGGAGTTCCGTCCGGCCTCCTTCTTGCGGAAAGTGAGATCTATGGGGACCTTCTGCTTAGAAAGCCAGGCACTGATGAGCTTTCCTCACCCCGGAAAGAGCCGGATCTTCCTGTCCTTTACACAGGTCTCAATGCTGCGGATACCATTGAAAATGCCGGGAATATGGGTTATACCAACGGTACTCCCGTCACTGTCCTGATCCCCAACCTTGACCGGCACTTTATTCACATCAAACAGTATCAGGATACGAACCGCACACCACGGCCAGGCCATGCTTCCTATGCGTCGTTCATGAAATATGGTCCTGCGGATGATGCCATCGGAGCAGGCTTGTTCAGTGGCCGCTATACCGCTCCCATCGTGGCTGCGGGCTCTATAGCAAGGAAAGTGCTCAGTATCTGCGGAATCGAGGTATTCTCCTATATCAAGGAGATAGCCGGGGTCAGATGCAGTGATATCGGCTATGACCGGATCCTTGCCTCTACCAGGGAATACAAAAGGATGCGCCGGGATTTCGATCCCTTCTACCAGGAAGTATATGTTAAAAATCGCATCACACCGAAGATGCACTTTCTTGAAAAGATGAAGGTCCTGGCCGAGATCGAGCAGGAAATCGATCCCATTCGAGACCGGGGGCCGAAATTTCAGCAGGATGAAGTGCGGGCACGATATGGCGTACACCCTGTTGTCAATTGCCCGGATCTTGCGGCAGCGGATGCCATGGTGGAAGCATGCCGGAAAATTTCGGAAACCGGCGATTCCGCGGGCGGTGTCGTAGAGGTGATAGCCATGGGTGTCCCTGCCGGACTTGGCGAGCCTGTTTTCAATAAGCTGGACGCAGAACTTGGCCGGATGCTTGGCATCGGCGCGGTCAAGGGTGTGGAAGTCGGCGCAGGATTTGCAGTCAAGGACATGACAGGAAGCCAGAGCAATGATGCCATGAAGTCAGAAAATGGCAAGGTCGTATTTATGTCGAATAATGCCGGCGGCATTACGGGCGGCCTGGCTACAGGGCAGCCTATTGTGGCCCGGTTGGCTGTAAAGCCTACGCCAACCATCGATAAGCAGCAGCAGACTATTGATAAGTATACACGGGAAAACAGGACACTGGCCGCAATCACGCGACGGGATGCCACTATTGCCGGACGGATATGGCCTGTGGCGGAAAGCTTTACTGCGCTGGTACTGTTGGATGCACTTATGGCACATTATGGCTATCAAACACTGATAGAAAAAGTCGCCTTATGCCAATCTTCAGCCAGCCGGGAGAAGAACAAAGTTCAGGCAGGGTAGCCTGTGAATGAAAATGAATGAGAATGATAAAAGCTGTTCTATTTGATAGTGACGGGCTGCTCGTTGACACCGAGCAGATATACTTTGAAGTGACTCAGGAAGTATTTGCATCGTCAGGAGCACATCTGACTCCGCAACAGTGGGCTCGCTGGTATCTTGGCGAGGGGAAAGGTACTCAAAAGATAGCTGAGTATCTTGGCATTCCTTCCGGCTTACCAGAAGAAGTCATCCGGAAAAGAGATGACGAATTCTGGAATCGCATTACTACGGAAGGGACTCCCATGCTCAAGGGCGTGCCGGAGGTACTGGAGAGTCTTTGTCAAGAGTTTCGTCTGGCGATCGTGACCGGGGCATCGAAAGATCACTTCGAACGTATTCATTCATCAACCGCTCTTACCGGATATTTCGAAACCATCGTTACGCGTGACGATTATCAGGAGCCGAAACCAAGCCCTCAGGCATACCTGACAGCGTTGAGAAAACTGGACCTTTGCTCACACGAATGCATAGCTGTTGAGGACTCCCCACGAGGGGTAATTGCTGCGGTATCTGCCGATATCCAATGTGTCCTTGTACCAACAAGCATTACAGACACTTCCCTGTGTCCCGATGAGTGCCTGACCATTCAGGATCTGACCTTCCTTCCTGAACTCATAAGGAGTATAGGATCGTGAAAGCGCTTTCATATCTTTTTGAAAACAACCGGAAATGGGCTGCCCGCATAACACAATCGGACGCAATGTTTTTCCAAAAACTTGCCAGGCAGCAATCACCTGAATTGCTGTGGATCGGGTGCTCCGATAGCCGGGTTCCAGCGAATGAAATCGTGGATCTTCTCCCCGGCGAGTTGTTTGTTCACCGTAATGTCGCTAATCTGGTGATCCATACCGATATGAACTGCCTGTCCGTACTTCAGTATGCCGTAGAAATATTGAAAGTGAAACACATTATCGTTTGCGGTCATTATGGATGCGGAGGCGTGAGGGCCGCACTTGAAAGCCAACCCCACGGACTCGTCGATAACTGGCTTCGTCATATTCGGGATGTTTACCGAAGGCATGCGCAGGATTTGACTACAGTCGCGGATGAGCAAAAGAGGCTGGATCGCCTCTGTGAGTTGAATGTCATCGAACAAGTCACGAATGTCGGCAACACGACTATTGTACAGGAGGCGTGGCAAAGAGGACAGCTCCTTACGATTCATGGCTGGATTTACGGACTCGCCAACGGCCTGTTGAAAGACATGGGAGTAAGCATTTCGGCTTATGAGGACTTGAGCCGGGAATAAAAGGTTTTTCTCTATATAGAGAATAGAGACTGAATAATAACACTGAAAATAGGAAAGAAAAATGTTTTCCAAGATTTTAATTGCCAATCGGGGCGAAATTGCTTTAAGGATAATCCGGGCCTGTAAAGAGTTAGGCATACGAACAGTAGCCGTTTACTCAGAGGCTGACAGGGATTCTTTGCATGTTCGATTCGCAGATGAGGCCATTTGTATTGGTAAATCCCAGAGCAAAGAAAGTTACCTGAACATTCCATCGATCATCAGTGCGGCTGAAGTTACCGATGTTGAGGCGATTCACCCTGGTTATGGCTTTTTATCTGAGAATCCCCATTTCGTGGAAATCTGTGAATCCTATAAGATTGCTTTTATCGGCCCTCCATCCGAAGCCATCGTCAAGATGGGAGACAAATCCGTTGCCAAAGAAACCATGAGAATGGCGGATGTCCCGGTGGTGCTGGGAAGCGAGGGCGCTGTAAAAGATGAAGCAGAAGTAATCCAGATAGCGGAAAGGGTAGGCTATCCGGTCATGATCAAGGCATCTGCCGGAGGCGGCGGCAGGGGGATGAGGATTGCCCATAATAAAGAGAGCCTGGTTTCAGGCCTGCATATGGCCCAGAACGAAGCGCAGTCGGCCTTTGGGAATGCCGAAGTATATGTCGAAAAGTATATCGAAGATGCCCGTCATATAGAGATCCAGGTTCTGGCCGATAAATTCGGCAATACCATTCATTTGAGGGAAAGGGAATGCTCGATTCAAAGGCGGCACCAGAAGCTCATCGAAGAGACCCCTTCATCGGTGATCGATGATAACCTCAGGGAAAGCATGGGACAGGCAGCGATAAGAGCTGCCCAGGCAGTCGGTTATCATAGTGCAGGCACCGTGGAATATATCCTGGATCAGCAGGGTAATTTTTATTTCATGGAGATGAATACCCGAATTCAGGTTGAGCACCCTATCACCGAAATGATTACCGGCGTAGACCTGGTCAAGGAGCAGATCCTTATTGCGGCAGGCGAAAAGTTATCCTGCCGGCAGGAGGATGTCACCTGCAACAGCCATTCTATAGAATGCAGAATCAATGCCGAAGATCCTGCCAATAACTTTTCCCCCTCACCAGGCAAGATTACCAGGTATCATCCACCTGGCGGACCGGGTGTGCGCGTGGATTCCCACCTCTATGAGGGGTATGTTATCCCCCCTTACTACGACTCGCTCATCGCCAAACTGGTCGTTCACGCCGAGGACCGTAAATCTGCTATTCTCAGAATGCAAAGGGCACTGGGAGAATATATTATCGAAGGGGTAAAAACAACTATTCCTTTCCATCTGAGGGTGTTGAATCACGGTGATTTTCAGAAAGGAAAATATTCAACTACCTTTATCGAAAAAAACCTGTAGGTTACGGCATTATGGATAAAGTGTATGTTACGGATTACGCCATTGGCTGTGTCGCGGTGTAAACTACACCGGCCAATCTGAAACCCCTCACTCGGGGCATTGAATCTCGATAAATCGAAGCTGGCTGAATGTCTCATCAATCGCGGGAATTGAATCCCCATGACTGGTCCTGTAAACAGCAGAGATTTCATTGAAACGGTCAGTGATGTAGACGGCCATGGCTGGCCCGCCGTCCGAAGACAGAGCCCCGGCCATCAGATGAGCATGTCCATCCTCGTCGGCCAGAACTGGAAAAGGCAGGCCCCGCGTGCGCTTGACCCTATCAGCCTCCTGCACCGGCCCCTGGATTATGGCCAGCACCTCGGTATTTTCCTGTACCAGTTCGGCATAGTGCATGGTCAACTCAGCCAGGAATTGCTGAACCGGCCCCATCTGAGCCAGGTCACCGGCAAAGACCATGATCAGGTTTTTACTACCGCGATAATCAGAAGGATGAATACTCTTTCCATCGAAAGAAGCCAGGTGGAAATCAGGGATAAGATTCCCCGGCTTCAGCCTGCATTGCTCTTCATGCATGACACTACTATCCTCTTATAAGTGCCAGTTGTTTACTCCATTCTCCATACACATGGGATCGGCACATTTTTAAGAGAATCACGAATGAATGCTGATAGTAATTACGGCCGAAGAGGCTAAAGAAGGTGATGGTCTGGAATGCAGTACCCACTCCTGAGGTTGCTGCTGGTTGGCGTCGAAAGAAACCTCGACTGCCAGAATATGTCTGTCTAATCGCTTCCACTTCTCATCAAGGGCAGGGGATGTGCCCTTCACTTCGAAGGCTTGCAGGTCTTCAGGAAAGGAGAAAAGCAAGGTTCCGTGACGATGGCCCAGGGGATGAAGGAGCACGGTAAGCTTCCCTACCCTCCCAGTCGTCAAGCCTGCCTTCTGCTTGTCTTTCTCGTCCTCGTCTTCGTTGTACCCGTATTCGTTATAATCATACTCTTTGTATCGCACATCGCTGACTTCGATCGCGCCCTGGGTGAAGTGCAGGTTACTGGCGAGAAGGAAAGGCTCTTTGCGGTCACTTCGGATGCCAAGAAGCCTGCAACCATGGGGAGGGATGGTGAGAGGAGGGAGCCCCGGCACCTGATCGAACCGGCTGGATTGGCCAGACCGGCTCAACCCCAGGCCGAAGCCGGAGCCGAGGCCAAGATACATTTCCTGCCAAAAGTCGTACGCATGATAGAGATGGCAGCCAGTACCGCTGTCTGCATCAACCCAGGGCTCTGCAGGAAACTCCAGGCAGTTAAAGTCCAGTGACAGGTCTTTTGGTTCATTCTCCCAGTTGAACAGACCAACCACGTGCCAGTGGTCAAAGCTGGTCTTTACCCCAAGATCGAGCACCTGCGGCGGCCATGATGATCCGAAAAGGTCAAGGGGTACCGCAGCCTGCCCATAGGAAGGGATAATCCGGCTGAGGATAATGCGCGGGTCCCCCGGGCTATCCGCGTGGGCAAGATTATCTCCTATCGACAGATTATCTCCTATCGACAATAGTCCCCCTGACAGGGCAATGACCGTACTCAGGAAAAGCACTTCATCGCGGGTTAACCGAGTATCGTAATCGCGGACAATCAAAGAATCGGGATCATTGATCCACAGCCTGCCGTGGGTGAAATACCGGGCCAGGATATTGCGGATTGCATTGTCAGCCGCAGGCGCGCTCTTTTCCGGGTGGGTCCAGCCGGGGTAAACATCCGGACCGATGCGCATGGCATCGACCAACCCCGCTGACGGCCCAAGCGGCGCACCAGAGGCAATGATGAAGGCAGCAGCATCTTTCCCTGCACTACTACCCGAGACTGCATTTTCGCCAGAGCCTGCACCTGTGACAGCATTATCGTCTGAGCTCGCATCTTCGCCAGAGCCTGCACCTGAGTCTCTGCCTGAGTCTGCTCCTGCATCTGCGGCCTGCCGGATGGTCGAAAGCCCGAGGCGGTAGCCACTGGCCCTGGTCGCCTTGCGGTCATGGAAACAGCCCGGCAGGGTGGCACTGTAGAGAAAATCAAGCTTAAGGAGGCAAAAACCCCAATCGCGGGTTACCTTTTCGATCAGTTCCTTCAACCACTTCAATACTCCAGGGTGGGTGGGATCAAGACCATAAAGCTCATCGTCCCAGTTCCGGCCTGCGGAGAGCAAATGGCCGCCCTGACCGCTGCCGCCCTTTTTACTGCCACGTTGGTTACTACCACCCTGACCGCTGTCACTATCCCAGCCATAGATCAGCCAATCAGGGTGCTCACGGAAAAGCCTCGATTTTTCCTGTACCAGGAAAGGAGCAAGCCATAGGCCGGGCCAGAAACCTGCTTTTCGTATCTCCCTGGCCAGCATCCTCATTCCTCCGGGAAATTTCTTTTCATCAGCTTCCCAATCGCCAATGGCCACTTGGTACCCATCGTCAATCTGAAAGTAATCGAGGGGAAAGTTTTTTCTGTTCCGGGCTAACCAGGCCAGATTATCCAGGATAATCTGCTCGTTTATAGCACGAAAGTAACTCGACCATGAGCACCAGCCCATTGGCGGCCGCACGCCAATCCTGCCAATACCCATCTCCAGCCTGATGTTTTCCACCCATGCAGTCAATCCTGCACCGGCAGCCAATGTTGCGCCAGCAGCAAATCCAGCGCCAGCAGCCAACCCTGCACCGGCAGCTAATTCTACATCGGCTGCCGGACCCGTGCTGGCAGAAAGGGCCGTGCCGGCAGAAAGATGTGCACCAGCAACCGGCCTTGCACCATAGAAGTCTGCGGGATTGCAGGAGAAGCCAATCATCAGCTTCTCGGAATGGAGTGTTTCTCCCGGATCGAGTTGGACATGATCCGCCATTGAGCGGGCACGAAAAAAGCGGTGCTGCTGGTCCGTATCTTCTCCCCAGCTGCATTCAATATGAGAAAATTGCTCTTTGCTGGTCACAAACCCCACGGTCAAAGCCTGACTGTTCTTTTCGTCTGTCAACACGCTGAGCCATTCGCTGATAAAGTGGCCGCGAGCCCTGGGAAGATCCTCCATCGACCAGGCGTGATTATAGCCTAAATGCAACTGGTTGCTGTTTATCGGCCTTATGGCTGCATCTGTTATCCCAAGAACATAGGCAGGGCTCCAGGACTGAAAGCCGTTGCACAGGCATCGCCAGTTACGCGTCCGGGTTGCAGGCAAAAGATCACCTCCAGAATCACCGGCCAGAGCCAGGGGCTCAAACCAGTCTACTGCTATGGTGCTGGCAGTTCGGTTGGTCAAAGAGACCTGGAAAGTGGCAAGCGGCTGATCGTGATACAGGGTGATCTGCCAGCGGAGAAGCAGAAGTCCCGGACCGGCCGCGTTGCCTGTGACTGTATCTTGCTCCTGATCAGTGGCCTTGAGCAGAGTGATCTGAGTGCCCCGGCCATGCAGATCTTCGATCTGAGATTGGTTTTCCAGGGAAAGCTTTCCCAAGTTGAGAGGGATGCGGGTACTGGCAGGCTCGATAGGTCCGAGGGAATGAACGGTACCAAAAGGCTGGGTAGTTTCACGACACTGGATAGTTTCAAGGGGTTGGATTGTTTCGAGGGGTTGGACGGTTTCGGCGTGCTGGATAGTCTTCAGGATGTGCTGCTGCCCTTCCTGGCTGAAGGCTACCGCGCCAAAGATACCTTGCAGTATTGTTCGGCCCTGATCGAGGCTTTGACTGATTCTCCTCCTGAGGGATTGGCAGAGCTTGCGCTCCGCCGGGGTCGTGATATCGATCAGGCCGGTATTGAAGTTAATTTTAAATGAAAGGAATCTGCCTATCAGGTAGATGCTTATGCCCTCCTTGACCTTATCGTTATTCGCCGGCTATGGAATCTTACCTTATCGAATCTGAAAGGTCTCTTTAATTTTGTGATCTGTGGTTACCGGCATGGAATATTCCCAGTCCGTGGCTGTCGGTTGATTTCAGGATAATTCCACGGAATAGCCAATATATGATAAGGAATGGATTTAGGCAAGAATAAAGGTGGATTTTTTTAGAGTGCGGCGGGAGATTATAGCGGGCGGCGATCTCTTCTGCAGAAGGGAAGAGAACCCGCAGGGAGGAGGTAATCGACCGGCTGAGCCGGTCATGAAGGAAAATACAGACCCCTTGCCTCAGGTCACGGTTATATCGTCCGCAAAGGATAGTCTGCCTGTTCAAGATATGACGAAGGAGATAAAAGCGCCAGGAATCCGGCATCGGCCTCACATGTTGATCGGGCTTGATGCGCCGGATTATTTTCTGTATATCGATCTGCCTGTTACCCGGTATACCATTCTGTGTATCAAACAGATGTCCAATGATTGAAAGCACGAAGAGAAGATTATTCACCATCCCGATCTCCCTAGCTGTTTGATAGAGATAGGTATCATCCAGCCGATCACCCCATTGGATGAGCAACTGATAGAGGTCGACGAATTGTTTCAAGTAACAATACGATGAGGCATGAATCTGGATAGTCAGGTAGATAAGCAGATCCTCAGGGGCAAGCGAAAAAAAACTCCGATGGCGAAGGTCCTGGTCCTCAATCCTGATCTCTTTTGCCTGCTGCCACCACCGCTCTTGAGGGAGAGCCGGGTAATTCCTTGCCTTGGCCAGTCTCCAATGAAGATCGACATAGATTCGGGTGTAGGGATAGTATCGATAAAATGATATACTATATTCATTCTCTCGAGAAAAGCTTTCCTTCGAGGCAACTTTGAGCTCATAACCGATCTTTTGGAGAAGCTCTCCAGCCATCTCAGTATCCTTTGGTCTAATCCAGATGTCCAGGTCATTGAACGCTCGCAGAGTAACATCCGGATAAAGCAGTCTGGCCAGAAAAATCCCTTTGAGGGGAATCGCCTTTACTCCCCCTTCGGAAAAGGTCTCCAGGATACGGTTCATCTCATGAGACAGAATAAGATGACGGGCCAGATGCCGGTGCCAATTCTCACGAAATTTCCGGACCTCGTCTGCTGCAACCTCCGACCATCCGGTATTCTCCATAGAGCGGTAAACGGCTGGGAATACATCGTGAAAGAGGGCCAGTTCCAGTACCCTGCTCCACTTGACCTGCCCTCGATATTTTGCTCCCACGACCAGTCGGGGGGTATCATCCTGGTCAGAACGGGGAATAGCATACTGTAAGACAATCGCCTCCTCTATGGTCATAGTATTGCATCACCAGTGGTTAGGGACAGTTGCCTGCCAAGCTGCATAGATAAAATGAAACAATAATGTCCCGATGAGAAATAAAAAGGAAGATGTATTTGGCAATTCACACGAAACATTCTCTAAACATTCCCTGCCCAAGTAGTGTCTTTATCCTTGAACAGTTGTTTCTCTCCCTCATCTTTCCCTGGCCTTTCATCTTCATCCTCAAGATCAACAATTCGTTCAAATCGAAAGTGTGTATTTTCCCTCTGTAGTTGAGGCTTATATTCAGGCACAATTTCACATAATTTTAATTGTATTCCCCTGCTGTCATGTCTTTTGGCCAGGGCTAACAGTTCATCGATTTTTTCTTCCAGATTACGGGATGACGATCCATTCCCCTCGCCGTTGCTCCTCAAGACCATGAGCTTATCGTGAGAGGTGGGGACAATTCCTTCCCCTTCGGTAATAAGCTCTTCGTAGAGTTTTTCTCCAGGCCGCAGGCCGGTGATATGAATACCGATATCTTTGTCAGGCTCAAGACCCGACAACCGGATCAGATCCCTGGCCATGTCCACGATCTTGACCGGTCTGCCCATTTTCAGGATATAGATATCTCCGCTCTCACCAATGGCTCCTGCTTGAAGGATGAGTTGCACAGCCTCACTGATAGTCATAAAGTAGCGGGTAACCTCAGGGTGAGTAACGGTTACCGGCCCGCCGTGAGCAATCTGCCACTTGAAGAGTGGAATAACGCTGCCCGCGCTTCCGATTACGTTCCCGAATCGAACGGCTATGATCTTGGTCATGGTAGTGGATGTAGCCGATGTTCCTGATGCTGCTGATAGTGCTGATGTAATTGATGTGGCTGATGTTCCTGATGCCGCTGATAGTGCCGATATATTTGATGTGGTCGAAGAAGCTGGAGCGGTTGAGGATGCTTCATGCACAGGGCCGGCTTCTTTTAGCTTTAACGATGTTTCTTTGTGCTTGAGTTGCACGATAATTTCAGCCACCCTTTTGCTTGCACCCATTACATTGGTCGGCCTTACCGCTTTATCCGTAGAAACCAGGACAAATCTTTCGACTTTGGCCTCCAATGCTGCCTCAAGGACGT
>JBFMGO010000063.1:0-33494 GCA_040752695.1 bacterium
CCGCTTTCCCCCCTTATGGCTGGTTGCAAATGATACATCAACATGGCACTATACCACAGTATGAAATCAGCGATTATTGGTCAAGTAAAAAAATCTAAAAACTATTATCGGGGGTGCGGAAGCACGGTTAGAGTACATCATGAGTGACTGCTAATGCATCCTTAATCTATCTCTAAAAATGTGTCCGGTAGTGAAACACAAGAAAAGGAAAATGAAAATCTAGGAAAATTACTTACTATAGTGAAATAAGCGTTGTAGGGTTAATAGCGCCATAGATTCATTCAGATAACACCTCGTGGATGTTCGTTGCCACCTTGAAGTTGACCCCCAGAGCATTGAAGTGGGCCTGGCCGCAATCGATTTTGCGGTTTTCCATTTCCCGGCGTTTGTCCCGGTCATGCGTGCTCTTGGTTTCCCGGACAAGGTAGAGCTTTTTATCCTGCTCTGTAACGACTGCCCAGTCAGGGTTGTAATTTCCAAGAGGGGTTGGTACGACAAACCAGCGCGGCAGCTTGCAGAAGAATTTGACGTTACCGCTGGAATCAAGCTTTTGTGCAATGTCGCGTTCCACTTCCGACTCGAAAAGGATGTAATCGTACGGTGTGCGGTTGTCTTTGCTCTGCACCTCGTAAAGGCGACTCAGGTACGCTTCAATCTCTCCTTCACCTTCACCCTCAAAGAGCCTCATCTCGTAATATTGCCCCTCTATCTTCTCATATTTAATGCCATCGACTACCATTTCGTGGAGGCTGCGGTTGATCAGTTTGGCTGTTTCCGTCATGAAGCTCTGAGGATTTATGCAAAACTCTTTCAGTCGTCCTGATTGTTTGAGGATTTCCACGAGCGTGCTTCGGGTCAGTTCGGTTTCCCTCTGCAAATAGGCGAGAATGTCCGGCAGTCGTCGGTGGCTGCTCATGCGTTCAGTCCGGCTATCGGCCACTCGTCCACCTTCAACCCCGGCTTCAGTGATATCCACTTCGGTTTTTTCGATGAGCATACGAACCGGCTGGATTTGCTCCATTTTCCTGATCTTTTCTACTGATCTGGCAATAAGATCATCTGTCTTGAATTCCACTGAATAGCGGGTTTTCTTGTTAATCTTCTCCCAGAGCGCCTGGAAGTCCTCGTTGAGTTCTATGCGTTTGTTATATTTAAAAGTACGGCGTTCGCGGGCATCGGCTACATGCTTCTTGAAAATGTACCGCTCCATTCTATCCATAATAGCAGGCCGCAATGGCTCAAGTTCGGCAGGCAGGTCCAGGCGAAAGCCCTCCTTTTTGGGGGTGAATTTGTCGGTAAGGTCTCCATCGGCATTCAGGTATCCTTTTTCCATCAGTGTCTGCCAGATTTTCCCTGATGCTTCCTGGCCAATGGGCTGGTCTGTGGCTTCATCGATCAGTCTGGCAAAGGCAATCTTTTCGATGCGGCCAAACTTAAAGCCCCCGCCAATATCATTTTCCATATCTTCCTGGAGTCCTCTGGCGTATTCCTCAAAGGACTCGCTGGCAATGACGGTCAGTTTATTGATGGTGTCATCGGGAATACGGTCTCCATTCTGGTTAACCGGCAGGCGAAGGCCGCGCCCCAGGGTCTGTCTGCGTTCGCGCTCGGTTCCCATTTCCCTGAGCGTACAGATTTGAAAAATATTCGGATTATCCCATCCTTCCTTTAATGCGGAATGGCTGAAGATAAACCGAAGCGGCTCATCCAGGGAGAGAAGCCTCTCCTTGTCCTTCATGATAAGCTGATAGGTTTCATCATCCGCCTTGGTCGAACCTGTGGTATCTTTTAAGGCGACAATCTGACCCTTCTTCTTATCAACGGAAAAATAGCCATTGTGCAGATCATCCACACCGAAAGGAATCAGACCTGCATAGAGCGGCTTTTGGGAAATTTCCGCAAAAGCCTCCTCGAACCACACGGCAAGCTTCCCTTTCTGCGGATTTCCCTCATCGTCATACCAGCGGTAATTGGCTACCTTGTCTATGAAAAAGAGCGACAGGACCTTGATGCCTTTATCTTTAAACCTTTTTTCCTTCTTGAAGTGCTCCTCGATTGCCAGGCGGATCTGGGTCTTGAGTACCTCATCACCCATGCCGCCTTCTTCCTGATTCAGCTCCAGGACTTTGCCATTGGCGAATTCAACATGTTCCAGGCCGCTTTCCGCGCAGATATTGGTGACAATATAGCTGTCATACCCTGGACGGTTCGTTTGCTGACTAATATTAGTTCCCTGCTTCAAAGTGATTACTTTTTCTCTCGGTACCCCGTTTCTATCCTCATGGATCGTTGCCTTGGCATGGGGGATTTTTGCGCCTTTCGCATACCCGATACTGTCAAGGCGGATAAAAACATCATTGAAGTTGTCATCAGACCGGATGGATGCCACCTCGATCTGCTTGACCAGCCGCATATCGTAGGCCCGGATCGGATCGAGCTTGTAGAGCAGGTTATACGGGTTGGTATGAGTGGCGGAGTAGCGCAGGCAGAAAAGGGGCTTCAGGGTCTTGATGGCACGCTTGGCCTTGGCTGTATTGTCCACGCTTTGGGGCTCATCGATGATAACGATAGGGTTTGTGGCCTGGACATACTCAATGGGTCTTCGGCCTGACATTTTGTCCTGTTCCTGGTGAATGATGTTCAGTTTTTTCCGTTGCTCTTCCGAGAGCCTTGCATAGTCTTCGATATCCCCGGCATCTTTTTGGAAAGCCTGGATATTGATGATCATGATCTGAATTTCATTACTTACGGCAAACTGGCGGATTTTGTTCAGATCGCTTGAGCTGTACACGAAATGGTCAAAGGCAACGTTATCGTAAAGATCCTTGAAGTGATCTCTCATCAGGCCGATGGATGAAAGCACACCTTCGCGGATGGCCACAGAGGGCACCACGATAACGAATTTCTTAAAGCCGTATTTGCGGTTAAGCTCAAAAATCGTTCGCAGGTATACGTAGGTCTTTCCGGTTCCCGTTTCCATCTCAATGGAGAAATTTGCAAACCCGTAGGTGTCACCTTTCTCAATCAGAGATTGGGACTTTGGGATGATGTTTCGCTCCTGGACCGCATGAAGGTTCGTCAGAAGTTGATCAGCTTCCAACCCTAACCGGTTGCCGATCCCAAGGCTGCTGAACGCCAATTGCCCTCTTTGTTCAGCCAGATTGATTTCAAATTCACTCTGCTTTTGTGGCAATCCCTCAAAGAGGCCAACGACTGCGCTTATTGCCTCCAGTTGGTACTCAAGGTTGGAATCAAACTTCAGTTTCATTTTTTCTTGCATCCTTCATTATTTAGGCAATTCTCTACACAGTGTGTAGAGTTTTATGCCTATTGGATATCCTATGGTATTAATATATAGCATATATGAAATCAGGTTAGATTTACTACACAGGGTGTAGCGTTTTTCTCTCTGCGGAAATATTTCCCATTATTACCCGTTCACGGTTACATGTTCACTGCCAGCGGGTAATCGAATGAATCACCGACTGCCGGTAACTGCACATTGCCTGCTCTTTCTGCACATGACTCCAAGAGCTTTCGGGCCACGTCCCTGGCGATTTCCAATGCTTCTGTAACTGTCCGGCCTTATGCCACAAGACCTTGCACATCTTCAGAGGTTGCCAGATAGACCCCTTCCGGCAGTTTTTCTATATGAATATTGATTACCTTTTCCATAGTTTTCCCAAAGTTCTACAGGTTTACTTATCTTTTGCAGTTTCATCATCTTCTACAGTTTCATCACCCGCTCAACCATCCATTTTAAAGGCTTTCGAGTATGACCAACAAACTCGTTATATTCACTTAAAAATGTCAGCCATCTATCGGCATCGATCCGGCCATCAACCATGAACGGGTTATGTGCATTGGCTGATAGTCGCCTCATATCTTCTTTGAGCCGGGCAGATTGCGACTGGCGTACCAGTTCTTCCTTTTCCTTATCAGTGAGAGCCACCGTATTTTCTCCTTAATTCCCTGGCCGTTTCCTCAAGACCAAATAAAGTAAAATACTCCTCAATCCTCGACCAATCAAGGTCTTGGTGATGCAAGGCCATGATGCTTTCAATATCAGCCATGTCAGCAGTCCATCTTGCCTTATCATTGGCTATAGCCTGCACTTTTAAGCCAATCAGGTCTTCAGGTTTCAGTACCCTTATGGTTAGACTTCCACCGAATATTTTTTTCCCCTCAGCTCTTCTCATCATGCTCATGGATATCTTACGAAAGGCGTGAATGAAGTCAATCTCGCCAAAAACAGCCAGTGGCGAAACATACTGAGAAACGTTTTCCGTCTGATGCACACAGTCATAACCAAGTTCAGTCATAATATGGCTGATCTTTTCAAGATCATCCCGGTCAACGAGAAAATCAATATCTATTGTGGCTCGGTGCACACCCCAAAAACCCAGGGCAAATCCCCCCATGAGGGCATACCGAATGCCCTCACTCTCGAATGCAGCCAGAAGCTTCTTCATTACCAGATTGAAATTCATTTTTATAATGCTCCTGCCTTCTTGTACTGCGTGCTTAACATTTCAAAAGCAATCCGCTCCCCCTTATAGGCTGGCTCGATTTGCAGCTTCTCGTTGATTAGAAATGGCATTGTCGTTATCCTACTATGGCAGGGCGACAACGCGCTCTTTGGCCAGTTCTGCCGCATAAGCTATGGCAGCTTGTACCGATTCAGGAGTTAGTGATGGATAGCTGTGTAAAATCTCATCGGCTTGAAGACCTGCCGCTAAGTTGTCTAGCACAACCGACACCATTATGCGAGTGCCCTTTATACAAGCCCTGCCATGACAAACAGCAGGATCGACTGTTATATATTCTCGCCAATTCACAATATATCTCCTGAGATTTAGATCGTTATGCTCCCACCATCTCAAAAGCAATCCGCAAATGCTCTGGTGTAGACACTGAAAAGTTAAGCTTCTCAAAGCCTATCACTTTTCCCGTTCGGTCTTTCATGAGGATAACCTCATCCCCAGTCTCTTCACAGATGTATTCATCATGAGGATCACCGAACCAGACAGTTAAGGTATTGCCTGCACGATCATAATAAACTTTTACTTGCTCCATATCCGTTCCCCCTCCTTGATTGCATCAGTTGGGTAAGCAGTGATTAAAAAACCTTCATTATTATTAAGCCGTTTGGCTACGGCACAGATCCACCGTCCGGATCGCTTCAACCAATAAAAAAGAAGCACGGATGGATCACTGTGGCTCCGCCGGACTTCATCAGGGTTTCGAAGAGTGTGCTGCACATCTATCTCGCACCCTTTCATCACCGGATGCTTAATGGTAGTGATGAGATCCCAGTAGCCACGGCTGACGCGCACACAAAAGCCAAGAGGCGTTGGCACTTCAAAGATTATATCATCATTCATTCTCTCCCTCACACAGCCTATGAGAAGGATACCGTATCACAAACGAATACAGCGTTTACTCAGAGCTGCTGCTTTTTTAATGTATGATTATCTGTGTCCATACATGGTTTTTGATTCTTCAAACTGTCCTAAATACAATCTGTTCGGCCTCTTCGTCCTGCCCCTGGTTAAGGGCAGCGAAGGTCTGCACCGCATTGGCCTTGAGCTGGTCATTCCCATGAAAGCCCCGGTCAAGGCAGATGAACCGATGCGGTTTGGCCTCGACTACAGCGTCAATAAGCTCATGGGTGATTTCGTCCTCCAGGCAGATTAAAAGTGCCCCGTCTGACACAGCGAAAACCGTTTTGCCTGCCAGCTCCCGTCGTTCAACCTTTTCCGTAAGCATAAATCCTGCCTTCAGGAGGATTTCGTGGAGAATGTCTTCCTGGGAGGCCGCCGGGTCAATGTGCTCAACATGGGCCGCGAGCTGCTGGATGATTTTCTCTTCAGAAGCGTCTGTATCCGGGCCATTCCAGATTTTGAAGGTGGAGCGGTCGAGCTTGAATACTTTGAAACCAAGGTCGAGGTTCTTTGAACCATTAGGTGCATCCAATGCATTATCATCTTCATTTTTGTCAAATAAACTCAGTTGCTTGGTTTCACGCTTTTCATGTTTTTCATGGTTTCCATATGTTTCTTGGGTGATTTTCTGAATAACACGTCGAATGCGTTCCTTGCCGACATCGGCAACAGTTTTATAATTAGCCTTGTAGGCTTCGGAACTTGCCTCGCAAGGCTCAGGTAATTGCACCATGATAAACTTCCGTCTACCACCATCTTGTTTATTCAGGTCTAAGACTGCATGAGCAGTAGTACAGGAGCCGGAAAAGAAATCAAGTATAAAGTCTGAGTCGCCACAAATATAACTAATGAGCCGTCTGATATCTTTCCAATTCTTGGGATTGTCAAACACGCGATCTTCCATCAAAGCTAAAAATTCCATTGTAGCAGTCTGAGCATAACTATAAAATACAGAAGGCATTACTTGCCCTTTATTGCCAAACAGATATCTTAACTGTCGGGGGAGTGTAGTTTCGTCTGGCCCAAAAACAACTCGACCAGCTTCTACTTCTTCCCAAAATTTTTCTGGACTGGAATATCTCCATCCTCCATCTGGGATCTTACAAGGCTTTTTAGTAAGTGGATGCTTTATATCGTATATAGGCCCTCCGCCTCCAGGCCAAGAAATGTTTCCATCATCCCGATACGGTCCATTTGGGCCTACTTTGGCGAACCGTCCCAATTTCTTTTTAGGGTCCGAAGATGGGAGTTTGCGGAAAAACTCGCGCCACTCCGCCTGTATACTTGACCAGTTTTCTTTATGCTTTCGACGTAATTCTTCATAAAATGCGCGGGCAGCATCAATACCTTTCTTTTGTTCGCGAAGCATAATTTTATTCTCGATAAGTAATTGCTTATTTTTTGCATAAATTAGCATATATTCGTGGCCAACAGAAAAAAACTTTGCGTCATTCTTTCGATTTTTATCCCACACAAGTACTGCAACCTTGTTTTCTTCTCCAAATACATCATTAAGTATCGAATTTAGATTAGATACTTCAGTGTCATCAATGCTAACAACAATGAAACCATCCTCTCGCAACAAATTCCGCGCCAAATACAACCTTGGATACATCATATTCAGCCATTTGGTATGAAAGCGGCCCTCATTCGGGGTATTGGTTGAAAACCTCCTCCCTTCATCGTCCACCATCCCGGCATAAGCCAGATAGGTATCCAGGGATTCGGTGTAGTTATCCGGGTAGATAAACTCCTTGCCTGTGTTATACGGCGGATCAATGTAGATCATTTTTACTTTGCCGTAATAGGACTTCTGAAGGAGTTTGAGCACCTCAAGGTTATCGCCCTCGATAAAGAGGTTTTCGGTGGTATCGAAGTTGACCGATTCTGTACGGCAGGGCTTGAGGGTGGCAATGCTTGGCTGCTGGATGACCTTCATGCAGTCTTTCTTGCCTGGCCAGTCCATGCCGTAGCGTTCACGCCGGGATTCGAATACATCAGTAAAATTGCCCAGTTCGGCCTTGAGCTTCTCAAAATCAATACTCTCAACCAGTTCGCCTTTTTTATTCCTCGTCTCGGTAAAGACCGATGGGAACAGTTGTTTCATCTTTGCCCTGTTCTCTGCACTTATATCCATAGACCGCAGGTCCATTTTATCAGGGATGCCAGCATTTGTGCTCATCCTATCTTACTCCTTCTTATACTTCTTCCCTTACTTCTTCTTGTACCCTTTCAGATTAACTTCCACCGAATAGTGAAAAGGGTATTTTCTTCAATTTCCTGTTGCAGGCGAGCTTCAACATGATCAATCAATATATTCTACATGCAGCTCAACATATCTTTTTTCCGCTCAATTTCGCGGGTGGCTTCATTGTATTCACGTTCACACCAGGCATCATCTCTTCCATCAGATGGCCTCCGTTGTATTCAATAAAATAGTCACCAGCATATTTGTGTAAACCAAACAAAGAATTTCTTTACACAAATGGATTTGCATCTTACCCACTTTACACAACAGTTTTCCCCTCGGCGGCCAGGTTGATTAGGTCTGGAAATACGATTAAGGCGGGCCGTCGGCCCTTGCCTTCTTCCAGCACTTTCAATATACCGGCTTCCTCAAGCTTATTCAAGATCAGCATTGTCGTAGGCCGGGTTGGAATCCTTGCCAATTGTTGAAATTGTGTGCTGCGAAAAATAGGTTGTGAAAAAATAGCATCTAATGCCTGGACAGCATATTGAGAATGGGTGATATCCACTACGCGGCCTTTCAATCCCTCGTAAAGGCCGATGATCGCCCTGACTTTTTTTGTATTTTGTTCTGCCTGTTCTGTCAAGGCAGTAAGAAAAAAGGCAACCCAGCCATTCCAGTCCTTTTCTTCGGAGATTGCCCGCAACCGTCTGTAATAGACTTCGCGGTGCTCTTCCAGGTAAGCGCTCATATAAAACATTGGCTTTGAAAGCAGACCACTGGCAAAAAGGAAAAGGGGAATCAACATTCGGCCCAGCCTGCCGTTGCCGTCCAAAAATGGATGAATAATCTCGAACTGCGCCTTAGCCACACCAAGCTGGACAAGGCCATCTTTTTCTTCAGTATGCAAGTATTTCTCCCAATTATCCAGGGCAGTGGGCAGATTATCCGGCGATGGTGGAACAAAGGTCGCCTCCTCAATGGAACAGCCGGGCGAACCGATATAGTTTTGACTTCTTCGAAATTCCCCTGGCGATTTGTTTTTGCCGCGGACGCTTTTGAGAAGGATGGCGTGCAATTCCTTGATCAGGTTCAGGCAAAGAGGCCGCTTTTGCAGCTTTACCACCGCCACCTCCATAGCCTGGCGGTAGTTGATGATTTCCTGGATGTCCGCGCGCTTTTCGGGCGTTATCTCCTCTCTGGGTGTAGCCTCAAATTCCAATACCTCTTCCATGCTCGCCTGAGTACCCTCAATGCGAGAAGAAAGAACAGCCTCCTGGGTCGTCAGAGGAGACAGCAGCACAGCCGGATTGACAATTCCCTCCAAGGTGCCGTCATATCTTGCCAGAGCAGCGTTCGCCCGGCCAATGAGAGTCACATGCGCGGCCCAATCGAGACAGTCAAGCGGTAATCTGTCGGGCACAAAAGGCTTCATCCTCCCACCTCCTCACGAACATCGATCTTCTCCGCAACCTCACGATAGAGAACTTTTTTGCCTCTTTCGTGTATTTCGTGGTTCATGTAAGTCTCCATCGAATAGTAAAAAGTTCCGTCCCCTCAATTTCCTGTTGCAGGCGAGTTTCAACATGATCAATCAATGTATCTTTCTGCCGCTCAATTTCGCGGGCAGCCTCGTCATATTCACGCCAGGCATCATCTCTCTTTTTATCAAGGGTACGGATCTTTTTCTGGATCTCCAGCTTATCCGGGAGGTTTGGCGCTATCCGTGCCTGTTTTTTCAGATCCGCGATTTGATCGTCATAATCCTTGAGTGAAGTCTTGAGAGATTTGCGTTTATCTTCAGCCCACCGATTCAACTTGTCCATTTCTTCTTCAAAAAAGAGAGCGTTTCGCTGCGATATATCGCCCAGTACCTTATCCTTCATTCGCCTGTAGATAGCGCTGACACCGACACCGGTATTAACACCAGTGCCGTCACCAGTACGGATCCCACCATCAAAGGACAGGCGACTGAGGCGGTTGTTGCGGCTGCCTGGCGTATCTTCCGCCAAAAAGTTTGGAAGGCTGTGACACGAGATGTTGGAACACGGGAGATTAAAGAGCCGCCGGGCCTGATCTGCCTCCAGCTCTTTCCCTGCATCGGTTATTGCTGCCATAATAAGGTAATCTTCCGGCTCCGGTGCCTTAACGGTCAGGCACTTGGCTATCAGGACTCCGGATTGACCGATGAGCGGGTTAATGGCTGATATTTTCTTTCCTGATGCCCTGTAGGCAGAGTAATCAAACACCAGTTCAGCATCGGGCAGGACCTTGGCCTGTGCAGACTCGATTACCCACTGGGCCAGGGGATGCTGGAGCCGGTAATGGTATCCCAACCCGTTCTGGGGCTTGAGCTTAAGCATGTAAAGGCCAACCGGGATATTCCGTTGCGGAGATTGCTTTAAGGTGAAGGTCAGGGTCTTTTCATTAAAGGAAGCCCGGCCATCCAGCATGTGGCGTGTGGTATCCCAGAGCAGGGCTTTGTAGCGGTTCAGAGAGGCTTGCGTTTCGGCCTTGTAAACATTTAGTTTCTCGGCAACTTCAGCATCGAAATTTTCCAGCAGTTTCTGGCGGGTTGTGCACATATTTTCATTGACTTGAGTGCTTAATTCTTCCTGCAAGGCATCAAAAGATGCCTGGATTTCCTCCGTTGTTCTACAGGTTTGATAAATTTCGGCAATGCGCTTTTCAAAATCGACTCCAGACTCAATGCTGCCCAGTACCTCATCACTTGCTCCGAACACGCCACTGAAAAGGCGGAATTTTTCTGACAGCAGCTCATAAACCCGCTGGTCTGCGGCATTGTTTTTATTCAGGAAATTTACAACTACCACATCGTGCTTCTGCCCATAACGATGACAGCGGCCTATACGCTGTTCGATGCGCTGTGGATTCCAGGGCAGGTCATAATTCACCACCAGGGAGCAAAATTGCAGGTTTATACCTTCCGCCGCTGCTTCGGTAGCGATCATGATTTTTGCCGTCTCGCGGAAGTACTCCACCAGAGCGGCGCGGGTATCGGCAGTGCGAGAGCCGGTGGCTTTATCCGTGCCCTCAAAACGGGTTTTCCAGGCGGCATAGATTTCACGGGATTTTGCATCGCTGTTTGAGCCGTTGAACAGGACTATATCATCGTCGCTGTACCCATTTTCGGAAAGCAACCTGAGAAGATAATTCTGTGTGCGCCGTGATTCAGTGAATATTATGGTTTTTTCAGCCCCTCCCAATTCTCTGGCCATTCTGAATCCGATTTCCAATGCCTGAAGAAGTGCCCCTCCCTTGGCATTCTGAGTAATCTTCATGGCCAGATCGCAGAAGATGCGAAGCTCCTCAATCTCAGCCTGGATAACATCACGCTCTTCTTCCAGAGAAGCATATTCATCTTCACGGCCATTTATTTCAGAGCCATTTATTTCACAATCACTTATTCGGCAATCACTTATTCGACGGTCATCTATTTGGCAATTATCCATTTGACTGCCATTTATTGGGCAATCGCCCATTTCACATTCATCCGCTTCACGGCCAGCCATTTCACGATCATCTTCATACTCGTCCGCCAACTCGCCATATGCTTCGAAATCCTCCGCCAGGGTATTATCCAGTTCCTCCTGCCCGGCAGCATGGGTACGCTTGTGGCCTTTGTTGGTATGGCCTCCGTTATGGTCTTCATTAATGTTGGTAGAGCCTCCATTGATAATGGTATCATGACCTTCCCTGGTGAGGTCCCTGCGCCGCCGCTCCAGCTTATTGGCAAGAGCATCCAGCGCTCCTGCTATGGCAAATGTCGATGAAGCCAGGAGCTTGCGCAGGACCAGTGTCATCAGGGTGCGCTGGCTTACCGGAAGCGCTTGCAGATTCGGACGGCGAAGATATTCTGAAACCATGTCATAAAGGGTTTCCTCCTCATCCGAAGGAATGAACTCCTGAGTATGGGCTTTTCGCTCGGTAAACTGGATATATTCAAGCACCTGACGCCGAAGCGTTCGCTTGCAGACCAATTTCAGGCGCTGCTTGAGATCATCAAAACTGCTGTCTGAGGTCAGCCGGGCAAACTGAGTACGAAAACTCTTCAGGTCCCCAAATGCATGTTCATCAATAAAACTGACTAGGCCATAAAGCTCAAGCAGAGAATTCTGTAAAGGCGTAGCGGTCAGGAGAAGTTTGGGCACGTGCTTAAGCGCCTGTTTCAATGCCTGGGCGATCTTATTGCCACTTTTATAAACATTTCTCAGCCGATGCGCTTCGTCTATAACTACCAGATCCCAGTTTACGGCCTGTACATATTCAGCTTTATTCCGGGCAAAATAGTAGGAGCAAATGACAATCTCAGGAATATCAAAGGGATTGATGCCAAAGGGGTTAATACCGAAGAGACTACTGCCACAGGGAGTACTACCAGTGGGATTGCTGCCAGCGGGACTACCGCCAGAGGAACTGCTGCCAGAGGGATTAATACCAAGGGAATTGCGCTTGCCATCCTCGATTGCTTTATTGAAGGTTCGGGCTTCAAGTATCTGGGACGGCAGATAGAATTTTTCCTGAAGCTCCTGATGCCACTGTTTTCTTAAACTTGACGGGAGTATGACCAGTATTTTGCGCTTTCCTTCCGCCCATTTCTGAGATAAAACGATCCCCGCTTCAATAGTTTTTCCAAGCCCCACCTCATCTGCCAGAATAGCCCCTTTGGAAAGAGGTGAGCGGAATGCAAACAAAGCCGCATCCACCTGATGAGGATTCAGATCGACCTGAGAATCCATAAGCGTTGCAGCAAAACGCTCCACGCTGTCTGATGGGCACCGCCTGAGTAGTTCGTGTGCGAATAACTTGGCATGATAATCAGTAATCATGAGGACTCTTTCCGTATACTTCGTGCTTTTATTTACAAGTATCAGCAATAGAAGGCAAGCAGAAGGCAAACTAAACTCGAAGGGTTTATCTTTCCCTGATTGGCCTCGCTAACCATTACAACCCTCAAGAACATTGTATAATGAACGTTTCTTTACTGTAAAGTGAAATGGTTATATTTTCGGGTAGATACACGCCAATATTTTTGATTCCAATGGCTTATGATGAATGAGGACATCAAGGGGTAAAATTGATAGATACATCCTTAATAAGAATGGCACTTACATAATGAATCATGAAGCTAATTCCTTTTTAAGATTATCCTTGAGTTCATTGCGGGATTGCTGAAGCCAGCCATAGGATTTAGGGCGTCGTTTTTTACGTCTTGGCTCGATGCGGTTAGGTCGTGTCCTTCCGGTAAGCCTGCATGAAAAATAGGAAATAAAGCATTATCATAGGTTATCCAACAGACTAAGATAAGGGAGGATAATCTGTGAAACAAGATTGCGAACCAGTCGTTAAACCAACCATAGAGGAAATTAAAGAGCAGTTTATATTGTGGCGTAATAACCGGAAGTGCCGAGGGCAAGTTCCAGAGCAGTTATGGGAGGCAGCGATAAGGCTGGCAGAAGAATACTCCATTGGCCATATATGCAAAGTATTGGGCCTGAACAACAGGCAGCTTAAAAGGAGGATTCAAGCCCACAGTGGTAGTGGGTATGGGGAGGAGGGAAAATCTTGCCATTTTGTGGAACTTGCCGTAAGCAGCCCAGAATCTGATACGGTAAGCGAGCCGGAATCTGATACTGAATACGTGATGGAGATGGAGGACCAGAAGGGAGGCAGACTGAAGGTACACCTCAAGGGAGGAGGAGCCAGCGTTAGTCTTGTGGAAATGGCAAAAGCATTTTGGGGGAGAGACACATGATCCAGCTCACTCCCCAGATGAGGATACTGGTAGCGGTAGAGGCAGTGGATTTTCGCCGAGGGATCGATGGTCTGGCAAGGGTATGTCGGCAGGTGATGGGGGCTGATCCCTTTTCAGGATGGGTGTTTGTATTTCGCAATCGCAGAAGGACAGCCATAAAGGTGTTAGTGTATGATTTATGTTGAGTAGTTATTTACGTGGAGTTGCTCACTTACCTGCTTCCTGATGCAAAATTCTCTAAATGGCAACTCCACATTAATTTTGGGCCTTATAGTGATTCAAGCCAATCAAGGATTGTTTTATCGCGATGCCATGGGGCTGTACTACATGCCTGTTGGTCCTGTACCGGTTTGATACTTTCGATCGCTTTGCGCTTCATTTCCAGGTCAATTGCAGCATAGCGGTTTGTAGTGTCGAGGCTCGAATGTCCCAACCACTGACTTATCGTTGATAAGTCCACACCGGATTTTATAAGAGCAACTGCGGTACTGTGGCGCATACTATGAGGATGAAGCCGTTTTGAACGGAGATTGGGAATAGAATCTTGAGCGCGCTTCAAGCAGTTATGCAAGATATGCCGGACTCCAAAGCGAGTAAGAGGTGCGCCTTGGCAGTTCTGGAATATGCGAACCTCAGAACCGAGGTCTATGTGCAGTTCTCCACAGAGGTGGCGCAAAAGTTCTGCGGTCTGAGGCCAGATAGGACAGTAGCGTTGTTTTCTTCCTTTTCCCATCAACTGAACTTGAAAAGGTTTAGTGAGTTGAAGATCACTAGCCCTCAGATTCAGAATCTCCTGAACCCGCGCGCCAGTGTTGAACATGGTTGATAACAGGGCATAATCCCGTCGTCCTTTGGATGTGGTCCGATCAATGACAGAGAGAACCTCTTTTATCTCATCATACTCCAGATAATCAATCACCCGCGAAGTAGTTTTCTTGAATGGAATTCCCAATATCTGCTGGGCATGTTCCAAGCGGTCGGGATGCTGAGCAGCAACAAAGCGGAAAAAAGCGTGAATGGCAGAAAGCCTGTTATTTCGCGTGGAAACACTGTTATTACGTTCCTGTTCAATGTGAATAAGAAAAGAATGAATTTCCTGAGGGCCAAGGTCATTCAGATCCAACGAAAAGGCCGGTCGATTCTTGTGGCAGGTAAGAAATCGCAACAGCAATACCATGCTATCTCGATAGCTATGGATTGTGTGTGGACTCATGCCACACAAATGAGAGAGGTGATTTTCAAAGAAGCCTTTCAGCAGGACGGCAAGGAGGTTGGGTCGTTTAGTTTTCATCTTACGTCTTCCTCCCTTATACCTCTCGAATCAAAGAACCATAGTAAGCTGCAAAGGCTGAACTGGCGAGTGTGGCCAACGGTTCAATAAATCTCAGATAGTAGTACGTGGAGAGAATCGAAACATGACCCATGCAAGCAGCGAGAAATGGCAATTTGGCTTGGACATCTTCACCGTTACGGTACCATCGCAGGAGTGCGTTAACAGCAAAACTGAAAAGGAGGTCATGAATGCGAGGCAGACGGCCGTCTGGTTTCTTAATCCCGGCAAGATTAAACAGAATATGAAGGTTTCGTCTCAGTTGGGTACTTGAATACGTTCGACCTCCACAGTATGGATTATAGAGCAAAGAGGCATTTACAGGCAGTTGTGGTCGAACAGATTCATATGTTTTTAAAAGCTTTTCAACCTCCATAGCCACATCATCCGGCAAAGGCAAAAGGCGTGACTTGTGAAACTTCGATTCGCGAATCATGAGCGTTTGAGTTGATGGATTGTAATCTGATGCAGTCAACCGTAGCAGTTCTCCCCGACGAAGACCGGTAGAGTATAGGAGAATCACGGCCAGGCGAGTTGTGGCTGCCCGTAAGGGGGATCTTGCAGAAACAGGGATACGGTCACTGTAGCTGAGAATCTTGGCGATATCGGGATCAGAGAATATATATGGTTGTGCCGTTGGATGGGCTTTTGGGAATTGAGAAGAATCAGGGACAAAACAGCCTGGATTAGTGCGTCTACGGTAAATGCAGAAATTTCTGACTACACGCATTCTCTCCAGCCTGACATTGCAGGAGACAGGTTCCAATGTCTGGCACCACAGTCTGAACGTTTCTGCAATGAGATCCGGATTTTCCTGCTTGCACAAAAACTGATCCAGCTTAAGCAGGATTCTTGACTGGTGTTCGAAGCAACGCCCTAAGGCTTGTTTGATATTGATATAGTTTACAATCTCATTCGCGACTGTGGATCGAAATGAATCTGTCTTGATCATGACTGCACCTCCTTTTGCCATTCTGGGGAACGCGGCATAGGAAGGGCAACCTCCCGCAAGTCTTCAGTGGCGAGTCGAATGTAGACCGCTGTACTTTCGGGCGAGCGGTGACCCAACAGATCTCCAATCGCCTTTAAAGACAAACCACGACGCAACAGATGGAGAGCATAGGAATGCCGTAAACAATGAGTCCCTTTGAAGGGAATATCAAGTCCGCTCTTTCTGGACCAGGACTGAAAGGCTTCAATCACTGCTGTTGGCTTCAGAATACCATCAGGGGCTTTGAGGCGAAGGAAAATCTCCCGGTACTTGCCATACCGAGGGACGGTCTTGAGGTAATCATAGATTGCTGAACTAACCTCGTTTGTCAGAGGCAACTCTAAGGGATTGCCAGTTTTAGCCTGACAGATCCGAATACAGCCGCTTCGCCATTTTATATCGTCGAGTTTGAGAGCTACAACATCGCATGCACGTAATCCATAGGTGGCCATCAAGGAGAACATTGTGTAGTCTCGCTTCCCAATAGCCGTACTCCTGTCAATAGAACGAAGAAATGCTTGCACTGTTTCCCATGGCAAGGCTCGCGGAAGTTGCTCCTGCCGGTAAATACGTGGAGTATCGATCTGGCTGTCTAGTCCAGATTCACCGTTTCGATGAGAGATCTTTTCCTGAGGAATATTTTATCTATAAGGGGAATGAGTTTATTTTTCATGTTTTTCTTAATTTTCGTAATGAGTTCAATCCCTCTTTGAATAAGGGTTTCAAAAAGATCCTGGGATATGTATCCCTTATCGCCAAAGAGTTTTCCAAAAAGATCTTTGGTCAATTTATCTATGAGGTCTCTGTTTCGATCATCCACATTGCCAGGGGTGAGATTAAAGGAGAGCAACTCTCCCTTGTCATTGATAACAATATGGAGTTTAAAGCCATAGAACCATCCTACAGAGGTTTTTCCTCTTTGGGCACTGCCCGCAAACACACGATGAGAGTGAATCCTTCTGGGATGGCACACTCTTAAAGGGGTTGAATCAATAAATGAGATTCCCGTTACTTGGCCAAGCCTCTGAGTTTGAAGATAAAACAGCAGGGGGATTATTACTCCTTGTGATAGCTCTACAAACCTGTTATAACTTACCAGGTTGGGGAAGGCTGAATGCAGAGAGCCGCTTATCAACTTTACATAATAATCCTTGAAAGTCCTATACTTAGAGAAATGGAAGTATATGATTATGGTCATGATTTCACTCATAGTTAAGCGGGTGATTTGACTCTTTTTACCGTTCCTGTTTCAAGTAATCTCTGTTCCCAGCAACTTTCGAATACCTTACAGTAATTATCAACATCATAGAAAATTTCTTCTAACATGGCTTTTGGTCCCCCCTTCTTGGTTTTTCTCTGATGCTATTAATTCTACCAAGATCGGGGGACTTCGCTATGTCGAACTCACGTTAATTAATGTGAAGTGAAAAATAATTTATTGCCTTAAAAGACGGGGGCGGCTTGTAGCAACTCCACATAAATAACTACTCAACATAAATCATACATTAACACCTTGATGGCTGTCCTCCTGCGATTGCGAAATACAAATACATACCCTGAAAAGGGATCAGTTTTTATCACTTGCCGGCATACCCGCGACAAACCATCGATTCCCTGGCGAAAATCCACTGCCTCTACCGCCACCAGTATCCGCATCTGGGGAGTGATCTGGATCATTGGTCTCTTCCCCAAAATGCTTTTGCCATTTCCACAAGACTAACGCTGGCTCCTCCTCCCTTTATATGGACCTTCAGCTTGCCTCCCTTCTGGTCCTCCACCTCCACCACATATTCGACATCAGATTTCGGCTTGCCTATCATGTCAGATTCTGCTTTATTTACTGCACCTGATCCACGCCTGCTTACCGAATCAGATTCTGGCTCGCTTACGGTAAGCTCTACAAAGTGGCAAGATTTTCCCTCCTCCTTCGGATACCCATTACCATTATGCTCTTGAACCATCCTCTTGAGCTGCCTATTATTCAGGCCTAATACTCTGCATATCTGCCCAATTGAGTAATCTTCTGCCAGCCTTACCGCTGCCTCCCATAACTGCTCAGGAACTGGCCCGCGGCACCTCTTGGTGTTACGCCATAATATAAACTGCTCTTGGACTTCCTCTATGGTTGGTTTAGCGATTGGCAGGCATTCTTCTTTCATAGCTTATCCTCCTTTATCTTAGTCTGTTGGATAACCTATGATATTGCTTTTTTACCTATTTTTCATGCAGCCCTACCGGAAGGACACGGATTCTTCTCTCTCACATTAAATTTCCCGAATCCTCTTATTTCAACCGATTCTCGTTGAGCGAGTGAATTTTTAATCAGATTAATGGTCTGTTCGTATATCTGTTTTGACTGTTGGAGAGTTAAATCGGGGAATTGGTTCCAGATTGATTTGATAATTTCTTCTTTGGTCATTTTTGGGGGGACTCCCTGCCTTGCTTTATAGATTGATGGTTTAATATGGAAGAGATTTAGTTATGGGGAAATATTACTGCAAAAGTGGTTTATGTGCAAGGGGGATGTTGGGTTACGGAAATAAATTCAGCATCTTTTAGGTTCTCAGAAACGTGGGGAAAAGAGCAAACAGATATTCCTCTTCCTTGGCTGTTAGTCAATCTTCACATTGATGGCAAAAAATCATAGAGAGATTCTTGCCCAAGGTGTTTAACAAATTTCTTTACCAGATTTTCCAGCGAATCTGGTCTACCAATATAAATCCAGTCATCGGTAGTTCCGATAAAGGAATATCTTTGAGTGATAAATTCTCTCTTTTCCTCATCAGTAAGTATAAACCTGAGCATTGGACTATAGGTGATTTCCCTTTCAAAAATTTTAGCTATGGTCTCTTTTGATTTATTGGGGAGAGCAGATTGTACAAGGTCAGATAATATATTCTTGTCCTGATCTGCGATATAGATTGTGATAATTTCTTTTTTAATATCAATTTTATAGTCCTTTTCCTTTGAATATTTCTCCATACCCGTTTCTACAACAGTTCTTTCCATATCGGTGATAAGTTTTGGCTGAATTATTCGGAGAAATACCTGAGCATTGGGGTTCTCATATATTTCATAACCATCAGGAATAGTTTCAGCTAAGGTTCCATCACTTTTGGTTGAGAAATAATATTTATCTTTACCTGTGCTGGTTTTTCCGATATGAAGGTAGTAGGTCAATTCTTTTCGATTTATGTAGGTAACAGGCAAAATAATTCCCCTTTCGATCACCTATTGAAATATTAAGTGGATCAATTCATAGGCAGAAGTATAATCTCTCATTCATTTTTTTCCACCCATTCTGCAAGAGCTTTCTCTAAATCCTGCATAGCTTCATCCAAGGTCTTATAACCCTCTTTACCTTCCTAAACTGTACCTCCCTCATCCAATGCTCTGATAAATGAACCATTGGAATCATCTTGCTGTCCAATTTCAATCCAACCTTGACTTTCAACCCAATAGGCAATATTCGGATAGGTTTCTTCAAATGAATTTTTCATTTTTTCCCGTCTCCATTATTCACAAAAGAGAATCGACATAATCTTTGGATACTTTTAATCCCTTCCCTGTCAATTCTACTGCCCTTTTGATTGCTTCGATGTTCTTTCCTTGAGAAATAAGGGAACGTATCTCATCTTCTATTCCCAAAGGATCAGATTTTCCACAATGTTGGCAGACCTTAAATTCGGTCTTAAGGGTTTTTTGGCAAAACCTGCATATTGTTTTCTTGGCCATATTGTTTATTTCTCCCATTCTTAGAAATGTTCGATATTCTTTTGAAAAATAATACGTTAAAATTGATTTTCGTGCAAGAAATATGTTGAGTTACAGGATCAAATATTGAAGTCGGGATTTTTCCCTCGGTTTCGATTCCAGAAACGACATCCAACAAATTTCATAGCCATTTTATGATCTTGATAGTCTCTTCCAGTTTTTTTCAAAATCTGGTAAGATAATGTCCACATATAAACATGGGTTCATGTTGTTCTATTGAAAACAAATTTGGTAATAATTTTTATTGGTTCTATACAGCCCTGTGAAATGAGCATATTTTTATACTGGTTGCCTCTTTCTGGATTCATTCCTAATCTTTTGTATCTTTGGGTAGTATTTGATAATGGAAAATGATGAATGTCTGTAAGAAGTCTTATTGTATGATTATCTGACGGGTTTTTGGGGTGTTTGGGTATTTCTTCTTTGTTATATTTATCTGAGGCCAAATACCCCCTATTTGGTTCAAGCTTATCATCGTCAGGGCTTGGCAAATACCCCTCTTGGTTAAATTCTGTCCTGCTATCCCTCTGGACTGGAAAATCTATCTCTCTTTTTCTCAAATCCTCATCTGTTATCCTTCCCTTTTTTACCGGCACAAGCGGGATTTTGACCAGGCAGGGATCAATCCTATTTTTGATTTTTACTGAGTGATCATGAAACCAGATTCACTAATGGCAAAACTAATAGATCTTATATACATAGTAATAGTAGGAATCAAACAGGTGTCTCTGAACTACAACGTCTTACTATAGATTTTGTAGAAAATGAAAGTACTGATTTTGAAACCTGTATAGATGAATTTGTGCGTGATTTCAAAAAAAAGTTAACTGGGGAAAATTTACTATTTTATAGAGGAGTAGACATTTCCGTTAAGGAAAAATTAAAATCACTATTCATTGGTCCATCTCCAGCTTCAAAGGATGGGAGATATAATAGGGAAGGGGAAAGGTGTCTTTATTTAATCACCGACATAGAACCTTTAAAGTCAGAATTGAAATCTTCTGAATTATTAGTTCAAGAATATTATATCCCTGTTGATAGATATAAAATAGCTGATCTGGCATCTGATAACAGCGAACTTCACAATAATCTTGCTATAGCGTTTCATATGGCAGAAAGAGGGGCAACTCCTTCTGGATATGACATAGAAAAAGAATTGGAAAAAAGAAGGAGATCTAAATATAGTTTTAGCCAGCTATTAGCTTCAATCTTCAAAAGGTATAATTGGGATGGTTTGTATATTCCGGGTGTACATGGTAGTCCTGGGAAATATTATTGTAATATGGCCATCTTTGACTCAATTATTGATCAGTGGGAGAGTTGGGTAAAACCGGGATATTACCCCAAAAATATCGATTAATGTCATTTTGTTGATTTTTCCTCATATTTTTTAATGAGGATGAATAGCAGTTCAATTTTCACAGCTATTTTTAAACTTGATAATTATTTTAAATTTTTTCCGAATTTTATAATATAAGCGATAGGCATCAATAGTCAAAAACCACCCCCGAATACTTCAAAGGAAAGGCACTGTAAATGATAATCGATGAGCAAGATAAAAGAATAGCCAAAATCCTTGGGGTAGAAATATCGGAAGATAGTGAAAGTTACAGGAACCTGCCCGAACGAAACCGGGCAGGCTCTTTGAAAGATGAAATAAAGATTACACATCGGATGGAATCAGATGCCGAGCAAAAGTAATGTCGAGGCCGAAGTCCCCCCAAGCAAAAGGGCTGTGGTTGTTCCAATAGTTGGCGTGGTGGTAAGTGTGGGAACCGTCGTAGTGGTAGGAGCTGTTGCAGCCAGAAGAGCCAGGGTCGTTGTCGAAACCCCTCCAAGCAAAAGGGCTGTTGTAATCCCCAGCGTAGTCGTTGGGACGGTGGTGGTTGTGGGAGTAAGAAGCGAAGCTGCCAGGAGCGTACTGGTCAATGGGACTGCGGCATGCCTGCTTGGGTAGCCATAATCGGGATAGCCATAAAAAGGTGATATCCCTAATGGGAATCCTCCGTAATAGGAGAAGGGAGCAGGAAAGGCCGGGGGGTAATACGGCATATATTGAGCACTGCCGAACTGGACAACGGTTATTGAGAGCAGCATCGTGATAGCGAAAAATACGATAACTTTTTTTAATGCGGTAATTCCTGAGTAATCGGTTCTCATTCGTGAATCTCCTTGAAAGTTAAAGGGCCGTAAAGAGCCTGTCCAAAAACAGGCGTTGCCTTAAGCGGAGCATGGTGTCCTGCACAAGCTCTCTCGCAGAGCATGGTCCTGCACAAGCTCTCTTTGGCCGAAGGCTTGTTGTGGGGATAACTTCTAAATTAAAGATAGTCCGGCAATCGCGCTTGTAGTCAGTAAGGGGGCAAATTGCGGATAGGTAGTATAATACGTATTATTCGCCGTTGGAACATTCGCCGAAAGCCACGTTGTGCTCGTCGGCAGCAGGGTGCTCCATTTGACCGTGCTCAGGTTGAGCGGGAGAGGGGTTCCGAGAGGACTCAGGAGATAGCTGGGGGGCCACAGGTTAATGCCAAACAAAGGATCATAATAGACCATGCCCGATGGGGTATCGTACAGAAGCCAGGGATAAGTCCGGTTGACCGGATCCCAGGTTAATCCTGGTTGCACGGGAAGAACGGTATTTTTGGTCAGGCTGCTGACGATAGGGATTGGAATGCCGAAAATATTCGGTGGAGAGAGAACCGATGACCATAAGGGCCATAAGGTATTGTAAGGCGGCAATGGCCACCAGTTGAAGGTAGTCACTGCTGCAGCGTGACTCAAAGAAATCCCGGCCGCAAAGATACATGCGAATATGATAATACCTGCTACACTCTTTCTAAAACCCATATTTTTTCTTGATGTATTCATTAGTTAATTTCCTTTTCTCATAAGTAGTTAAGAGCCGGAAACATACTTCAATATGCAAATCTCTACTATAAACATCCCTCCTTTCAAAATAGATCATCACTTACAGGCACGGAAAAAAGAAAAATAAAGTATGTGGGATGCCAGCTAAAAATTGTTGGAGAATATTTTTCTTAATAACCAGCAAAATAGATGAGAGTTACTCCCTGATTGACAATGGCAAATCTATGAATGATAAATTTTCCAAGGTGATAAATTTATCAAAGAAAAAGCAGGGAGGAATTTCGAACCTCACTGAAAAGGCGAGATAAGAAGTTCCCCCCTTTGCGCAATAAGGGCATCTGTTTTGGGCTTAACAGAGCCAGGATGATATTTTGGCTCAGGCTACTTTCTTTATCATAAGCATAACGCATGCCAAGGATGCCATCTGCCAAACAAGCAGTCAAAACAATGGCTTGGTGAGGATATTAGATTACTTCAGTCTATAATCTCAAGCATGTGTAGCGAACCCGGACGCCAAAGTATAGACTGAGTAGCAAAGATGGATACTGGAGCGGTTTTCAATTGCTTTGGGGTGCATTTATAGGGGGTGCCTTTGGAAAAGGGTGGACAGGGCTTGTGAAGGGTAGGTTTTTTCACATACATCTACAAGTTTTGTATCCCACGTCATTCTGAGCGAAGGCTGGAATGACAGAATGAGGCCATTTTGGCTGAATATTAAAATTTCCAGGTTTATCCATAAAAAACCTCCTCTTGTAAGGAGGGCAGGGGAGCCAGCCGTAGTTTGATCAGACCGCCGCTCTTTGGAGGGCCGGGTAACCGGGGTTGGCCGGGTACTGGACATGAAGATACTGGATACGGAAAAGAGTGCTGCGCGGTATTGCCAGGATGACCAGGAAGGCAGGAGCTTGTGTGCTCCTCTTTGTGCTTCCTGGTCATCCTGTTTTAAGGATCAGACCGAAAGGGCTTTTCAGTTGCTCATCCTCAGCAGTAAGATCAAATTCCAAGCAAGAGCAGAGTTGAAGTTGAAACTCCTCCGCTCAGCAGCAAGGCAGTAGTCGTCCCGATGGTTGGCGTAGTAGTAACGGTAGTGGGAACCGGCGTAGCGGCCAGAGTAGCCAAAGTTGTGGACGAAAGCCCTGTTCCTCCCAGGGTAGCCAGAGTAATGGCTGTGCTGACTCCAATTACGGGAGTTGCTGTAGTTGTAGTCGTGGGAGTGGTAAGCAGCGTTGGTAAAAGAGTAGAAGTTGACAGTAGAACAGCGGCACTCCGGGTGGGCAGGTAACCATAAAGCGAGCCATAAAGGGGTGGCGGCGCTACAATGGGAAAGCCTCCGTAATAGGGGAAGACGGAAGGGTAGAAAGGTGCGATCTGGGCTCTTCCCTGCTGTACAAAGGCTCCTAGCAGCATTATGATGATGCCGACAATCATAATTGCCCTTTTGGCCTGTTTTATTCCAATCTTATTGCTTATCATGGCTAAAACCTCCTTCCATTTCCGGATAGGTTCTTTTGCCCGATGGACTACCATAATACTGTATACTTCACGTGCTGTATGCTTTTCAATACCGTTCTAAATAAGAGTCAATCCCGCAATTGCACTGGTCGTCAAAAGGGGAGCGAACTGCGGGTACGTGGTATAATAAGTACTGTTAGCCACCGGAACGTTTGCTTGGAGCCAGCTTGTGCTTGTCGGCAGCAGGGTACTCCAGGCAATCGTACTCAGGTTAAGAGGAAGAGGCGCACCCAAAACATTCAAAAGGTAGCTTGGCGGCCAGAGGTTAATTCCGAATAAGGGATCGTAGTACACCATACCTGAAGGAGTATTATATAAAAGCCAGGGATATTTCAGGTTAACCGGATCCCAGGTCAGGCCGGGTTGAACGGGAAGAACAGTGTCTTTCGTCAGGCTGGTTACGATAGGCTGTGGAATCCCAAGAGCATTCGGTGGTGACAGGACAGAAGACCACAACGGCCACAGGGTATTATAGGGCGGCAGGGGCCACCAGTTGATCGTTGTGGCTGCAGCGGCATGGCTTGACGATACTACTATTAACTGACTCATGGATAACAGGGCCAAGAGAGCAATCATGAAAGTGATGGTACGGAATACGGTTCTTTTTGAATAATTGGACTTCTTAATCATACTAGGCTCCTCTTCAGAATGTATTATTAATAACTGGGGAATGTTTTGCAGCAATATCACAATATGGGCATCCCCTCCTTTCACGGCAGTTAGTGGATCGTAAGATAACAACAGGTAAACATAACAACAGACATCAGGTAAACATAACGCCAAGTCAGATTATGAATACCCCACTGGTGATAAATAGCCAGTCCTTGGTCTAAAGGTCACAGACGGTGAAGGTTCAATGGAGGATCTACCGGGAATTGGGACCGACGAGGAAATGCTTCACTTCAGGATTCTCAAAATTAACCTTACTGCCCAAGGTATAAGGTATATATTGGCTCTCATCACAGCAAACTTCAGAATATGATACATATACCAAAGGTAAAAATCTTTTTCTAAATTAGAAAATTAAAGCATAAACTATGCCAGACAGCATTTGCCTGTCGCTGTTATATATCATTTATTTTCAGATAGATAGATCTGGTAAAAATAAGCCTGACACCCTGATTGGATCAACAGGGCCAATTTATGTGAAAAATTTTTCATACCATCCATTGTTTATAACATAACTTACTGTTTATCAATAAGATTTTTCATTGGACGATGTGAAATTGGATTCACTATTGCTTTTTGTGCTCAGTGGGAATCCTGACACATCTCGACAACTAAATTCTCGAGAATGAGGCGGGGATGGCAACTGCTCGATTTCAAGGCAAGATCCGTTTTCAGGAACCTGCCGTACAAGGTTTGCAGCCTCTCGGAGCTGAACGACTTGGCCTGCTCGGCGATCTGGCGGGCAAATGTCGGAGGAATACGCAAGGCCCCCACCACTTCAGGCATCCCGCCTCCTCTTTCCATGATGGACCTGGCCAGATAGATCTGGCGAAATTGCCGGACAATCATGGCCAGAAGCAGAACCTGACTGGTACCCTCTTCCATCAGCTTGTCCAGAATCCTCAAAGAAGACTCTACATTTTTTTCCCCCAGATTTCTCACTAAATCAAAGACGGAAAAAATCCGGGACTCTCCCGAAACAATAACCAGGTGCTCCTGTGTGATCTGACTGTCCCTGCCCATATAAAGATAGATCTTAGTCAATTCGCTCTCGATCCGGCAAAGATCGTTGCCCACCATCTGGGCCATTAATTGAGCCAGGGGAAGAGAAATGACCTTGCCGCTCTCTTTCACCCGCTGGACAATCCAGGAGGGGACTTTATCCTCGAACAGTTTATAGAAATGAACCAAAACTGCCGCTTTTTTGATAATTTCAGCCAGTTTTGTCCGCCCGTCGATCTTTTCAGCCATCAAGACCAGGCACAGGGAAGGGTGTTTTCTTTGCAGAATCTGCAAGAGGCGGTCAGCGTCTGCCTTTTTGACTTTCTCAACTCCTTTGAGCACGATCACCCGACCCTTACCGACCAGAGGAAGAGTCTGGACGAGAGCAAGAAAAGAGTCCATATCAAGATCATCTGCACTGAAGGTATGAAAATTCTCCTGCTCTTCCTCTTTGGGCAGAGCATGACTCTTGATCAGGCTCACCGCCTGGTCGATCAAATAGGGTTCATCCCCGGTAAAAAGATAGAGAGGGTCCACGGTCCCCTCGTTGATTCGTCTTTTGAACTCTTCGGGTTTTAGCTGCATACGATTTCATGCTCTGGATTAACGCTCAGAATTAATACTCAGAATTAATGCTCTGGATTAACGCTCAGAATTAATGCTCCGTATAATGCCCCTTAAACATATGCCCCGGAAAAAGAACGCCCCGTATTAATGCCCCATAAATCTTTGATCGAGCAGTCTCCTTGCCAGGTCCCTGACTGCTTTCTGACGGGCCTGATACTCCTTGGTACGGGTTCGGGCCAGATCATCCTTAAAAAACTGATAATCTCCCTGGATGACGATATCCTTCTCCTGCCATATTGTCTTGCCGGTTGAAATCTCTTCCATATACAGGTCAGCACGGATGGTCAGCCGGTATTCCCGTATGTTGTGGTCCCGGTCAAAGGAGAGGGACTGATCAGCCGCATATTCATGGATTACTCCGGACAGGACCGCCTGTGCTTCATCGCGGTTGACGATTCGCACGGTTGTGCCCCAGTGCCAGAACTCCTGGATCAGAGCGTCGGTGAATACGGTATCAAGGCCCGGTTCCATGCTCTGGTTGCGAATGGTTTCCACATAGATCAGGCGGATACTTTCGGGCCAGGATAAGGGTTTTTCCAAAATCCGGTAGCCGCATGCGGTCAAGGCCATACTCAGAAAAATGAGGAATACTATCTTCAATGTTTCATTTCTCCCTGATTAAAACGGAGTACTGTGCCGAAAAGGATTATAGCAAAATCTCCTATGGATCCCAAATGAATATTTGACATACCACCACACAGGACGTTTTCTCCATCTTGACTAATCCTTTAGCACGAAATTTTTCAGCTTTGATGGAACAATTACGTTTTAAGCAAGGAGGATTCTCATGTTTCAAAAACCTGGTCACAGAACCAGCCGCACGTGCCTCTCCACCGCAGCTCTCGGCCTTTTCCTTTCTGCGGCACTCGTTTTCTTTCCTCATCAGGCAGAGGGTGTTAATCAGCAGATCGAGGAAGAAATAACTATTCCCTGGACGGTTCAGATCACGTTTGGTATTCGCGGTCCGAAGCCTTTGATCTGGGATGGAAAGGCACAGGTAAGCAAAGGACAGATCGAAAACCTGCAAGGCGTTAATTTTACGGATACCGATACGCTCATCCCAAAAGAGAGCCGGTGGAAATGCAGTATTGACCGGCTGCGGGGCAGCGAAATTGCAGAAGACCTGGGAGGGCTCTCGCCAAGAGAGTATCTGGAGGAGCGAGTGGCCAAAGGGGTCGTTCTTGACCTGAGCACACCCCTCTCGGCCAGAGTATCCATAACCACCGAGGCAGGGGTTTTTTCCTTTTCTCATGCTGATTTAACCTTCGGCAGTCCCATCGAGCGACTGGACGGGAACATTAAACTTCAACTGCTTCCGCGCTCCTTTCGATTTGGATCCAAGGAACAGACGAATAACTATCCGGCCGTTGCCATGGACAGCCAGGAAAATGTCTGGGCAGCCTGGACCTGCTATGAGGGAGGAGCGGAACGGCTGGTTTTGCGCAAATACGATGGCCAGACCTGGAGCCAGGAAACCGTGATTGCCGATTCAGGCTGCTATCTGCAACCCTCTCTGTCCGGAGATAAGGAAGGCGGCTTGTGGGCATGCTGGGCCGGCCGGGTCAACGACAATTGGGATGTTTACGCAAGACACTATAAAGATGGCAAGTGGTCTTCGGTCACGCGCATCACCGAACACCCTGCCCCGGACACCGATCAGCAGATCTTCGTGGATGCAAATAACCGTTTATGGGTCTGCTGGCAGAGCTTTCAGTTCGGCACTGCCGATATTTTTATGAAATACCTCGACCAGGGCCAATGGTCTGCCATCATCCGGGTTACGGACCATCCGGGGAATGACTGGCAGCCTGCCATTACCGTAGATAACCTGGGAAACGCTTTCCTTGCCTGGGATACCTACAGGAACAAAAAACACCTTATACTCCTGCGCAAATTTGCCAATCAACGCCTCTGGCCGGAAATTGAAATAACTTCCACCGATAATTACGTAGCTCATGCCAATTTGACCTGTGATACCCATGGCCGCGTGTGGATCGCCTGGGATGTCTCAGGAGAAAACTGGGGATTCGGCGAGGATGAAGAGGACCGGGTCATTACCCTGAGTAAGTTCGAGGCCATCGAGACGCAGATCAACTATAACAAAACGCCTATGGAAGGAAGACGCGGCCGGTACAACTCTCGAAAGCTCGGCCTGGTTTGCTATTATGGAGATAAGCTCTATGAAACCAGCGAGGATCTCTACGCCAGACTTCCCCAAACCATAAAAATGTATTCTGATCTGCCGCAATTACAAACTGATTCCAGTGGGCGCCTCTGGCTTTTCTTCCATCACTACATCGGTAAAATCCCCTTCTATATTCATGATAAGCTCATGGAAGTATGGAAAGTGTATGGAATCTTCTATGATGGCAACTCCTGGTCTTCTCCCATTGAATTCTCCGAAACGACCTGGCGCAACATCTTTGCTCCTTCGGTTTGCGTAGGACAAAAGCGAGGTGACATCTGGATCACCTACGCCGGCGACAATCGCCGGGATGGCACCAGGCAACTGGAGCCTGCCGGTATCTGCGTGTCTACCTTCACCATGGACAAGATATCCCCCCATAATATGGATCTTAAACTCAGCGCGACGCAGCCCAGGATGATCGAGCAGGCATCTTATACCGAAGTGACGCCGGTGCCGAAAAAACGCTATGAATCCACACTGGGTCTTGAAAAGTATCAATTATTCTGGGGAACCCTCCATGAACAGCACGATGTACGCGGCCGTATGGCTATGGATGGGTTCGTGGTCGATGCTTTCAAATACGCTCTGGATGACCAGCAGTATGACTTTTTAGGGATATCGGATTATACCTTTCGCAACACAAGCTGGTTCGGCTCACAAAACTACTCACTCTGGGAAGCTCAAAAGGCCATTTCCCGCTATTCCAATAAAAAGGACTTTCTCTCTTTCTATGTACCGGGGAGAAGCCCTTACAAACGGGCGCCGGGCCATTCCCTGCAAAAGAAACCCGTGCCGAAGGGAATGCCGGTTATTACCGTTGTTTACGCCAAGGATTTCACTGATAAATCCTTTAACGAGGCGCTTGAGAAAAAACGCAACTATATTGCCACGGACTGGATTATTCTTGATTTTACGGTGGAAGGGCATCCGATGGGTGACAAATTCCCAAGCAGGAACCGCTATCCCAGGTGCCTGGCCAAGGTTATGGGCACTGACGATCTTGAGCAGGTGGATATCATCCGCAATGCCAAATGCATTTACAGCTCAAAAAACATTACAGGAAAAGATGCAGATATCACCTTTGTGGATATGGGCCTGCCTCTGGATAAAAAGGATGATTATCACTACTTTATCCAGATTAAGCAAAAAAATGGGGCCATGGCCTGGACTCCACCTATTTGCTACCATTTTATACCTTAAGTGGAAAGGGAAGAGTCCGCATGAACAGCAAAGAGTTTCTTAAGAAGAGAAAAACGTTTCTCGTTATCCTGGGTGCAGGAGCCGTTTGTTTTCTCCTCTCTCTGTGGCTACTCAATAACTATATTTTGGATCGTCCCGCTTTCTGCATCACCTGCCACCCTATTCAAAGCGCTTATGACTCATGGCAAAAGGCCAGGCATAGGCCGGAATATACGAAAAACAGTTGCAATGTCTGCCATGTCCAGCCTGGACTGGTCGGATCGGTCAAGGCTTCCATATATGGTGTGGAAAATGTCTACGAATTCTGGTTTGGCCCTGGCGAGGATGATATCAAAGCATCCAGGCCGGTCTACTGCACGCAGAAAGGGTGCCATGAACAGATGGAAAAGTCCATGTTCGGGAAAAAGGTCCGGGTGAACCATGGCATGCATATGAGTATGGGATATGCCTGCGTCATCTGCCATGACCGGGTAGCCCATGAAGAATACGCCATGGTCTCGAATCTCTCGATGATGAGGGATTTTTGCTTCTCCTGTCATAATGACGAGGTGGCACCCAGAAAAGAGTGCGGTGTTTGCCATGTCTACCAGGATCGAATGATGAAAGGGCTCGATGCGCCGGAAGAGTTCCCCCAAATTGCCTCTCTTCATTATCAGGCCGGTGAGGAAGAACCCTGCCAGAATTGTCACGTAGATCTTCGGGAATCGGCAGAAAAAAGCTGCCTCAACTGCCACGGGGAAGATACGCTCCTCAAGCACCAGAAAGATAAAGCCGACTTCAGTCAAAGGCTCGATCAGGTCAAAGCGCAGATCACCGAGGTCGAGACCATGATGGCTAAGATCAGGAAACCGGAGGCTCAAGGGATAGATCCTGCCTGGGACCAGACCTTTGCTCTCTTCCAGACAGTTCAGAAAAACTACACCTACCTGATCCAGGATAACAGTAAAGGGTCCCATAATCAGAAACTGTCAATGACAATCCTGACCAAACTGGAAGGCGATGCTCAAAGAGTACGGTACTCTTTATACAGTTATCAGGGGATATGATTATCCGAGGATAAAAAGTATAATGAGGACCGGGGATAAAAAAATGAGAACCGGGGATAAAAGGTATAATAAGGTATAATGAGGATAAAAAGCATAATAAGGGCAGGGTACAAGCCCTGCCCATTCACTGGACAGAGAGAGAGTCTGGTAACGGTCGGATCCCTGACCGGGTTGCTGGATCTCCCCCATACCGCTGCTGATGGGTATTACCAGATGAATAGTTCCTTGAAGCTTTGCCAATAGCCGGGATTTTCGGCAATTTTGTGTTATTGACTCATACTTACTAAATATTACTGACCCACACTTACTGAATGTTATTAACTCACATTTACTGAAATCTTTTTCGGTTTCTGTTTTTCAACCCTGGGTAACTGGATTGTCAGAACACCGTGCCTGGTCTGCGCGGTTATCTTTTCCTGATCAACACCTTCACCCAACTGGAATTGGCGATAGAAGTGAAGGAGCCTGTATTCAGTACTGACCGGATTCCCCGGTGCACTATGCTTTGTTTTTCCCTGAATCGTCAAGATATTATCATCTACCCGAATATCAATGCCATCCTTGTCAACACCGGGAAGATCAGCTACTACGGTTAAACCTTCCTGAGTCTCATAGATATCCACCGGCGGCGCAAGATAGCGCTCCTCCTGACGGGTATTTTCCCTCGTTCCCGGTATTTTCTTCTCTTCTTCTGCTGCTGGTGCTGTTGTTGTTGCAATGGTTTTTTCAGCCATGGTTATCTCCTCCATATAATTATCCTGAACAATTACTCTGTACAATTTACCCTATATTCACGACTATTTGTTTTGGTTTAGCCTTCTCGGTCTTTGGCAGAGTGACCAGCAGTAAGCCGTTTTTATAGTCTGCCTTGATTTTAGTATCATCAACTTCATCAGGTAATTCCACGGTACGGACAAATGTTCCGACAGCCCGTTCACTGCGGTGAAAGGCTTCGGGTTTGACATTGGTACCAGAGCCGTTCTTCTCCCCCGCGATGGTAAGTGCATTACCTGTTACCGAAATGTTCAAAGTCTCCGGATTTACACCCGGAGCCAGGGCTTGGACGTAGTAAGCGTCTTTGTCTTCGTTCAGGTTAACCAGCGGGTAGCTTCGAGCCGCCTTTCCCGGCAAAAACGAGATACGGGAAAAGGGGAGATCCCACGTTCCAAGGCTTCCAAAGACACGGTCCATCTCACGGCGTAATTCATCTAATTCACGGAATGAATTCCAGTAAGTCATGGTGAAAACCTCCTTCACTGTAGAAACATGTTATTGGTAATGTCCCACACCGTTTTTGTGGGGTGAACTTATTGAAAATAATATCAATTTGTCTTTTTGTATATATTAAATAGCATATCCCGTGCCAACTTTACCAGCTTAAGGTCTGGACAATATTTCATTGTAAAGTCAATCTGTTATACGCTTATTGACAATCAGGATAAAAAATGACAGCCAGCGGCTGTCCGACGTTTCTGCAACGTCACTTTGGACATCCGACGTCGCGTTGCCGCACCCTCAACGAATAGAAATACAATTACGATGAGTATAGCCATTCTGATGACCACCGGCACCGGGCATCAGCCGTCGTCCGCTCCTTGGCAGGAGCAAGAGTTTGGGAAAGGTTATGGAAGGAGTCATGGTGACGGACGCTCCGCATGGGCTATCGCGCTGTCGTATAGGCTATCGCGCTGTTGTAGAGGCATTGCCGTCGTATAGAGGCTATTATGGTCGCACATAAGCAAATAAGGAAAGCATCCCGCCCTCTCCCAGGCGGAATGCTCTTCTTGTTCTGGTAATTTGCCTGTTTCCATCCTCTTCTCTTATCAGTAAATGATCGAGGGATAGTTACCCGTACTGCTCGTAGTGGGTGGGGAGTAGTATACAGGAGAATAGCTCTGATAATTGCTGACAACGCCAGGGTAGCCATAGATGGTGTTACTGACAGGATAGTAGGGAGCATAACTGCCGCCAGTGTAGGGAACGTAACCGCCAGCGTAGATGGAATAATAAGTGCCGCCGGCGAGAGGATTGCTATAAATACCGAGATCAGTGGAGAAGACACCGGTAGTTACGCTCGTCCCAATGTTGCTCACACTGTTCACATAGGCAGTCAATGGGCCATAGTTCAGGTTTGCCCATAGGGAACCTGCGCCCGTGTATGCCGGTATCGTACCGGGGACATAAGTCATGCCGCCCTCTGCGGTACTTATTGTCCCGGTCCAGGGGCTGTTATAGTACATGAAGGAGCCGGTCTGACCTATTCCCCAGTCCGGTCCAAATGAGCCCGAAGTATAAGATTCTCCGGTCCATGGGTTATAGCTGCTGGTAACCTTATACCACTCCGCGTTTCGAGAAGCAGGCTGAGTTTGAAGGGATATTCCGCTACCAGTACCGGCAGTTGTTCCAAGGTTTGTTATGATCCCACTGCCTATCGTCGTTCCCCCTGCCGTTCTGGTGCCAGTCATTGTCGAGCTGTTGGTGGGTGTAAAGCTGCCCAATACCGTCCCCCCCGCCGTTCTGGAGCCAGTCGTTGCTGAGCTGCTGGACGTTGTTGTTCCTCTGGACGATGATGAGCTGTTCGATACCGTTCCCCCCGCCGTCCTGGAGCCAGTCGTTGCTGAACTGCTGGACGTTGTTGTTCCTCTGGACGATGATGAACTGCCCGGCATTGTTCCCCCAGCCGTTCTGGTGCTTGCTGCGGCAGCCACGGCTACAGAGGCCAAGCTGAAACCTCCAACTGTCAGAGTAGTAGCTAAGTGGTCCTATCGCTAAGTAAGTAATCACAAATTAAGTGTAGAGCCAAAACCACCCAAGATAGATTTTGGGAGAAGTTCAGGGATCTTCTTCCAGATATAAGGATGCTTATGAGCGTTCCAAAA
>JBFMGO010000064.1:0-33389 GCA_040752695.1 bacterium
GAAAACATGAATTTGCACACTGATAACCTACGGGACGAGCAGGTAAAGAAACAATTCGTTAGAACCGACTCCCTGTTAGATCATTATGCCGTTTGCCTCAACCTGATCAACACGGCTGGTATTGACGCGCGCCTCCTGGCCTGGGTTTTTACCTATGTGCGATTATCCACCATCAAAGAGCTGCGGATATATATGCGGCATAACTATCAAACCAAAGATATATCCCATATGCAGAGTGAATTGTCGCTGGCCCTCGCCAGAGCATATGCCGGTACATTCTTCTCCCCCGGCCAGGAAGGCTCCTTCTCTTCTTCTTTTCGTTCCCTGCCTGAAGGGAACAGGGCACTGAACCGTGTCCTCATCCGAAATATCATCAATTTCATTCCTCGCGGAGGCGGCAATGGGGATGAACTGCGGTTATTCATTCTGGATACCATGAGGCGTCACGGCATACGGGAAGGGCACCGGCCCGGCATTGACGACCCGTTTATCGAACAATGGCACCAGAAACTGCACAGCAATTGTACTCCTGAGGATATCACTATCTGCGAAGCGTATATCGCATTCCAGGAAACGAACTCAATTGACCTGTTTTACAGGACTCTCTGGGAGCGGGGCGGTATATCGAGAGATTTTTTAAGAACCATGGCCCGCCCCTTGACTCATGAGCCCAGGCATATGCCGAACTTGATCCCGGACTTAAAACACCTGCTCTGGATCCTGAAGCAAATTCATGGAGGTTCTCACAATTTTCAATACCTCCTGACAGTATCGAGGTGGCAATTCGATGGAGAATTATTTTCGATGCTGGAGGATGTCAAGAACAATTTCGGTGCCTGGTGGCTGCCGGGGAAAATCGTTGACTGCCGCAACAGATTGAAACAGTATCTCAGGAACAGTGAATGTCCGCGCGATCCACTCATGATCGATGTTGCCCTTGACAATATCTATAAGGCTTCCATAGAGCGAATGGATCTTCGCACTTTGAGTGGGGATGACCTTATGGCCCTGATCCAGTTGACCCTGCAAAATGTACAGTTGTCCTACGATCATGAGAAGACAACCGCTTGTATCGACTTATGGGAGCGGATAAAATATGCCCGGGATGCACATGCATGGTCCCCGGAATGGGGATTGCAGGCTTTGGCAGCCCTCAACTATATTCAATTGGCCGTTCAATCCCATACGGATGAACTCCATGCATCCATTCAGCCAAAAGCACGGGTAATTGGCGAGTCCTGCGCTGTACCTGAATCCTATATTACGCATTTTGCCGAGGAAGTGATCCGAAGTCAAAGCACCTTCTCGCTGTCAAAACTGATCGATGCACTGTTTCCCATGCTATTGAGAACTGCCCGTATCGGCTGCTGGAAAATTATAAGCCAGGGCAGGGGGAGAGCCACTGGCGTCCTCAGTGGAGCTGATTCCCTCTGCTCGATCCAGGGCACGTCATCAGAAAAACGCCGTATTATGGCAGTGGATAAAGTAGATGGCATCGAGGAAGTGCCCCCTTGGGTGAGCGCCATTCTCACCATGAGTGATGTCGATATTCTTTCGCACATCTCGATTCGCTGCCGAAGTTCAAACATTTTGCTGTCCACCTGTTATGACAGGGAACTGTTTGAAAAGATAAAGATTATTCATGAAGGGAAAAGAGTAACCGTTTCGATTGAGAATAATATGGTTCACTACCGCGAAGCTGCCTTTGAAGATGCTCAAATCACTGCTCCTGCAAGAAATAGGGCAGGCGGCGCCAACAGCGGCGAGAATCGCAGCAGCAGGGAGTCTGGCTGCGGGAGTCGCAAGAGCAAAGGTTATGGCAGCGGAGGGTATGGCTCAAAGTCAGGCAATCTGAACAGTTTGCGGGGTAAAGTCTCCGATTTTGTAAAAGTGCCATCTTCGGCTGTCATACCTTACGAAGTGTTTGAAGAGGCAATTCGTCGAGATCAGGAGTCTTTGATATTAATCAATGAATTAGCATCAGAGCTCTACAGTGAGCCGGAAAATTACCAATTCATCCTGCCGCGTGTCAGAAGACTGATCCATGATCTTCCTATCCCCGGCGATCTTGTCCGATGCATTCAGGAGGAAATCACCCGGCAAAAGGATATTATCAGCCACTGGTCAGAATCATTGGAAGAAGGGCTCATCACTCATATCAAAAAAGTGTGGGGTTCGGTATGGAACGAAAGGGCTTACTTAAGCCACCTCTCGCGGAAGCTCAAGGCCAATCGGATCCGTATGAGAGTGCTTGTCCAAAAGGTTATCCCTGCCGATTATGCCTTTGTCATCCATACTCATAACCCGGTATCCAATAAAAAGGATGAAATTCTGGCTGAGATTGTAGTCGGATTAGGTGAAACTCTGGCCGGTAATTCACCTGGATCACCTCTTGGCGTTATTTTAACCAAAGGTGAACACAACCACACGCTGCTGTCTTACCCATCCAAGCAGATAGCCTATCTCGCTTCTCATCAGGGTGACTCATGCATCGTCAGGTCCGATTCAAATGATGAGGACCTGTCCGGTTCTCCAGGGGCCGGCCTGTATGACAGCTATTTTATCCATAAGCCGACTCCTGCACTGGTGCGGTATGATCAGGAAAGATTATTCTGGGATAAGGGCTTTCAGCGCTTTATGTTCGATTCGATTGCCAGGATAGCTGAAGAGGTCGAAGATATCATGCAGTGCCCGCAGGATATCGAAGCTATTTATGCCAACGGCTCTTTTTACGTGGTCCAAACCCGCAATCAGATTGTGTCGTCCTGTAGTTCATAGAAGCTGATACCGTGCAACTCATAGAGCACATAAGGCCATTAAGCCAGTAAAGTGGATATCCTGTACAGGTTAAGCGAGGCGGCCAACTGCCGCCTTATTTTTTTGGCCTTCAACTGGAGATGGAACACTGATTCAGAAAGTTTTTTCCTTTCCGGAAAAAACTCCCGAATGCGGACATTCTCTTTTCCGTTTTCGATGAGCCGCACTTTGGACACTGTGGAGCGGTATCTTTCTCATTCAGAAGCGACCCGAATTCTGCACCGCATTCCTGGCAGTGAAACTCATATAACGGCATGATTTTCTTTCTCCTTTCGTTCTCAAGGGGTGTATAAAAACAGGACTCTTTCATTTTGTTTTACCTTAATAACTCTCATCTGTCAAGACGGTAAGCAGGTCTCTCATCATTCACAGTGAACAGACAAGATACCAGTAATTTCATTTCCGAGAGTCTGTCCGAGAACAGGGGCTTTAAAATTTTAGCTACAATATGTTGTATTCAAAGACAAAACTTAATACCGTATAAGGAAGTAAAGAGCATAATGTAAATATCATTTTCGTAATAAGAAATCTTATATATCGTCTTATGAAAATAAAGCTGTACATAAATCCCCCCTCCTCAGTCCAGAAATAAAGAGGTAGTAAAAAAGGCAGGTGTTGCGATCGTAATAATGTGAAGAAATTAAGGACTTCGGGAAGTACAATCTGTTTTTTACCGATGAATCATGTCTAAATTCTTCACCCTGAGGAGGTTAATGAATGAAACGCTTTAACAAGATCGTTATTATTACCTGCTTTTTCGTTTTTTCTTTATTCTTCCTTTCCCTGTCAGCTCAATGTCAATGGTCTCCAACTATTAACATTAATCTCAATTTTTACGGTTTCCCTGGAAGTTTCCCTTCCTCTGACAGCTATTGGCAGCCAAACAGCAGCCAGCAAATTCCTCAATATGGCGGCCTGGTTACCGGAACTCCTTATGTTCCACCCGGAACCCCTTATATGTACACTGGAGGGTATTATTCACCCTCCACATCTGCTATTTACACACCAGTCTCCATGCCTGCTTCCACACCCGTTTCCACATCTGGTTATACACCTGTTTCCACATCTGGTTACACCCCTGTCTATGCTCCTGCTCCATCTCAATACATAACGTATACTCCCCCTTCTTCTGATGCAATGCGACTGGCAGCAGCCAGGATCAGCCTTATAAGGGCAACTTCCGATAATAGCGGATATCTTTATCTGCTGATTTCGGAAGTAAATGGAGAAAACAGGTCGGGATTGGCAATTCTTGAGCCTTCCGGTTCTGATACTTATCGATATCTTTCCCATATCGTTTTATCCGAGGGATATTGGTACAATCAGGGGGAATCATCATTACCGAGGAAGATCGTTATCAAAGATAACCTGGCCATAATTGGCGGGGAAGATCTGGGCATGATATATTTCGTAGATATCACCCATAAGGATAATCCTCAGCTCATCAACAAAGTAATTCTTGCTGACAACGAGGATCACGGTGTAGATAGAGTACTGGATATAGCGGTTGAAAACGAAGTGCTGTTTGTATGTATCGAAGATCTGGATGGTCTTACCGATGATCACCAATATATGGTCCATGCCCTTGATATCTCAGATCCTGAGAAAGTGACTAAAGAGAATGGGGTACTTGGTTCTTACACGGTGGATAAGGACTACAAAGTTTATGGGATGATTTCGGCATCAGGATACCTTTATCTTTCAGGCAAGAAATGTGTCCAGGATGACTATGGCCTGTCAATTCATATAATTAATTCCTCAGACCCGAAAAATCTTGCTTTAGTCAAGGTCATCGATGACTTGGGTGCTCCGCCGGCAAGTGAGCCGGAGATAAATGTAGGGGTGATTGAAGGAGATCATCTTTTTACCATAGTCGGGGCTGGAGAAGACCTGGGGCCGCTGGTCGATGGTGAGTTTCAGCTAAAAATTTTTGATGTCAGTGACCCCGCTCTTCCACAGCTCGTGTCTACTTCCAAAAAACTGACCGGTGGTCAAATATTGGGCAGCAACGGCATGGTGATCAGGGATAATTACGCTTATGTCCCGGCGACTACGTTTAGCCCCCGGAGAACGAAAGTCTATGTTTTCGACGTATCTGATCTGATGAACCTCGATTTAGTGGATCTCACTGAAAACGCTTATGGTTTCGGGCTAAACCTGTATTTTGCCGATGATGACAAACTATTTCTTGTCACTGATGAGACGATAAAAATTTTTGACATAAAAAATCCGGAAAATTTGCCGGTGGCCAAGACCGTGGATGTCATAAAGATTCTGGAAGACGGACTTAAGGATTGGGGGTCTGCTTATCCTGGATATGCGGGTATACCAGGTGGGCTGTACGGCGGCAGCAGCTTTATCGGTGGTTTATATCCATCATTGTATGGCGGTACATACCCAACCGGCATGCCCTATGGCATGTCCTATGCTGCGTACGGCACTGGCACTGTCGCTGGTCAATCCGTGTATGGGACAACAGGCGTTCCTTATTCCAACCCAGCCTATAGTGTGGTTCTTCCTTCCAGCTCTTCTGCCGCAGGCAGCCTTCCCGGGGATCCTGAGTATATGAGCGGTGGAGCTTCTGCTCAAGTTCCTTTTTATGGAACGGGCCAGTATCAATATCCTCCTGAAAATCCGGCGCCAGGTGCGGCCTCTCCGGATGTCCCCGGTTCACCAGGCTCTGATTCTCATGCCATGAACCTGGATGTCAACGGGGACGGCATGGTCACTCCGGCGGATGCTCTATTTATTTTCCAAAAATATCTGGAAATTCCCTAATCGTTTTTAACCGCAGGTGAGTTCTCGTTTACTTATTATCACCTGCCCAATCATAATACACAGCGGAATTTCCATTCTGTCGAAAAGCCCCCTCACCCTGTTGAGGTGGGGGGATAACTTGACTATTTAAAGGAGGTTAAGCAATGAAACGCATGCATAAGATCGACGCCATTATGAGCTTTTTTGTTATTTCCTTATTCCTCTTCCTTGCCTCTCCATCCCAGGCATATTATTCGCTGGCGACTGCACAATCATCTGTACAATCATATGCACAACCGTATTATTCATCACCATCTCCACAATCGTATTATTCGCTGCCATCTATCAACATTAACATAAATTTTTATGGATTTCCCGGAAGCAATCCTTACTATAGCCAGCCAGCATCTCAATATGGTGCTTATTATTACCTGCCTGGTTATGCATATCCACCGAACAGCCAATACTATTCACCCCAAAGATACCCGGCATCATCTGGTCAGCCTGGTGGATTTGCCATGGGCAACAGTCAATATTACTCTGGCTATGGTTATTCTCCATCACAACCCTATGGTACAGGTTATCCCTATGGCCCAGGTTATCAAACTGCACCTGCCACATCCCGGTCTTCCTTTGATCCTTCCTCACCTTATGGATTTGGGTATGATCCATTCGCCTCGGCTTCCCCCTTAACTTCCAATCCTTATCAACAAATGCAATCACAATTCAAAGATACTGATATATCAATATCTTACAGCAACAAAGGGGACAATGTAAACCTTCACGCAGGAGAAACCCTCAGTATTGTTTTGCCATCAAACCCTGATGCAGGCTGCAAATGGTACCTCGACACCGATAAACTCGATAGTAAGATAATTGCCAAAGAGAGCGATGAATTCTTTCCAGGATATCCATTCAGTTCCAGCACGGCATTCGGATTTACCGGCGCACATGATCAATGGATCTTCAAGGCCATAGCTCCGGGTACTACTGTTGTGAGGTTAGAAATCAAGGAGTCAGAGAGCAGCCGTGCTCTGGACGTCTATGAGGTGGAAGTCACGGTTGCGGATTAACGCATTCGTTTTACAAGTTAATGCATTCGTTTTACAAGTTAATGCATTCGTTATCAAGGTGACAGGCATTATGAGAAAGGCAGGGCTGGTAATGGCCCTGCCTTTCTTCGGTCACCATTGAGACAGGCAGCCTGAAAAAAAGAAAGGGGTGAGGGGAGCAGGAGGTTTTCCTCATCCCTGCTCCCTCACCCCTTATGTTATCGTCATCCGGGATGTTTTATCATCATCCCCGGGATCTTTCATCTTTAATCCAAACAGGAAGGCTGTCCCAGGTAGTTCTGAAACAAACAAAGAGCATCCGAGGGAGTAACAATGCCATCGCCATTGATATCGGCGCAATAAGAACAGGTGGCTGCATTCAGGTAGCACCTGAACGCAAGCTGGGCATCGTTGGGCGTGACCTTTCCATCTCCATTGAGGTCTCTATTACACGTGGTGGGGGGATTCGTATTGGTGGGGGGATTCACATCCTCAATGGCCCCGTATATAATGATTTTTCCCTGGTCCACGTAATTCCAGCCTGCCTCCAGAATGTCGATGTCGGTAGTCCCTTCCGGCAGAGGCTCTACTTTGATAATAGTCACCGAACGGGCGGAAGACCCAGCATTATGATCCCAGTCGTAATCGTACGGCCATATTACATTCTGATTTCCGGAGGTTGAGGATTGATCCGGAGGGCTCGGAATTTTTTGAGGCGGGACTAATCGATACGGCCCCTCACCATCCAGTTTATTTTCATTGGTAAGGATACCAGGGGTTAAATACGCTCCATCCCGTTTGATGGCCAGGATCATCTTGAGGCCGTCCTTGACAAAGATAGGATCATTGTGGTTTCGGCCGATACAAGAGAATGCACTGTAATCACACCATCCGCCAAAGGCTGCATCCGCCTCGGAATTGTACTGAAAGATTGATGAAGGATAGGTGCCTTTCACATGGTAGAGTTCCGGGTCAGGATCATATTCCAGGGGGTAATAATTCAGCCAACCGTCAGGGGCGTATATCTTGATGCCTGTGGCTGTATTCAGCATGCCGGCGTCATGGAGCAAATCCTCCATGGGTACACCGCTATACTCGGCATAGAAGTCCCCTGACCGGGAGGTATTCATCAAAAGGAACTGGGTGTGCTGAGGCATTGCCTCCAATTGGGCTTTGGTATAAACACGAAAAGGGGCGACTTTTTTGGTGGGGTCATCAGCGGCATCTCCAGGGAACCGGTCTGCCGCGATCTCCTCTTTATTCGTAAAGCCGTCCCCATCAGAATCCAGGTTTTCGATGGCCTTTATGGCATTAGAATTTCGACCATTATCGTGATAAGCTTTTCCATAGGCGTTCATGGTATGAAGGATATTTCCGCTGCCGTTATATCCATAGGAATAGTGGCACCACTGGCAACTTCCAAGGTTTACCATCTGCCCTTTTTTTTCGTATTGCCCGCCACTGTGACACAAAGCACAGTGATCGAGTTTAGTTCCTGTCTTATCAGGATAAACTGCTAAAAATTTGTCCGAGTCCTTTTCCCCCATATGGTGGTAAGCCGGAAAGGCTATAGAAGAGGTCAATGCCAAAATTGCAAGGATGCTCATAACGATAAATTTCTTCCTCATTTCTTTCTCCTTCCTTCCTTTATTGCTTATGTTACCCTTTACTTCTTGCTTTACCCATTACTTCTTGTTTTACCCTGTATTTTTTGCTTTACCCTTTATTTCTTACTCTTAACTATTTTATCCCTAAAAAGAGATATGAAAACGCGTAGAGATCACATTTTCATCATCAATATAATCTACCTTTCCATCCGGGTTTACCCTCACCCGTATGGGGTCGGAAAAATCGGTATAGGTGTAATCTACCATCAGGCGAAGCATAGGGTTGATGATCCAATTCAAGGCTATACTGGATGCATCTGCTTTTTCTATCGAAACAAAGGCTCCTTCCTTGATCCAGTCCTTATCGCCGAAGAAATGATCCTCACGAATCGCCAGACACAGCCCGCCCCAGGCTCTTTCAGGTGTTACGGGCTGGAGCACTCCGCCTTTGAATACGGGCCGCTCGCCGGTAAGAAAGATAAGGACACTCGTATACCATGAAAAAAAATCAGCATCCTGCACGAGGCCGCCCGAAGATTCCAGATCCTCATAGGTCAAGCTCAGGTATTCACCCTGCAAGGCTACGGGGCCCAAGGCCCAGCCAGCATCAAGTGCCCACCGTTCACGCCGCTTAACATTCTGCAAAATACCGAATTTGGTATTTTGATTTAATACGAAAAGATTGCGGTTTGTACCGAACATACCGCTGCTTTTGACCTCAAGATCAACATTGGACAGGTCGATTTCAGCCACGTTATACGAACCGCCGATCTGGAAGGATGACAACCAAGGCCAGTGGACTGCCCGGAAAGGTCTGATGAGCAGGCGGTAGCATTGCTCCAGTTGATCATTCCGGCTTCCTCTGGTGGAGCCATCTTTCCCGTCCCCATTAAAAAGGCCGGCGGAATACCGAATGATCTCCCGGAAGAAAGAACCGGAAAGCATCAAACCCACATCGCGCTGCGGTCCAAGATAATATCCCATAGACCGCTCGATAAAGAAAAGCGCACTATCCCCGGTTTGCCATTCAAGACTGAAGGGCTCCTTAAACTGGCCGATCCTGAGAAACTGCTGATGAATGAATCCCCATTCTCCATAGCCTTCGACCAGGTTTTTGGCATCATTTCCCTGAAGCTCATACTCAAGCCGGTAAAAGGTGTATTGATCGAGAAATCCGCTCAAAAACAAACTGGCACGCCGTATATCGAAACGGTTATCCTCCCTGAAACCCTCCTGATAATAATGGTAATCTATCTGCAAGGACCCTCCAAGGCGCAGATCGAATGCCCCCCGGTCCGTCCCTTGATTCTTTCCTTCACTGCCTGCCACGGAAAGAGAAAAACCATCATCCTTACGGCGAATCCTGCGCAGGGAGCGACGCTCCCCGGTCGTGGGGGTATCAAATGCCTGAGGGGCATCGAATGCTTTGATATCTTGACCGTCTGCTTTGGTATCTTGACCGTCGCTGGCAGCCGGCTCCCTTGCAGTAACCGATTCTGGAAAGCTGCCCAGTTCCTGGGAAATACCTGATTCTCGGGAGATGCCGGGCTCTTGGGAGACAATGGATTCTTGAGAAATGCCCGGCTCTTGAGCTGATGCCGCCTCATGGGAGAGGATAACGCATCCGGCAAAAAAAATGACCAAAAGGCACACACTTGATGATTTTTTTCTTCTGTCTTGCATAGTAATTTCCTTGCTGTAAGATCACATTCCTTCAATGAGGTCATATTCCTTGCAGGGTATTCCTTGCAGTGAGGTTACATTCCTTCAGAGGAATTGTGGGATTTGCCTATAAGTGGCATGATATCATGATCTTTATGATACGTTATAATATAAGATTTATTCTTTTTGGTCAAGAATAAAGTTACCACAAATTACTTAAAATTACGATAAACCTGGTTGGTATTCTTTACTCCCCGCATATTGAGCGGGCAGCGTGCTTACCGCATGAAGCGGGCAGCGTGCTTACCACAACAATGCAATCAGGGCCAGAGTTGAGCCGCCGGCAATCAACCAGGGAAGGATGGAGAGAAAGGAAGAGGGGAGGGGAGGGAAACAATCCTTTGGCGTGATCCGGCTGGCAGGCCAAAACAGAGCAGCCAGGGTGCTCAGGACATATATGGCTATGATCCAGGGGAGAAGGGGGCGGGGCTCTAATCCTTTTCTTATTTCATCGAGGCTTTGTGTTGATCCGGTCTCGGTTTTTATCCGCTCAGCTTCCTTCTCAGCCTGGAGACAAGCTTCCATGATGGCTGCGGTAGAGCCAAGGGGAGTTTTTCCCAGGTGGTAAAAACCTGCATAGAGGAGAACCGGAATACCAAGGATGAGAAAGGCGATGGAGGCCCTTTTGAAGACATGAGAAGAAGGGAAATAAGCCTCCTGAAAATGAAAGAAAACGCTCATGATGAAAAAAGAAAAACAGGCCAGGGCCACGAACCCGAGGGTCCAGACCAGAAACAGGATTGCGGGATGGTAATCGGATAAAAAGGCCAAATCGCTGTATTGGTAGTAAGCTCCAAGGATCAGGTACTGGAGTTGGCTCAGGATACTCACGCCGGCCAGGAGGAGGCAAAACAGGGTAAGGGAAAAGGACATCCTGCGGGTTCTCACCTGCCGGAGGGCAATCAGACCGGTGATGAGGTTGACCAGGATTCCTCCCAGGGATATGACTATAGTAGCTGTTTTGCCGAAATGTCCGCTGAATTGCGCATCTCCTCCTGCAAAGAGCGTGAGTCGGAAAGACTCAAACCTGCCACCAAAAAGCATGGCTAAAAGCCCGTGGCCTGCAAACTCATGCAGAAATGTACCCAGACGAGTGGCGAGAATGAGCATCGATTCGGTCAGGAGCATCCAGACCAGCGCTTTTTTAACCTGCATTCAAAGCTCCCTGAAGAGCCATAAGGCGAATCATGAATAGAGCCTTCCGGCCCATAACCATGGCCATCAGGCCCCTTTGGGATTGCATCATGAACCGGGCCCCTCGAATACGCCTGAAAGGATAAATATCAGGCATCCATGATGGATAGACACCTTGACCGACGAAAGCCGCCTTTTAAGGAGCTGAAGACCTGGCAGCGCACAGTTGAAATAGCCCGTACGGCCGAGTTCGCCGATTGCCTTAAGGGGTGAGGCGAACCATCCCGAAGGGAGCAGGTCATCGGCAAACATCATGCGGCTGCCCTTTCGGGCAACCCGGAAAGCCTCCTCGATGACCCTAGTCGCAGATAACGTGCTGAGCAGATAATCACAGAAGATGGCATCAAAGGTGCAGTCTTCAAAGGGAAGATCCAGGGCATTGCCCAGGACGAGAGTTACATTGGGGCATTTTTCCCGCTGAATGCGTTTATTGGCCCGTTGCAGCATGCTGGGGCTCAAATCCAGCCCGACCACCTCACCCAGAGGTCCAACTGCCCGGGAGAGGAGGGGAAGGTCAAGCCCGGTGCCGCACCCAAGATCCAGCACCCTTTTTCCTGCCCGAAGGTGAAGCCTCTCTACAGCCACGCGCCGGTAGTGCAGATCCAGACCCAGTGACAGAATGTGAACCAAAGCATCGTACATTCCGGCCCGCCGGTTATAGAGTGAGGCGACCGTTCGGCTTTCCGAGCAAAGCACGTCCTGCCAACTCTTTGAATCCGTCGTCATAATCAGGCTCTCCTTGATCATAATCATACATCTATTCTTTTTCTCTTACCATGTTTTTCGGCATGGTAGAGACTTTTTATCTTGGCTCAAAAGGTGGGAAGTGGTAAAATTTTCCTGGATGCTCTTATTTTGCCAGGCAACAGGGAATGCCATGCAGCAGAAGGAGCAGATAGGGTAAAGAAACCACCAAAGACACTGAAAAGACACTGAAAAAGGCAGCAGGGGGAAAAATGTATCATACTGCTTTTGCGTGTCTTGTGAGTATCTTGTGGGCGCCTTATGAGTGCCTTGAAGTGGTTTTTCTTATTTTTCATAATGGAGGTTAGCATGGGATTTATTTCGAATTCATCAAGCTTCACCCGGTATTGGGTGAAAGACCAGATGCCTGCGGATTACAGACAGCAGTATGCTGAAGAAATCCGGCGCTATGCCTTTCGTGAGATCGAGGAAGACTCTGACCTCGAGCGGTCCTCAGGATGGGTAAACATCATGAATATCATGGATAACGAGTTTCGTGGAGAGGAATTTTTCAAGGGTGAGTTCATTGCCTTGAGCTTGAGGACCGACACCCGGCGGGTACCTTCCCAGGTTTTGAAAAACTTCTGCAGGAAGGCTGAAGAAGAGAGGAAAACCGCTCTGGGCAAAGATTTTCTCTCCAAGGCAGAGCGTCAGGACATTCAGGATATGGTACGACTGCAACTCCTTAAAAGGGCCATTCCGAATACCCGGACCCTCGATATGATCTGGGATATCAAAAGCAGCCAACTCCTTTTCTCCTCGACCAACGACAGCGTCTGCCTCGAATTCCTGGAGCTCTACAAAAAAACCTTCGGATTGAGTCTGGAGCAGATTTTTCCCTACAGCCTTGCCCGCAACATCTTGCCGGAGGGACAAAGGGATCGGCTGGAATACGTTTCTCCGGTAAGCTTCGCAGCTTCAGGGTCCGGAAAGTAAAGAAGGAGGGCAAAAGGTATGGATATGGTTCGTTTGGTCCAGGAGAAGAAGTTTCTCGGCAGGGAATTCCTGACCTGGCTGTGGTTTCAAAGTGATTCTCATCTGGGTGTGATAACACCTGAAGGTTCCCAGCCTGTGGAGCTGTGGATAGATAATAAAATTACCCTGGAATCGGAGGATCAGGAAAATGTGGAGAAGGTGATCTGCCACGGCGAGAACTCCGAGATGCTGGAGGCGCGTGAAGCTTTGAGCCAGGGGAAAAAGGTCACTCAGGCCAGTTTTAAGCTGAGCATGAACGATGCTGAATGGCATTTTACTCTGGATGATTGCTGGCTGAATTTTCGGGCCTGTAAAACTCCCAAAGTGATGCTTGACAAGAAGGAGGACCCGGATGGCCTTTTTTTCGAGAAGGCTTTTCTCCTCCAGGAAGTGATCCGTGTGGTTGAGCAGTTATTCAACCAATTCATGAAAATCCGGATCTCTCCGGAATGGATGACAGAACATCTCCCAGCCATCCAGCATTGGATACAGACAGGCGGAACCTCCGAATAAAGGTTTCTTCTGCAAGCCCGGCAGTCCCTTCCCTGCTGTGTTTCCTATCGGATATTCAAAGAGTGAAACTATTATGGCGAGGCTTGGACTAACAAGCGACCGAGTCTCGCCATCCCTTTCAAGCCTTCACCTTTCATGGTTGATATATTTTTTTACTCGCATTTAACGTCAAAATAGTATATATAGTATGTACACCTTTGATAGTATGTACACCTTCGTGCAGTATGCATAATCGATATAGACGAACATATAGTAAGTTTAATCGATATACACAATTTTTTCATCCAGATTACTCACTTCTATTTCAAAAATAACCCCTGTCAAGACAGATCTCTCCTTTCATACACAAGGAGCCTGAAGCCTATGGACTAAAGACCTGTGGAACTAAAGACCAAAAGATAAAGTTACCATTAATGAATGTTTTGTAAGCGCGAGCGAAAAATAGCCTATGATAAAACGGTCTTCCACCTTCAATGATGAGGAGCTCGATACCTATGGGACTAAAGATGAAAATCACCGACACCTTAACCGAAGAAGAAACTCAGGCTGGACTCAGGGCAGTTATTCTCGAAGGATTGGCCAGTCAAACCGTAGGCACCCTGGCTGGAGGTGTCTTTCTGATCGCTTTTGCCCTGAAGCTTGGGGCATCTAACCTGATGGTCGGTATTCTGGCTGCCGTGCTTCCCTTGGGGCAATTAATTCAGATTCCTTCAGTTTATATCGTGGAGAAATACCGGACACGGCGGGCAATTACCGTGTATGCCCTGATCATGGCCAGAATAGCCTTGCTGTTCATCGTTTTTATTCCTTTCCTCTTCTCTTCTAACCTAGGACTGGTCTTCCTCATAATCGCCATGGCCGTCAATTCGGGCTTTGCAGCGGTTTCGGTGTGCGCCTGGAATCCCTGGATGCGCGACCTTGTACCCCAGAATCAATTGGGGGCCTTTTTCTCAAAGCGGATGAGCCTGGCTATGATGGTGGCTATCCCTCTCAGCATGGTTTCCGGGGTCTATCTTGACTATTGGAAAAAATCTTTTCCGAATCTTGAAATATATGGCTACTCGTTCCTTTTTTTGTTTGCATTCTTGGTTGGCACGGCTGGAATCTACTACCTGATCATCACTCCTGAACCCCGCATGGCCTCCTGTTCAAAAAAGCCGAAGTTTTTCAACCTGATCGCTGAACCCTTCGCGGACCGCAACTTTAGGAACCTGACCTTCTTTTTAGGTCTTTGGAGTTTCGCAACCAATCTGGTTATTCCTTTTTTTACCGTTTACATGCTGAAAAGGCTGCAACTGAATATGTCGGTTGTCATTACGCTCACGGTCTTGAGTCAGATGTTCAACCTCGCTTTTTTACGGACCTGGGGAAGGCTTTCAGACCTTTTCAGCTATAAATCGGTACTGAGCATCAATGCACTTTTATTTGCATTCTGCACCCTGGCCTGGACTTTCACCACCCTGCCTGACAGGCACCTTATGACGTTCCCATTATTGATCGTAATCCACATCCTTATAGGCGTTTCCATGGCAGGGTATATTCTGGCCGCGGATAATCTTGCCCTGAAACTGGCACCACGGGATAAAGCCACTGCCTATCTGGCCACAAAGAACCTGGTCAATTCGCTGTCAGCCGGCATTGCTCCTATTATAGGCGGAAGGTTTGCGGATTTCTTCACCAGGTATGAATTTTCCTGGAGACTTACCTTAATCGGCCCCCAGCGAGGATTCAATTACCAGATCCTGAACTTCGAACAGTTGGATTTTTTCTTTTTCTTTGCCTTCCTGATCGGCCTGTATGCTGTTTACCGGCTCTCCATGGTCAGGGAAGAGGGAGATGTCAGGGGAACGGTCGTGCTTCAGGCATTGAAATCGCAGATGAAAGGTACGCTCATGAGCACGGCCCGGTACATTCGGGTCCAGTTACTCCCGAACAGGCCGGGATACCGGCCCATAGCCATAGAAGAGGGTGGGTACCAACCCATAGCCATAGAAGAGATACGGTTCCAACCCATAACCGTGGAGGATGAAGTGCCCGCAGCCATAGAAGAAGAGGGAGCATTGACCTTAGGCGATCCTGAAAAATCTGATTAAAGGGGATTCAGAGGAAATGCCGAAATTCCCGTATACCGGGCAGTATCCGGCAAGATTGGGCATCTAGGATTCAGGCAGGATTCAGGCAGGATACGGGAAAGGCAAAAGGTGTTCACGGTTAAAGAGAGCTTAACTGAAGCGGAAATTCAGGCAGGGCTGAGGGCGGTCATTAACGATGGGCTTGCTACCCAGGCTGTTGTCACGCTGACCGGAGGGGTCTTTTTGGTAGCCTTTGCACTGGAGCTCGGTGCCTCCAACGTGATGATCGGGATTTTGGTGGCAATCCTTCCTTTGGCTCAGTTGATTCAGGTCCCTTCGGTTTATCTGGTGGAAAAGCTTCGGGTACGGCAGCCGATCACGGTATACTCCACTGCGCTGGCCATCAGCTTCTGGTTATTCGTTGCTCTGATTCCGCTTCTGTTTCCTCCCCGGTCGGGGCTGTATCTTCTGACAGCAGCGCTGACTCTGGGTGCGGTCTTCAATGCCGTGTCAGCATGCAGTTGGAATTCCTGGATGCGTGATCTTGTGCCCCAGGACCGGCTGGGAGCATTCTTTTCGAAGCGGCTGAGCCTGTCTACGGCCCTCAGTATCATCCTGAGCCTTGCAGCAGGAATTTTCATTGACTATTGGAAAAGGCTCTTTCCTTCTCATGAGATCTATAGCTATTCGTTTCTTTTTTTCTGTGGATTCCTGGCTGGCCTGGCTGCTCTTTACTTTCTTTCAAATACGCCTGAACCCCGGATGACGGACGAAGGGGAAAAACTCACCTTTTCACAACTAGTCCTTTTACCATTCAAGGATTTGAATTTTAAGAATCTGCTCATATTTTTAGGTTTTTGGAATTTCGCCGCTTATCTGGTTCTTCCCTTTTTTACCGTTTACATGCTGAAAAGATTACAGTTGAACATGTCGTTGATTATTGCCCTTACGGTCTTGAGCCAGATCACGAATATTGCCTTCCTCAGAATCTGGGGCAAAGTCTCGGACCTTTTCAGCAATAAATCGGTGCTCCACCTGAGCGGTGTTCTCTTTGCTGCCTGCATCCTGGCCTGGGCCTTTACCACCATGCCCGATAAACACCTTTTAACCGTACCGCTTCTGATTATTATCCATACGCTTATGGGTATCGCTATGGCCGGGATTCTTCTCGGTTCGGGAAACATCGCTCTGAAGCTGGCTCCAAAGGGGCATGCCACTGCCTATCTGGCAGCCAGTAACCTGGTTAACTCCCTGGCTATGGGCCTTGGCCCGATTACCGGCGGCAAGTTTATCGATTTTTTCGCCAAACACGAGGTTTCCTGGATCATAAACTGGTCGAGCAGGGAACAGTCCGCTCAAAACGTACATTTTCAATATTGGAACTTCTTCTTTTTCCTCGCCTTTATGGTCAGCCTCTACTCCATTCACCGCCTGACTCCAGTCAAGGAAGTAGGGGAGGTGGACGAGAAAATCGTTATCAATGAGTTTCTGACCGAGGTGAGCAAAAAAGTGAGGAGTCTCTGGCCCCTTTCGGTCAAACGCAAAGGGTAGATGCCAAGCAGGCGAAGAAGGCGGGGCATTCCTGTCCCGCCTGTCGGCTGCTATCTTTTAACCATTCTTCAAATCACACCATCTTCATTCACACTCTTCAGACATGATCTTAGAAAAGAAAGCATCATCGAAGCTTACCTGGGCATCGTCTAACGGAGTGCGCAGGGAGTATAAAAAGGCAATCACTTTTTTCTTCATGTTCTGGTTGAGAGAGTCGAAATTGTCGCGGACAGCCTGCGCCTCCCCGCCGTGCTTGAGGATGGCATCCATGACGGTGGTAGCCCTGCCGTCATGGAGATAAGGAGCAGTGTCGCGCACACCCCAGAGACGGGCCGTAATGAATTCCCTGTTCCTTTTTTCACTGACTAAATCAAAAGATTCTGCCAGGGAAGGTCCCATATTGTGGCGCTTTAAATCAGAAAATGACGGTACGATTATACCACCGCAGCCAGAGGGTGCAAAGTTGGCGGTCCTGGCGAGATCGACTCGATAGAAGATGTTGGCCGTTGGATCTGTTTCCACTTCTGGAAAGCTGTAGGTCAGCTTCCTGCTTTTCGTGATAAAAAAGGGTTTGTGACAATAGACACAGCCAATTTGAGTAAAGATGTTGAATCCCTGGAGTGTTTCCGGGGTCTGTTTGTCCATGACGGGTTTTGAACGGGTCGTGAGGAAGATATGGAGCACCGAAATCTCTCCGTCTAGTAATTCATTCACAACACCATCGTGGTCAGCATCAACGTCTTCACCAACCACTTCGACAGGCTGCATGCCAAAATGGAATTGCATGGCTCCCAAATCAAAGGAGCGGATAGTGGCAAACTCTCCTTTCCGGCCAAAAGGCTTCACTACCAGATCTTCATCAATACCTTTCACATGTGAAGTATCCAGGCTGCCGCCGCTATAGACAATTGTTCCGAAATTCACTCCGAGCGCATCCAGGGTAATTACCATATCCGGATGGGATATCGCTTCAGCTTTGAGTTCCTGTAAACGAATGGTCATCTCTTTGCCGGCGAGTTCTATACCGCCGGAGCCAAAAAGGAATGGTGGATTGATAAATCGGCCGTTTATATCTCCGGGGTTTGTACCCGGTACCTGTGCACCGGTGCCGTCCGCCACATTGATAAAACTCGGCTGGACGATTGGGTGACTGGCCCCGCCTGCTATACCTCCGATGCCGAGAGTTGCAGGAATGGTCGAATTTCTGGTAATGAGGTGGCACTCAAGACAGGTTTGTCCATCAAGCCCGTTGACACGAAGGAAAGTGCCGTTTCCCTGCAGGCTTGGACGGTTTCCAAACTCTCTCGGATCTACCTCCGCAGGATCGAACGGTCCGTCGCCGTAACCGTCAAACCGGTTGAAAGGTGTAGTGAATATCCTGAGGCCTTCCTTTTGTATCGCCTTCAGCGGACGTGCATAGGTAATATAGTCCTGACTTATCCGGTCTTCACCGAGGTTTGGCCCTTCGCCGGTCATGGGTGTTTCGGTACCCGGGCAATTTTGCACTTGCGTTGATGCTGATACTGATAATGGCGATGAAAATGGTAGTGATAGTGATATAAAGAGGAATAATATCAATGCTATGAGCGATATAAAGGATATGAATACTGTATAGACAGATCTTCTTTTCATGTTTTCCCCCCTTATGAAATATCTGATTATTTATGAAGAAAACTCATATTGAGCTCAATATAAATTTTAGACGATTTGATCATATTATTAATTACGTTAACGATATGAGGAGTCTTAAAGGGGACTTGTAGTTCGGTAAAAAAAGAGGGCCTTCTCCCCTGGAGAAGGGCAGGTATCCCTTTGGGGAGGAGCAGGCAGGCCATCTCTTGAGCTGTCAGTGTGTCAGCCCATGACTTCTCGATAGCTGAGAGCTTTTTGAACTGCATGGACAAGATCATCTGCGGCGGTTGCAGACTTTTCTATGAAATCGAAAATGCCACCATAAGGATTTTTACCGGAACGTTCATGGATATGGCTTTCAATGTTCCATCTGATCGGTAACGATTGGCAGCATGACCATGAATTCGGTTCCCTCACCGGAGGATGCCTGTAAGTCTAATGTGCCACCTAATCCAGTTATTATTCGATGACAGAAAAATAATCCCATTCCCAGGCCGTTCTTACTCGGCACCTGTTTCTTGAATAACTGATCCTCTATATCCTTGGGAATTCCCGAACCATTATCTTTAACGGATACGCAAATACTGCCATTTCTTTCCTCAAGCCCAAGCTCAATGGTTCCTCCCTTCCCGGCCAGAGCATTGGCTGCATTATCGATAAGCCCAAGGAAAACTCCCATCAATTGATCCGTATTGCCAAGAACCTTCTCTCCTTCGGCCATGGGATCGACCGAAATGTGAAGCTTAATATTCGACGGTATGCGGGGTGAAATCAGTGCCTCGACTTTTTTCAATATGGGCAGCATATCTATCGGTCTTATAAGGGCGGACCCCATATCGAGATAATCGATTAATCGACGCAAAAGGATCTGGCTGTAGAGAGCACTCCTTTCAATTATCTCGCACTCTTCTTGAATGGCGGCAGATGATTCGCCGAGCTCCCGAAGAGCCTGGGTAGCGGTTCCAATGTGCAGGAACTCACTCTTAAGACTGTGGGCAATGGAACCGCAAACCGTTATGTACCGGTTAATGTCCCGATCCGGTCCGTCACCCGTTCGGTTTTTTTTTAAAATATTATAAATATGAGGATTTTCTTTATCTAATTTTTTTTCACCGTCATAATCAAGTTCCTGACAGTTTTCATCGAGGGATTTTTTCACTACCATCCGCAACTCATCAAGCTGTATAGGCTTATTCAGGTATTCGAAGGCACCGAGATTCATCGCCTTGAGGTAAGCATTTACTTCTCCATAAGCTGTCATGATTATTACAGGTATAGTTGGATTTTCCTTGCGAATCTCTTCAAGGAGTTCCATGCCGCTTAATTCAGGCATCCTGAGATCGGTTATGATAAGATCAGGCTTGGCGTGCATATATTCCATCAGGGCCACCCTGCCATTTTCAGCAGGAATCGCCGTGTACCCTAATTTACTGAACATATTGCACAGACACTCACGGGAATTTTGCTCGTCATCTACTATTAAAATGGTCTTATTCGGTATCATCATGGTTCCTAGAATGGCGCTATGCAAACGTCTGACATTCAAAATAGTGTCGGTACGTTGAGGGCACTGCTCTTTGAATCCCGTCATAGAGGCCGCACGCTGGCAATCTGCGGCCGCAAAAGACCTTGCTACCCACCCTAGCCTTTATGTAAAAGAGTTTCAGTTTAAGGATAGCCAGAGAGCTTACAAAAAGGCGCCTTACATCCCCAAGGCGCTTTGGTCCCCTATGTGTTGCCGTATTTTGACATCGCAATTACCCAACAGTAGATTGTTTGGATGATCTAATTGTAACTATAATTTAGGAGATAGTCAAATAATATTGGATAAATATAAATGAAACACATAATATTAGCTTTATTGATAATGCATTTTAAAGCTCTGGATATGGTATACTCGTATGGTACTTCGTTCATGAGAAAAGCGGGGGGGGGGAGGAAAAGGTCCATGGGGAAACAAAGGGAGGGGAAAAAGATGACTATCTTTCTTTACCCTCCCTTTTCTTTTGACAGGTTTCATTTCAGGGGTTGATTACTACCTTGATGGATTCTGCAGCGTCCGCCACCAGACGGAATCCCAATCCAGCATCATCAAGGCTCAGCCGATGGGTAATCATCCGGGGCAGCAAGGGCAGCCGTGCGGTCCTGATCAGCTCAAGCGCAGTCATCAAATCAGAAGGACTTGCACCATAGGAGGTCTTGAGGGTGATTTCTCTTCGCCACAGGTCAGTCATGGGGATCGGCACCTGCACGCCCGCAGGAGGAACCGCAAAGAAGAGCACAGAGCCGCCATTGTCCACAGCCGTAAGGGCAGGCGGAATGACGCTCTCGGTTCCGGCACAGATAATGACAAGATCTGCCAGCCGCTGGTCGTTGATTTCCCGCACTCTGGCGGCAAGATCCTCGCCGCTTGCAAGAGCGGCATCCGCCCCGAACCTTTCGGCAGCCTGCAGGCGAAATTCCTGGATATCCGTGGCTATGATTTTTCCGGCGCCAAGCGCCCTGGCTAGTTGGATATGCAAAAGCCCGCTGATTCCGGCTCCGATCACTAAAACCGTATCACCCGCTTCGATGCCGCAAAGGCGCTGACCGCGAAGAACACAGGCCAGGGGCTCGATCAGGGTGCCTTCCTCGCAGGAGACCTCATCCGGCAGCACATACACTCCCCGGTCAACCTGCAGTTCGGGAACGCGGACGTATTCACTGAATCCGCCAGGATCAAAATTCGTACTCTGCAAGGTATAACAGGCCGTATGGTGGCCACCAAGGCAATAGCGGCAGGTATTGCAGGGCACATGATGAGAAACAAACACCCGCTGTCCCGGCCGGTACCCGTATTTTGAGGCTGCACGTTCTCCAATTTCTGCAATCACTCCGCACATCTCATGTCCGAGAACCAGGGGAGCTTTTTTCCGGCGATACCACTCCATGACATCACTGCCGCAAATGCCGCAGGATTTGACTTGAACCAGCATTTCCCCCGGCCCGATCACGGGTCGTGGAACTTCCTCCAGCCGCACATCGTGATTATGATAATACATGGCTACACGCAAAGGCACATCCTCCTGGCGTCGCCTAAACGACGGCTCCTGATTCTTCCAGCCTGTAAGCCGGTTCACTCCGTTTCAGGCTCTGGAACAGATCGTAAGCCTCCTCTGCGCTCTTGTTTTCATGCACTACGGCCCGGACCGCCTGGATCATGGCCGCTGGAGCTTCGGATTGGAAAATATTCCGTCCCATGTCAACGCCGCAGGCACCGCTTTGAATGGCCTTCCAGGCCAGATTCAGAGCATCTTGCTCCGGCAGCTTTTTACCGCCCGCAATTACGACAGGAATCGGGCAATCACGGACAACGCTTTCAAACCCCTCACAATAGTAGGTCTTGACGAAATGGGCTCCCAGTTCTGCGGCAATCCGGCAGCATAATCCCAGGTACCGCGCATCGCGGTTCATATCTTTTCCCACGGCCGTAACGGCCAGAACCGGAATGCCGTACCGCTCACCCTCATCCACCAGTCTGGTCAGGCTGAGCAGGGTCTGGCGCTCATGCTCGGACCCGATAAATATAGACAGGGCTATTCCCGCCACGTTCAGACGAATGGCGTCTTCCATAGCCACGGTGATCCCTTCATTCGAAAGGGGGGTCAGGATGCTGGTTCCCCCGGACACTCTTAGAACAATGGGGGTAGAGCTGTCAGGATCGACGCTGGTGCGAAGAACCCCTCTGGTCAGCATAAGCGTATCAGCATACGCCTGAATGGGTCTTAAGGTCTCGCGCGGAACCTCAAGGCCGGTGGTGGGGCCGAGAAAGTAGCCATGATCAATGGCCAGCATTACGGTGCGCTGGTTTTTCGGGTTGATAATGCGGGCTAGACGGTTTTTTAATCCCCAAGACATGTTTTTTTACCTCCTCTCTCATTTTAACCATTCATAGTTAATATTCGGCATAATTATCTGTTTTACTTCAGTTGGAACTCAATGCGGCTTTGTTATTCTCCCCTTCATGAACCGCTTCTTCGCTGCATATGACGGGCGCTGCGTATAATCGGCCCTTTGCGTATTAAACAGGCCGGAAAAAGCGGCTCTCACCGGTTAGCTCGCACCTCTGATGAAGCGGGAAGCCCAGCCCCGCACCTGTTTGCCGTTCAGGACATGGAAGTAGCGCAGTTTCTGAAGCGTGGTGTGACTAAAGGAGGAGAGGGGGAGAAAAATAAGCCTTTTTTGCTGGAGTCTGGCATATTCATATATAAAGGAAGAGGGCTTGTGCCTGGCTACAACCGCTACGTAGCGGTCATCAGAATAAAACAGCCCAGCCATGATCAGCCGCTCGATATCGCTGGCTGCATCATTGAACCGCGAGTCTGTCCATATATCTTCGATGAGTTGAGGCGGATACAGAAACAGGGCTCCACCGTAGAAGCAGCGGGCTATTCCAGGGCCGATGAGGTCGTTTTTAAAATCAGTGGCGTAAAAAGCCAGGGTGGATTCATTCTCATGCTCGGCCAGCCAGGTCAATTTATAGGGGTACTTCTGGCCATCCGGGTCCTCGTCAAAAACAAAGACTACAGCTCCGACTTCACCCTGGATCTGGGGTTCTTCCTTGACATAGATCTTGCCAAGGTGCAGATTCCGTAAGGTTTCCCGCACATGAAGGCCGTCTTTCAAGGTGCTCTGGAATTCCTCGACCCGAACCTGCGACAGCCCCACCAGCTTAAGGGCACGTTTGCGGATATATCCGCAGAAATTCTCGATAACCTCATCTTCCGGGGGCCAGGAGCAGACCGTATGTGGATTCCATCGGGTTTTCCACTGGTTTTTTTGCTTTTTACCCGGCTTTTTCTCTAACTGGATCCTTTTCCATTCCCTGGCCAAAGTCGGCACCTTGCGTGAAACAGGCCAGATGGATTGCCCGATGCCGATAAACTGGGTGGTCATTCTGATGGTCGGGTACTGGCCGGAGACATCCAGGTATGGATAAAACTTGGCTATTTCGATCAGCTTCAGGGCAAAGTCATTGCCCATGATTCCCTTGACAGCTACGACCAGTTCATAGAGATCGGGCGTGAGCCGGTCCTTGACCAGACAGAGGTTGCGGATAAACTGAAGGGCTGTCTGCACGTCCTGGAGCCCGATCCGGTAAATTTCCTCGGGAAATTCCCTTTGGAATTCGTCACGGGTTTCCAAAAGGAGTTTTTTAACGGCTTCTGTCTTTTGAAACTCTTCAAAAAGCAAGGTGCCCTTTATTTTTTCATAAAGATAGGTGAAAAAGGGGATCTCACCCAGAATGAAGTAGAGAGAATCAGGGTGCACCGAATAGAGCTTGACTTCTTTTGGCCTTTCGCCATTGGCGATATCCCGGTATTCGGTCCGGTAAAAATGAAGAATCGCGGGCAGGTGATGCAGGGAAAAGACAAAAAGAACCCGGCGGTGTTCCATGCTCAATTCCTTCAGTCTGGCAGCCATGAAACCTGCCTGGATGTCCTCGGCCAGCCCTTTTGCATCCTCTTTGAAGTCCGCTTCGGCAGCCGCCCCTTGCTGGAGATACGGAAAAACTGCCTGGATATAGGGAGAAAGTCCAATCCGTTCCACTGCATGATCATCAGGAAGGATCAGGCCATCTTTCGGCAGGCCGGGTTTGAGCAAATCATGGCTGAAGGTTTTATTCATTTCACGATCGATGAACCGGATGGGAAGGCCCTCCTGCATGGCCAGCCGTATGGCCTCGATCATCCCGTCGCAGGGGTCGGTGGGGAAGTAGCTGTAAAATTCGCCTCTATCAAGGGCTAAGGCTACGGTAATATAGGGAAGAAACTCGACTCCCTGCAATATCAGAGGATAGAAGGATTCGGGCAGACCAACAGCCACACAATCGAAGGGAGTATTTAAAAACACCTCCCTGACTTCGTGAGCAAAGGAGGCTTTACCGGAAATGACAGGCAAAAGACAGATGTTATCGAGCCATAATCGGCCATTTTCGATGAAAATTTTTTTTTCCATTTTCATCGTTCCCTTTTATCGTTTCCTATTCATTGGCGCCTTCATTCCCTTCCAGCCAATCCTTTTCATTGGTAAAGAAATCCTCTAAAAAGGCCAGATTGGTCAGACTTTGCCGGTTGATCTGCGAGGACCTTTTTTTGATATCGAGAGCGCCCTTGCCCAGGACCTGCTCTACGGCCTTTTGAAAGGTATCCTTCCAGGGGAGCTTTCGCTCGTTTGGGCTGTAATTCCGGATTTTCAGAGCATAGCGGGCAATGCTGAGGCCATCGCGGATGCTGTAATCCAGACGGGCCTCGTGGCTCCTCTGGAGGAAATCCAGGGTGAGGTCCAGGATCTCATCCGGTGCAAAATGAAGATTATACCGAAGAATCGCCATCTCTTCCTCTCTTTCCGGAAAATCCAGTTGAATCATGGGTTGCAGCCGGGAAGTGATGTAATCGGGCACCTCATACGTAGACGCATCATCATTCATGGTAACGCAGCAGCGAAAGTCCGGGTGGGCATGAATCTTCACTCCGGCCACAATGCTTTCCATGTACCTGCGGTTATCTAAAAGAGGGGCCAGCGATGCCCATGATTTTTCACTCATCCGGTTGGCCTCATCCAGAACGGCTACTCCGCCCTTGAGTGCAGCCGTAAGCAGGGAACTGGCATGATATTGGATTTTGCCGCTCTCGGCCAAAACCGGCGTAATGATCAAATCTTCAGGACGCGTGTCCATCGTACATTGATAAATGTAGACCGGCTTTCCCAGCCTCCCTGCCGCAGCAATTGCCAGCGTCGTTTTCCCCATGCCCGGCTTGCCCACCAGCCGGGGACACAGCGGCAAATCATCCGGCGCTACCACCAGCCAGCAGGCAAGGATCTGTTCCATCAATTCCTCCTGGCCGATCCAGGCTCGCTCCTGCTGGTCAGCATGTGAAAGAACCAACTCAATCTCGTCAATTTTTACCTTTTCCATTTGTCTGTAAGCCTCCCCATCTTCGTAGAGATACTCTCGTGGGTAAATATTCTTTATTCTTCCAACCGATAAGATGCCGGGACGATAGATCCACGTTCGTGCATTTATTGGCTCCTTTTTTCCTGAGTGCAGATTTTAACATGGTACAATGCCTTTGGCAAGGCATTGTACCGTACCTTTTTATCTTGACAACTGATAGCATCTTCGTTATGTTTGGATGGGCATATCTTAAAGACAACGAACCGAAAGGAAATAACTGGTAAATAGTGTAAAAGAGTTGTAAAATACCCTAATCGAGTATTCTCATCAAATTTTTATGAGAATTCTTTTTATGTTCGATAATGTTATCGAAGAGGACATAATCTGCTATCTTGCATTTACCTCCAGAAGCAACATTATTTAACAGAAAAAAGATAAAAAAAGAAAGGAGCTTAGAATGCAGGGTAGTAAACTCTATGTAGCAAACTTCAGTTACTCTGTTACCAACAGCCAACTGGAAGAATTATTTGCCGCTTACGGTGAGGTTAAGGACATCAAAGTCATCGAAGGGAAAGGTTTTGGATTTGTCGAGATGGCAACTCAGTCAGAGGCTGAAAAAGCAAAAGAATCATTGAACGGTACCGATTTTATGGGACGTACCTTGAGAGTAGACATAGCCCGGCCGCCGAAAGAAAAACCAAGAGGTGGCGGCGGCGGTGGCGGTCGATTCCGCCGGTTTTAATTATGATACCATAACTTCAGGCTCGATACCGAAGGCAGTCAAGCATGCTTCATACCATACAATAACGATACCCATGATTGCCACGGAGATACAAAAAGGTATCTCCTCAGCAGGCTGTATGCTTTTTTGTGTCTCTGTGGCTGTTATACGATTTTCCTGTCTCTATGGCTCCGAAAAAACTTTCAATTAAAAGGCTGATTCTTATCTTTAGTGCAATTACTGTCTGTGTTGTCGGCATCATGGCAGCGCTGACCAGTGGTCCCAAGACCTGGCAGGCCATCAGGCAGATACATGTCAAGTATATGATTCTGGCCCTTATCCTCGGAGCATTATCGATCTCGATCGACAGCCTGGTACTCCTTATTATCTGCCGGGCGGCCGGAACAAAGATCAAGTTTTTCTATTCCGTTGAAACTATTCTTTTCTATATGTTCCTCTCCTCGGTCACTCCCACGGTCACCGGCGGAGAGGCATTGATGGTTTATCAGCTCACGCAAAAAGGTATGCCGCTTGGGAAAGCTACCAGTGTCATTCTCCTGCGGGGAATGCTTATCATTTCGATTATCGCCATAGCTGCTCCTGTTATCGTCTATTTTCATGGGGATCTTATCCAAAATATAATCTTGAAAAACCTTTTTCGCTATATTGCGGTTTTTCTCTTTCTCATCGTCATGTTTCTCGTTTACACCATGTTGAATCCATTGAAAGGCGAAGAGGTGATACATAAAGTCTGCCTGTGGGTAGAACGATGGAAACCCTTTGCCAAATATGCTGAAAGACTGGAGAAAAAGCTGAACATCTGGATCGATGATTTCAGCAGTTGCCTGAAGGAATTTTTTAAAAGCAAGAAAAAGATCCTCCTGGCAGGCAGCATGTTAAGTACCGTTGCTCTGAGCGCCAACTATCTGATCGCCTACGTTATCATGAAAGGACTGAACCACCCTGTTCCTGTTTTGCGGGTACTCATGGTTCAGTTCGTCCTCTACTTTTTGCTCTATTTCACCCCTACGCCGGGAGGAACGGGAGTGGCCGAAGGAGGCTGCTATGCAATGTTCGCCGCTTCGATTCCCAACCACCTTTTGGGAATCTTTGTTATCCTCTGGAGGGTCTTTACCGTTTATCTGTGGGTTATCCTGGGGGGAATGCTTATTACCAAAACAATCGGACTTGATCTTTTGGATAAAATCTTCACTTCAGGTGATAAAAATTCCGATTCATGCCCTGACGATAACGAAAACTCCGCTCCACCCTGCCTGGGTGAAAATTCCCGCGTGTAATGAGGGTGAGGATCCCCATGGAGCCAGCCCTAAAACTGTTTTTTAAGATGTTCCGGACGCTGGGGAACGACCATCCCACCGGAGACAATCAGTTTGATAGCATCTTCAATGCTCATGGATAGTGAAATGATCTGATCGCGGGGAACCATAACCAGCATTCCTGAAGTCGGGTTGGGAGTAGTGGGGATAAAAATGTTCAGTACTTCTTTTTGAATAAGATCATGGATCTCCCCTCTGGCATCGGAGGTAACAAAGCCGATTACGTACATTTCATGACGGGGATATTCGATCAGGACAACCTGCTGAAGGAACTTTCGGTTACTCATGGAGACAGTGGATTCCATGATCTGTTTGGAGGCATAATAGATATTCCAGACCAGGGGTACTTTGCTCAAAAATTTTTCAGCCAGGGTAAGGAATTTTTTGCCAATGACGTTGGCAACAATCAAACCGAGAATAAAGCAGGCAGTAACGAGGCAGCATAAGCCCAGGAGACCGGGAATGTGGTAACTCTTAAGCTGGGAGAGACCCAGCAGTTGCAAAGCGAAGGAAACAGGACGGGCCAGAATCCGCTCAAATATGTTAAAGATAAAAACCAAAAGAGAAATAGTAACGAAAATCGGTACAATAACCAGGAATCCAGCTACAAAAGTATTCCTCATCTTTCGAATGAGTTTTTCAGTCATATAGGTTTTTCAGCCTTAGATATCGATGGGTGGAGTTAAAATTGGTGTACAATGCCCCTGGTCTTTGCTCAAGAGGGTTCACTGAAATTTAGTCACAAAAAGAGGACAAAAGCGTACTACACCGAGGCAGGTCAGCGTTACGACTACTCCAGCGATCAGCACTCCGAGGATAATAGCCAAAAATGCATCCCGCTTGCGAAATCGAAATAAAAAAGCAGCGACAGCCCCTGACCAGGCTCCAGTAAAAGGCAATGGTACGGCTACAAAGAGAGCCAGACCCAAAAGTTCCATTTTTTCAATAATTTTACTCCGGTTACGGGTCCTCTGGAATAGCCAGTTGAAAAAGGTATCAAAGATGGAAAATCTTTTCAGGTAATTCGATGTTGGCTCAAGAAAAAAAAGCACGGGCAGAATCGGAATCAGGTTTCCCGTTACAGCCAGGGTAAAGGCTCTGGCTGCCGGTACTTTCAGACTTATGGCCAAAGGGATAGCACCCCGCAGCTCTGCAATGGGCAGCATGGCCACAAGCAGTACGAGAGGTTCGGGCCGCATTCCCCTCAGGAGGTTAAGAAGATACTGGAGCATAAGAGATTTTATCCTTTATGTATGGTTCGTAAAAACATCCTTTGTCTTTTCAACAAAAGCACCCCCAATCAGATGGATATGATGATCGGTATCAGTGGCTATGGTGAGCGATAACGAATGATGCATTTTTCACAAGAAGCAGTTTAGCACATTCTCCCGGTTTTGTAAATTAATGCCTTTGCCCGCTCAGTTCCTCTTTCACCGATCGAAGAAGATCGGAAAGGGTATAAGGCTTTTGGAGAAACCGGAATCCCCGTTTGCGGATGGAGGTCCACTGCGATTTTTGATCAGGATAGCCGCTCATGAGCAAGATATGGAGTTTTGGCTGGCGATCGAGCAGTTGATCGACCAGTTCAAGACCGCTTTGATCCGGCAGCACCATATCACTCAGGACCAGGTGAAATTCCCCCCTCTCTTTTTCAAAGACAGAAAGTGCCTCCTGCACATCGGGAACCTCAGTTACCGTATAGCCATTTTCAACGAGAATCTTCGAGGTTAACTCACGAACTCCCGGTTCATCCTCCACCAGTAAATTGGCCAGGCCGTGCTTCAGGGATCATTTTGGAGTATTCTTCATCCAAAGCCATATTTTCGGTCCTGATGGTAATCTGGCCACCACGAGGCATGGCATCTCTGGAATTGACAACCAGATTTACAATTACCTGCTCGATAGCGCCTTCTTCAGCCCAGATAGACCAAAGATCGGGCTTCGGAGCGATCGTGAGGATAATGTCTTCACCGATAAGCCGGGTAAGCATCTTGAGTAAATTATCGATGATGTCATTCAAGTCAAGGAAATGAGGCCTTGTCGGCTGTTTACGGCTGAAAAGGAGCAATTGACGGGTAAGATTGGCCGCTCGCTCTGTAGACTGTAGCACTTGACGGAGGTCCCTGGATAGAGAGGTTTGCCCGTTCACCTTTCGTAAGGCCATACTGGCATATCCTTGAATCGTCGTCAGGAGGTTATTGAAATCGTGAGCTACACCTCCGGCCAGAATACCTATGGCCTCCAGTTTCTGGGACTGAAGGAGTTGGTCCCGGATTTTTTCTTTTTCTTCCTCAGCCTTCTTCATTTCCGTAATATCCTGGGCAATGCCGATCAGCTTGATCGGATTGCCGGCAGCATCGGAAAAAGTCTCCCCTTTTCCCTGAAGTATCCGCTCTGACCCATCTTTTCGAACGATTCTGTACCGGTACTCGAAGGGTTTCTTGCTCCGGCGTGCTTCTTCAATCACTTTTTTTGCCTGGTCACGGTCATCGGGATGAATAAACTCAAGGATTCCTTCAAGAGATAAATCAAACTCCCCGGCTTGGATAGCAAGGATTTGACAGAGTTCATCAGACAGAGTCAATTGGCCGGTAAAAAGATCCATATCCCAACTGCCGAGCCGGCCAAGCTTTTGTGCCTCAGCCATTCTTACCTGACTTTTTCTCAATTCATCCTCGGTCATTCTGTGCTCTTCGATTTCCTGCTGAAGTTGAATAGTTGCTTTCGTTAATTCAAACGTTCTCTCTTTCACCGCCTCCTCAAGGTGAGAGCGGTGTTCCTTTAATGATTCCTCACTTTGTTTAAGATTTCTGAATAAAAGGTGATAAGGCTTCATAAGGCCGGTCTCAATAACGGCTTTATAAATGAGATAAAACGAAAAAATCTTGAACGAATGCCCGATCAGATTGGAAGGGTCATGCGGGAGAGGGATAAAAATAAGGGCCAACTCGGAACCTATGGTCAAACCGACTGAGGTGATTAAAAGATACAGTTCGCTGATGAAACTGAATGGGGTCAGACCCACTCCTTCGATTTCTGTTTTTCGGTCTTATCAACCAGCACCTTTCCAATTTCTCGCCGATAGTACCGATTTCTCATGCCGATAATTCCATTGAATAAACCAACCTTGGATGCAACAATGAGCAGAGCTGGGGGGAGAATCAAAACAGGTTCCTGTCCAGGGAGCATCCGGTCGCAAAAGAAAATAACAAAGGTATAGGAAGTTATGATCAATCATAATCGCCGGATATTAATCGTCGATGACCAACCTGAGATCCTGGAAGATTATATCAGAATCCTGTCTCCGGTATCCCCTCAGGAGGAAGAGGAGAAGCTGGCATCCCTGGAGGCGGCAATTTTTGGTGATATTCCGGAGCAGGGGCCAGGACAGAAACGATCGGAAAAAGATTATACTCTTATCCTGGCCAAACAGGGAGAAGAGGCCGTATCTTTAGTCGCCCAGGCAGTGAATGAAAAAAAGCCTTTTGCCGTCACCTTCATGGATGTACGGATGCCTCCCGGAATAAATGGTGTTCAGGCAGCGAGCGAGATCCATAAAATCGATCCTGATCTGGAGATCGTTCTGGTCACCGCCCACTCCGATGTTTCCCGCCAGAAGATTCTGGAATTATTAGGGACAGCCGATAAATTGCTCTACCTTCGTAAACCTTTTGATGCAGATGAAATCAAGCAGTTGGCCATGGCCTTGACGGACAAATGGAACTTAAGCAAAATGGTCGAACAGAAAACCGAAGAGTTGAGGTTGACCCATTCAACTACCATTCTTGCCCTGGCTGAATTGGCCGAGTTGAAGGATACTGCTACGGGTGGACATTTAAAGCGCGTGGCCGAGTATTCGAAACTCATTGCCACCGAACTGGGAAAGCTGAAGGAACCCATGTGGTGTAAGTATATAACGGATAAGTACATACAAGATCTCGGTGAATCAAGCGTATTGCACGACATCGGCAAGATCGGCATTCCTGAGGCTATCTGGCTGAAGCCCGACAAACTGACGGTCCCAGAATTCGAGTTCATGGAAACCCATACCACCATAGGAGGAGACGCTCTTGCCAAGGCTGACCGGGAGATGGGAATACCATCCTTTCTGACCCAGGGGAAAGAGGTTGCCTATTATCATCATGAAAAATTTGACGGCACTGGATACCCCAAGGGACTGAAAGGCCGGGACATCCCTCTGTCCGCCCGGATTGTGGCTTTGGCTGATGTCTATGATGCCCTGACCTCGATGCGCCCCTACCGGCAGGCTCTGTCACATGAGGCAGCTTACAGGCTCATTACCGAAGAAATGGGGAAAAAACACTTCGATCCGCTCATTCTGCACATCTTTCAAAAGAATGCACAGAGGTTTAAGGTAATCAGTCAAAAGTACTCCTGGTCACTTTGACATTACCCCAAAAAAAAGTACTTTTCAGGATATTTTGTGCTGCTGCAAGGCAACACCTGCAAGCCTGTGTCGCGTTTGGTCAGATCCTTCCTCACTCTTTATTCATGTTCCGATCACACGGTTTTTGAATAACAATGCAATCCTCTCCCTCTATGGGTGTTCCATCCCGCAATTCACCAGTGATGGTTAAAACTGCTACATCACCCTCGCCAATATCTCCCATGGTGGACAGGATCTTTGAACAATCAAAATCAAAGACCAGGTCATCGATTCCATCGCCTTCTTCTATCGTGCAATCACAAATGTCCTGGCGGTCTGCAATCGGCGTACTTACATCCTCTTTCCTGTAGCCGGTGGGAGAGACTCCCTCGAGCCTGATTGATCCCGGATCAATACTGGTTACATCCATCTGCACAGTACCAAGAATCGCTACTTGAAAAGTGCCCTTGCTTCCTGCTTCCAGTGGATTAGGACAGAATCCGGGCTCGATATCGACTTCAACCTTCTCAATCTCCTCGATACCCCAGGCCAGATATGGTTGGTGTAAGGCTTTGCCCAAAGGCATGGTCAAAAAAAACAGAAACAACGATGCAGCTATGAGTATAGGTTTTACCGTTTCCCTCATTTTTTTCTCTCCTTGTGTCATAATGATATACCTGCCATGAGAGATTTCCTCTCTTTATAGTATACAATCATTACAGAATAAGATCAAAAGCTTCTCCCGGTTTCGATACTCTTTCACTCCACATATTTTCCCTCATGGATGAAAAAGATGTCACCTGCAACAGCACCATCATATGTATTTATTTCCCAATCTCTTATCCCTTGTCCCTTTTTCTTGCCGGGTAACGATCTATAGTTATGGTTCGGCCTTTTCTCAGGTTTCTCTTTCTGTTTCTTTCCATCAGGGCTGCCCGCCCTAAAAGAGTTTTCCAAGTGTATCGGTTGCAGCCGGTGAGCAATTGAATCGGCGGGGAATCACATATGTGCAATGCATTTCCTAGCAGGTTGTAAAAAGTTGCATAATTTTTTTGAGAGATATATCCCTAACATGGGGCCACGGATTGAGAGTTGTGCCTCCTTCTCTTGTTTATCGCTTGTATATATGATATAAATCAAGAACATAGAAATCTTAATTCAGGACCGAAGAGAAAAGTTATACTATGGCATAAGGATTGCTTATAATACTATGAACAGAACATACACCGCTCCCTGATATTTTACCCGTGAAGTTTGACTGTTTTACTCATGGGCTTTGTAAGGTGAAAGTATTAAGAATAATGCATACACTATTGATGAAGCCGTTTCAGATAAGGAAACTGAAGATCTCTTTTTTTATTATGGGAGTAT
>JBFMGO010000065.1:0-33311 GCA_040752695.1 bacterium
CTTTCCCCCCTTATGGCTGGTTGCAAATGATACATCAACATGGCACTATACCACAGTATGAAATCAGCGATTATTGGTCAAGTAAAAAAATCTAAAAACTATTATCGGGGGTGCGGAAGCACGGATAGAGGTACGTATACGGATAATAAGATATGATCAAGAGAGTAAAGAATCCCTATGGAACAAATTAGAGAGCATGGGATATCAAATTGTTTTTACTTCAGGATCAGCAATTTATGTAAATATGCCTATTGATGAAGTAGCTAAGGTAGCAGCAGATCCAAATATAAGTCAGATTGATATGTCATCAAAGTATTTACCCTTCGATGATGCTATGGAGCACCCCGTACCACTTCCTAAAGGGGACATTTATACCTATGATGGAGCATTAACACAATCCTTACAAAGTGCGCTTAAACAGAATGCCACAACTGTATTGGAATATGTCAAGTTTCTTGATGAAGCATCGCCTGTCACTTTGGCTAGAAGAGCGCCTGTCCCCCTACCTGGCCCCATAAAGATAATTTATTCAGCTATAATTCTCATCCATCAGTATCGTGAAAATAGTGGTACTGATACCGAATGGGTAGCCATCATATCGTCCATCCCTGAACTAGGAGAAGGGGAAGGGAAAGGAGAAGAGGAAAAAGTAATAGTCGTGAGACTGGATTACCGGACATTTGATATAAAGGGGATCGATACGTTTACCTATCGGGTGGAAAAAGAGTTCAGCTTAGAAGAAGTTACCACTATTATGGAAGAAGAACTGCGGCTCCATCACCTTATTCCATCTGAAGAGGACTGTGAAGGATGTAGAGACTTGACCGGAAGTCCTTGCCAGGACTGTTCCGTTCATAAAGAGAATGTCCAGCTTCTAGGTGAGCATTACCTTTACTCGGTTGCCGGGGCTGATCTTGGCGGAACCATAATCGTCAATAAATATACAGGAATACCTATATTTTTGGCAACTACAGGGAGAGAAGAAGGAGGAAGGCTCATAACCCCCCAGCCATCCCCTTTGTCTGAAAGGGGTATTTTTATTCCATTTACAGAAATCAAAGGAAGAGTCGGCCAAGAAATCCGGGTTCCGATAAAAATCCAAAATATGCCTATCGAAATTCATTTCCTTATTCTTTACATCATCTATGATAAAAATGCCTTTGAATTTACAGGCTTGGAGAAAAGCGAGTTGACAGAATCTCTTGATGTTAAGGGGGGGGACGATAGAGATACCATATTCAGTGATCTGAACCAGCTTCAAATAGTTATGATTGATATCGGTGAGCAAGGACAAGGAATCCCTAAGGGTGCAAGTGGTGATCTGGCCTGGATGAAATTTAAAATCAAGACAGAGGAGGAAGGCAGATGCTATGCTTTTCAATTCCATCCGACGCATCATCCTGGTCCCTACGAAGAAGGTGGATGCCTGTGCATTCAAAAGTGTGACGAGGATCTTAACGAAGATGGTCAGGTTACTCCTGAGGATGCACTGATCGCTTTCAGGTGTTATCTTGAATCCGGCCCCTGTCTTGAGTGCTCTGATGTGGACAAGAATGGTATGGTAACTCCGCAAGACGCCCTCTGTATCCTTCAAAAATACTTGGGAGCTCCTTCCTGCTTAGATGAGGGATGACACATTTGCATACGAGGGCTTGCCACCCCTGCCTGTAACTTCCAGGTACAGGCCGCGATAACGAACGTCGCGATAACGAACCGGCCTGCAGGCCGCGATAACATAACGAGCCGGCCGGTTTCTTTCGTACTACTGATAGAGAATATACAGGGTAACAGGGTGGGGTTCTTTGCCCCACCCGATACCTCTCTTTATACACTTATCCAGAAAGTTTTCTTGCGAATTTATCTAATTTAACAGGCATAGTGGAGATGACCTTCCCGGCTGCTTGGAAGGCTGTCAAAAATGAGGCATCTGCCAAAAATCGAGCACAGCCGATAAATATATGAAAAAATGCCTGTCATTTGTAGAAAACTGCCAATAGTCCCCAAGCAAATGCCCGAATCTTATCATGGATACAAAATGTTCGCATGAATGGTTAAAAATACCATAAGCGTATATAGATAAAAGCGATACAAGGCCCATAATCGATGCGATTTTTTATGGCATCAAGATTGCCCATATTTTAATCAACTATCAGGAGGAATGAACATGAAACGGCAATGTCATCTGAAGTCTGTCAAGAGGTTCACTAAAAAGGAGGACGCGGATGTAAAGGACCATTTTAAAACGGTGGCCAGACATGTTACTACAAGCGCGGCCAGTGTTCTTGATGAGACATGGGCCATATGGGAAATAGATCCATCTTCAAAAGAACTGCGGGAAAAATTCTCCCTTCTTGAATATTATCTCGATTATTTAAAGCGGCTCTGTGAAGAATAACGACAGATGGCCCACTTTTCCATGGTATTACCTTACACAATGTAATGCTTGTTGCAGGAGAACCGAAAGGAGGATAAAAAGTGTCAATCAGAAGTAAAGAAGAAATTATGGCCCTCGTTAAGGAGAAAGATGTTAAATTTATCCGTTTGTGGTTTACCGATATCCTGGGTCAGGTAAAGAGTTTCGCGATTACCGATAATGAACTGGAGGGTGCACTGGAAAACGGAATGGGGTTTGACGGCTCTTCCATTACCGGCTTCCAGTCCATAGAAGAGAGTGACATGATTGCCATGCCCGACCTGGATACCTTTCAGATCATTCCCTGGCGGCCCAAAGAGAAGGCCGTAGCCAGAATGATCTGCGATATCCTGACCCCGGACAGAAAACCATACGAGGGAGATCCCCGCTATGTCCTGAAAAAGGCGCTGCAAAGAGCTAAAGACATGGGGTTCGATCATTTTTACACCGGCCCTGAGCTGGAATTTTTCTATTTCAAGAGCGATCAGGCTACCGAAATCCTGGACAAGGGCGGATATTTTGATTTGACTACCCTTGACGTAGCCAGCGATATGCGCCGGGATACGATTTTATCCCTCGAGAAAATGGGGGTTCAGATTGAATACAGTCACCATGAGGTTGGTCCATCTCAGCATGAAATCGATATGCGGTATGCCGATGCCCTGAAGATGGCCGACAATGTTATCACCTACCGGATAACGGTCAAGGAAATTGCCCAGCAGTATGGCTATTATGCCACCTTTATGCCAAAGCCTCTTTTTGGCCATAATGGAAGCGGAATGCACACGCATCAATCCTTGTTCCGGGGCAGTAAGAACGCCTTCTACGATGCGAATGACAAGTATCATCTCAGCGCGGAGGCAAAAGGGTTTATTGCCGGGCAACTCAAGCACGCCAGGGAGATGTCATCTGTTTTTGCTCAGTGGGTAAACTCCTATAAGAGACTTGTGCCAGGATATGAAGCTCCGGTTTATATTGCCTGGTCAAGGAGAAACCGCTCCGCACTGGTCCGGGTCCCCATGTATCATCCGGGCAAAGAGATGGCTACCAGGGCAGAGTTGCGGTGTCCAGATCCGGGCTGCAACCCTTATCTTACCTTCGCAACCATCCTCCATGCAGGTCTTGAGGGCATCGAGAAAGGATATACCCTGCCCGATCCAATGGAGACAAACCTCTATCACCTATCAGCCGCAGAGCGCAAGGCCGCCGGAATCGAGTCACTGCCGGACAGCCTGGGAGACGCTATCACCCTGACCGAGAACAGTGAAATTGTGAAAAAGGCCCTCGGTGAGCATGTTTTCAGCCGTTTCGTAACCTTGAAGAGAAACGAATGGGATAATTACCGCATTCAGTTGACCAGGTACGAAATAGAAAACCTTTTGCCTATCCTGTAATTTAGACAGGTAAGCCGTTATCGGCAAGGCAAGTCAAGTCAGTAAGTGTGAGGGTGGCCACATAGTGAAAAAGTGGCCGCCCGAATTTTTCTGCGTATGAGAATGGCAAAGAGATAATAAAAGTCTTTGAGCCCTTATCTCTATAGGGTATAATAATAAGCAGGTTTTTCTCTGCCGTTGCCTAAATTTTAATCATTTTTTATACATTTATGATGTTCGTTTGATGGAAGCAAGAGTGCAGGGATGTGCGTCCTTTTTCTTTGTGAGCATTGAGACAGGGCTTTTATGACAGATAAAAGAGGGATACGCAAAAAACCGTGAAAAGGCAAAAGTCTCAGAATACAAAATCGGTCGAGCAGGTGGTAGGTGAACTGGAGGAAGCCTTTTTATATGCAGAGGCTGGTAATTTATATAAATTCGTTATCGAGGCGGCAGAAAAACCACTGATTGAACATGCCTTGATGAGAGCGGAAGGAAATCAACTAAAAGCCGCCAAAATTTTGGGTATCAACAGAAATACTCTCCGTTCCAAGATCAAGAAACTGGGAATTAAAGTAAAATGATGGAAGAACTCATGGTAGAAAAAATGTATGTAGCAGACAAAGATTACCGGGTGCCGGCTGGATGTGGGGTATCCGGCATCATGAACGAGACGGGAGAGAGGTTTGGCGGAGATGCCATTATTACCTCGATTGCTCTCATGCGCGACCGCTCCAACGGCCTGGGTGGAGGATTTGCCGCCTACGGGATCTATCCGGATCTGGCGAACTATTATGCTTTTCACCTCATGTACGAATCCGAGGATGCCAGGCGGCAGACCGAGGAATACCTCAAGGGGTGTTACACGATCATGCATGATGAGCCCATACCGAGCCGGGAGGTCAAAACGATCAAGCACAGCCCCATTCTCTGGCGGTACTTTCTTATGCCCCGTGAAGAGGCACTGACCAGGGATCCCCTTCTTTCCGAAAAGGATTTTGTCGCCATGACGGTCATGCACGTCAACAGCCGGATTACCCATGCCCTGGTGGCTTCAAGCGGCAAAAACATGGGTATTTTCAAAGGGGTCGGTTATCCTGAGGACATTGGGGAATTTTACTGTCTGGAAGGGTATAAGGGGTATATCTGGACATCTCACGGCAGGTTTCCCACCAACAGTGTAGCCTGGTGGGGCGGTGCTCATCCTTTTGGGCTCCTGGACTGGTCCGTAGTGCATAATGGGGAAATATCTTCCTATGGCATCAATCGGCGGTACCTGCAAAACTTTGGCTATTTCTGTTCATTTTTCACCGATACGGAGGTTATTACCTATCTGGTCGATCTTTTGATCCGAAAGCATGAGCTTTCGTTCGAAATGGTAGCCAAAATTCTGGCAGCTCCCTTTTGGGTGGATATTGAAAGGATGCCGGAAGAGGAAAAGGAATTTTATCAGAGCATGCGAATGGTTTACGGCTCTGCCCTGCTCAATGGCCCATTCGGGGTTATCGTGGCCAACACCGAAACCATGCTCGGTTTGAATGACCGGCTTAAGCTCCGTCCCCTGGTGGCAGCACGCTGGGGGAACTTCGTTTACATTGCCTCGGAGGAATCCGCTATTCGGGAGATTTGCCCTCAGCCGGACCGGGTCTGGATGCCCAGAGCAGGAGAGCCGGTGCTGGCCAGATTAAGGAAGGATGGCTCAAGCGCAGGTGCCGGTCAGTCTTTGGCCGCTCAGGGTCTTGAGACCGTCAGTCCGGGCTGTGAGGCCGCCTGCCCCTGCCAGGAATGCGAGCCTGCCAGTCAGGGCTATGAGGCAGCCAGCCAGGACTCTGAGGCTTATGGAAGAAAGGAGGTGCTGTAATGGCCAAGATACCGATAGTGCAGGATTTTGTTGTTGACCGGGACGAAGATAAATGCATAAGCTGTCAGGTGTGCTGCCGGATGTGCTCCAACGATGCCCATACCTATGACCGAGAAACGGACAAGGTCAGCACAGATACCGCTAAATGTGTCGGCTGCCATTTTTGTGAGAGTTTCTGCCCTACCGATGCCCTGACCATCAGGCGAAATGCTTCCGAGATCCGCCAAAACGCCAACTGGAAGCAGGAAATGCTGACCTGGATAGCCAAGCAGGCCGAGACCGGCGGAGTTCTCTTGACCGGCATGGGCTGTGATCAGCCTTTTCCTGTCTACTGGGACCATATCCTCCTGAATGCCTCACAGGTTACCAACCCTTCCATAGATCCTTTGAGGGAGCCTATGGAGCTGCGGACCTACCTTGGCTGCAAGCCAGACCGGTTAGAGGTTGAGTCCCCGCAGCAACAGTGTCCTGAAAAGGCGCCCCATCTCAAGGCAAAACCTGGAAAGCAGCTTTTGCTGCAGACGCCGATTCTGTTTTCAGCCATGTCCTATGGCTCGATCAGTCTGAATGCCTGCAAGTCGCTGGCCTGGGCAGCTTCTGAGTTCGGCACCTTTTATAATACCGGCGAAGGGGGCCTGCACCGTGATCTCTACCCCTATGGAGCCAATACGATCGTTCAGGTAGCCTCTGGCAGATTCGGTGTTCATGAGGAGTACCTCAAGGCGGGAGCAGCCATAGAGATCAAGATCGGCCAGGGAGCCAAGCCTGGTATCGGCGGGCATCTGCCGGGAGAAAAGGTCAATGAGGAAGTCAGCCGCACCCGAATGATTCCCATGGGTTCGGATGCGATTTCTCCTGCGCCTCACCACGATATTTATTCCATCGAGGATTTGCGTCAGCTCATTTATGCCCTGAAAGAGGCTACCCGCTACGAGAAGCCGGTGGGCGTAAAAATATCGGCTGTCCATAACGTGGCACCTATCGCTACCGGCGTTGTGCGCGCAGGTGCCGATTTTGTCAGTATCGACGGTTTGCGGGGAGGAACGGGCGCCGCTCCGACGGTCATCAGAAATAATGTGGGAATTCCCATCGAACTGGCCATTGCCGCGGTCGATACCCGTCTGAGGCAGGAGGGAATCAGAAACCATGCCTCGGTTATAGCAGCCGGAGGATTTCGCACCAGCGGGGACATTATCAAAGCCATAGCACTGGGTGCGGATGCAGTGTACATCGGCACCTCCGCCCTGGTTGCCCTGGGCTGCCACCTTTGCCAGAAATGTTATACCGGCAAATGCAACTGGGGGATTGCCACCCAGGACCCTTACCTCACCAAGCGGCTGAATCCCCACATCGGAGCACGCAGGCTGATCAACCTTCTGCGGGCCTGGTCTTTGGAAATCAAAGAGATGCTGGGCGGCATGGGCATCAACGCCATTGAGTCCCTCAGGGGAAACCGTGAAGCTCTGCGGGGCGTCGGTCTTTCGGATACGGATTTGAAAATTTTGGGAATCAAGCCGGCAGGCGAAGCGTGGTAGGGATAAGGAGAAGGATGGAATGAAAAGAATTGTTATCCGTGAAGAATATTGTATGGGCTGCCGACTGTGTGAAATCCATTGCCTGGTCCAGCATTCGAAGTCAAAGGAAATCATCAAGGCCTACAAGGGTGAATATCCCAAGGCACTGCCGCGCGTTTTGGTAGAGGAGAAGGAATACCTGTCCTTCGCTCTTCAATGCCGCCACTGTGAGGATGCTCCCTGCCTGGAAGCGTGTATGACTGGAGCCATGCACAAAGATGAGGAAACCGGTGCTGTCATCTGCAACGAAGATAAATGCGTAGGCTGCTGGATGTGCATCATGGTCTGCCCCTTTGGTGTCATTGCCAGAAATACGGAAGGGAAGAAGGCCGCCTCCAAATGTGATCTGTGCCTGGGAGAAAAGATGCCGGTTTGCGTCCAGCACTGCCCCAACGAAGCCATTGTGTTTGAGGAAAAATAAAAGAACAGGAGTCAAAAATCCGGTGCTTTGGAAGTCAGAACGAAGGCTGTCTTTGTCTGACTTTTTGACTCTCTGGAATTATTCTTTTACATCGTATAATTAGGATGCAAAAAATGATTAAGACAAAGTATTTGATTATTGGTAATTCCACGGCTGCCATCAATGCCGTAGAGGCCATCCGGGAAAGGGACCAAAAGTCCATTCTGCACCTGGTCTCGGATGAGTCCTGCCATACCTATTCAAGACCTTTGATCTCATATTATCTGGGAAATAAGGTAGGAGAGGATAAGCTTTCTTATCGGCCACCCTCGTTCTATGATCTTCATAATGTTCAGGAACTTCTGGGAGAAAAGGCTGTTCGCCTCGAACTTCCGGCCAGAGAGGTTATCCTGGAGGATCAGACGAGCATACAATTTGAAAAGCTCCTTCTGGCCACCGGAGGGACCCCCTTTGTTCCCGACACACCGGGACAGGACCTGTCTGGAGTTTTTACCTTCACCACCCTGGACGATGCCCTCAAGGTCAAAAATTTCATCGCCGAGCACAAGGTTAAAAAGGCTGTGGTCGTTGGTGGAGGACTTATCGGCCTGAAGGTTACCGAAGCACTCTTAGCCCTGGACATCCAGGTCACCATCGTGGAACTGGCTGACCGGATCTTGAGCGCAACCTTTGACCGGACAGCATCCAGAGTCATTGAACGGGCTCTGAAAGGGATCGGCTGCACCTGCCTGACCGGCAATACTGTGAATGAGATCCGGGAAGGGCAGGAGGGGCGAGTGGGAAGCGTCATCCTGCGGGATAATGCCGTGGTCGACTGCGAGCTGGTAATCATGGCCATCGGTGTCAGGCCCAGAGTTGATCTGGTCAAGGGGACCGATATCAAGATCAACCGCGGAATCCTGGTCGATGAGTATCTACAAACCAGTGTGGAAGGCATCTACGCAGCCGGTGATGTAGTGGAAGGATACGACCTTCTGGCCCATGTCACCCGGCCCATTGCCATCCTGCCCAACGCTGCCCGGCAGGGCAAAATCGCCGGAACCAATATGGCTGGAGAGAAAAGAGCCTACGAAGGCACTATGGCCATGAATTCAGTGGAACTGGCCGGTATTCCCACCATTTCCGTAGGACTGACCGATCCTTCGGCCCTGGCTGATGCCGAGAGGCGGAATGGAATGGAAGTTGTTCAGGAATATAGCGAGAAAGATTCGATATACAAGAAAATCATTCTGGAAGACAACAGAATAGTAGGCATAATTCTGGTTGGCAGGATCGATCGTGCCGGAATCTACACCGGCTTGATTAAAGATAAAGTGGATATTTCATCCTTCCGGGGACATCTCCTGAAGGATGATTTTGGTCTGCTTTCTCTGCCCAGGGAATATCGCAAACATATGGTCACTGGCCAGGGAATCGAGATATGATGTGTGGCGCAAAGCGATGCGAGAAGCATAATGATGAGAAGGCAAGGGATACTCTATGAATATTGATGCTAAGGGAATATATTACAAAGAGTTGAATGAGAAGATACACAGGGCGGTTCAGGAGGGGCAGAAGGCGATTGTCCTTTCTCATGTCAATGGGCAGCGCTACATCGGAGACGGATTGTCCGGCGCGGATGTCAGGATCGATATTCAGGGTACACCAGGGAATGATCTTGCAGCCTTTATGGACGGCCCCACGATCGAAATATTCGGCAATGCCCAGGATGGAATCGGAAACACCATGAATGCCGGAAAAATCATCGTCCACGGGAATGCCGGAGATATCGCCGGCCATTCCATGCGGGGCGGAAAAGTCTTCATCAAAGGGAATGTCGGCTACCGCGTCGGCATCCATATGAAAGCTTATCAGGACCTGTACCCGGTCATTGTCGTGGGCGGATATGCACAGGATTACCTGGGGGAATATATGGCCGGTGGATTGATCATTGTCCTTGATTTATACAAAGACGAAGGCCAGCCAGTCGTGGGAGATTACTGCGGCACCGGCATGCATGGCGGCGCCATGTATATCCGGGGTGAGGTTAAGGATTATCAATTGGGTAAGGAAGTGAAAGTCTTCGAGCTCGATGGAAAGGACCGGAAAAGTCTGGAGACTTACGTCAGCGAATTTGCCCGCGACTTCTCCATGGATGCGGAAGAAATCCTAAAAGGGCACTTCTGCAAGCTCATACCCTACACCCACCGCCCCTATGGGAAACTGTACGCCTATTAGTATCACTTATGAGTATCAGGAGCACATTGCAGGAGCATTGCTCTATCAGTATCAGGAGCATTGCTCCACCCTGAAGTCTCTGGTATATGTGAATGTAATAAGGAGTCAGAACTCAAAAGAAGCAATCTCTCCTTTTGAGTTCTGACTCCTGACTTCTGATTCCTGGCTCCTGGTTTTTGATTCCTGGATTATCTAGAAGCTAAATTATCCGTAAAATCCAATGCACACACTCGGCCAGGGTGGTGCTCCTGCTCAAAAAATACTTCCTCTTATGTGGCCCCTGTGGGGCTCGCCGCCTCTTTATCCTCCTTTACCGGGTACGCAACTGATTATCAGAAAATTCCCCAGGGCTGCCTGTCATTGCAGGCCCTTGAAACAGTCCCAACCTTCAGCCCAGGATTTACATACGCCATCTGCTCTATCTTCTCCCACTTCCTCCTTTAAGGATCTTTCCCGGTGCGTCATAAGCTTTTTTTCACGCACTCACTGAGTAAATGCTCCATCTGTGGAGACTTTTAATTATCGCCGGTGGTGGGACTTTCAATTGTCGTCCATGAGATCACTAAACGACGATCTAAGTGTTAATAGAGATTTATTTAAAATCACTCATATACGATTTGAAGGCAAGGTTTAAAGAAAATAAATACTTATATTAACGATAAAAATTTTATGAGCTGGAAACGGAAATCAGGAATGAAGAATAAAAATGTCATATTTTTATGTTTGGATGCTTTGTGCAAGAGTCATATTGGTGCCTATGGTTATGAAAGAAATATAACATCGAATTTAGATCGTTTTGCATCGCAAAATATTCTATTTAAAAATGCATTTACTGCTGGTACCTGGACGCCACCGGCAATTTCCTCAATTCTTACAGGAAAATATCCTTCGGTTCCAAAAAAAATGACTGAAAGTGAGTATAGGGAATATCATATCAATATTGTTCGAAATTCTCCAAAAGATGTATATATTGGATTGCCAGTAATAAAATATATGAGAAGCTGCTATACGAATATAATATCTGAATTAAAAAGAAATCATTTCAATACCTATGCTATTACTAATAGTCCGTTTCTTTCCTATTTTGCCAAAGACTTTGCTGATCACCTTGATAATATTGATTCACAAATTCCATCAGAATTAGCTGAGAGTCGTGCTCTGATAAATAATTCAACAAAATTCTGTTTTGAAGCCCTGAGCAATAAAAAGCTTAAAGAGCCCTTCTTTCTCTATGTTCATGCAACCCAGCCGCATGTTCCGTATAAACCTGAAGAGGTTTTTATTAAGTATGGGAGCCATCAAAATCTAAGGGAAAGAGAGTGCTATCTTATACAAAATTGGAACAATAATGACTCACATATTATTCGATTACGCAATGAAACGGGTGCTCTCCTGAAAGATGACTATGATGATAATATATATGCCGCGGACTTTTATTTGGGAAAGATTCTCGATTATTTAAATAATTACTACGGTGATTCAATGATATTTTTTTTCAGTGACCATGGAGAGCATTTTTATACTCATGGAACATGGTATTTCCAACATCCTCCAGCAATTTATGGGGAAGAAATGCTTGATCTAAGTTTAGAAATTCCGCTCATCGTAAAAATGCCTGCATGGAAAAATGAAATTATCACAAAGCCTGTCAAATTAATAGATATTTTCCCAACCGTAATGATCGAGTTAGGGTTAGATACCCCCCAAGGCCTAGATGGCTGCCATGTATTTAAAGATGACGGGATTATTAAAGCTGTGTGTCCCAGTTTGGGAAGAGTAGCAGAAAAACACAACCTTGATGAGGGTTGGAAGATTTACGAAGTTCCTGAATCACCAGACGTTCAAGAATATGGAATCAGTTTGACGGAACCGGAAAAGAAGCTTCTCATCGACAGGTTAAAACAACTGGGATATTTATAAGCAAAGCCATATCTGTAGATGATGCTCATTTTCTGTTCTTATCCTTTTCATTACCTTGCGCTACTCAAAGAGGTAGAGCGCCTTCGGTGTACTTCAAGAGGAAAAACAAGCTTGCCCTTTTACCTTGATATTGCTGTAATTTAAGAGTTACGATAGACTACATGAAATTTTCATTGGGCATTAGAGCAATTAGCTGAGTTTATCAGCGAAGATGAATACATCACAACAAGGCTGTTGATGGAGAGAGTACAATGAAGGTCAAATCCATGCGAATACCGGAAGACCTTGAACAAGCCATAGAATATGTATCTAATGTAGAAAAAATCGAAAAAGCTCAATCGTTGAGAAAATTAGCCCGTGTGGGATTTGAATATTATATTGCTCAATCGTACCGGGAAGGGAAGATTACCCTCAGGGCCGCTTCGAACTTGCTGAAACTGACACTTTCTGAGACAATCGATCTATTCGTGGAAATGGGAGTCAAGGGAAATATTCGGGCGCAGGATGTTCTGGCAAGCCTGAACACATTCTACCCGTTGGATTAGCCAGATCATGGGCCAGATCATGGGCCAGATCAGGGGGCTAGATCTTGGAGCGTTGCAGCGGGCAGCCCCTGGCATTCTCTTGGCAGATGTCAAGGGCTTTCCCACAAATACAGACATACATCACCTCGAAAGCGTAATAGTTCCTTCCATATACTTCACGGCCCGGCCTGATATCACAACCCTTTCTCCTCGGTCCGTGCAGTATAATTCTCCACCCCGTGCTGACAACTGCCGTGCATACAGGTTTTGCCTGCCCAGTTTCTCTGCCCAATACGGAATCAAGGCGCAATGAGCGGAGCCGGTGACAGGATCTTCATCGATGCCAAGTCTGGGGGCAAAAAACCGCGATACAAAGTCGGCCTCATCACCTTTGGCAGTTACGATAACTCCCCGCAGGCCGAGTTTTCGCAGCTTTTTCATGTCGGGGGTCAGGCTCATGATATCGCTTTCACTTCGAAATACGACGAAATAATCCTCCGAGCATAGCACTTCCAGTGGCTCTGGCTTTGGCACTCCCGGTCCAGATCCAGCCGATCTTTCCGGTTTTCGCTGTAATCCTTCCAGCAAATCTTCAGGAGCATTGCAGGGCAGAGGTGTCCGCGAAGGAAAATCCATCGAAAGCAGGCCGCTCTGTAGGCCGCCCTGTACCTGTTGTGTAAGGTCCTCTCCTCCTCCCTCCTGCATGGTGGTATGATCCTGCTGTCTGGTGACCTTAAGCACCCCGCTTTTTGAAAAGAAAATAATCTCATTCCCTGAGGTTGAACCTGATACCGAACTTGATGCTGAGTCTGAAATCCCTCTTGGTCCTGATACCGGGCTTGAGGCCGAGGACTGGAGCATGGAGCCTGGCAGGCAGTTGAAAATGACAAAGGCTGTGGCCAGGGTCGCATGGCCGCATAAATCGACCTCCGCAATCGGAGAAAACCAGCGGATATGGTATCCTTTTTCTGCGGGGACAAAGAATGCCGTTTCAGACAGATTGTTTTCATAGGCAATTGCCTGCAAGAGAGAATCATCCAGCCAGCTTTCAAGCGGGCATACACCCGCAGGATTGCCGGCAAAGGCTTTGCTGCTGAAGGCGTCAATATGATAAATAGGAATTTTCAAAGCATCTTTGGGGCCTGAGACCTTGGGTCTCGTGTTTCGGGGGGCTGGTGCCTGGGACATGGAAAGTACCTCCTTTGGGGGCTGTTTCATGGCTTTGTCCCGCCATAGACGGCAAAGTTGTAATATTTCCATATTACATCGACATTCGTAAACCCAATCTCAGAGAGCCAGGATAGCTGATTCGTGAATCTGGCAGGGCGGTCTTCCTCGTAATATTTCGGGATCCATTTGTTTTCGATTTCATCCTGAGACACGCTTTTGGCTAAAAATTCCTTCCACCGGCTCATATACATTTCCTGAAGAGTGTCGGATGAGGCCAGGACAATATCAGCATTGTAGAAAAGGCCATTTGGTGTGAGATTGTCAAAGATTCTCCGGTAAATTTGCTTCTTGTCATCATCTGTCAGCACATGGTGCAGCGCCAGGGATGAGACAACAAGGTCGTAGCGGTCATCGAAATCGCATTGGGTAAAGTCGCCGCTGATGTATCGAACACCGGGATAGCCTGAAAGCTTGATTTTTGCCATTTCGAGCATACTGGGCGCCAGATCGAGGCAGGTGACCTGCGCCAGAGGATAACGCTTTAAGATAGCGCTCGATATGGTACCCGTACCACATCCAAGGTCGATAACCTTGATGGGCACTGACTCCTGAAATGAAACGGCCGAGGCAAGAGCATCAACCATCTGGTAGTAATAGGGAATATTCCTCAGGATAATAGCGTCGAATTCTTCGGCTTCTCCTTCGAAATGATTTTTTATGGTTTCCATATGCCTGCTGATGTTGTCCATACCTTCCCCTTCGGTTCAATTACCTGATTTTACAGTCTAAATGCCTGATTCCCCGGTCTAATTACCCGATTCTCCGGTTTGATCATTTGAATAGTAAAAGACGCTCTGATAAGGTGGCTTCATTATGCTCAAATCTTTATTGAGTATAATATCTAAGATATTACATCATAATCGCTGTTGGAATCCATAAATATTTCTTCACAATTACCTCGTCAACTAATACACCCGGTCAACTAATAGCCGGATTATCTCATTCAGTTAAAGAATGCCCGATAGTAAAAATCCTCATCATTTCATTCCCCCCGCGCTGGAATTCATAGGCCACTTTTTCTATTTTGACTTCAAATCCGCACTGTCCAAGCTCCGGAAGTATGGCCTCCACATAGGGAGACTTGGTCAGGCATAAATCGATTAAGGGAAAAATGCGCACCTCCCTGGCCACCCTGCACATTTCAAGAATAGAGTTTTGGTGAAACTCCAACGACAACTGTCCGGTGTACAGAAACAGGAAATGAGAGCAAAGAGCCAAATCAAACTGCATTTCCGAAAATGGCAAAGCAGGCAGCTCTGCGATAAGATATCGGCCATCCCCCTTTCCCTGGTCATAGTCAGCCAGGAATTTTCTCATGGCCTCCATTCTTACTTTGCCTAACTCCTCTACCGATTGGATGGTATCCCAAATGAAATTATCTTTATTTTGAACGGTCTGCTCCATAACCCTGTTATAGGTCTCATTGATGCGGCCTTCAATTTGCTTTGCCGTAAACTGGTAGAGGGGATCGCATGAGACAACTTTGTAGCCAGCCGCCTTCATTTCGCTGTTGAAGCTCGAAGGCCCGTCTGCGCACCCGAGAATGGCCCGCCTGAGGTCATTTCCGGTAAGGTGAAACATTCTCACGTACTCATCGAACGATCTTCCCCATGGTACAACCCGGTCCAACGTAAAAGGCATTTCTACTCTCCAGAATACTTTGAATTACTGGGTTATTTTTAATTATTAGGTTGCATAAGTACTTTTAATTATTGGGTTGCATAAGTACTTTGAATTATTGGGTTGCATAGAGAATCCTTCTTTATTTGACAGCATAGAAACCTGCCTGCATGTACGAGTACCAGAAAAGCTCGGCAACACTAAATCCGCACTCTTTCAATAAGCTGAGGTGCTCGCCGATGGTAATAGGAAAATAGTCTCTGTCAAGGCGTTTACCATGCGCTTCAACAACCTCCTCTGCCCTTCCCTGGGACACCTGAAAACGCTTCCACCGGGCTATGCCGATGTCAAGCCCTTGATCGGAATCCGGGCGGACATTCTCAAAGGTGATATACGTCCCTCCTCTCGCCAATAAATTGAAGCAAACCTGAGTGGCGATCTGCCGCTGCTGCGGCCTTAAAAAATGATGGCACTGAATGGCCGTGATAATGTCAGGCTGTTGGTCAGTGGCAGTACCTGACCCTGTTGTGGTACAGTTATGGTTTGCGGTATTGGTCGTTTCTTCAGCGGTATGAGTTGATTTAAGAGCAGCGGTAATGATCGTTTCTTCCGCGGTATGAGATGACTTAAGAGCAGTGGGCAGATCCTGGGTTCCGGCAGCAAGGAACCGGATGCGGGTAGAGGCGGGGATTGTTCTCATCTGCTCTTGAAATCGCTTCCTGGCCTGGTGGAGCATGCCACAAGACGGGTCTGCCAGGATAAAGAAAGTGTGCGGAAAATGCTGATATGCCCTGCTCAGGAGGTGGCCGGTTCCGCAACCGGTATCCAGCCAAACCTTGACATCTGGCTTTATAGTTTTGATAAGGTCGATAGTTTCCTCGTGGAAAAATTCATAACAGGGCAGGGTTTTCCTGATATTTTGATCGTACTCCGTGGATGGATGAGAACTTAAATTGTCATGCGAACGGGAAGACGAGTCCGTATCGCCAACCGGATGAGAAGTCGTAGTGCTCGTCATAGTGCCCGTTATCGTGTTTTCTGATTGTGTCATTCTTTTTTATCCTCCTCTTTGATGTCTATTTCTCCTGGACGTTTCTTTCTTCCGGTAAAAGAAGCATTCCACCGTTTATCCGCCAGGACCACGGAGGTTTCGATCTGGCGTTCGGTGATCGACCAGTATTTTTTCAGCAAACGGTCTTTTTCCTGCGGCGTAACCAGGTTGAACCCGTGCTTTTCATAGAAACGGACCGCCCACAGGGCGTCCGCCCAGGTGCCGATTAAAATAGGCCGTTCGGTCTGTGTGCGCAGGAATGACAGCAAGTTACTTCCTATGCCCTGCTTTTGCCTGGTGGTGAGTGTGTAGGCGTGTCTTATCAGCGTTACGTCCTGGACATGCTGGATGCCCATTACCCCAATCAATCGGCCGTTCTCTTCGTATCCCCAGAAGGCAATGCCGCCGATCTCTATTTCATGCCGAAGCTCATCGCGGGGCATGTAAGGCACCTTCCAGCAGTCTTTGGGGATGATGCCGCAGTATGCCTGGGCTGCATCGTTGATAATGGAATACATAGCCTCAAAGTCGCTTCCAAGGCATGGGCGAATCTTTTCTTTATAAATCTGAAGATTGCTTACTTCAACCATTGGTACCTCGCCTTCTTAGATGCTATTGATTATCTCGATCATAGATATTCATGATTACTCTTTATTTGCACTGCATCTATGCGGCATCTGTATTGCACCTATACGATTTTGCATTATGTCTGCAATGTATCTGCATTATATCTGTACTGTATCTGCAATGTATCTACGCTCTATTTTTAGCGCTATCTGGGCTCTATCTGTGTTCTTTCAGTTTGGCCAGCAGCCTGATGATTTCGAGATAGAGCCAGATCAGGGTGACGATGAGGGCAAATGCACCATACCACTCCATGTATTTTGGTGCTCCGCTGGCTGCTCCGCCAGCGATAAATTCAAAGTCTAATACCAAATTAAGGGCGGCAATTATCACGACAAAAATACTGAATCCAATTCCGATTATCCCACTTTCATGAATGAAGGGCACACGTATCCCGAACAGCAAACCGAGGATAAGAGAGGTTAGATAGAACAGGAAAATGGCCCCGATGGCCGCTGTAATTCCTAGTTTGACGCGGGCTGATAATCTGATTTTCCCCGACGAATACCCCAAAAGGAGGCAAAATAAGGTGCCAAAGGTCAGGGCCACGGCTTGAATAACGATTCCAGGGAATCGGCTGTCGAATATGGCGGAGATCCCACCCAGAACCAGCCCTTCCAGGAGAGCATAGATTGGTGCAGTGACAAATGCCCACTGCTTATTGATGAGTGTGATGAAAAAGATAATGAGGCCACCTATACCCCCTCCAAAAACGAGCGGCCTGATTGACGCAGCATTCCCGGCAGAATAGTACATGCTCCAGGTCCAGACCGAGGAGATCAAGGCCAGGACGAGCAGCAAAGCTGTCTTGTTCACTGTCCCTTGAATTGACATAGTGTTGCCCATGGTGGCTGTTCGCCCGAATTCACCGAAAGGTTCGTAGTTCAGTGCCGGATTTGCAGTTCTCACGGTATTTGTCCTCCTGATATATCGAGTGCTGATCCCCCACAATACTTTCTCTTCAAAGGCTCCTGCCACTTCCCCTTTGGCAAAAGGGGGAGGGGAGATTTTTAACAAAGAGTTCCATTTTAGGAATAACCTTCATGAGCAAGAGCGGTAGTCATAAAACTTACCGGATAGTTATCGCTCTTTGCGTTTAGGTTACCATGTTTTTTTAAAAGGGTAAAATGAAAAGGACAGAAGAACAGTATGGCTGCGTATTTGATGCGCCGTGTTTTAGCATCGGTCGCGCTCATACGCGTGGCTGTGGCTGGTTATGGGATCGTCATCCTTGAGCATAAACTGATGGAGAAGAGGCTTCCACTCGGGGAGGGGGGGGCGTTGAGGGCGCAAGTCAGCGTTTATTGGTTTTTTTATTTAACTGATTATTAGCGGGCAATGCACCAGGTTTATAATCAAGAGCATAATGATCTGAAAATATTAATATTTTGCCCCTGCTTCAGGAATAAGCCCTGGCTGAGGTCGTTCTTCTTCGGAATTGAGGATAATATTCATATATTTGCCTCTTGGCCTTGTTTTTCAAGTTTTTCCCTTGCATTAATTCATCGGTTATGTTAATTTAACTGAGGTAATAAATCTGCTAAGCGGAAAGTGGGCAAAAAGCCCGCTTTTTGTTTTATATGCCAGTATGGAGGCCATAAATGGGTAGTGATTTGCTGAAAGTTATCCAACAGGTAGGAAGAGAGAAAAACATCAACCCTGAAGTGTTGATTGAAGCGGTGGAGTCTGCCTTGTTGCTAGCCTCCAAGAAGCGGTTTGGATCTATCGATAACCTTGCCTTCCATCTTAATCGAGATACTGGTGAAGTTGAGTTGTTCAGCGTCCGGAAGGTGACGGAAGAGATAAAGGATGAGGATAAAGAAATCCTGTTGGAAGAGGCTCTTAAATTCGAATCGAAAGCCAAAATGGGAGATACCATTGAGGTGCAGATGGAAATTGAGGATTTTGGCCGTATTGCGGCCCAAACTGCCAAGCATGTTATCATCCAGAAGGTCCGTGAGGCAGAGAGAGAAAATGTATACAATGATTTTAAGGATAGAAAGGGTGAGTTGATCAACGGAATTGTGCAGCGGACCGAGAAGGGCAACATCATTGTGGATCTTGGTAAGACCGAAGTGATCATCCCTCCCAAAGAGCAGATTTCTGGAGAATCATTCCGTGCAGGAGACCGGATACGGGCTTACATTGCCGACGTCTACAGGACCAGCAAGGGGCCGCAGATCACCCTGTCGCGGACTCATGCAGGGTTTGTGGCGAAATTGTTTGAAGTTGAGGTACCGGAGATTTACGAGGGCATAGTCAGTATCATGGCCACCGTGCGAGAGCCGGGCGAGCGCACCAAGATTGCCGTGCATTCGAAGGATAAAGATGTGGACCCGGTAGGTGCCTGTGTCGGCCTCCGTGGCTCCCGGGTACAGTCCATAGTCCGGGAACTGCGTGGCGAGAAAATAGATATTATCCGGTGGTCCGAGGATCCGCTTACCTACGTGACCAACGCCTTGAGTCCGGCAGAGATCCTGCATGCGGACTTCGATCCGAAAAACAAATCCGTCAAGATCGTGGTTTCGGATCAGCATTTATCGCTGGCTATCGGTAAAAGAGGTCAAAATGCCCGTTTAGCATCTAAACTAACCGGCTGGAAGATCGACATCAACAGTGAGGCTGAAGTGAAAGAACACAAGATGAGGGTGAATAAAAAGCGGGAGCAGGTCATTAAGCATCTTTCCAATCTTCCTGATATGGACTTAGAAGTGGCAGAAAGAATCATCAACCGGGGAATTAATTCTCTGGAAGAAATGGCTTCATTGTCGGTGGAGGAATTGGCTGCAATTCCCGGAGTCGGAGAAGGCATGGCCCGGAGCATTATCCAGAGCGCATCTGAAAAAATAAAGAGACAAGATACTGGAGGTGATATAGCTTGAAAAAGGTTCGTATCCATGAAATAGCCAAGAAGTTGGGTATGTCGAGCAAGGAACTGGTGGCAGAGGTCCAGGATCTGGGAGTGGGGATCAAAAGTTACATGAGTACTGTGGATGAGGATACGGCAAAGATAATCCTGGAGATGCTCACCCCGGTTAAAGTAGATTCCGGCTCAAAAGGAGCACGGAAACCGGAGAATCAAAATAAAACAGTTCAGGAGAAGGCACGGCCATCTGTCAATCTCGATGTACAAGAGAGTGAGACTATGCTGAAGGACTCCGGTGAAAAAGAGGTCTCAGAGACCAGTGAACCATCGGAAAATTCGAAAAAAATCCAACTGACCGAAGCCGTAACGGTGAAAGAGCTGGCTGAGAAAATGGAAAAGAAACCCAATGAGGTAATCAAAAAACTGATTCAGTTGGGTGTTATGGCTTCCATTAATCAGATATTGGACGTCAGTATAGCCATGTCTGTAGTAGAGAGTTTTGGCTTTCAGGTCAGCATGGTTTCCCTCGAAGGGAAAGAGGATCTGGACATCAGTGATAACGACCCTTCCCTGCTCGTTCCGCGGCCTCCGGTGGTAACGGTCATGGGCCATGTCGATCATGGGAAAACCAAGCTCCTGGATGCAATTCGAAAGACCAACGTAGCTTCTAACGAATACGGAGGGATTACTCAGCATATCGGTGCTTACAAGGTCAGATTGAAAGGCGGGGATGTCGTATTCCTGGACACCCCTGGTCACGAGGCATTTACCGCTATGCGGGCACGTGGCGCACAGGTCACCGATGTGGTTATTCTCGTCGTGGCTGCGGATGACGGCGTTATGCCGCAGACCGTTGAGGCCGTCAATCATGCGCGTGCTGCCGGAGTGCCGATCGTGGTAGCGATCAATAAAATCGATAAACCGGAGGCCAATCCTGAGCGGGTCAAGAATGATCTGGCCAAGATGGACCTGATGCCGGAAGATTGGGGTGGAAAGACCATCTTTGTAGAAGTCTCGGCCAAGGCACAACTGGGCATCGACAACTTATTGGAAATGCTCCTTCTGGAGGCCGAGATGCTTGAGTTAAAGGCCGATCCGACAAGGATGGCCAAGGGAACCATAATCGAAGCCAAGCTGCACCGGGGCCGGGGGCCAGTGGCTACCGTCCTTGTTCAGAACGGAACACTGCGGGTAGGCGACCCCTTTGTGACCGGTTTGTACTATGGCAAAGTGCGTGCCCTGATCGACGATCAGGGGAAAAATGTCAAGGAAGCGCCACCCTCTACACCGGTGGAAATCCTCGGCATCTCGGGAGTCCCGCAGGTGGGGGATTCGTTCATTGTGGTGAGTGACGAGCGCAAAGCCCGCCTCATCAGTACGATCCGGCTCGAGAAACAAAGAACTGAGGGTCTGCGCAAGACTGCCAAAGTAACTCTTGAAGACCTCTATGACCGCATCAAGAAAGGAGAGGTCAAAGAGCTGAAGGTTATCTTGAAGGCAGACGTGCAGGGTTCCGTCCAGGCTATCAGCGACTCCCTGGAGCGGCTGAGCACTCCTGAGGTTAACTTGAAGGTTATCCATGGTTCGGTGGGAGCTATTACCGAAAGCGACGTTATGCTCGGATCTTCTTCCGAAGCCATTATTCTCGGCTTTAATGTCCGGCCTGAGCCCAAAGCCGCAAACCTGGCTGAGCGAGAATCGGTGGATATTCGCAGCTATACGATTATCTACGACCTGATAAAAGATGTCCAATCCGCCATGAAAGGAATGCTTGAGCCTACCTACAAGGAGATTATCCTCGGAAGGGCAGAAGTGCGACAGGTATTCAGTATTCCCAAGGTCGGCGCTATTGGCGGATCGTATGTCCTGGAGGGAAAAATCCTCAAAGGTTCCAAGCTGCGCCTGTTGCGAGATAATATCGTCATTTATGAGGGGAAAATCACCTCCTTAAGACGGTTCAAGGACGATGCCCGCGAGGTCCAGAGCGGCTATGAATGCGGGATAGGGCTGGAGAATTTCAATGACCTCAAGCCCGGAGATATTATCGAAGACTACGAATTACAAGAGGTGGAGGTTAAGCTGTAAGCGCCCTTATGCGAACAGCGATACCTCCATGTGCTCTCTCCTCATCCCCCTGGCATTTATCCCTTTTGGGATGCCCTGATCCCGAAGGTCAGCGGGGATTGCATTTTTTTTCTCGCCGTGAATTTCCCTCAATAAACATGGTAGTCTGATACCTTACCTTTCTGTTCTGCCGGTTTTGGTAGCACCACAAAACTCCGTGGAGTCATTTTAGAAGCAATCTGAGGCCTATAATTGCTCGGCTGCAAGGGTGCGTAATCTACTCATTTTTACCTGCTCCACGCTATTCATGAACGTTTAACACCACCCTACTTGAGGACTGATCTGATTATTCTGGATGATTTCGGAACTCTTCCAGCCCCAATCTCCCGAAGACCTTTACGATATTATCAACGAACGATACGAGCGAGGCAGCATCCTGCTTACCAGTAACCGTTAACCGTGCTCCTGCTGAATGGCCAGATCTGTTGCAAGATCCCCTGCCGGCTTCAGTCTATGAACACATAATCTGTATGGAGGAATATGCATATTCCTTATACTCCATACCACCAATGTTTGGATAACTCCGCATTCAGTATCAATAAGTTATAAAAAACAATTTCAGGAACAGAAAGTGCTTTTATTGTAGGTAAGATAAATAGAAAGCAGATTTGACAGGATTTAGGAAGAGTGCACAAAAAAATCATAATCTATCTGGTGTCAATGGCAAAAGGAATATGAAATTGGAGTAAAAAATGAAAAAATTAAATCTTATCATATCATTAATTGCTATATGCTTAACACTTATAAGTTGTGGCGAAGTAAGTGAAGATAGCCAGGATCAGGAACAAATTAATCAATCTAATACCTCTGGCTTTAATGGGACAGTGCACTATACCTGGAAGAGCGATATTTATAAGAACTGGATTAGAATTGAAGGCACCGTGAGAAACGACACTCCAATAGAACAGGATCATATTATCATGCATATAAGGGTAAGAGACGGTAATTACAATATTCTAGGAACAGACAGTATCTACCTTGATCCTATACCTGCTGCTGATGAGGTTACGTTTACATCCTACATTTTCGATAGAACCTGCCCCTCTGATGAACTTCAACTCTCCTGGAAATTTGAAAAATATTGAATGAATTATTCTCTATTCGATTAGCTTACAGGCTACATCCTGCGCAATAGAATGCGCTGAATCAAGGGGCTGTAGGCTATGGCGAAGAGGGTGCAATTGGCAAGAATGTGAATAGTGATGGGAGTCAAGAGGTTGCCGGAATACTCAAAGGAAAGGGTGAAGAGGATCCCGCCGATAATCTGCGTCATCGGAATTGCACCCGCGAGTACAATCCGGATGTGGAGCAGGGCGAAAAACAGGGAGATCCCCAGGACAGAGCAAGGGATGGAAAACCTGCTCCGGAGGGCATTATACAGTCCCCCCACAAAAAAAGAATCCTCTACTATGGGTGCGAGGATACCGCCAATTAAAATTATCCACCCCAGATGGTCGGCAGGAGAGGAAAACAGAAATTGAAACAGGTTGATACCGAAAAGGAGAAAAAGGCCCCAGATTGCAAAAACGAACAGGCCAAACCCGAAACTCCACAAAAATCCCTTGAAGAGACCGGCCTTCCATTCTCCGGATTCAAGTCCTATGGCTGACATCCCGCTGCCGGAAAGGTAAACGAGAAAGAGGATGAGCCCAAAGTCCAGAAGCCGGAAAATGGCGGTAGCCCACAGCGCATCAAGATCACCAGCCTCTGGCAGGATGCGGAAAAAAAGCCAGCCCCCGCCGATTTCAACCAGGATGATCAGCGTGAGAAGAGAAAGGGCATGTACGATAGACAGTGACTTTCGGCAGTCTGGCTTGCTATTGCCGGACTTACAATCACCAGACTCACAATCACCTGACATGCAATCACCTGACTTTCGATCATTCGACCTTCGGTCGCTTATCCTAAGATTACTTGCCCTTACATTACCTGACCGTAAATTTCTCATTGGTCCAGCCTGCCTTTTTCAATGCATGATAAATCTTCATTTTGAGATACCACGGCCGGTCGCTTTGAAGAATTCCGAGCAAGACCTCTCTGGCCTTGTGGTTTCGCATTTTTGAAAGAGATTCTGCGGCTGTGTAGACTACATTTATATTGGAGTCCTCCAGCAAAGAGATCAGCAGGGGAAAGGCACTGGTTTCATCATAACCGGCCAGCCTGCCAAGGAATTTGGCCCCGAACCTGCGAACCACAGGATCTGCGTCCCTGGCCATGAGTGTGGTATTCTCCTGATACGCCTGCCCCCGCCATTCATGCGGCTTTAACGTTTCATCCAGCTGCTGGAGTGCGCCGATCCGGTCCCCGGGCACCTCTGATCTGGCTATCTGCCATAGTTTCGGGATCTCTTCAGGTAGCCGGGATTTCACCTTTAACCGTACCATGAGGCCGATAAACAGAATGAGAATAACCATGAGGATAATGCCGGTTTCTTTTATTCGCCCCACCTTGACCTTGCTCAGGGAGAGCACTTTTTTGATTCCCCACAGGATAAAGACAAACAGGCCAAAAGCCAGGGCCAGGGGGATAATAATGAAGAGAGAGAGTCCACATCCCCTGCTTAAAAGAGAGAATGGATCAGCAGCGAGGCTAAATTTTTCAAGATGTTCTTCCGGGTCATGGATGAAATCCCGGTAAGAAACCCGGTAAGCGGGCTTCAGTCTCCCCTTCCCACTGTCATCCGTGAGTTCATCTTTTAGCTCACCCTTTGGCCAATTCTCATTCCAGTAAAAGAGAATCTCATCAGGTACACCGTGGGCTAAAACCGTCTGAAAACCGCCAGCCGGATGGGAACCGGCATCTCGCTCTGTCACATCTTGCCCGGATGCACCTTGTTGATCGGTCTTTCCCTGATCGAATGATACAATCACAAACCAATCGGCTTGACTCAGGACGTTTTGAAGCTCGGATACCCGGCCCTCAGGGAATCCTTTCGCAGCCAGGGTCACTACGTTCTGAAGGCGGTAGCAGAGGGGCTGAACCAGGCGCGCAGGATAAAGGGTATAGCAGTAGTAAAACTCGTCGATCAGACGGCCCGTTTTGGTCGGTAAAAGAAGCCGGTCCCGGATTTCGATAAAATCAAGCTGTTTGAAGGTGAAGACCAAAAGGACGCAGAAAGTCAGAAAGACAAACCCATAGCGTGCCAGATCAGCCAGACGGAAGCGTTCTTTAGACAGCAAGGGCAAAGACAGAAGGTAAAGCAGCACGGGAACAAGCAGCAGGAAAAGAAGAACCGCAGGATCTGACCCCCTCCCCAGCCATACCAGTATGCTATCGAGCACGATAATCGGTAAAAACCGCAAAAACCGGTACCCTTTTCGCTGGTAAAGGGAAAAAAGCCACAGGATGAGACCACAAAAAAAACCATATCCCAGACCAATCGACAGGGCAAAGAAAATCCCTCCGGCCATATAGGTGGACATGGCTTTCATTTCCGAGGCCAGGAACTGGCCAGGGACTGCCAGGTAGCCGAGCCGGGCAATGGCCTCCTGTTCCAGCCAAAGCTGATGATTGCTTACGGCTATCAGAAATGTTCCAAGAAGTTGCCCCCCCAGCGTGCCAAACAGTGCACAGATCAGGAGAAAAAATACCGGCCTGGGGAACGCTTTCGGGTTTTCTCCCGATGCAGTCATATCGAGCCTTTCATAAAGAAACCTTCAGAGACGTTTAGAAGGAGCTCTTCAGAACCCTTCATAAAGAACCTTTTCTCGCAATGCCAAAGTGTTTATAGGCCTTGGCCGTAGCCACTCTTCCACGTGGAGTTTTTTGCAGGTAGCCTTCCTGGATCAGGTACGGCTCATAGACATCCTCGATAGTATCTTTCTCTTCGTTAATAGCTGCCGAAAGTGTCTCCAGTCCCACAGGCCCTCCCCCAAACATCTTGATGATGGTCACAAGGAGAAGCTGATCCATTTTATCGAACCCGGCCTTATCGATTTCAAGCATCTCCAGTGCCTGGTCAGCTATCTGTTCGGTGATCCGGCCATCCGCCTTGATCTGGGCAAAGTCTCTTACCCGCTTGAGGATACGGTTGGCGATCCGTGGAGTGCCCCGTGACCTTCTGGCAATTTCCATGGCTCCGGCCTCGTTGATCTGAATGTTCAGGATTCTGGCAGACCGGAAAACGATGGATTGCAGCTCCTTCGGGGTGTAAAACTCCAGCCGGTTGATAACACCGAAGCGATCCCGCAGGGGCGAGGTGAGAAGCCCTGCCCTGGTAGTGGCAGCAACCAGTGTAAAGCGGGGCAGGTCTATCTTGATGGACCTGGCACTTGGCCCCTGCCCGATGATGATATCCAGCTTATAGTCTTCCATGGCCGGATAGAGGATCTCTTCAACCGCAGCAGGGAGCCTGTGGATTTCATCGATGAATAAAACATCGAGGTCTTTGAGATTGGTAAGGATGGCAGCCAAATCTCCTGCCCGCTCTATCACCGGTCCTGACGTGGACCGCAGATTCGTCCCCATTTCACGGGAGATGATATAGGCCAAAGAGGTTTTCCCCATGCCCGGAGGCCCATAGAAAAGGCAATGATCCAGAGCTTCACACCGCTTTCTGGCGGCCTGGATAAAAATCTGCAAATTTTCCTTGACCCTTCTTTGCCCCAGGTATTCTTGAAAATTCTGGGGCCTCAGGCTCAGATCAAGCGCTACGTCTTCGCCCGTCAAATTTCCATTGGTCAGGCGCTTTTCATACTGTTCTTTATTTTCCATACTGTTTTTTCTTTTCCGTACTATTCTTTATTTTTTGTACTGTTCTTTATTTTCCGCACTGCCCGAAAAAAAAACACCCTTACGGGAGGGCATTTAAAAAACATACCCTAGCCAGCCAGCCGGTTGAGCGCCTTTTTAATCAGTTCTTCAATCGAAAGGTTCGCTTCCCGGTGAATAATCTGGTTGACGGCCCGCTCGGCTGTCAGCCTGTTGTATCCAAGGCTGATCAGGGCAGAAACCGCGTCACTTTGCATATCCTCCTCCTCCCCTCCCGCCGGCTGGTGCCCCAGTTGTTGAACGGAGGATGCGGGAGGAGCGCTTGTGGTTGAGTCACTTTTTTGTTGTGCAGGGATTTTATCTTTCAGTTCCAGAATAAGCCTGCTGGCAGTTTTCTCGCCGATGCCGGGGATAGCGCGCATACGGCTTACATCCGAAGACCGGATGGCGGATTTAAACTCTCCGGTCGAGATATGCGAGAGGATATTTCTGGCCAGTTTGGGACCGATCTTGCTGACTTTCAGCATGAGCTCGAATAGCTCTTTTTCCTCCGAAGACAAAAAGCCGAATAGTTGCCAGCTCTCCTCTCGAATGGAAGTGTGGATAAGGAGCTTTACCTCTTCTCCCGCTTCGGGCAGCTTATAGAACGTGGACAGAGGAACACATACCTGATATCCGATGCCGTGGATATCAACGATGACCTGTTCGGTATTTTTGTTCTGGAGTGTTCCGTGCAGATAGGCGATCATATTTCATATTATCCGATCATATCCGGTTGTATCCGATCATGCCGGATACTGACGAACCCTCATGGTTCCGGACATGGAACCTGATAAATCATATCGGCTCAGGGCTGCCTTGAGAAGAGGGCGTACCTTCCCGGCTGCCTTTCGAAGAACGCGCACCGCCTCGCAGGGAGTCGTCCGAATAGTACCGCAGACGGGAAAACTGATAGTGGCAGACAGCGACAGCCAGGGCGTCCGAGGCATCGTCATGGACCTTCAGTTCCTTCAGGTTTAATAAAACCCTGACCATTTTTCTGACCTGATCTTTGGTGGCTCTCCCATAGCCGACGATGGCCTCTTTGACCTGCAAAGGGGTGTATTCATAGATCGCGACCTGAGCCTTGACAGCCACAAAGACAGCCACACCCCGCGCCTGCCCCAGCTTTAAGGCAAGCCGCGGGTTAGTGGCAATAAAGATATCTTCGACAGAAATTTCACCTGGATGGAATTTTTCAATAATCTCTTCCAGTGAAATTCCTATTTTCTTTAACCGCGCAGGAAAACAGTCTTCCGAAGAAGTCTTGATAATGCCGACATCAAGAAGGGTCAGTTCCTGATTCCGGCACTCGACCACCGCATAGCCGGTATGGGCTATACCAGGATCAATGCCCATGATGCGCATGAGTATTCTCCTTGTGAGACGGGCACTTTCGACTTCTCCCTTTTTATGCTGTACTCATGATGCTGTACTCATGATGCCTTCAGGCTCCGAGGCGCTCCATAACTTCATCCGGAATATCGAAATTGGCAAAGACATGCTGCACATCGTCATGGTCTTCCAGTTGTTCCATTAACTTGAGCATTTGCTCTGCTGATTTGCCTTCCAGATTGACCGTGGTTTTCGGGATGCGGCTGACCTCGGAGACAGAAACCTCGATTCCTTCCTTCTCGATAGCCTCTCGCACCGTTTGCACTTCTTCGGGCAGAGTATAGATCTCGAAAACGTCATCGTTACGCTTCATGTCTTCGGCGCCGGCATTGAGAGCGATTTCCATCAGCTTGTCTTCTTCTGCCTTGTCCGCATCGACGACGATCAGACCTTTTTTATCGAACATCCAGGCCACGCAGCCGGTCTCGCCAAGGTTACCGTTATGCTTGGAGAGAATATGACGCATTTCAGCTACGGTCCGGTTTTTGTTGTCGGTCATGATCTCGATCATCAGCGCTACGCCGCCGGGGCCATACCCCTCGTAGAGCAGTTCTTCATACGATACCCCCGGCAGTTCCCCGGTTCCTTTTTTAATAGCCCTGATGACATTATCCTGGGGCATATTGACTGCTTTCGCATTGGCAATGGCCGCCCGGAGTCGGGCATTGCCATTGGGATCACCGCCTCCCATCCTGGCTGCGACCGTAATCTCCTTGATTACCGCCGTAAACGCCTTTCCCCTCTTGGCATCAAGGGCAGCTTTTTTGTGTTTGATTGAACTCCATTTTGAATGTCCTGACATCGACTAATTATCCTCCTCGTTATGATTCTTCTTTTTCTTTTTTCGCTTCAGCGACAATCTTATCTAACAGGTGAGCAGGTACCTCATCATAGTGAGAAAATTCCATCGTGAAATTCCCACGGCCACCGGTCATTGATATCAGATCCGGTGCATATTTCATCATTTCAGCCATGGGAACTTCCGCCCGAATGATCTGATAATGCCCCTTCGTATCGATGCCTTGTATTCGCCCCCTTCTCGAATTGAGATCACCCATGATATCTCCCATGGACTCTTCCGGGACAATGACAGCCACCTTCATAACAGGTTCTAAAAGAGTAGGTTTGCATTCCATAAATCCTTTTTTAAAGCCCATGGAACCTGCAATTTTAAAGGCCATTTCCGAGGAATCTACAGCATGAAAAGATCCGTCGTACAGTGTAACCCGTACATCGGTAACCGGAAACCCGGCCAGAATTCCCTCTTCCATAGCTCCCACGATTCCCTTTTCTACAGCAGGAATATACTGCCTGGGGATAACCCCGCCCACAATCTTATCAACAAATTCAAATCCTCCGCCTTTCGGGAGGGGCTCGATTTCGAGCCACGTATCACCATACTGCCCTCTTCCTCCTGACTGCCTCTTATATTTGCCCTGAATCTTGGTTGATGCCCGAATGGTTTCCTTATAGGGTATTTTCGGTGTCTTGAGAAGGACCTCTGTTCCGAACTTTCTCTTCATCCGGTCGATGGCCACCTCGATATGGATTTGTCCCATACCGGAGATGATGAACTCTTTGGTCTGAGGATCGCGGGCAACGTGAAGGGTCGGATCCTCTTCCTGCTGCCGGTGCAGAGCATTACTGACCTTGTCCTCGTCACCTTTGGTCTTCGGCTCGATGGCAAAAGAGATGATCGGTGTGGGGAATGTTACCGGTGGAAAGATAATCGAATGGTGGTCATCGCTGAGGGTATCACCCGTTGTGGTTTCCTTCAGTTTTACGAAAGCGGCAATGTCCCCCGCCTTGACCCGGTCATAATTCTGATGATTTTTTCCCATGAGGGCAAAAATCTGACCGATCTTTTCCTTACAGTCTTTCGTTGTATTGTAGACAGTGGAATCCGAGCTCAAAGACCCGGAAAAAACCCGGAAGATCGTTAACTTGCCTGAATAGGGATCAGCAATGGTTTTAAAGACGAATGCGGAAAAAGGCTCTTCCTCTGAGGCTTTGCGGGTGATTGTCTCTCCAGCCTTGTTTGTCCCCTCGACTTCCGGACGGTCCAAAGGAGAAGGCATGAAGTCCACGATCATATCCATGAGCTGCTGAATACCCATGTTTTTCATAGCGGAACCACAGAGCACAGGGGTGAATGTCATGTTTTTAATACCCTTACGGAGGCTGGATTGCAGCTCTTCCGGGGTCAGCTCCTCACCGTCCAGGTATTTCTCCAGCAGGCTGTCGTCCGCTTCGGCGATCGTTTCGATCATCTTTTGGCGATACTCTTCCACCCGGTCCTTGAGATCGGCGGGGATGCTTTCTTCCTGATATTCTCCGCTGTCATCTCCTTTGTAAACATACGCTTTCTGATTGAACAGGTCGATAATGCCCTTAAAGGTCTGCTCAGCGCCGATCGGCAAATACAAAACCAAAGGATTCATGCCGAGGGAGTCGGAAAGCTCTTCTACCGTGCGGTAGAAGTCAGCCCGCTCACGCCCCATCTTATTGATAAAGACCAGGACAGGAATGTTTAATTCCCTGGCCTGAGACCAGAAATTTTCCGTTTGTACCTTTACCCCGCCAACAGCGCTGATAACCAGAATGGCACTGTCGATAACGCGCAGTGTCCCTTTGGCATCAGCTATGAAATTGATATCGCCGGGCGTATCGATGATATTGATTTTATGTTTTTTCCACTCGCAGTAAGCCAGAGCGGAGTTGATCGTTAGCTTTCGGGAGATCTCATCAGGCTCATAATCCAGATTGGAAGACCCGTCATCGACTTTTCCCAATCTGTTCACCATTTTGGCATCAAAGAGCATAGCTTCGGCTATCGACGTTTTGCCCTCGCCTCCATGGGATAACAATCCTACATTCCTTAACTTATCAATTTGATACTCTTTTACACTCATTGATGAGATCTCCTTTCAAGTGTGAATGCGCACCAACCTACGCTTCTTTAATTATTTCCATGGGCCTGATTTTTCTACGGTAACAAAAAAAAACCTTGCTGTCAAGCAGTGATAACCTCCCGCCTGATAGCCGTAGAGCACCTGTATCTCCGATGATTACAGCAGTTAACGTGAACTGGAAGCTGGTATCCAGGCACTGGCTGCCAGTTGCTCGGTATCTGGCTGCGAGATATCTATCTGCCGGGTATCTCTAGCTAGGTACTAGCTGCCGGGTATCTATCTGCCAGGTAGTGGGTATCCAGGTACAAGGTATCTATCTGCCGGGTATCTAGGTACGAGCAACTACGTACTGGGTATCTCGCTCCCAGATATCTAACAACAAGGTATCTGGATACAAGGTATAAGATATTCGGAATGCATTCCTAGCCCGCGGAAAGTTCTTCAAGCCTTTCTACTTCATCGAGAGAAAGAAACCGGCTTTCTCCCGGTTGCAGGCCTTTGAGACTCAAAAAAGCGAACCTGGTACGTTTCAATTTTAAAACCGGATGGCCAAGGGCCTCAAACATCCTTCTAATCTCCCTGTTCTTCCCTTCGTGAACAACTACGGAAAGCCAACTGTTCCTTTGGGTGGTTTTGGTCAGAGAGACAGAATCAGCCGTTATTCGGTCCCGTCCATGATAGATTCCTTTCTTTAACTGATGAACAACCTCTTCTTCCTTAAGAACACCTCTTACCTTGACCAGGTAACCCCGCGGGACCTGATGCTTGGGATGAGTCAAGGCATTGGATAATTCACCGTCGTTGGTCAGGAGCAGTAATCCTTCCGTGTTGTAATCCAGTCTGCCAACGGGAAAGACCCGATGGGCCATGCGTGGCAGGAGCTTCATGACCGTAGGTCTGTCCTGCTCATCGTGCAGAGAGGTGATATACCCGCGCGGCTTGTAGAGCAGAATGTAAATCTTCGGTACTTTCGCCGGGGGAGGAAGCTTTTTGCCTCGATAGGAAACATCATCCTCTTCCAGGTTTACTTTGGTTCCAAGTTCGGTCACTATTTTGCCGTTAATCCGAACATCTCCATCGAGGATTAACTGCTCGCACTTTCTTCTCGAACCCAGGCCAGCCTGAGCTAATACTTTCTGTAATCGCATAGACTTTGAGGAAGTGATCATTTTTGTTCCATAATCATTTTTGTTCTGCAATCATCTTTGTTCCATAACCTGATTAACTTCATGCAGCGGTGGTAATTCGGAAAGGTCTTTCAACCCGAAATAGGTTAAAAAATCCTCAGTCGTTTTATATAAAATAGGGCGGCCGGGTACGTTTTTCCTCCCCCCTATCTTGATGAGCCGTGTCTCCAGGAGGCTTCGAATGACTCCACCGCTTTCAACTCCCCGCAGAGCTTCGACTTCCACTCTGGTGACGGGCTGCTTATAAGCGATAATCGATAGGGTTTCCAGGGCGGATTTCGACATCTTCTTGCTTTTCGAGCGCGTCAGGAGTTTTTGGACATACTCCTCATATTGCTTCTTGGTGCACATCTGGAATCCATTGGCAATTTCAACAACCTGAATCCCGCGATGCTCAGCCCTGTACTCTTCCATCAACTCGGCAATAATCGTTCTGATTTCCCCCTTTTCCAGATCCGGAATAACCTCTTCAATTTTTTCCACGGTCAGGGGCTTGTCCTGAGTGAAGAGTAATGATTCTATGATAGGTTTGGTTTTCTCTCTGCTCATTGTACTGCGTACTGCGTCCATCATGCTTTGCTTATTGCGTCTATCAATACCTGGGACTGCGTCCATGTTCCCTGTAAGGACTGTGTCTATGATACTCGTGCCTTGTCAAGTCCGAATTGACGGGTAAGATAACGACTCATGAGCTCAATTTGCCCCCCCCGGCGTCATTCTGAGCGAAAGCAAGAATCCAGGTACCTCTCAATATCCGATTCTGTGAGTCTTCCATCCCATAAGGTGAAAACGAAACCGTACAGTTATTTACGCCGCTGTAGTACCAGAAGACTCTGTCCATCATATCTGCGTACTGCTCCATCATACTGCCTGTCGAAATACTGCCTGCAGAAACTCCTGCCCAATCGTAACTGCCACTATAGCTATGACTATAGCTATAGTCATAGTCATGATCATGGCTACAGTCATAACTACGGTGTAATATTAGCATAAAAAGCCAATTTGATCAATAATATCTACAGGAGCCCAAAAGACCGGGAGTGGAAAATCAGTCCCTTAGAGTTCACAAGACAAGGGACGACGCGGGAAGGGAGGCCACCCCCCCTTTTTCTCATTGACATAATCCTTTTTCATAGTTTATTGTTGGCTATCAGTACCGGTATCGACAATAACAATGGTTAGACCTTGGGCTTTAAAAACCAATCGCTCGGCAATTGTTTTCTTGCCAAGCCAGCGTTTCCAGAGGGGAA
>JBFMGO010000066.1:0-33255 GCA_040752695.1 bacterium
CCCGGTATCAGGTATATCGGGGTTTTACGAGCAGGGTCCTCGGGTCCAGCTTGACATGCAAAGCAGAAGGATTCGTATTATCATGATCCTTCAGAAGCATCAGGAAAATGGCATCCTGCACCGGATTCAGACTGACGACAACGCTCAACTGTTCCTCGAACTGATCGTAGGGAGCCGGAATACCATGTTCATTCAAAATCTGTCCCTCACGGTGAGTTCTGGCTGAAAACCACATCTCCACTCCGAACTCTTCGGCAATTTGTTTGAACGACTCAACCTCGGCTTTGGTGGCATGTTCGAAATCAAATCCGTCCACAATCACTACCTGAGGGGCGAATCCCCCCTGCGTCAGGGCAGTCTGGATAGCGGATCTCATTTTCTCCACCGAAAAAGTACGGTTCAAATAACTCATGATAATGAGATTCTGCTCAACCTTCTTACGAAGCTCACTGATATCACTCAGTTGAAAAGTCGAGGCCAGGTTGCTGGCAATTTCATCATACCAGAGACTGACCTTTTCCACGCTTTTTTCAACTCCAAAATGCAGCACCTTGTTTCCTTTCACAATGTCATCTAATGCAAGGTAAACAAGGCAGGCTGTCTTTCCGACACCGGCCCGGGCCATAAATATCCCGATGTTGCCCTTCCCCAGTCCACCATGGATGGACTTTTCGAAAATCCGGAAGGGACTTTTTCTTTCCATTTCACTAAGAATCATGGGATCTCCTTTCTTAATGAAAATCCGAGGAGAAAACTCAGTTGCAATACCATCTATGTTAAAGTGCTTCACCTTTACTTCTTCTTCACTTCGCCCTTTTTACCGCTTCTTTACTTCTTCTTCTTGGCGTTTTTCTCCTGGTACTTCTTCTTCAGGTCCTCGGCAATGTTCTGGGGGACGGCATTATACTTGGCAAATTCCATGGTAAATTCCGCTTTCCCCTGCGTCGAGGAGCGCAAGGCGGTGGAGTACCCGAACATTTCTGCCAGAGGCACTTCGGCTTCGACAACGGTCCTGAATCCATCTTCGGAAGTACTGATAATGATCCCCCGGCGCTGATTCAATCCTCCGATGATCGCCCCTTGAAATTCGGAAGGCCCCTCGACCGACACTTTCATAATCGGCTCTTGAATGATCGGCTGGGCCTTTTCATAGGCCTGCCAGAAGCCTCCCTGGGCAGCCTGTTGAAAGGCAATATCAGACGAGTCTACCGCGTGATAAGCACCATCGTTGATCGTGAGCTGGACGCCGGTAATCGGAAAGCCGATAAGCCTTCCCTTCTTTAAACAGGCCTGAAAGCCTTTGTCACAGGAGGGGATATATTCTCTCGGGATAACACCGCCGGTAATTTTATCGACAAATACATAATTCTCTTCAGTCGGCTCCATGAATCCGGCTACTCTTCCATACTGGCCTGCGCCACCGGTCTGTTTCTTGTGGACGTAGTTAAATTCCGCTTTTCTGGAAACCGTCTCCCGGTAGGCAACTTCGGGCATACCTGTTTCGACCTCCGTGGAATACTCCCTGCGCATCCTTTCGACATAAACGTCAAGATGCAACTCGCCCATACCGCAAATAATGGTTTCATCCGTCTCAGGATCAATATAGGTGCGGAATGTCGGATCTTCCTTGGTAAACCGGTTCAGGGCCTTGGACATATTGATCTGGGATTTGTTATCCTTGGGAACGATTTTTAATTTGATGACCGGCTCAGGGATATGCATAGAGGTCATGGTATAATGAACTTCACCGGAAGTGAAGGTGTCACCGGAAGCGCAGTCAACTCCAAAGAGGGCTACGATATCCCCCCCCCTCGAGTCCTCGATATCCTCCATCTGATCCGCATGCATCCGGACTAACCTGCCAACTTTTATCTTTTTTCCGGTTCGGGCATTAACCAGCGTATCTCCCTTTCTGAGACTGCCCTGGTAAATCCGGATATAGGTCAGTTGTCCATACCTTCCCTCTTCCAATTTAAAAGCCAGGGCAACCAGCGGCTTGTCCGGATCAGGATAAAGCACCACATTTCCCTCGCCATTGCCCAAATCCAAAGCCTCGTTCTGAATGTCGGAGGGATTGGGAAGGTAACTGCATACTGCATCCAGAAGAAGCTGCACTCCCTTGTTTTTATAAGCTGATCCTATAAATACCGGTGTCAGTTTCAGAGCCAGGGTGCCTTTTCTGACAGCCTGATTGATGAGATCCTCGGTTACCTGTCCATCAAGGATAGCCTCGGTCAATTCATCGCAGAACATAGAGACTGCATCCAGCATTTCTTCCCGTTTGGTTTCAGCCATCTCCTGCAATTCAGCCGGGATCTCTTCATAACGGAGAGATTCTCCCTGTTCTCCGTCGAAATACACGGCTTTCATGCTGACCAGATCCACTACCCCCCTAAAGTCCGTCTCCAGACCGATCGGAATCTGCATGGCTACGGCATTCAGGTTCAGCTTGTCGCGCAATTGATCCACCACTCTGAAAGGGTTGGCCCCTGACCGATCGCATTTATTGATGAAGGCCAGCCTCGGTACTTTATAACGCCTCATCTGACGATCAACGGTGATAGACTGGGATTGAACGCCGCCAACTCCGCACAGCACCAGAATCGCCCCATCCAGAACACGCAGGGCGCGCTCCACCTCAATCGTGAAATCCACGTGTCCGGGAGTATCGATGATATTGATAAAGTGATCGTTCCAGTTACAGAAGGTGGCCGCAGAAGCAATCGTTATTCCACGCTCCTTTTCAAGCTCCATCGAATCCATGGTCGCTCCGACGCCATCTTTCCCCTTAACTTCATGGATGGCATGAATCCTCTTGGTGTAGAAAAGGATTCTCTCGGTGAGGGTGGTCTTTCCAGAATCAATATGTGCACTGATCCCTATATTGCGAACTTTGGTTAAATCTTTGATCATCTTTCTCTCAAATCCTCCAAATTATAGTATTTTTTCGCTCATATTATCATTATAATAGAATCAGCCTGATAGAATCAATCAGAGTATACTACCCTATCGTCGTCAGGAAAATGTTAGCCGGTAAGCATGAAAGAAAAAAGCTCACTAAGAGGGTATCAAACCCGAAAGAACGATATTTCAAGGCAAGTCATTTCTCAATTTGGTGAAAAGTTTGATCCCGTATTACGGTTATAAAAGATACAAAAAAGTGGTATCTGTTTAAATATGAGCGTCTGTTTTTCTTAGCGGCGGAATAAATAGTATCACTAAAATGGTTGAAAAGCAAGTCCCTGTAACCAGCCATGCTTCTTAAAGGCTGTTTATGGTGCGGGGGAAGGCTGAAAGAGCAGTCCCAGCCATAATCTTTGCGGGCATAAGCCGATTATGACTTTTGACCATGATGCTTAAAAGGTCTCCCTATGCTTGAATGACCAGCAATCCGGGAATACAGCTAATCAGTCCAGCGTCCAAAGAGATGATCCAGATCATGATATCAACTTTTCATCTTTTGTCCGGAGATTACTCAAGTATGAGCTCAATATCGATTGAGAGCATGATCCTGAGGCTTAAAGCAAGCGGTGTATCAATGCCTTGACTCTATAAGCTCTCGCACCGACCGAAGCAGGTCGGTAAGGGCGTAGGGTTTTTGTACGAACCGGAACCCTTTTTCACGTATGGAGGCCCACTCGGATTTTTGATCCGGGTAACCACTGGCCAGCATGATCCGAATGTCGGGCCGGCAAAGGAGTATCCGGTCGATCAATTCAAGGCCGGTTTGATCGGGCAGGACAACGTCACTCAAGACCAGGTGGAAATCTCCTTTTTCCTGTTCAAAGGTATCAAGAGCATCCTGCACATTTGCGGCTTCGGCAACGCAATAGCCGTTTTCACGAAGAGCCCGCGCGGTCATTTCACGGACTCCTTCCTCGTCCTCCACCAGCAGGATTCGCTCGCCCCTGCCCTGGACTTCGCCCTGCACGGCAGTTGCCTCCCTGACAGTATCTTCGGGCGTAAGCGAAGTCGCTGCCGGCAGGTAGATTCTAAACACCGAACCGTGTCCCGATTCACTGTCAATAGTGATCCATCCTTCGTGCTGTTTGATAATTCCATAGACTACGGACAGGCCGAGTCCGGTACCCTTTCCAACGCCCTTGGTAGTAAAAAAAGGCTCAAAGATCCGGCTGATGGTTTCTTTATCCATACCCATGCCCGTATCTGTTATCGATAGGCAGATAAATCGGCCGGGCCGTGCTTCTGCAATACCTCTGGCGCTTTTCTCATCCAGAATTCTGTTTTCGGTCTTGATGCCGACCTCGCCTCCCCGTGGCATGGCATCTCTGGCATTGATCACGAGGTTCATGATCACCTGCTCGATGTTCCCCTCGTCAGCCCGAATCGGCCACAGGGCAGGCTCAAGAGCGATTCCGATCGTAATATCCTCGCCGATGAGGCGATGGAGCATCTTGAGCAAATTATCGACCGTTACGTTGAGATTAAAGCAACTCGGTTTCGTTGGCTGCTTGCGGCTGAAAAGGAGTAATTGGCGGGTGAGGTCGGCAGCCCGCCCGGCAGCCAATTGCACCTGGTTCAGGTCCCTGGAGAGGCGATCCGCCTTATCGACTTTCTTAAGGGCCATGCTGGTATAACCTTGAATCGTGGTGAGAAGGTTATTAAAGTCATGGGCAACCCCGCCGGCCAGGATGCCGATAGCCTCCAGCTTCTGTGACTGGAGAAGCTGGGCCTGTATCTTTTCTTTCTCTTCTTCTATACGCTTTTCCCCGGTAATATCCGTCACCAGGACGATAGCGCCGACAAAATTCCCCTCCTCATCCAGGATCGGTGAAGAATCCAGGCTCGTATAAACCCGTGATCCATTTTTATGGATGAGCTCAACCTTATGTCTTTGCTTAATGCCCTGTCTGCGAAGTTCAAAATCGTGCCTAAATCGTGCCGCGCCATCTTCGTCCATAAATGACGATACTGGTCTGCCCATCATTTCCTGTACGGTATATCCAAGCATCTCGGCCATGCGGTTATTGACGAAAGAGGTTATGGGCACGGTATCGATTGCCCAGATACCTTCCTGCGCGTTTTCCACCAGTTGACGATATTTCTTTTCACTCTCCCGCACTGCATCCTCAGCCTTCTTGATCTCGGTAATATCCTGAATAAAACCGGTGAGTTTAAGCGGATTGCCAGCAGCATCAGTCGAAGAAACTCCTCCCCGTCCCCGGACGATACGTGTTGATCCATCAAGACGAAAAATCTGGTGCTGGTATTCAAAAGGCTGTTTATCCTGGCAGGTCTGTTTGAAGACGCTCATCAAATTATCCTTGATATCGGGGCTGTTAAACATACCCACGTACTCTTCAAGCGACAGATTCAGTCCTTCCGACTTAAAACCGACGATTCTTTCAAATTCTTCGGATATTGTCACTTCGCCCGTAAGGATATCCCAATCCCAGCTTCCCACATGGGCAAGTCTTTGGGCCTCAGTCATTTGCGCCTGACTTTTTCTCAACTCTTCTTCCATCCGCCTGCGATCGGTAATATCTTTAAAAACCACAACCGCACCGGTTATCGTGCCTTCTTCCTGAATCGGGGCGCTCACGTATTCGACCGGGAACATTCTGCCATCCTTTTTCCAGAACACATCATCACTGACATGGCGGGAAACGCCATCTTTTATGGCTGCGTAGACCGGACACTCTTCCCAGAAGTAGGGGCTTCCATCCGGCTTCGAGTGATGAAAAATATTATGCTGTTGACATCCGATGAGTTCTCCGGGCGTATACCCGGTCATATGTACCGCGGATGGGTTAATAAAGGTGATATTCCCCTTTAGGTCAACCCCGTAAATTCCTTCCCCCACTGCCTCCAGGATCAGTTCGTTCTGACGGATGGATCGCTTAAGCGACTCTTCTGCCAGCCTGCGCTCGGCTATTTCGTCTTTCAGTTGCCTGTTGGCTGCTATGAGTTTTTCCGTGCGCTCCTGCACCATTTGCTCAAGCTGGCAGCGGTATGCATTTAATTCTCGCTCTGCGCGCTTTCGCTCGGTGATGTCGGTAGCCACACCGATCATCCGGGAAAGAGCCCCCTGTTCATCCTTGGTTGGAAATCCGCGGTCCCGGACCCAGCGTATCGATCCATCGGGCTGCACAACGCGATATTCGAAGTCCCATCTGCCTGCGGGATTTTCCTTTATCCCTTTCAATACGTGTTCGCGATCCTCAGGATGAATACCTTCTATAAAAGCGAGCGGATTTTCATACACGCTCTCCACGCTGTGGCCCCAGATCTTCTCATAGGCAGGGCTGACATAGATAGTCCGGGTCGCTCCAGGTGTAGACATCCAGAAAACATCCTGAACGGTTTCGGTTACCAGCCTGAATTTCTCTTCACTCTCCCGCAGTGTCGTCTCGGCCCAATGATGCGTAATGATATGTCCTGTCCGCTCAGCAACAGCGTTCAGCAAGTTCCTTTCTTCTTTGAGAAAGGGGCCTTCATCGCTTGGCGGTTTTTCATCCAGGTAGAAGACATCCAAAGAGCCGATCCGGTCACTGCCTGCCATGATATCGGAGGACTGTTTCCAATGAGTTTCCCTAAAGTTTCCTGTCGTGAATTCTTGATCGTTTAAAATAATCCGCGCGCAGGTAATTTCCGGATATTGATAGGCAGGTGGTATGAGATCTGCAACTTTCTGAAGTGTCTCCTCCAGCGAGATGCCTTCCCTTGCCACCAGAGAAGAAACACCATACAGACAATTCAGTTCCTTGATTCTTTCGCTAAGTGCGTATGCCTTTTTCCTGAGAAGGTCTTCTCCCGGTCCTGGTTCGGCTTTGGAGGCTTCTAATTCGGCAATCCTCTGACGCAACACCGCCGCTTCCCGGATAAGCTGCTCTTTCGTCTTGCCTCTATCTGCCCCTTTAAACCATTTCAAGACAGGTGACAATGTCCATTTTTCTCTCAGAATGTCAATATAGAAAAATAAACTCTTCATTTATAAATATCGGGCAATAAAGTATATATACTTATATTATATCATGCATATTTATGCTATTATACCATAGAAATACAAGGCGGGGTATATCCATTTTGAGGAAGTCTCTTGATTTTTTGAAGAAAATGAGATACTTACAACGAGATATTTCGCATGTAGGATGTTGTCATTCAAACTGTCGTTTGAATTCGGTAAACGTCTGCTTCAATTCATCCAGTTCCATGCGCAGGCCTGCCACTTTCTGCTCAAGCTCGGCAATCCGTTCATTTGCGGCAGGGATCTCAGGGGGCAGGGCCCCGTAGGCTCCCGGCTTACGGGAGGGAGCTTCCTGATCGGCGTTCACTTCACCGCAGAACAGGTGAGCATAGCGGTTTTCCCTGCATCCCTCCTGCCGGGGAAGTTTTACCACAAAGGGGCCGTCTTCCCGGTCGGCGAGCTTTTGTAAAGTGGCTTCCGTCTCGGTCAGATCTTTGAACTCATACAGCCGGCCAGTGCGGCTGCGTATTTCGCCCGGAGTTTGCGGTCCCCGCAAAAGGAGAATGCACAACACCCCGATCTCGGCAGGAGTAAAATCGAATTTGCTGTTCATTTCGTGCAAAAACTTTGGCACACGGCCCTCGGCAGTGCTCCTTTGCCAGACGAGGTGCTTTTGTATCAGACTGTCAAGGGCATGGAGAACTGCATTCTCATTAAGGTTCATAACCGGCTCACGGTTCGATTTCTGATTGCAGGCACTGAGAAGTGCATTGAGCGTGAGCGGGTAGTAATCCGGTGTGGTTATTTCTTTTTCGATCAACGAGCCGAGTACGCGCGCTTCCACAGAGGTAAGGACAATCTCCATGAATTCTCCTCCTTACTATACTTTTTCACTTTTTGACGGGCAGGCATTACAAAACTAATGGTATTTCAATCAGTTGCTGAAAAATGTAAAAGTATAGCTCCTTAAAGAGAGTTGGTTACGTAATTCCCATTGCTTTTGCAATGAGCGTATTCTACTGAATATGCGTTTTCATTGCAACAGAAATGAGACCGGGACTGGACTTAAGGGTATTAATGCTGTATAATAATCCATTCATTATTGATAAAATATTGATAAATTTTACCATGAAAAAAAAAACAATCGCTTCGACCTGCCGTATATCTCTCACCGAAGGGGCTCCCCTCCTATCGACGGGGTACCCCTTTCTCTCTGTTGAGAGTTGAGACAGGGCTTCACCAGGAGGTTATCGCTCTTTGCTTTTCCCCTGACGCGCAAATCCAGAGACTGCACATTGAAACCAAAGATACGGAAAAATGGATTGCTCTTATCTAAGGATGTGGTATCGGGAGAAATCCACTCCAATGCCGTCAAGGGTTCCGTTCCCCGGGAAAAATCCGTTGACCAATCCGCTTTTTTAAAGGCCAAGGCCGATAAGGTTCAAGCTATGCTGGACAATCTCGATGAATCCCTGCTAAGCGGGAAAATCAGTGAAGAAACGTACAACGAGTTGAAAAACAAATACCAGGAGCGGCTTCGGCAGGTCAGGAGTGAACTGAATGCGGCCTGATCGAAGCCAGGAGTGAACCGAGTGCGGCCTGATCGAAATCAGGAGGAAACCGGATATGCGGCCTGATCGAAGAAGAATCGAAGAGGCTCTCCTCTGCCTGGATTAAAGGGAAAAAACATATGAGAATTGTGGCTTTTGGCGATATTCATAATCATACCGGCAACCTGGGGAAAATCGAAGGTATCTTTGATGCTTCTTTTGTGATTATCACCGGAGATTTGACTAACCGAGGGGGAATTGAGCAGGCCAGGGAAGTCATCGAATGGGTAAAACGCTTTAATCCTCATGTCTATGCCCAGGCAGGCAATATGGACCGCAAGGAAGTGGAAAGCTATCTGGCCGATCAGGGAATCAGCCTCCATGGCAGGGGATATGTGCTGGAAGAGGATATCGGCATCTTCGGTGTGGGCGGATCGAACCCGACTCCTTTTCATACTCCCAATGAGCTCGACGAAGACGAGATCGCCGGCCTGCTCCTCCAGGGATATCGACAGGTGGAGGATGCAGCGCTCAAGATCCTGATATCGCATGCACCTGCGATAAACACCAGGGTCGACAGGGTTGTTCATGGCCAGCATGCGGGAAGCCGCGCCGTGCGGGAGTTCATCGAGAGGTATCAGCCGGATATCTGCGTTACGGGGCATATCCACGAGGCCAGAGGGGAGGATGTGATCGGAAGGACGCCGATTGTCAATCCCGGCATGTTGAAAACCGGAGGTTATGTAGAGATCACCACAGAAGAAAAAGTCCTGAAGGTAACTTTAAAGCAGGCGGCAGGAGTTTGATCCGCTTTGTTCAGGAACATGATGCAGTGATATCGATTGCATCCTTATCGAGGAATAATTCCATAAGATACGTATCTCCAAACATTCACCTTAAACCAATGAATCCACCTCAACCAATAAGGGGGGAATATGGGAAAAAGAATCGCACGTGGTTTGGTTGTGGCTTTGATTGCCGTAGTATTTTTATCAGGATGCGGCGCAATGACCCTGACTCCGGCAACAGGGTTTGTCTATTCTGATATAAGAGGTCCTTATCATGCTACGAGCAATGAGGGATTTTCAAAAATGGGGATGTCCAGGGCCAGATCCATCCTGGGGTTGGTTGCGCTCGGTGATGCCAGTATTGACGCTGCAATGAAGAATGGCAATATTACCAAAGTCCATCATGTCGATTATCATAGTAAAAATATACTGAGCGTTTATGCTGAATTGACCGTATTTGTCTATGGGGAATAACTCCTTACCTTAAGATGTACTGCACGGGAGATATGTATCTGATGAATGGGTGGGCCGAGGCGCGATGAGCGCTTCGACTCACCCGTAATGCAGGCCGCAACCGGCCGGTCTCTTATCGTCCTCGATACTGCTCTTATCGTCCTTGATAACAGTAATTCTCCCTCTCACCGTTGGACTGATCCTGCCTCCAAGGTATTCGATGTATTCAATTACCGCATCTTTTATGAACACCGAGGTATCGTATCTGTCGATGGCCTTTTGAAATATTTTATAGCCATCCCCGCCAGCAGCCAGATAGGAGTTGGTCACTACCCGATACAGTCTGTCCGGGTCGATTGGTTTTCCGTTTATAAGAATATTTTCCGCCCTTGCGGCTATTTTGTTTATGGTAAAGCTTACCCCCACGGAGACTTGAGGGAAAGCCCCCCGGCCACAGGTCGTGGCCATATAGTCGAAAAGGGACTGCATATCGCAACCCTGTAAGGTGAGAATAATTATCGAATTATCGAAAGGGAGTATTTCGTGGATCAGACTCCTTGCTACCTGCCCTTGAGGCAGGTCAGCCCTGATCCCGCCTCCGTTCTGGATCGCAAAATCGGCTCCTGCCTCCTTTGCATACCACAACATGGAATCCGCGATAATATCTCCCAGTGCGGTTTCCTCTTCAATCCCGGTCCTGTTGAGGAACCTTCCTTCTGCATGACCGATAATTTCCGAAAGGATCGGATTCAGATTATCAGCATACGGCCCGAGTAACGACTGAAGTTCGCGGTCTTCCGCCATCCCATTCCAGCCCGTGATGCGATACACACCGTCTGGCTCTTCCCTGCCCGCTTCAAGACGAATGGGCAGTGTCTCGAAGCGGTAATCGATGACCTTGCGGTTTCGAACCCAAAGATCAACTCTGCCAAGGACAAGCCCCCACTGCCAGGCCTGGACGATAATGGTTTTATGCCCGTCAGGTCCTGCCACCAGGACCGGTTTATCGAGTTTTGTATGGGTATGGCCGTCCACGATGAGGTCTATACCGCTCACTTCCGAGGCCAGCCTTTTTGAGCCCCTTCGGCAGGATTCAAATATCCCCATGTGAACCAGGCCGATAACCACATCCGCCTGCTTTCTCAGCTCAGGAACAAGCCTTTTGGCTGCTTCGACCTCGTCTTCAAACACCAGATCCCCGGTATAGTGCGGATTGGTGATGAATCGGGTCTCCTTGGTGGTGAGACCGAAAACGGCTGCCTTAAATCCGCCGAAGTCTCGAATCATATGGGCCTGAGTGAGATACTCACCGCTTTTGGTCTTGATGTTGGCGGAAAGAAAAGGAAAACGGGCCTGCTTCATTTGCTCCTTCAAAACCTCTCTCGGGTTGTCGAACTCGTGGTTTCCCAGTGCCATGGCATCGTACCCGATAAGGTTGTAGCCTTCAAGGTCGGGCTTCGCCTTGAAAAAGTTCGACTCCGCCCTGCCCGTATTGAGATCTCCCGCATCCAGGACCAGAACATGATCGTTGATATTATTCTGTTCTCTTCTTATGTGCCTGATCAGTGAAGCCCGGCCAGGCAATCCGCCGACCCAGGAGCCGGGATAATGGGAAAACCTGAGCGGATGCCCATGGGTGTCATTCGTATGGAGAACCACCAGGTGATGGGAAGGGATCTCTGAAAGACCCCGAAGAAAAGGAAGGTGCTCTTGCGCCTTACTGCACGCAAGAGTGAGGGCCAGCAGCACAAAAACCAGCCAGCAGGTAACCCGTCGCGTTTGCCCCCTGCCTGCGGTGGCCCTCACCGGGGTTCTCCGGCAGGTGATGCCTTACCCTGAGATTTCATCATGAAAATGAAAGTGGATCCCACCCTGTTTCCTTATCTTGAAAAAATTTCCTGCCATTGTACTTTATTGGCCAGGCCAAAATCAAGGCCAAAAACCAAACGACTTCACCATGCTTCATCCCGCTCCTAAAAGGGGGTAATCGAATCTGGAGGAAAAACAGAAAAGCCATTGCCGGTGGGTGACAAAAAATAGAGACGAACGGCGTGACGTGTACTGATACAGTCGCTTTTCAGCGACTCTCTTTTTCCTCTACAGTCGCAATGTAAAGACTGAATGAGGAATCCCGCATCTTTCTACTTTCTCGATAACTATCTGTGTTGGCGATACTTTTACCTTTGAACATTTGTCTTTGTCCAGGCTGGCACACCAGATGCTAATTCTTTATGACAATACTGTGGAGACAAGGCCGGATGAGAGCAGCTTTAGCAATCTGGAACGAGAGGATTTCACCGGTGTTCGATGTATCCCGGCAAATTCTCGTTCTGGATATCGAAAATGGAAAGATCCTCGCGAGAAGAGAGGAGACACTGGATGATGATCCGGTGCGCAAGGCAGGCAGCCTTGCCAGACTAAAAGTGGAAACATTGCTTTGTGGAGCGATTTCTAAACCGCTGGCCGGCATTCTGGCCGCATATGGCATCCGGACAATCTCCTTTATTTCGGGGAATTGCGATGAGGTCATTCTGGCTTTCCTTGCCGGTGATTTACCCAATCCGCAGATGGCCATGCCAGGCTGCCACGGCAGGATGCGCACCTGCGGGAAGATGGGAGGTATCCCGAAAGAGGCACCGGGAAAAGGCGTTTTTTCCAATGACGGCGAATGATGAATGAGATTTTTGGCAAAGAAACGTTATCCAGTGAACAAGAGGCATTATCCCGTGAAGAAAAAAACTCGAAGGTAAAGAAAAAACAGCATCAGATAAAACGATAAAAAAGCCAAAAGACAGGATTACACGATATACGGCAAAAGATAGGGGGGAGGAGTCGGGGGTTTTTTCCCCTACCATCCCTGGCCCCTGACCCTGCCCCCTATCCCGTGGAACGAGAGATCTTACCGGCGGATGGAGGATAAAAGCTCGTGAAAATAGTAATCACTTCCAGTGGAAAGAGCCTGGAATCTCAGATAGACTCCCGTTTTGGCCGCGCAGCTCAATTTACCGTATACGACACGGAAACGGGTGAATTTCAGTTTGTGGAGAATAATCAAAATTTAAACGCTGCCCAAGGTGCAGGCATTCAGGCTGCTGAGGCGGTTTCCCGGATCGGTGCGGACTGCGTCATCACCGGCCACTGCGGGCCGAAAGCCTTCCGGACTCTTCAAGCGGCCGGAATCCAGATAATTACAGGAGCGCAAGGCACTGTTAGCTATGTAATCGAAGAATTCAAAGCAGGCAGATTGAAAACCTCGGACTCCCCCGATGTTGAAGGGCACTGGGCATGAGAAAAGGGATTGTGAATCTCGCGCCAGCAGCTAGCCTGAGGCGGAACCATTGGGGGGTCCGAGGCATTAGGCTTTATTGCAGCAGTACAGGAAGTACAAAGCCTCTCCATAGTATCTCAGGAGGCCGAGAGTGATCATTTGTGTTGCCAGCGGTAAGGGAGGAACAGGAAAAACCACTCTTGCCGTCAACCTCGCCCTCGCCCTCTCCATCCCCGGCACGGTTTGGCTCCTCGATTGCGACGTCGAGGAGCCAAACTGCCATATCTTTCTGAAACCGGATATTCAATGGGCGGAATCAGTCGGCATCCCTACCCCCGTTGTTGACGAAACCAGATGTACTGCCTGCGGAGAGTGCGGCAGGATATGTCAGTATCATGCTATCGTCTCCCTTAAGTCCAGGGCGCTGGTATTCCCTGAACTTTGCCACGGGTGCGGGGGCTGCGTAAGGGTCTGCCCCAAAGGCGCTATAAAGGAGAGCATGACCGAGGTCGGCGTCATTGAAGGTGGAGTAGGGGACAAAGTGAACTTTGTCCAGGGCCTCTTGAATATCGGCCAGGCCATGCCGGCACCGCTCATTCGGGCAGTCAGGCGGCATGCCGTTCATGACGGTCTTATCATTGTCGATTGCCCCCCCGGCACTTCCTGCCCGGTCATCGCCGCGATCAAAGGCAGTGACTTTGTGCTTTTAGTCACCGAACCTACACCGTTCGGCCTCCACGACCTTACCCTGGCTGTGGAAACCGTACGGCAGCTTAAGATCCCCCATGGGGCGGTCATCAACCGGGCCGATAACGGCGATGGTCAGGTAATGGATTACTGCCGCAGGGAGGGCATCCCTGTTCTCATGCAGATTCCGGATGAACGCAGGATAGCCGAAGCATATTCGGCAGGAAAGATGGCGATTGATGTTTTTCCCCAGTTGCGTAAAGGGTTCGAAAAGTTGTATAAAGATATCGTGCAATCTCTTCCCCTTTCCTCAAGGGGGACGGCAGGGGTTTAACAGAATACACCTCTTGCCAAGTGACCAGACACTAAGCAACCGATGAGAAAAAGTTTCATAAAGGAGAACCTTTTATGCCAACCTATGAGTACCAGTGTGAAGCGTGCGGCTGTAAGTTCGAGCGGTTCATGAACATGTCGGATGAGCCGCTCAAGGAATGTCCCCAGTGTGGAGGCAGTGTGCGGCGTTTGATTGGTTCGGGGGCGGGTTTCATTCTCAAAAAATCGGATTCCCATCACGAGGGCCACCACCACAGAGGGCATGAGGGCCCCTGTTCCCTGGAGAGTTCCGGGAGGACGTGCTGCGGCCGTGACGAGAGGTGTGGCAATTCGACCTGCGGGAACGAGGGATGAAGGAACTCGTTGTCATCAGCGGGAAAGGAGGGACAGGCAAGACCAGCCTTTTGGCTTCCTTTGCCGCTCTGGCAAAAAATGCGGTCTGTGCGGACTGCGACGTGGATGCGGCTGATCTGCACCTTATTCTTTCGCCCGCTGTCCTGAGCAGCACCGGGTTTTGGAGCGGCCACGAGGCTGTCATCCGCCGGAAAGATTGCATTCAGTGCGGGAGCTGTTTTACGCATTGTCGATTTAGCGCTGTCCAGAAAATGAAGGGAAGCGAGGCAGCGGAGTTTTCCATAGATCCGGTTTCCTGTGAAGGCTGCGGTGTGTGCGTCCGGTTCTGCCCGGTCAAAGCGATCGATTTTCCTGAAAAGAAGTGCGGGGAGTGGTTTTTATCGAGAACCCGCTTTGGCCCGATGGTGCATGCCCGGCTCGGCATCGCTGCCGAGAATTCCGGCAAGCTGGTAACGGTTGTGCGCAAGGAGGCCCGCAGGCTCGCACAGGAGGCAGGGAGCGATCTTATCCTTGTGGATGGGCCGCCTGGCATCGGGTGTGCGGCCATTGCCTCTATCAGTGGTGCGTCGTTCGTGGTGGTAGTGACAGAGCCGACACTTTCGGGCGAGCACGACCTAGAGAGGGTTCTGTCACTGACCAGGCATTTTGGCATCCGGACGGCTGTCTGTGTGAACAAATGGGACCTGAATCAGGACATGGCCGACCGGATAGAGCGCAAGGCGCTCGTATCCGGCTGCCAGGCCCTTGAACGAATATCTTATGACCGAAATGTCACCGCTGCACAGGTAAACGGCAAAGCGGTCGTCGAGTACCGTGACTGTCCGGCAGCACAAGACATCAGGAAAGGATGGCAAACGGTATGTCATATGATTGGATAAGCGGGGAACGCAAGCTCCCTGCAAACTTCGGCCCGATGAAAGGAGCCAGCGGGCACGCCAGAATTACCGGCCCGTGCGGCGATACCATGGAGTTCTGGGTCAGAACCGAAGAGAACAGCATAGTTCAGGTTACGTTCACGACCGACGGCTGTGCTGCATCCATAGCCAGCGGCAGTACGGCGGCGAAACTTGCAGAAACCGCTGCGGACAGGCAGAAGGTCTTTCTGCTGTCACAGGACGATATTCTGGCCGCTTTAGGCGGGTTGCCAGAAGAAGAGCGACACTGCGCCCTTTTAGCAGTCAGCACGCTGAAAGCTGCACTGTCCGATTCCTTTGGCACCTGGGAAGGCCAGCCTGAAGAATGCCACACAGACGAATGCCAGCCTGCGGGAAGGCAGGCCATGGAAAACCAGTCCGGCGAGCCCCAGTGCCATGACACTCCCGGCCGCCAGATATGCGGCACCTGTGAAAGCGAAGGTTGCAGTGCAAGGCAGGCACGGGAGGGCGAAAGCCAGAATGATTTCAAGGAGCGGCAGTCGCTCGAGAGCAGGATGTGCCGAATCGCCCACAAGGTCATCGTTCTTTCGGGCAAGGGGGGAGTGGGTAAAAGTACCGTGGCCGTCAATCTCGCCATTTCCCTTGCGCTGGCAGGCAGGCGCGTGGGTCTTCTCGATATCGACATTCATGGCCCAAGCGTACCGAAGATGCTTCAGTTGGAAGGCAGACCGCTACAGATCACCTCAGAGCAGTCCATTCTTCCGATCAGGCTTGGAGACAAAATGAAGGTCATGTCTATCGGTTTTCTCCTTCGGAACCAGGATGACGCCATTATCTGGCGCGGGCCACTGAAAATGGGCGTGATCCGGCAATTTCTCAAGGACGTGGAATGGGGAGATCTGGATTTTTTGGTTATCGACTCGCCGCCGGGCACTGGTGATGAGCTTTTGTCAATCTGCCAGCTTATCGAGGATATCGACGGTGCAGTGGTCGTCACCACACCTCAGGAGGTGGCCACTGCGGACGTGCGCAAATCCATCAGCTTCTGCCGCCAGTTATCGATCCCTCTGTTTGGAGTGATCGAGAACATGAGCGGCTTTGCCTGCCCCACATGCGGCCAGGTGACCCAGATCTTCAAAACGGGCGGAGGAGAGCAGATATCCCGCATGATGAATATCCCATTCCTTGGCCGCATACCCATTGACCCGAAGATAGGCGATGCCTGTGATGCAGGAACGCCCTATGTCCATCATTATGCCCAAACCGAAACAGCCAGGGCATTCGAGCATATTATCGGTCCGATACTTCACATCGCGATTCCGGAGCATAAACCTGAGGAAGCTATCGATCCGCAAGGAGTGAACAACCCGCAAGGAGCGGACAGTCCGCAGAGAAAGGAGAACACCATGCGTGTAGCCATTCCGGTAGCCAACGGCAAACTATCAATGCACTTTGGTCATTGCGAAAAATTCGCTCTGATCGATGTAGACCCAAAAACGCGAGCCATCCTGAAAAACGAAACCATTGACGCGCCGGAGCATCAACCGGGGCTTCTCCCCCCCTGGCTGGCCGAGAGGGGCGTGCAGGTTGTCATTGCAGGAGGAATGGGGGAGCGTGCCCAGAGTCTTTTTGCACAGAACAATATCACGGTGGTTGTGGGTGCAGCAGCAGAGGCACCCGAAAAGTTGATTGTCGGCTATCTTGACGGAACGCTGCAAGTCGGTGAAAATGTCTGTGATCATTGATCTTCCCTTTTCGAAAACAATCCCGGAGGGGAAAACATCGGATCGGGAAAATTAGTTGACAACCGGACGAATATTTGTTATAAATAAAGCTGTATTCACAACAAAAGCGGGAATAGCTCAGCGGTAGAGCATCGCCTTGCCAAGGCGGTGGTCGCGGGTTCAAATCCCGTTTCCCGCTCTTTTTTTAATTAAGGCGGCATAGCCAAGCGGCAAGGCAGAGGTCTGCAAAACCTTTATCCCCGGTTCAAATCCGGGTGCCGCCTTCACTTCAAGAGAATTACCACTTCCCCGCTATAAATTGAATTGGTCATATGTCGAAAATCACCCTTGTCCCCCCTTTACGAAACAGGGGAATAAAAACCCTTATCGCAAGGGGGAAGGACGAAAACCTGCCACTTCTGTAATGTAATGTGTACTTAAGTTTCCCAGATCGACTGGCTATGGCTTTTTTAATTCTCCTGACCATAACCAATCAGCTTTTTTACTTTCCCAATGACCTCTTCAATCGAAATATCCATGAAGCAATGTCTGGTTTGACAGGCAAGCTTCTGCGGGATAGAGCAGGGAGAGCATCTGGCATCCTTACTGATGACTTCTATCTGGGCTGTAGGGGGTGCACCCCATTGAGAGGGCCTCGTTGTTCCGAAAAGTACGACAGTCGGCACTCCAAGAGAAGCGGCCAGCCTGCTTGTACCGCTGTCCGGTCCGATAAACAAGCCGCAAGGCTTGAGTATCGCCCCTAATTGATCCAGGTCCAGGAGACTGATAGTGTGCGGCCTTTCTCCTCCCATATGCTCGGAGATCTCTTCCACATAGTCCCGATCCTGGGGTCCGGCAATAATCCATATCTCAAAACCAAAATCCTGCCTACATTTTTGAAGCAAATCCCCTACTCGTGATGCAGGCCAAAATCTTTTCCCCTGCCCTATTCTCGGGTTAAGGATAAGTTTTGGTTTACCATTGCTGTACCTTTCCATACGATGTTTTTCCTTAAATATAATTCCTTAGCCCTTTTATCAGATAATCTTATAATTTACCAGATAATCTTAAACGATACCCTTTAAAAGATAAAGATTATCGTTTTGCGGGTAAGATTTAAATAATAGTGAAATATAAAAAGTACGGTGATATACACTCTATGCTAATGATAATAAACAATGAGTCTTACGTCCAGCTTAAAGTAACCGTTTGCAGGCAAAATGAAAAGTTCTCCGCTGCCCTCTTGACATATCTCCTAAATAGTGATAGATTTTGTCTCTGTCTCAATGAAAAAAGAATGCTGCCGGGGTGGCGGAATTGGTAGACGCAAGGGACTTAAAATCCCTCGGAGGCTTGCCCCCGTGCCGGTTCGAGTCCGGCCCTCGGCACTGTTCTTTTTCCCCGTTTTGTCTTCGTCATGCAATAACCGTTACCTTGCAATAATCATTCCATGCGTTGTCATCAATATCTCACAATAATCATTCCATTTCGGCGGTCTTTTTGATTTTCAGCAGATTCATCGCGGAATCCGGCACCTTGAATCGGCTGTTCGTTTTTATCGGAACAATAAGCCGGAATAAAAAAAATGGGTAACCGGAGTTTCTTCTCAGTTACCCATTTTCCGTGGAGTGGATGGTCCATTAGCCGTTTCAGTGGAGTGGATGGCAGTTTATCACTTGATTCCATACTTCTTGTGCACGAATACTTTCTTCCAGTGCATGCCTGTGCTATTTTGTATATTTATCTGTTCATAATAGGCCCGGTCCTTTGCCAAAAGTATCTTTATACATTTTCTGCAGGCTCCGCTGTCTGGAATGCAGGTTGAGGCCGCATCATTTCACCTGCTCCAAACAGGAGGGACATGAATATCAGAGCCTGCATAAATACCTGCTCTAACAAACCTTTTATCAGGGCTCCCATGATGTTCACCCCCTTTCCCTCATCAAGGTTCCCATGATTTTTACCCTCTTCCCCTCATCAAGGGCTGGGTGATATCGATCTGGTTAATGATCTGGAAGCCACTCGGGGCTCTCAACCTGAGGACATTCTCGGCCTTCTCTTTTTGCTTCCAGTCTTCTGCCTCCCCTCTGATGGTAATTGTCTCCTCATTTCTGTTTACCATAATCTGAAAGGTTTTATCATCGACCTCCATGTTCCATTGCATCAGATCGGGATTCTTTCGGGTATCTTTCTTGGTTGAGTCAAGATATTCAGCATCAGCCGCTTCTCCTCTTTTTTCTGACTTAATAGTATCCTGTTGAAAACCATCCTCATTCGGTAAAAAAGCATAACCGGAAATAGCGGTTCCAAAAATGAAAAAGACAAAAAAAGCGATGAACAAACAATGGGCTGATTTTTTTACTCTCATAAAGGGTCTCCTTTTGCTCTATATCGATACGTATAATTATTCAGTAAACAATAAAGTAATCTTCCCCCTTTTCGAGGAGTCAGACCGGACACCGGCACCTTCTCCTCTTCCCCTAAAAAAGGGATGGCGCACGCGTATGCCATTATCCGCGAGGGAGATAAATCATATTCTTCTGCCAAGAGCTCTTGAGCGAATCTATCTTTACTAAATTGCATATGATATGCCAATTATGGATAAAAATATATTGACAAAGAGTGAAGGAAGGAAATCACAGAATCAATGAATAGTTAATGGGTTGTTATATCAAAGGTAATCGATTTTAAAGGCATCAAGCTTAAGGACACGCAACGTCGCTTAACAGGTGCATGCAACAATGGAGGGAGACAAAAAGTGACAGGAACAGGCGCCGGAGGTCGACAATTTTGTCACGTCATAACAGGCCGGACCATGAACCCCTTATTTTTCTTAAGCCTTCACCCCCAGTAGATGTGCTTCCCGCCACAAGTATCCTCTTCGAGGGGAAAGGAGCCTCCTGCTTTGAAAGGGCAGATTCTTACCCTTTTTCCCTTTTTTAAAGGCGACTCCTTACCCTCTCCCCTTACAGAGAGAGGGCTTTGAAGGTGGGGGGCCGATGGGGAGTCTTCCGTTATTACCGATACCGGTCCTTAAAGGGTGCGGGGAGATGGGAACCGGCCAGGCGGCCAGGACAATCCGCCGAACATCAGCATGAATAAGCCGTTAGGGACGTACCGTTAATGATATCCCTTGAGTATGCCGTCAAGGAACATAACCGAATCGTCTTTCTTGTTTATCATCTTAATTTCCATTTTGAGAATGCCATACTTGGGATTTACCCATCGGGTTTCTTGCACGATAAAAGCGTCATCCTCCGAAGTTTCAGAAATTTTCCAGGCCGGATATTTTTTATTGTTAATTGTTACGTGCTCCTTAGCCAAAACCGAAATGCTGCCGCTTTCAAAGGAAGAATGATAGTCGTGGGTTACTCCAATCTCCAGGGTTTTGAAATCGATAAGAACCGGAGTATCTTCCCAGAGTATTTCAGAAGGATCAGCAGGATTATAAATGCCCAGCCGATACTCACCATCTTCTAATTCTGTCACGAGGTAGCAATTGGAAAGAGTGGCTTTGCTGTCGTTTGCCACGTCGATGAGATGAAAGGAGGATTCATATTGATAGATTTCATACTCGCTGTAATCCGGAGAGACGTTGCCTGTATAGGGAGAATAGATAATTTGAGCATCCCCTTTTATTGCCTGTTTTACGGGGTCTCCTGCATCCTGGACATAGGACGTCGGCAGTATCTCAAGTGACTGGTAATGGGGCTGCGATTTCATGCTGGCATCACTGCTGAGTGACTCTAAATCCCCTGATTCTTCAACCGAAGATGCAGTCTCACCTCCACCTCCACCGCCACAACTGATAAGCACGAAACCCAGACTCACCATAATCATGAATAAACCAGCCCTCAGCAAACCAGCCATTCCAGGCATTTTCACGGGAATCCTCCTTTTACTCAGGTATTGTGAAAAAAAATATTACGATTATTCAGGTTTTTATTTTCGGACTATTTACCAAAAATTCCTGAAAATATTTTGGATGAGCTGAAGGAGGAGAGATCTTTGAATGGGCAAGGGCAGGCACAAGGGGCCTGCCCCTATAAACCTGGCCGCGTAATTGAAGCGACCTATGCTAAGATTCCTGCCTGTAGCGTCCATCGCTTTTCGGCAGCGTGATACCAAGCGCTTTAATCTTGCGAAACAGCGTGCTTCTATGCATGCCGAGCTCGCGTGCCGCAGCCAGGCGGTTGAGATGATTACGCTGAAGTGCTTCAACGATCGCATGAGCCTCGAACGCACGGACTGCCGCATCCATTTCTCCCATACAGGCAGCCTTCGTTTTCTCTTCACTGGCCGTATCGGGTTCCCCCACACTGGAGGGTGAAGAGGGGGACCGGGACAAGAACTCCTCCGGCAGGTGGCAGGGCTCGATACGTCCCTCACCACACAGGACGAAAGCGTGTTCGATGATGTTCTCCAGTTCACGGATGTTGCCGGGATAATCGTGCGCCATGAGAAAGGCCATGACCTGCGAGGTGACCCCGCAGATGGATTTGCCCTGCGTGCGGTTGAACCTCGCCACAAAGTGTTCTACCAGCAAAGGGATATCTTCCTTGCGTTTTCGCAGCGGCGGCAGGTCCATCTTCACAACATTGATCCTGTAGAACAAATCCTGCCGAAACGCCCCTTTTTTAACCTGGAGAGCAAGGTTTCGGTTCGTGGCTGCGATCACCCGCACGTCCGTTTTAATGGATTCCGTCCCGCCGAGGGGTTCATAGGTTCTCTCCTGCAACACCCGCAGCAGCCTGACCTGCAAGGCCTGGCTCACCTCCGCGATTTCATCCAGAAACAGCGTTCCTCCCTCTGCCAGTGCAAAGCGGCCGGGTTTATCCTTACGCGCACCGGTAAAAGCACCCGACTTATAACCGAAAAGCTCCGATTCCAAAAGAGTATCGGGCAAGGCTCCGCAATTAATGGCGACAAAAGGCTTATTGTGCCGCGAACTGAGGTTATGGAGCCCCCTGGCCAGAAGCTCTTTGCCCGTTCCTGTCTCCCCCTGGATGAGCACAGTGCTGTCACTGGCTGCTACCTGAGGCAGGACATCGAATATCCGTCGCATCGAGGCACTCCGGCTTACCAGGTCGCCCGCCTGAAACCGGCCTTCCAGTTCCTTGCGAAGCTCCTCGACCAGAGTCAAATCACGGAACGTTTCAGCGCCTCCGATCACCTGTTTTTTTTCATTTCTCAAAAGAGCCGTGGATAAACTGATCGGGATGCGTCTGCCCTCGGCATCCACGATAAAAGCAGACTTGTTGACGACAGGGGCTCCCGTATTCAGGGTGCGGGCCAGGGCGCAATCCACCTCGCACATGCTGGCGCGGAATACCTCCGAACACCTTCTGCCGATCGCATCTTCACGGCTGATCCCTGTGATTTCTTCCGCTGCCCGGTTGAAGGAGGTAATCCGCCAATCACCATCCACGGTAAATACACCGTCGGAAATGCTCTCCAGGATGCTCTCGGTCGGATTGGAAGCGGCGGGCTTCACCGCGGGTTTCACCCTGGACTTCACCTTGGTATCTGTCTTATTACGGTACGGGCTCATATTCCTGACTCAAGTATACCGGGCGGGGACGACCCGGCCAGTTATTGAATGAGAGTATTTCTCGAAAATTCCTCCCCTCAATAAGAGGGGAAATAAAAACCTTCTCCCAATCAAGAATTTAGGGGAGCACGGGGAAAATTCCCTCCCATCACCTTACCCGTTGAACGGAAGGAGCCGGCGAATCTGCTTCAACAATTTCTTCTTCCTGATCTGGCCTAAAGCCGCTCTGGCTGCCCGCTCTCCCGCTTGAATACAATCTCTTGCACGGGAAAAATCAGCCCAGTTGATATCGCTTACCTCTGGAGAAACAATGACATCCGCTTCACTAAGCTGGCGGGCCCTCAGGAAGAACAGGGTAATATCATACGAGCGCATAACTACATCAATCCCGCTCTTCAAAGGGTAGACCGGGCTTAACCGGTTCTTGCCCACGTTGCACGCTATAACCATGTCTGCACCTAATTGGCGGGCTTCATTGATTGGAACGAGACTGACGCAGCCTCCGTCAACCAGGTTTTTGCCTTCAATACTGACCGGCGGCAGGATTGAAGGAATGGCACAGGAGGCAGCAACAGCTTCTCGAATAAGCCCCTGGCTCAAAATGCATTCCGATCCCGCATCCATGTCAGTGGCTACCAGATGTAAGGGAATGCGGCTTTCCTGAAAGCCGGATTCACCGAAAAGGTAAGAGCTGTTCTCTCTGACGACTTCAGGGGAAATAAACGATAAACGGGTCAGTGATCTGCCGAAGAAAATACCCCTCTCAAGAAAACCGGGGATGAAGGGCATAAGCCTTTTTCTCGGTTTATTCTCCTTCACACTCTCTCTGAGAAAGGAGTCCATCCGGAATTTTTTAAACGGCCCGCTGTCAATGTAATCCAGTATGCGCTCCTCCAGTTCATCGGCCTTCGGATTGAGGGCGTAGAGTGCGCCGACGATGGCACCGATGCTGGTCCCGACAATGAGATCAAAATGAACGTTTTCTTTTTCCAGCACCTTGAGTACTCCAACATGGGATAAGCCACGTGCAGCTCCACCTCCCAGCGCCAGCGCAATTTTCATAGTCATCTCTTACCCTTTTTGAGTATTATCCGTCAAAATGAGAAAGTAACGTTATTTCGCCTGTTTTTTCAGTTGCTTCTCTCGGTCGATACGGGTTACATGCTCCAATACCACTTCGCGTGGTGACCAGGATAAAAAGACCCTTAAGCAGAGGATAAGCAGGATAATATCGTCAAATCCCCCAATGATGGGAATAAGAAGCTCAGGTATGAAATCAACAGGGCTGATTATGTAGAGCAGGGTTCCAACCAGGAGCAGCTTCAGATACAGGGGGACACGGGAATCCATAAAGAGTCGGTAAAAAAGCTTGAGAAAATCAGGCACATGCCAGATAAACCGAAAAAAATTTATGGGATTGAGCAATTGTAATCCAAAGGGATTTTCCAGCAATTTTTGCTCTCCTTCACTTCCCCAAAATCATCCGCCCGGCTCTGAAAGATCCATAGGGAAAGAACGCTTGATCTCCTTTTCCCATTCGGGATTCGGGCAGCGTTTCAGATAGAGCCTCCAGTAAAGAGCAACCTGATCCATGCGCCCCTGCTTTTCGTGCAAAAAGGCTAAAGCAGCCAGGCATTCCGGGTAATGGGGATTGATAGCCAGGGCTTTTTCAAATGCTTCTTTTGCATCCTGAACACTTTCCTTTTCGGCATAAAGGGTTCCGAGATGGTAATAAAGATCCGGATACCGGGGCTGAACGGTAATCGCTTCCTGCAGGATCTGGATGCTCCTTTTGTGTTCTCCTGTTTTCAAATAAGCCAAAGCCAGACTGACCATCGCCTGAACATAACGGGGATTGATATCGAGGGCCTTTTGGAAAGCTTCGATCGCCTGCTGATGATTTCCCCTTTTTGCGTAATACGTTCCGAGATGATAGTGAAGGTCCGCATACCGGGGATTAAGCTGCACAGCTTTTTCGTAAAAGAGAATGGTATGGGAGATAACATCCTCTCCCTCTGGCAACGGGGCCGCCTGGCTGTATGCCTTGCCCGTATCGACGGGAACGACAGCAAAAGCTCTTGAAAATTCATCGAGTACCTTTTGGTGAAAAGATGCCTTCTTTGGCCTGCCTTCTGAGTGTTTTTGATTTTCTTCGATAAGCCTGATCCCCGACTGTGCCTCCGGATACCGGGGATTAATTTCCAGTGCCTGCCGAAACTCCTTTATGGCATCATCAAACCGATGTAAAAGACCATAAATGGAGCCAAGCAGGTAGTGGCAGTCAGCATAATGAGGATTGATTTCCAGGGCCTCTTGATAGCAGTCCGCAGCATCGTCCAGTCGGTGGAGCCTCACGCAGGTAAATCCCAAAAGCGAAATGGCCGCAGTATACCGGGGATTAATCTCCAGTGCCTGCCGAAACTCCTGCTCCGCCCGGTCGAATTTTTCAAGAAAACAAAGGCAAAGCCCTAGATGGTAATGGATGTCCGGATAATTGGTATAAATCCGGACCGCAGCGGTAAAGTTTTTGACCGCCTCCTCGTACATTCCGAGGTGTTCGTAAGCAAATCCCAGGTGCAGATAGGATTCCTTGATGTAAAAGAGGGAAAGATTATAGTATACCCCTGCCTTGCCTGGCTGAGAGATGACTTTGCCGAACCCCTCTATGGCCTTCTCGAAATTCCCCTGCTCATACTGCTCGAGAGCCTGGGAATAGGTACTGTTTTTACGAAGAAATGGAAGTTTTTTGATGATCTGGTTCATAGGTTGAATATAGAGTATCCCCCAAAAAAAGTCAAGAAGGGTGACTTTTTGTTCATCTGTTATGAAAAAGAAATGCCGGGTCCTCCTTATGAAAAATCCCCGGCCCTGCGCTTCAGGCAGGGCCAGGGAAGTCCTTGGGTTCTTCCAAAAGGTGGCTTGACCCTTTGGTGGAGTAAGGGCTTTATTGTAAGGACCTCTTTTACAGGTCTACCTCCAGCCCCAATTCCATGGCCAGGTTAATAATCGCCACTACTTCGTTAAGGTCGAACCGGTCGTTATGATTGGTATCACCGGGAACATAGGTTTTCCCTGCCGGTTTGCTCACTGTAGTAAGGTCCGTCCAGGCCAGGTGATAGTTGATGCCCGCCTGGATATCGGCTATGGTGAATGATCCGTCGGCATTCACGTCGGGTCCTGTGGCTGTTACTTCCAGCGTTTCCGAAGTCTGGCCGCTGTCATAGCTTGCGGTTACGGTGTGAGTGGCGATACTGTTCAGGAGCTTCAGATCGGTGGTAATCTGGCCGCTGGAGTTGGTCTTGCCAGAGGTTACACTGAGGGAACCCTGATCGGTTGAAATGGCAACATCTTCATCAGCCATAGTATTCCCGTACCGGTCATAAGCAGTTATGGTGATCGTTACCGTATCCCCCGGTGATGGAGCCAAGGTACTTGGGGAGAGCGAAATGCTGTCGTTTTCATCGTTCTCCGTGGTTTCAGCACTGATGGTAAAGGTCTTGGTAAGAGGAGATCCACTCAAGATTGCACCGTCAGAGGTTACCCCGCTGATAGTCATGGTATAGGTTCCGGCTTTTGTCCCGATATTCAGACCTACCGAAGCGATACCCGATGAGTTGGTCCTGACTGTTATCGGGGAGGTGGTCAGGCTGGATCCGGTTTTTAAGGCTCCCGAATTCACCCTGAATACACTGGTTACTCCATCGGCATCGATCAGGGCGTCGGAGCTGACACTGAAAGTGATTTCCGCACCCTCGACCATGGCGGTTGGATCCAGGACTTCGGAAACAGTCACCACAAAGGGGCCGACTCCAAAGGATTCCGAGGACCCCGCGGACAGGGTTTCACTGACATAGCTACAGGCTAGTTTCGGCGCTTCTTTGACATAAATCGAGGTCGTGCTTCCCACGGCAGGAGAAACATCTCCATTGGGAATAGACACTTCCTGACCGGTGGTGTTATCGAGGATCAATAGTTGATCGGCGGCAAGCGAAGCGGGAATATCGAAGTAGACCTTGCCTAAAGTGATCTTATCGGTAGGCGCAGTTGAAAAAGGTGCGGTACCGTAGATGGAAATCATGAGACTCAGGTAGTCGTCACTGGAATTAAGGTCGATAATACTCGTCGTTACCGTGAGGTTGGTCAGACTCGAATCAAGGACAAAGGCAGTGTTAGGGTCGATCAATCCAACGACATTGGCCGTACCGGCTGCATTCAGTACCTCGATTTCATTCTTATCGTACTTGATCAGGGCCTTGGCCGAGATAAGGTTGCCGGCTCCATTGTTATGCAGGACTACATCGAGGGGCACTCTCCCGCCTGGCGCGGTGACGGCACCCTCTGTGGTCGTATCGGCGAAAAGCCCAATGATCGCGCTCCCCTGGGATGCGTAGGTAAGTGCACTGGTTGCGGTATCCTCGACCAGATTGCTGGATGTATCGGCTACTCTGATATCGTATGTCCCGGCATTATTGGACGGGGCAGTAAAGGTGAGCTCAAAGGCATTGGTTATGGTCGGGGTTATCGCGCCGCCACTGCCAACATATACCCTGATATTCGTACTGTCGAAGAATCCGGAACCGATAATCTTGACGGTATCTCCGCCGCTCTGCGGCTGGACATTCGTAACCACCGAGTTTATCAACATCTGGTATTTGACCTGGGAAGCCAGGAGTCCTCCGGGGCCATTGGCGATAAAGAGGTGATTTTTCTTCTTGAGTCCGCCTCCGTCCAGATCACCGAAAGCGATTCCCATGGCCTCGCCGTAGGTGTTCATACTCTCGCGCAGACTAATACTGCTGGGGTCTGCAATATCCAGAGAAAGAACCTTTCCGTAGCTCATGGCTACATAGAGGGTATTATCCGCATAGGCAATGTCGTAGGCCTTGCCGTCAACCTGTCCGCTCGAAGGGTAGATAGATTCTCTGACCGGAGAGGTGGGATCGCTGACATCGAGAATAATGACCCCCCTGGTGCCATAGGCGACAAACGCATACAGGGGATCGGTCGGATCGTCCAGGGTTACCGAATAGGCTTCGTGGTTCGATCCATAATAGGTGGAGGTGTACTGATAGGTTCCGCCATCCAGAAGAGCTGCATCGTCGAAACTGCCATCCTCATCAGGATCGAGCTCGACGATGGCTACACCCTGAGTGCCGGCAGCCACATAGACCAGGTTATTGCCGGTGTCTACCGCTACACCGTAGGCATAGCCGTCAGTGATGGCGACCCTGGCTACTACCGCGATATCGCCGAGGTTTCCATCCGGCGCGGCTCCATTGCCATTGGCTCCGTTATCCAGGTTAAGGATGACCAGCCCGGCCGAACCATTGGCCACAGCCGCATAAGGAGTAGTAACACCGCCACTCGTGGCCGTGAAGTATTCGATATCTTCGGCTGCCGCCCCATCGGTGGTATTGTTGTTACCGGTCAGACTGTTGGCTGCCGTGGCATCATGCTGCTTTATGTAACCATCGAGGTTGGCTACTGCGGTGTCGGTCATCAATCCCGTTGCACCGGAGTCAACCAGTTTGACTCCACCCGTGCCATCCGCAACCAGGACGACGGAAGCGCCAAAGTTGGTAATAAAGCCAAAATCAATACCTCTGGCATCATAAATATCAAATGCATCATCCAGGTCTTTATCTGGATGTGTAGCAACCACACCGTCCCCATCCACATCGGTCAGGATGACTTCCGCCCAGGTACTTGGGTCTGTCGGCGTAGCGTTAGGGAGAGTATACCGCCTGATACCCTTACTTCCGTCAGCGATAAAGACATAGTCCGATGCCGTAGACTCATCCGTATATAAAGCGATATCCTTGGCATAGCCGCCGAAATTGGAAGCGCTCGCCTTGTTGGTGGCAATCTTATGGTCAGCCTCATCACCGACAAAACTGACCATGGCCAGATCTTCGGCAGTGGTAACATCCTCACCCAGGATATAGCCGTCACCGGCCACCATTACAGCGGGTGAATCCTGAAATACTTCTGCCGCCGATTGCAGGCCATCCTGTCCTGTGCCCCACAGAGAAGGAGCATATTGCGTAACATAGCCATCAGCGGCGCTTATGGCATAAAGATTGACTCCATCGGTTATGATGCTGGCAACCGTGGCTGCACAGGCCGTGCTCGATGTACTGCCGGAAGCACCGGAGGCAAAATCCACAGGCAGGCGGACGAGCTTGGTATCTGTCGTACCATCAACGCCGTATATGTAATCACCGAGAACTACTATGGGCTTGGAAGCTGTAGCGACAGCGGCGCTTTCCACGATATCGCCGCTCGATCCGAATTTACTGATATCGAGGCGGGCAAGTTTCGTACCGGCTTCAGCAATAGCCACATAGGTGTTATTCGGGTCGGTGGCTATGGCCGTGATATTAGCCGAAGTGGTTCCTGAAGTATCCCCGGCTGCACTGGCACCACTGGTAAAGCTGGTGCTTATCCTTGCTATCTCATTGAGAGTCCCGGTCTTTAGACCATATACATAACTTCCGGCAATCACCAGTTGGACTCCGTCAAAAATAGCGGCACTTTCAATCAGGGCATCTGTGGCGTGGGTAAAATTATCTACATCCAATCTTCCCATCACAGTGTTACCGCTTGCGCGGTAAAACACCGATTCTCCATCGGTATAAAGATTGGTAATAGCAGCAGCAGCCGTATCAGTGGTCGCTTCTGCCGCAGCCGTCAGGTCATCTTTTGGCATCCTTGCCAGTTTGGTCGTGGCCCCGGTGGCAACTCCGTAAATATAGTCACCTGCTGCCACGATGTTTGCGGTGATGGCAAAATGGGTATTGGTACTGGCTGTAGCTGTTACGGCTCCAGGAGTGATCCGGTATAACTTGCCATCACTTCCCGCTCCGTCATCTCCCAACACCCAGAAGTAGGTACCGTCGAAGATGGCCTTTTCAAGTGTTTCACCCACTATGCCGCCATCCAGGTCATCAACTCCAGCCGGAATAATCACCAAATTGATTTTGGTTTTGATCAATCCGGCCTCACCCCAGGCAACGATCGGGTAAATCAGGTTAGACGAGTAATCGAAATCCATGCCATAGGCTGTTCCCTTCAGACGGTTATAGCTATCCGTAGAATCGATGTAAGACAGAGCAGTCGTGGAATATTTCCCATGCGTGATATCAACCGGTGTGTTGGGGTCGGAGATATCAGCCACCATTACTCCTGCCTTGCCGTTGGCGATAAAGGCAGTACCACCGAATAACTTTACATCATAGCATACGGCAATGTTCCCGTTTTCATCGGTGCTGCTGGCCAAATGACCAATGGGAGTGCTGGGCAGGCTGTTCGGTGTGGTTACCTTGAAAACCTGCAAGCCCTGAACACCGTCAGCTACACAGGCATAGAGGGTGTCGCCGAAAAAAGCCACGTCAACACCTGTAGCCGTACCGGTTGTATCTGTTTGATAGATATCATCTTCAGTGGGATAGGTTGGAGTTGTGTTCTCCAGGCCGGTAACGTCAACGGATTTTAATCCCTCAACGCCATCGGCAATGAAAAGATAGGGATCGTAATCAACACCGTCACCATCAAAATCGTCACTGCTGTCATGGTCCACATCCGCCACATAGACCAGATCACAGGCTCCGGTATTATTCGGTGCCTCGCTGTCCGTGTCCAGTTCGAGGGTTGCCTTCAGAGTCAAACTGGCAGGAGTAGTGACATCAAAGATATACAAAAGGGTGTTCGGCGGCAGCGGATCGCCACCTTCGACATTTACCTGTGGCCGATAGGCCAGCGCAAAAAGATAGTATTTACTGGTATTGCTTGTCTGGGCCACGGTTACTGCCCTGACATTGGCAATTCCATAGGAACTGGTCAGCGTCGGGGTGGCCGGTGTGTTAACATTAATGACGTACAGGTTTACTCCATCAGCATAAAAAGCATACTTTACACTGCTTATGGTCGCCCCATCCACAGCGGTTTTAAAATTGGCAATATCCAGACCTGAAGCCCCACCCGCATAACTCGCGGTCAAGGCTGGATATTCACCCAATAATGCCGGCGTTGCAGCATTACTATAAACCTGCAAGCCACTTTCGTTACCTACCAGGTAATTCGTACCCAATACCTTAACCGAATAGAAATTACCCCCTGAATGAGCCTGAGGATCAATTGATTGCAGGGTAGTGGCAGCCCACAGGGCGGGTGCGGCTGCAAACAGCGATAAAACAACAAGCGTCAAGGCAAGCAAAAGGCTTTTGAGGGCTGTCTTTTGAGCTGTCTTTTTGGCTGACATCGTGGGTTCCTTTCTCCGTGAATATTCTCCTTGGGTGATCCATTTTCCACTTTTCATCTACTTGTGCAATCCGATGAGAGATCCTATGAAACAGCTTCCTTTGCTGCCGGATGAACTGCCTGAATCAGCTACATCGAGCGTACTGTCGAAAATTTCTCCCGACTCGTCTGCTACTTTCAGCAGTGTGGCGCCGCTGTTGCTGGCCTGATTCGGTCCCTCCGAAATGTCATGAGTAATGAAAACATCGTCAGCCGATGGAGTAGCCCCGGATTTGACCTTGAAGTTAATCGTAAACAGGTCTCCATCCGGTAAAGGAGTATCGTTATAGTCTTCTACTCCGACTCCGACTTTGATAATGCCCTGGCTATTTTTTGAGAGATTCGGTGTTACGTCTTTATTGATGGAATTGGCAGCGGAAGAAGGAGAAAGATCCGCCTCGGTGAAGAGGGAAAAAACATTCAGATTGTATTCTATTGTTGTAGTAAGGCAAACAGGAACCGCACCTGAGCCTTTTTCAATCCCGAAGGTTACCTTGTGGATAGCCTGTCCGGTACCTGAGGTTGTATTCTCTTTGCTTAAAACAAAAACGACCTGATCTGCAGCAGGCGCTGCCAGGATTTGAGCCGGGGGAAAGCCAGCTATCAAGAGAAATAAGAAGATGAAGATGAGGATATAAATCTTTGGCAAGCATTTCATTGAGCAGTCCCTCCATTCAGGATCCCTGTGGATAATGTGGATAATGTATGAGTAGGAATGTTAGCAATTAGCACAACACGGACGATACCTGGCAAATGCATGTTTACTGATAATTTTTCGGCCTACCCCTCCTGTTTTGCAGTAGCCATTGAGACATGATACTCTGTGAAATCATCATTTGGTGAACCGAGAATGTAAACGATAAAAAAATCCAGATGGATTTCCCTCCTCTATTTTTTTATATCGGTGATTCATCAATCTCCTTCACTTTCTATGGTGTCTATTTCTGGTGTATTAAAATTATTTTACTCTCTCCAGCGGACACTTTTAACAAACCCGCGTCTTATCGATACAAAGTACGCGTAGCGATACAAATTGGCCCAGTTCCATACTCTCAGTCAGAGAGCGACTCTCTGCTGTCAGTGATCAGGCCGCGTTGGAAGATATGCTGCGTAAGGCTGTCACCGCTGCTTCTGTGGCTGAGTGGGAGGGCATGATTGACGGGAGGTATCCTCTTGATGAAAAGCCGCATGCTCTTATCAATAAATCGATAATACATTCTATAAACAGATACGACATTCTGTCCTGCATAGTGTTAAAAATCATCCTTGCCTTTGACCGTAAAACCAAAAGGTTCCTGATCGGCATCCTTCTCTTTATCTTTATCTTCCTCTCTGTCTTTTCTATCATCCTTGTGGTCGAAAAACGCCGTTATTTCCAGAACCTTCCTTTGTCTGATCAAGCTCAGGATATTTTTATCTCTTGGCAGTTCGCACGTGCCGATGGAAATAACCTCCAGATTTTCCAGAGAAATCATTTTTACATTCAGGTAAATATCATCACCCGCCACCTGGTAGGAACCATACACTATTGACCGCACTCCGGAAGAGATCAGCTTTTTCATCAAAGGATCGCTCTGGACGATAAGAGAAAAATCCGCTGTCCTGACCATCTGGTTCAAGAGCTCCCCCTCGGCCTTTTGCCCCGGACAGAGGATGCGAAAGTCATTAAGGTACAACTCCGTCCTGAGCTGTTCAGCCAGGTAGAGTCCGAAAGAGCTGACAGTATTTTCCCTGCCCAACTCCTGAATCGGGAGAACGAGCAAAGGGGCTTTTTGTGCATTGCTGATTTTCAAAACCGCGGTCAACTGCTCTGCCAGGAAAGGTACCTTGAAACGGCCGGCTGAATAATTGGGGTAATCATGAACAGGATATGGAGAGAATGCAGGCAGGGGAGAGTACCTTTTGCTTGTCCGGCCAAGATTGAGCCATGGGGAGCAGCCTGAAAGAGTGAAGGTTCCTGATAGAACGGCCCCCGATACCCAAAGGATAATCAGCATAATGTCTCTCAATCCAGCCCTGGACCTGGCGGGGCTGTCCCTGAATCCTGATTTTGACATACCTGACCTTGCCATAAGAGTTCCATTTGCTTTCATGACAGCCTAATGGTGGAGGGGAAGAAACGTCAAGAACCTCTCCCGAAATACCTCCTCCCCTTTTTTAAAGGGGGATGGAGAGATTTTTAACAGAGAATTCTCTTTTTGGGATAGGTTCTAAAAGAGCCTTTGCAGGTTGAGAAATAAATATCTTGTCTTAAGTTCTTCATTACCGAAGTTCAGGATTCCTTCCCTGATGCCGGTTCCGACAAACCATTTTGGTTTGAGCAAGATATTTACCGCAAGGTTGATTCCCATGCCTGTCCCCAGATAAGATTGCGCCATGCCATTTTTATCGGTCACTTCTACCTGGATAAATCGGATATCAGGACCTAACCTCAGGTCCAGCAGGG
>JBFMGO010000067.1:0-33232 GCA_040752695.1 bacterium
ATGATACTCATAATCGAGAAAAAAGCCAACTGGTGATATCCCTGAACATGCGAGAAGAAAAAGGCCACGAAAATAGCGACCGTGGTCAGGGCTCCGGTTATTACCGGCCAGGTTATTTTTTTCAGGTTATCGGACGGGTTATCCCTGGAGCGAACAACTGCCGTGTAGACATAAATTCCATAATCTATGACAAATCCGATGACAACGGCCCCCATGCCTATAACTAAATAGGATAATTTCCTGAATACCAGGGATGAAAGGTTTGTGGAAACGAGGATAGTGGCCAGGGGCAGTAAAAAAACCGCGACTGCCCTGATGTCCTTGAAAAAGAGCAGGAATAAGAGAAAAAAACCAATGGAGGCGATGATAGTCATGGTTCGTACATCTTTTTTTATGACTTCTTCATTGCTTACCGAGTGAAGATGTCCGGCTACGATGTCTGCCGAAACAAAGGCAGGCAAAGCATTCAAGCGGTCACGTAAATAGGATCGCAATGCACGCGATGCGAATCCATCGGTGAGCAGCACCGGAGTTTCAAGGATGAGCAGGGCATGCTGTGCGTCTTTACTGATAAAGTGTCCATCTTCGATTGTAACGTCGTATCCCAGACTGGTAGACAGGTTTTGGAGATTGTGTAGTATCCTGTTCTTTATCCCCAAAGGATCGGAGCGAATGAAGGGCGCCGTAAAACTGCCGGACGGAAGTGTCAGTTGTTGAAAATTCCTGGCCAGTTGAGCTCTTACCCCATCTGGAGTGATCGATTGTTCGATGCGGGAAAGATCCTTTTGATCGAGCAGTTGCGGAGCGCAGGTCATAAGGCTGCCTATTCCTTCGAATAGTTCCTCTTCTGCGATTCCCCTTATCACTTCTGTCACCAGGGGCGGCTTGAGAGAATCCGCCAGTTGATCGGCAGCCCGGATAAGGTTCGAATGTCCATAACCGGCTTCCCCTTCTTTCCCCTGGGGGGAGGATTGAACGCTGAGCGAAATAAAAACCTTATCCGAAAGATTGGATTCTCGGAAAAACTTCAGGGTGCGAAAAACCTCTTCATCTCCTGGAAGCATCGTTTCTATCGTATTGTCGAAGGAAATAAAGATGAGGCCAAAGGCTGAGGCGGCAAGTATCAATCCTATCAGTCCCATGAGCAGATATTTCCCTGGTGAGGAAAAGCGGTAAAACACGTTATTTCACCTCGTCAGCGATATTCTCTTTAGATTTACCCGCACGGGAACCGTTCCTCCCGGCATCCTGAGAGAAGGTGATTTTCCCCGCTTCCCAGGCTGTGGCATCGATAGGGACATTCAGCTTCGTGTCGGTAAAGGTAAGGAGCGTACTGTCTTTGTTTTTTTCCTCGATGGAAATCTTTTTAATATACTGCTCATCTTTATCGAAGGTAACGGTGACACTGGTTATCGCTTTGTCCGCCATGCTGTTTTGGCGGGGATGGAACACAAGGCAAACAGGAGCGGAAGACAGCATGGTTATATTGTATTGTTCAAGCAGCGAGGTATAGGTACCACAGAACCATTCCCTCAATTGCTGAGTGACGATTTTATATCCGGTATTTTTTGACAGGGACACGTGCTGGATTTTATTGGTATCTTCATCCCATTGCGTCACCGAGTTATCTTTTATGATCAGGGAATAGCGGACCGGCTCTTTGACATGCCAGGCGAAAAGGTTCGGCTTTTGTATGAAAATAGCCCCTGTTAACATGAGCTTCCGGTCAAAAACAGCCAGGTTTTTTTCCTGGCTGAAGCTGGTTGCAAGGGTCTTTACCCTGGACATTTTCTCTTGCAGTCCGCTCAGCACTGCGGTCAGGTCCGGATTAGCGGGCGATGCGGTTTTTTGTGCTCCGTCTTGCACCGTCACCTGCCGCTCAGCCGCTTCCTGTGCTGCCCCGTCCTGCACAGCCGCCTGCCGCTCAGCCGCTTCCTGCCCCGCCGCCGGGAGGGGACGAGAGAGGAGACTGAACAAGAATGAGCACAGCATGAACACGAGCGCTTTTTGTTTCATTCGCTTCATTCGCTTCAATCGGATTCCCCCTGCACGCTGTTTTGCCAGACTTTTATTTCCCCTTTGGCCAGCACCTGGCTGTTTCGTGAAACGGTTCCTCTCACCAGGGCAAAATCACCGAATTGGACAAACCGTGTCATCGATATGGTCAGAATATCGCCGACCGATGCGCTGCCCGATATTTCCAGATTTTTGGCTCCCAGAAGGAACCCTTCAGGAGCTGATTGGGCTATGCCCATGTATTTGAACCCTTTTTGAGCTGCAACTGCCTGGGCCATCATTTCAAGGTAGATGGCCTCATCGACCATCCCCTGTTCATCGACAAAGGGCATGCCTTCTTGGATGGTCACGGAAACCTTCACCGATCCTTCGGCGATCTCGTCGAGAGTATCGATAACCCGCATGGTTCCTTTCTGCGGGATGATCTCGTCGACCGCCGTGGGCAGACAGACGATTTCTTCCTGACGATCGAGATTTCTCCAGCACAGAGGGTCCGAGGCCAGATAGTCTCCGGTCAATTGGTAAGCTGCACCTCTACAGCCATAGCATTCCTTCGATTTCTCGCAGGTGCGGCAGGGACCTTTGATAGTGGCGGGAAAAGCTTTCAGATCCTGAATAATCTCGCTTCCCTGAAGGATATCGGCGAGCTTTTGCTTTCGAATGTTCCCCACCGGTATCGTTACCCCGACGCAGGGCAAAACTTCCCCGTGCGAATTGACGTAGCAGGAAAACTGGTGCCGCAGGCATTTATTTCCGATCAGAGGAGGCTGCGGGTCCCAGGAAAGGCCATACCGCTCGCGGTCCAGAGCGGCAATCCGCTGAAAGACATCATATACTTCTTTTGTATCGACCGCCAGCCAGTCGTTCTTTTTGGCCCTGCCTTGAGGAGTAATCATTTCGAAATAGGGAGCGATGTTCTGGTCGCGCAGCCATTGCCACATGCCTGCCAATTCATCGATATTTTGCCGGCAGATTATGGTGCTGACCCCTAAATGGACATTCCCGGAAGGGTAGCCCGCCTGTTTCAGGTGATGAAAAGCGGCCTGTATGACTTTGTATGCCCCGTTTTTTCCGGCCAGCTTATCCTGGATCTTTTCATCGTGGGTGTTCATTTTTAAAACCACCATTACCTGGTGGTCGAATAAAAACCTGGCCACATCGGCGGTTATTTGAAAGCCGTTGGTAAACAGTTCGATCGCGACATCCTGCTGCCGGATAAAGGCGATCATGTCCAGGATGTGCTGATAGGCCATCGGCTCTCCGCCGAGGATGACGATTTTTTTAACTCCAAGATCCCTGGCTTGCAGGATAACGTCCCTGATTTCCTCTTTAGTCAGTTCATCTTTTAAAAAGGATTCCGGCGGAAGATAACAATACGAGCAACGGAAATTGCATTGCAGGCTGAATTCGATTTCCATGGAGAGCAGCCGGTTGGTTCTCATCGCTTCTTCGATTTCTTCCCGGCTGAATTCAAAACTGTGAATCCGACTCTGGCAGTTTAGCATCTCAATCCCTTTTTTAAGGAGTATTCAAAGAGTCCCGCATCTTCCCTTTGCCCCCTGCCTTATCTTCCTTACGGGGAAGATGATGATGGGCAATAAGGGGCTCTTGTCCTACCTTCTATCTATGTAACGAATTGGTTTTCTCGATCTTGGGCTGTATACCTGTTGCCTTACAGCCTCTATGGATTCAATCACCACCGATGGTTTTACGCGCAGCCGCGCCTTAAGTTGATCCTGTATAACCTCTTCTGTTGTCACCCGGTCCGTCGTGCCTTTTGTTTCGTCCACAGCCACATGGACGGTGAGGTTATCGGACAATTCACTCTCCCTGGTCACCACAAGATAATATTCCTGTATGGCCTTCATTTCTTCCAGTGCCGAGTACACTGCCTGGGGATAGAGCGTAGTTCCCCGTATTTTCATCATCTGGTTTTTTCTTCCCAGAACAGGCCCGAGCCTCGGAGAGTACCTTCCGCAGAGGCATGGTTCATCGATCAGGAAACTCATATCGCCGGTTTTAAACCGTATAAGCGGCATCCCTTCGACCTGCAGCGGCGTTATCACCACCTCCCCCACAGTCCCGGGCGGAAGCACCCGGCCATCTCTATCGATAATTTCAACAACCGCCAGATCAGGATGGAGGTGTCCACCCTGCCGGATGCTGCATTCGCAGAAAGTGGTCACTACTTCTGAAGAAGCGTAGGTAGAATATATTTTGGCCTGCCAGATGGTTTCCAGATCTTCTCCGATTTTCAAAAGGGCAAGGCGCCTGTCCCGTACCGGCTCACCGATACAAACAAGACTGGATATCCCGGATTGCCCCGGAGCTGCTCCTTTTTCCAGGAGATAGAGCCCCAATTTCTTCAAAAAAGTCGGGACTCCGACGATGACCGTAGGATTCATCCTCTTGATAATTTCCCAGTGACTTTCCACACTGTTCTGGCCGCTTCGTATGGCTGCTGCTCCGACACTTCGAACCCCTAAAAAATAGGCCAGGCCAGCCACGAAGCACCGGTCTATGGTGCAGGTCAGCAGCACTACATCATCACTGGTCATTCCACACCCTTTAAATGACATCTCCTCGTTATAGGCGAGCCGCCTTAAGTCATGATCCGTGTACATTACGGGAGTCGGATGGCCGGTTGTTCCCGATGATAAAACGATATCGACGATCCGGCTTCGGGGAACCGCGCAGAAGTCTTCGTTGTACCTTTCGATTTCGGATTTATCGGTCAAGGGAATCTGAGCCAGCCGGTCCAGGATCATCTCCCCCTGATTGTCGGCTGTAGCAGCACAATCCTTCAACACGCGCCGGTAATAAGGTGAATGTTCACAGCAATAGGCAAGATGCCTCTGCAACAGCGTGTTCTGTACCTTTCTCATTGCTTCAGGGCCGGAAAACGAAACATCTCGATACGAGGATAACTCCATCATTCTATTCCCCCTCTCCCTCCATAACAGCTAATTCCTGGGCAATAATATCTTTAACCTTGTTTTTCAGTTGAAATGCAGTCAGATCTTTATATTTTTCCCATGGCAGGGCCGGTAACTTATGCATTCTGATTATGCCCGGATGGAGCATGAGCGAGCCCCGGCGAGGCTTGTCTTCGTTTCCGGAAATACACAAAGGCACGATCGGGCACCGGGACTTGAGGGCGACCCGAAAGATCGAGCCGTGAAAAGGCCCCATGTTCCTGCTTCCGGAACGGGTCCCTTCAGGAAAGCAGATGATAGAGACCCCCCGCTTAAGAAGATCGCATGATTTTTGAGAAAATTCTTCAAATGACATCTCTTTGATACTCAGATAGCCGGCCAATCGGGCATACATACCCAGAACCGGTATCCGGAAGGGCCATATATTTACCACCTGTACACACTCATAGGGCAAACAGGCCATTAAAAAGGCATCCGAAGCTGATCGATGATTACAAACGAACAGGTAAGGTCCATCAGGATCGCCTTTTCCAAAATCTCTATAAAAAATCCGTATAAAGGGAAACGGAAAAACCTTTATGATAATAAAACCGTACCAGCTTATGGCTCGACGGAATTGTTTCATGATGCTGCGGCGTGGCATGAATAACCAAAAAAGGGCAATATACACGGTGAACAGTGGTATGCTGCTTGCGGAGAATAAGAAGAATGACAGATAGAAAATTGTGTTGAGAAGTACTGCCTTTAAGCCATTCATGTACTGGTTTTTTTTGCTTTGGAAGTATTCAAGGTACCAACAAGAGGTTTTGATGCCTGCCTTTCTCACTGATCGAGGACTGTGGTGATAGCGAATTGATAAATATCTTCCAATGTCCGGATCTTTCTCAGGCGGTCGTCGTTGTGTATTTTCACCTTAAATTTGCTCTGCAGAGCCACAACCAAATCGACAATGTCCAGGCTGTCCAGTCCTAAATCCTCGAAAATATTCATCTGAGGCTGGAGCTTTTCTTTTTCTATTTCGAATGACTCTTCGAATACCTCGTTCACCATAGTGATAATTTCTTGATCGGTCATAGTTATCCTTTTCGAAGACAGTGAAGCTTGGTGCCTGTCGTAATCGGATAGAGTACCTAATCTACCCTTCTGCAGGCTATCGCTGCATTGATTCCTCCAAAGGCGAAGCAATTCTTTACCAAGACATTGATTTCCCGCCTCAGCGGTTCTTTTACATGGTAAACCCCCTGGCATTCCTGGCTTACGATGTCTAAATTGCGGGTAGGGTAAATCTTCCCTTTTTCCATCATAATCAATGAAACAATCAATTCAATCGATCCCGAAGCCCCCAGGGTATGTCCCAGGTAGCCTTTAAGACTGCTCACCGGTATGGAATTTCCAAAGATCTTCCGTATTGCTTCGATCTCTTCTTTATCTCCCTGGATAGTTGCTGTTGCATGGGCATTGACATAATCGACATCATCCGGCTTCAGAGAAGCGTTTTTTAACGAATCGCCAATAGCGCAGGTGATGGCTTCCTTATACGACTGACTGACATGAATTCCACTTCCACAGGTGTTATAACCAATGATTTCGGCGTACATTTTGGCTCCCCTTTGCCGTGCATGTTCGTATTCCTCCAGGACGAGCACTCCGCTTCCTTCACCGCAGACAAGGCCGTCACGTTTGCTGTCGAAAGGACGGGGAGTGAGCGAAGGGGTATGGTTGTACCGGGCCGAGGTTGCAAAGAGAACATCGAAAGAGCCAACCACTGTAGGATGGAGTTCCTCTGCACCGCCGCAAATCATGACTTCCTGCGTTCCAAGCCTGATCAGGTCGTAACCTGTCCCCAGAGCTTGCAGCGCAGATGCGCAGGCTGCCGAAGTCGCCATGACATAGCCGTTTATTCCCAGATATTGGGATACATTCATGGCAGCGGTATGGGAAACACACTGAAAAAACTGCATCGATTTTAATTGTGTCAGGTCTTTTCTCGGCAAGAGTATTTCGAAGGCATCATTAAGACTCTCTGCGCTGCCCATGGTCGAGCCAAGGATGCAGCCTGTCCGGCCTGATGATAAGCTCTCTTTGGCTAATCCCGCATCGGCGATTGCCTGCTGGCTGGCCTGTACGGCAAAGATACTCATCCTTCCCATCGACCGCCTGTACTGCCGTGGAATCTCCTTTTCGTTTTTCAACTCGGCAGGTGCCCCCACCAGGCATCGCAGGCCGTTATACTGGTTCCATCCTTCCATGTAACGAACGGCGCTTTTGCCCTGTTCTATTCCCTCGATAATGGAAGGGACATCCTGACCTAATCCGCAAACTGCACCGACTCCTGTTATCACTACTCTTTTCAATTGCATAATTTCTGTTCGATAAAGCGGCTGTATTTTTCCCTGCCAACTATACTCCTGCATACGATAAATGAGGACATCATTGCACCTACCAATCCCGGCAGTACGGCACTTTGACCAGCGGCATAGATATTACGAAGGTGAAGCCTTCCAATGACATTATACTGTCCGACTTTCTGCTTTATTCCGTAGGCTGCTCCTTCGGGTGAGTGCAGATAGTCCCGGTACGTTAGAATGGAAGCTGCATCCATTATCTTAAGAGAGTTTTGTAACTCCGGATAAAAGGCATGAATACGCTCGGTTATCCTCTGGATTCGATTCTGTTTGTAAGCTGTATACCCTGCGGGTCTTTTTCCTGTTCTCGAATCTTCCCATGCAGCCACCTGTTGGGGGAACGAGAGCTCGAAGGCACTTAAAATCCGGCATACCTTTCCATCGATTGTTTCGGGATATTTCATAATAATCAGCGGGGGATTGCCGGAATAGTTCGGATCGAGCGATTGATTGAAATCAGCCGTCGGCAGCAGTGAAACAATGGAGGACTCGAAATTTTCCCCTGTATCGCCATCCTGTATGATTCCAAAAAGAGAGAAAAACCCGGTCGATGATTCAAAGGCTGATACCCGGTTGACAAAGGCTTTGCTCAAATATTCTTTCGGCAGCGCCTTGAGGATTTCCTTGGGATGGATAGTGAAAATGCAGCGGTCGCAGGTTATTTCCTCGCCGGTATTCAACCTGAACCGGTTCACGATAGTATCCCTGATATCGACGAAGTCCGTAACAGAGCGGTTGCACAGGACATCGACCTCATAGCGGTCGAATTGTTCCTTGAAGGCCCTGATGAACGCTTCTCCTCCACCTTCCACGCGGGCCATCGATTCATACTGATTGAAGCATATCCTGCCGTGATTGGCAAAAGAGACTTCCTTTGGTTTCACCCCATAACACAGGCTATATCCCGACAACACACCTTTCAGCAGGTGATTATCGGTCAATTGGTTCAGGACCTGATCGAGACTGAGGAAATCTTCATCGAGCATGTTCCATGATACGGGAGTGGTATCAAAATCCATGGAAACGGTTTGGGCGCAAACCTTTTGCAGCATATCGAAATACCGGTCGATGGCGGAACATTGATCGGGGAAGTATCCTTTTAACTTTTTCTTCACGTTATGAATCCCAACCGGCATCTCGTAGGTCTTTTGCTCGAATTCGAAAACGATCTGATTGGCTTTCTCGTGATGGAGAAAGCGGGGCTTAATATATCTATCGATATCGAGCATCATGAGCATCTGGCAGAGAATGCCGTTGTGAGAAAGTCCACCGGAAAAATGGAACCCTATGTCAAAGGGAATACCCTGCTTGTAAAACCTGGCCATCGCTCCGCCAAGATGAGGATTTTTTTCCACAAGCAGGACCTTGTGCCCATGCATGGCCAGTAAAAGAGCAACGGTCATACCGCTTATTCCGCTGCCTACAACCAAATCATCATAGTTATTCATGCTTTTTTACCACATTATTCTCCATAATTTCCCCTCCGGTCTCCTATTGTGGAGACCTGTTCACCATTTTTTTCTCCCCCTTGGTGAGAGGAGTGCGGTGAGAAGGGGCAAGGGGATGGAGATTTTTTTAGATAGCCAGCCCTCCATTGATACCGATGACCTGACCATGAATGTACATATGCTCTTCAGCGCATAAAAAATGAACAACCGAAGCCACATCTTCCGGGGTCCCGAATCTCTGGAGAGGGATAAGGGGGAGGATCTTGTCTTTTGGAAGTTCCCTGGTCATATCCGTTTCAATCATTCCCGGAGAAACGACATTGACCAGGATATTCTTTTTCCCGACTTCTCTGGCCAGCGCCTTGGCGGCACCGATGAGCCCCGCCTTTGAAGCGGAATAATTCACCTGGCCTGCCTGACCGATTTGCCCGGAGACTGAAGATACAACGACAATCCGGCCCCGCTTCTCACGGAGCATGGGGAAGAGCACGAGATGCATGACGTTGTAGAAACCGTCAAGGTTGGTGGAAAGAACGCTGTCCCACTCATCTTTAGTCATCCACATGAAAAGATTGTCACGTGCAATGCCAACATTGTATATCACCGAATGAGGAACATGCGCTTCAATTTTTTCCTCAAGAGCAGCTTTTGTCTCATGATACTGCGAGACGTCAAAAGAAAGCAAATCGCAGAGGCTGCCCGTTTTTTCTATCTCCGCCCTTACCTCTTGAGCGGCTTTGTGATTTTCCCGATACGCGAGCCAGATGTCAAAGCCCGACTGAGCAAGGCGCAATGCTATAGCACGTCCTATCCCACGGCTTCCACCGATGATTAAAGCAATCTTATTCACGATAATCCTGCATCCTTTGGTTTTCTCAAGTTGGGGGTAAAAGAAAGATAAGAATTCCAGCCTGAAACCGTAAAAATCATAATCCAAAATTGCCTAAATAACAAGCGTTTTTTTACCCCAAGAGCCGGTATCGGGGTTTTAAGAGCGATGCTCGTTTTGTTAAAGAGCCATTTTTACCGGAGTATTTTCTTGAGATTTTAAAAGAGAATAAGTTATAATTAATCATAGTTTTATTCGGATGATTTTTTAAAGAAGAAAAACCACACATTTGCCGAAGGAAAAAGAGTGAGCGAATTATCAGTCCTTCATGAAATCAGTCAATCTATGCACAGCCTGAATCTTGATGAGGTCCTGCACCTCATCCTGCAGGGAGTCACCCGCAGTATAGGCTTTGACCGGGCGCGTCTGTATCTGATCAATGAAAAGGAAAAGATACTGGAATGCAAGATGGCCGTGGGCATAGAGCAGGAAAAGATTAAAATGATCGCTCTGCCCCTGGGTGGCGAGGGAAGCGTTCTCACCAAGGTGATCTCGGAGAGAAGAGCCTTTATTATTCAGGATGCCCAGAACGACACCAGGGTCAACCGTGACCTCAAGGAACTGTTTAACCTGCGGTCCTTTGTGGCTGTCCCCCTTCTGGGCCGTGACCGTGTTATGGGTGCCATTTCTGCTGATTATATCGTCTTTAGTGACAAGGTAATCACCAAGGAGAAGGTCGACTCTCTGATTACCTTTGCCAATCAGGCAGGCCTGGCCATAGAGAATGCCAAGCTGTATCAGGAACTGAGGCTTTTTAATGAAGAATTGGAGGAGCGGGTCAGGAAAGCTACCGATGATCTCAGAAAAACCCAGGAACAACTGATTCAATCCAGCCGGCTCTCTGCCCTGGGGCAGCTTGCGGCAGGCGTAGCCCATGAGATCAGGAACCCTTTGACCAGCATCAGGATACTGATTCACGCCTTAATGGAGAAACTATCGCCGGAAGATATTCGAAGGGAAGATATCGAGGTTATTGAAAATGAAATCGAGCGCATAAACCAGATCATCAAGCAATTTCTCGATTTTGCCCGGCCCAGGAAACCGAAAATGGAGGGGGTCGATATCAATAAGCTCATCCTGGATACGCTCCTTTTGCTCTCTCACGAGCTCATGGAGCAGGAAGTGTATATAGAGAAGGAGCTTTTGCCCCTGCCCTGCCTTCCGGCAGACCGGGAGCAGATACGGCAGATTTTCCTGAATTTGATTCTTAATGCCGTGCAGGCCATGCCAGGGGGCGGCAGACTGAAAGTTTCCACAGCCCAAAAGGATTCTCTGGTTATCGTCTCTTTCCAGGATGAAGGAAAAGGTATTCCAGACGATATCAAGGAGAAGCTTTTCGAACCCTTCTTCACCACCAAAGAGGAAGGAATCGGTCTGGGTCTGTCCATTACCAGGAGAATCGTTGAAGATCATCGAGGGAAAATTGAGGTTGAAAGCGCCGAAGGCGAAGGAACGACCTTTTCCATTATGCTCCCCGTGGCACAGAACTATCTGAATGGGGCATAAACCATAAACCTATCCCCAGGCAGGTCATCACCCCTCCCTTTTTACGGAAGGGGGATGGGGGATTTTTTACCCCGGCCTCTCTTGGGACAGGCTCATTTCTGAATAAGGAAGTAATAAAATGCCTGAGACCATACTCATTGTGGATGACGACCGAGGAATTCGCTATTCCCTGAAAAGAATATTCGAGGAAAAAGGGTACGAAACGATATCGGCCAGAAATGGCCGTGAAGCCCTGGACCTTTTGGATCGCGGGATATCACCGGATCTTGCCCTGATCGACATTGTCATGCCCGGCCTGTCAGGGCTCGATCTTCTGGAAACGATCAAACAGAAATACCCAAAGCTTCTGGCCATCATGGTTACTGCCCACGGCACCACGGAACGGGCTATCCGGGCCATGAAACTGGGGGCTTACGATTATATTCAAAAGCCCTTCGATATGTCCAAGATGTGGACAACCATCCAAAAGGCCCTGGATTTAGCCAAATCCGTCAAGAGCCCGGTCTCCTATCCTCCCTTCCAGGACAAAAACTACGCTGGAGAAAGCATTATCGGCGATTCACCCCGGATGCAGGATGTCTACAAGATCATTGGCCAGATCGCCGGAAGGGATGTCAATGTTCTGCTCATAGGAGAGAGCGGAACGGGAAAGGAACTGGTGGCCAGGGCCATTTACCATCATGGCCGGCGATGCAATTATCCTTTTATTTCCATCAACTGCGCCGCAATTCCGGAAAGCCTCCTCGAAAGCGAACTCTTCGGGCATGAGCGGGGCGCTTTTACCGGTGCAGAGTATAAGAGAATCGGCAGATTCGAACAGGCGCACCGGGGAACCATCTTCCTCGACGAAATCGGCGATATGCCGATCCACATTCAGGCCAAGATCCTGCGGGTGATCCAGGAGGGTGAGATCCAGAGGCTGGGTAGTTCCGAAAATATCACCGTAGATGTCCGGCTGATTGCCGCCACCAATAAGCATATCGAAGAGGGAGTCCGGGAAGGCTGGTTTAGAGAGGATCTGTACTACCGGCTGAATGTCCTCACGGTCTACCTCCCGCCCCTAAGGGAGAGAAAAGGGGATATCCCGCAACTCGCGCACTATTTTCTTTCCCGCTTTACGAAAGAACTGCAAAAGGATGTAGCCGGGATCAGACCGGAAAGTTTGGACCTTTTATTGCATTACAACTGGCCCGGAAATGTCAGAGAGCTGGAAAATGTCCTCAAAAGGGCCATTGTGATCTGCAAAGGAAACGAAATCCTGGTCGAGGATCTCCCGGACCCGGTCAAACTGGCGAAAGAGAAAAAATTCCGGGTTACGGAGGAACATACTCATAAGCTGGAACCACTCCTTGATCAGGTATTCGAGCGGGTTATCGCTCTGGTGAAAGACGAACCCAATATGGATGCCATATCCGTCCTGGAGAAGGAAATGATCGAGCGGGCCATCAAGAGAACTTCCGGCAATAAGGTCCAGGCAGCCGCACTTCTCGGCATCAACCGGAATACCCTGCGCAATAAAATGGAGCGGTACGGGATTTTGGAAAGTGATTGATTTTTGTGCAGGGTGCTCATCCTGAGACTTTCACGTTATCTGCCGGGATTCATCTCGATCATTGGCAATATGCCGGATTGACCGACAATTTGAGGAGTGGTTCCGTTCCACTTGGTAACCATTTCATATTGAACCAGAACAGGCGTTATTGACTCGGCAAGGAGCTTATTCGCTTTGGCCTGGGCCTCTGCCTTAACTAAAATTGACTGTGCTTCTCCTTGAGCCTGGGCTATCTTCTTTTGTGCTTCTGCCTGGGCTTCTCTTAATTCATTTTCCCTTTGTTCCGCCCTTTGTTTTGCTTCGATTTTCGCATTCAGAGCTGCAACTACCGTCTTCGGCAGGCGCAAATCACCAATCAGGTAGACCTTTTCAATAATAATCCCGATATCGGTGAGCTGTTGCCTGCATAAATCCTCAACCTCTTTGGTAAGCTGTGCTTTTCCCTCTCCATAAACGTACTCAACCTCTTTTTTGGAGGCTGCGGTAACAAATGCGTCTCTGACGATATTTCGCAGGTGGACATCGGTGATTTCTTCGACCCCTTTTCGATACTTCTGGAAAAGCTCGGATACCTTGTCGGGTTTTATACTGTAGCTGATTCCCACATCGGCATTAACGGCCATTCCCTCTTTCGTCTGGAACGTAATCGACTCATCATCCGGCGATCCTTCAGCGGGGTTTTTGGTCCAGACATAATTTTGAAGGAAAGTCGGAAAGAGGTAAAGTTCTTCGTTCCAGCCGATCCAGTATCTGCCAACCCCAACTTCTTCCGTATCGATCCCCTTGGAGGTTCCAAGCAGGTAAACTTTTACCCCCCGATAGCCGGCCGGTACTTTGGAGCAGGCAGTCATGGAAAGGCAAAGCAAGCTCAAAACAAAGATTTTGGGGAACTTTTCCGCAAGTTTTTTCCAATCGATTCTGTCAACAATCAGGATCTTTACTACAAAGAAAAATCCAATGAGCAGCGCCGCCCCGCATAAGACGGCCGTTGTGCTCGCTTTCGAAATGAGATAGGGTCCTGCGAATCCAAAGATACCTGAAATAGCCAAAAGCCATAGTAACAATTTCAAATTTTTCATATGAATCAGCTCCTTCTTCATTGAGTAGATCTTCTTCGATTCGAAAATGGCCTGGCATAAGGAAACATCCTTTTGTATTTTAACTATCCCTTTGGGTATTATTTCTTTCGTGCGACCCCTTTGGGATTCCTTATACACGCTATCGGCAAACCGGATGAATTGTTCAGGGGAATATTCTCCGCCGGTGTCAGAGTATCGGCTTTCGCCGGTGTGGAGAGTATTGGCTGGTCCCCCCCGGGGTTGAGTATAAGCTGGTGGAGGCGCGGCAACAAGCTTATGAGCGGTAAGCTTATGAGCAGGAAACTTATTATACGTGTTGAAACAGCCAGCTCATGAAGGAGCGGGCATGGAGAAAAGAGGTTTCCTATTTTCACGGCCAGGTGAAAGAGATGTTCTTTTTAGCCTGTATCCGGTAGATCCGGCTTTGATCCATGAGGAAATTATCGCCGGACGGGTTTTCAAAAAACCAGGAGCAGCTCTTGAGTAAAGTTCCATCCCAATCATACGCCTGAAGGGAGTAAACGGCATCGGCTCCCAGTTCCCGAAGGAAGGTGAAAGAGGTATAGCCGGCTCTTCCTGCCGGACAGAACCAGACATTAATGCCTGGCTCCAATGAAACCAGAAGCGGTTCGGGAGGACTGTTAGTATCGAGTACGGTAATCCCGATTTCTTCACTGTCCATGAGGCCGGAACTTCCCTCCTGGACAGTAAACGTGATGGAATAGGTGCCGCTTTGGTCTGAATCCGGTTTCCAGAAAAAGGTGCTTCCCTCAAGCTGTGCCCCAAAAGGTAGTGAAGTGGCGGAAAAGTGCAAGATGCCGCCTTCAGCGCAGGTAGCGGAAAGCGTAAACGACAGAGTATCTCCTTCCGAAACGGTTTTTTCCCCGATGGGATCGAGAACTGGTGGGGTATTCGTTCCATTGTCGATAACGGCAAGGTTCACTTCCTGTTCAACGATAGAATCCCCATCGGAAACCTGAAAGCGAATATCGGGATACAGGCCGCTGTCTTCTGGCCCTGGTTTCCACGAGAAGACATTGCCCACCATGGTGGCACCAGATGGAAGTTTGGAAAGAGATGCCGCATAGATGAGCGGGTCCCCGTCAGGATCGGTGGCTTTGATGGTCAGGGTCAGGGTTTCCCCTTCGACGATCGCTATCATCGGATTGTCCGCAAGGGGCTCCATGACCGGCGGACGGTTCGCCTCGATGGTAAAGCCATTGGGGAAAAGAGTTGTCGTGCCGTTGGGGTCGGTCAGGGTGACGTGATAGGTTCCCGGCGCCAGCCCTTTCGGCGTGGAAAAACTCAATGTCTCGGAATCGGCAGAGGAAACGGCTGAACAGGGCTTGAAGGCCCTTGCGATCATGAGTCCGTTTCCGATAGCGGCATAGATGTATTCACCCTCTGCCACCACGTCCTCAGCCGGGGTCAGGGCAGGGAGAGAGGCGACAGCCAGAGGATTTTGCGGCTCCGTGATATCGATAGCCTGAAAGCCTGCTTCTCCTTCCGCTGCGTAAAGATAATTTCCGGAAAGCGAGAGAGCCAGGGGCTCTTCCATGGTCTGGCATGAGCCTGCAAGATCCGGCGTGGTCGGAGTGTCCGATGTGGCCGGAGTGGTCGATGTGGATGATGTGGATGATAATGTTCCGATGTCGAGTGCCTGCACGCGGCCATTTTTGTCAGCCAGCCAGGCATATGGTTCACAAACGAGAACGTCCCTGATAGAGCCGATGGAGCCGCCAGAACCCGAAGCCCCGCCAGAGCCGGCAGAACCGGCTGAGCCGGGAGAGTTGCCGGAAAGCGGTAGGGTAACGATTAAAGAGGGCTTATCGGGGTTCTGGATGTCAAAAATGGCCAGGCCCGCATCCCCTGCGGCTAAAAAGGCATATTTTTGTGTTGCAAAGACAGCTTCGGCACTGGCCAGCGGCGCATCGAGGCTTCTTACTCCAAGGGGAGCGGGGAGCATCTTGGCATCCAGGGAAAGGATTTTCAACCCTGCCCTTTTGCTGGCCAAGGAGTCGGCTAAAAAGAGGGTATTATCCCGCATGAAAATTCCCTTTCCTCCCGAGGTATCGCTGTCGTGGAAAGACACTCGCTGCGGAGACTGCCTGTAGGTGACATTCAGCACCTGCAGCCCGATATCACCATCCATGAGATAAGCATATCCCTGGCTGATGGCCAGTCCTTCGGGCTTTGCGCCGATGTTCCGGGTCATTCCGCACACAAAGGGGTTTTTGGGGTCTGAAATATCAAGGATCTTCAACCAGTTATCTTCGAAAGAAGAATCGGTTCTGCTCAGGACATAGGCATAGGTCCCTTGCACCGTCAGCCCGCTCACCTTGACCCCTGTTGCGCCGTCAAGCAAATCGGTGAGACTGACGATAGCGGGATTTCCGGGGTTTGCGGCATCCAGAATTTGAAATCCGCCGTGGCTGTCGGCTACAAAGATGTGATTATCGAAAACCTGCGCGTCCACGGCCCAGCCGGGAGTCTTCTGAAATCCTACCAGGCTGCACCCGGCATCGAGGTCATGGCGGAAAATTTCGACACCGCGATAATCATCCGCCACATAGAGGTAATTTCCCCTGATGGAGACGCGGTGGCACAGACCGGGCGTGGTAAGCTGAGATCTGACGACAGGCAAAAGGGGGGCCTCGATATCCAGAATTTCCACTCCATCTTGCATCTCAGACAGGTAGAGATGATCCTGGTATTTGTAAATCCCCATCACGAAGCGGCCGGGCCGGGAAAAACTCGCGACAACGGCGGGATTGCCCGGTTTACTGATATCGATGATCTTCACCCCCGCCCACCCTGCCGCCAGATAGGCATAACTGCCTTCAGCGACAACATCAAGCACATAAATATCGTGGGTATCACGGGTGCCCGTGTCCTTCGGGGTGAGACAGGAGCCTGCGAGAGCGGGCTGATTCGGATTTCCGATATCAACTATCTGTAATCCCCCGGAGTCCGAAGCTGCATATAAATACCGGCCATAGAGGGAAATCCGTAAGGTTTCACCGGCTATGGGCAAAGAAGAGACCAGAAAAGGGTGCGAAGGGTCTTGGACATTCAAAATCTGCACGCCGGACCCTGTTGCCACATAGGCATAGTTTTCGAACACAATAATATCATGAGCCTTGCGGGGCAGGGAGAAAAAACTCACCGGCCGGGGGTCGGCAGGGTCTTGGATATGGAAAATCTGAACCCCGCACCCGTCGCTGCCTCTCTCCTCCTGACCGCAGGCCAGATAGGCATAAGAGCCTGAGCAAAACAGCCCGTTGGCCGGACCTTTCGTGCCGTGGGAGCCCTTCACATAGATTCCGCCTCCCCAAATCGCTGCCCGCATCCGGGGTGAAAGATTCTCCCCTTTGATGGTAAGGGTCGTATTTGCTCCCCGTGGTCCATGATCGGGAAAGATACCGGTAATGGACGCGGCTGGCCAGGCAGCACCTGGATGTGCCACCACTATCAAGAAGCTTACGAAAAACACCCTTGTGAAAACCACGCCGAGGACTCGACCACACGTAAGTCTTTTCATATCACCCGTTCATCTCACCCGCGTAAGACGGCGCTCCCGTGAAGCGGTTATTTTTTCGTTTTTTTATCAGTAAAGAGTAAAAAGGTCAGGGAAAAAAAGGCTACCGGTACTGCCGTAACCTGAGGCAGCGGTAGAAGCGGAAGAGCCCACGCCGGGGGGAGAGTAACCGGTGTTGAAAGAACCGGAACCGGTCTGAGAGTAGTTCAATCCGCCGGTGTTAAAGGGATACTGCATGCTGTTATAACTATTATAACTGCTATAGGTAGTGTTATACGAGAAAGATGCAGTGTTCAAGGAGAATGAATAAGGTGTTGCATAAGGCGTTGTCCAGCCTGAAGTCAGGTTCCCTGAGGTTAGATTCCCCGAAGTCAGGTTCCCCGAAGTCAGACTCGACCAATTCCATGTATTCACCGCTCCCCAACTCCCGCCGGTACTGAAGGACCCGCCGGAAAAAGGATAACCATCGCTCCAGCCGGTATTCAGATTTGAAAAAGCAGGCAGAGCAGATCCAGCAGTTCCATTGGCCCATCCTCCCTGCCAGTTCGCAGTGGAGCTCAAGGTCGATCCCCATGAAGGGCTCCAGCTCACGGTACTGGAAAGAGTATTGGGAAAGGATGCAGAGGATGAAGAGAATGAAGAGAATGGATTATAAGAGCCCTGATAACTCCCCTGATAGCTTCCCTGATAACCGGTGGAAATCTGGCCCGTTGATGGCACTGAGGACACCGGTTTCGGACTGGTTTTAAACTCCAGCTTCGCTGCTGCCGTGCCGAGAGTGTTTCCTGCAAAGTCCGCAATAGACGCCCCGACTTCTACCGTGTAAGCGGAACCGTAGGCCAGATTCTGATCCGGCGAAAGGGTCCACTCGGTGAAATCCTCATTTTTCGTGAGTGTATAGGCTACATCTTTTTCCCCGTCGGTCAGGAAAAAGGACAGAGCGCCTTCGACTGATCGAGGGACCACCGGCTCAGAGAAGGTGAGGAAAATTTTGGTTGAAACATCTACATTATCCGTTTTCCCGTCAGCCGTACGGGCAGTTACCCCAGGAGGTGTTGTGTCGCGCTCCACAGGGACGGGCGGCAGGTTCGCCTCAGTGGTAAAGGTGAACCGGAAAACCGCAGGCAAAGAGATGCCTTCGAAATCGGTGGCAGTCCGATCGACCGATACCGTATAGGTAGCAGCGCCACCCCAGTAGTCATCAGGAATAAACTGCAGGGTCTGGTTATTATTCAGCCACCGTATTTGTCCGCTGGTTGTGGGCTGAATGAAGAGGGCGGAATTGGTCGTTTCGGTATTCATCGGTTTGCTGAAATTAACGGCTATGGCCCTGTCCCTGGGAAAGAAACTCGAATCGGGGTCCTGCATATCCGGCACATATCCGATAACAAGCGGAGGCATCTTCATTTGCGATGGAGCGAGGCAAACAGCCAGTCCATCGGAAAGGCGGGGATTATTCACCTCTCCGTTATATGAGCACAGATGAGACAATAATTGATTTTCCCGGAAGTACTTAAGGCCCACGGTAGCAGAGCGGCCATAACTGTATCCGTCTGTTGCAGACCTGAATAGAAGGTCTTTGTACTGGAAAGTAATGGCGTTGGTCCCTTCGGAAAGAATCACTTCAAAGGAGATCGAAGACCCGGACCCGGTATAGTAGGAACAGATCGATTCCCACTGAACGATAAAGCGCCTGGGAGAACTTGCCTCGTCGAGCCAGGTGTAGACCTTTCCTCCCTCTTCAGGATTTAAATCATCCCAAAAAGGGGCAATCATCTTGAAAGGCTGAAACTCGCTTTGCAGGTCGTCATTTTCGGCGGCCGTAGCACAATCTTCCAAAAAAGTCAGGTACCCGTTGGAGGACACGATAAGGCTGTCGATCCTCTCGCCGAAGAAAAAGAAGGGGAACCCGATGGACACCTCTTCGAAGCTGTCATCCGAGGTGACAAAAGGCAGGGGAGAGACAGTGTCAGGAGCATCGAGCCATTGGTAAAAACAAACAGTCGGCTCGTACAGAAAGCCTTCGATATTCATGGCATACCGATTATTATTATCCGGCGTGGAGGAGAAAACCACCCAGTAATAGGTACCGGCCCCGGCCTGAACGAGGATTTCCTCATTGTCCGTCTGAGAGAAGGAGGATGCAATCCAGCCGGTATCCGCAGGCAGCCACGAAGAAAAATCGTTTCCATCCATTTTATACAGGAGAAAATCCAGATTACCATTATCGCTGTTCGAGAATAAAAGAGTTATCCGCAAAGACATTTCCTCGGTAAGGGTGATTTTATACCAATCCGCATCGAGACATCGGAGATTTTCATAAAAGCCGAATTCAAGAGCTGTAGCATCCGAACAGGCATCATTTTCCTTTTCCGCTGCGCTCAATTCCAGATAATCGTCTTGTGTATCGGCAGCCAGGCCATTTCCAGGCATACCAAGAACAACGACCATCATAAGTATGCCACATATGCCAAGTATGCCGCGTAAGGCATTAAGCCTTAAATTTTTGCCTTTCATTCGCTTTTCATCTCCCAGTCCTTCTCGTTCTTCTCGGCCTTCCCGTCTCTCTCTCGTCTTTCTCTGGCTTTTTTTGGCTTTCCTGTCTTTCTTGTTTTTCTTGTCCTTCCTGTCCTTCTTGTTTTTCTTATCCTTGATCAGCCCTTATCAGTCTTTTATCAGCTCTTATTCGTCCTTTAGAACCTTGATGCAGTGCAAGCCCTGGAGGGAAACATAGATCACCCCCTGCCGATCCATGGTCATATCGAATGGCTCCGTTGAATTCAAGCCTTCAGGGATATCGGTATCTTTGATGACACCCACTACCTTCCCTTCGGGGTTAAAAATCTGAATAACCGAGAGCACCCTGTCGAGTACGTAAATATTCCCCGTACTGTTTACCGAGACGGCAACAGGACGGACAAAATTTCCCAGCCGGTCTCCAATCTCCCCGAAGGAGAATAATAATTCTTTCTTGTCGTCATAGACCTGAACCCAGCCGTTCAGGGAATCGATTATATAGATGCGGCCTTTGGAATCGAACGAGGTTTTCCCCGGGACAGATAGATATTTCGTTTTTTCCCTTTTCACGGGGAAAATACCGAGAAAATCCCCCTTGAGATTGAAAAGCTTGATATTGGCGTTGGCGCTGTCGGAAAGGTAGAGCACATTATTTCTGTGCCCCATCTTGATACAACGCACCGGCTTTTTATCGTCTGGGCTTTTCGCTCCGGCGAAGCTGAATTCATACTGGAATCTTCCTCTATTCGAAAAAGCCAGTACTTTTTTTAATTCAGGGTCCAAGACCAGGACCGTTCCGTCGTCAGCTACCTCTATGCTTATGGGAAGCAGAAAAGCACCCGGTTCCGTCCCTTTTTTCCCGAACCGATATAAAAAGTCGCCCTGCGGACTAAAGACCTGGATTTCGGTCCGTTCCAGGAAAATAGCAAAGAGCTTTCCATCCGCATCAAGAGCGATCCCTTTCGGAAGGCCCTCTTTGAGGGAGGGATTCCTTTGGCCGTCGATGCCATAGATAGTCCTCAGGCATTGTACTTTCCTTCCGACTGCAACTTCATTATCATCCTTATCATCTTTGACATCCCTGTTTTCGCCGTCTGATTTAACATCCGTAATTTCACCTTGAGCGTTTACATCCGCATGTTCGCTGTCAGCTTTGATATCTGCAACTCCGTTATCGTCTGTGATCTGGCGCTTCTGAGCCAGGGCTGATGGAGTTATAAAACTGAACAGCCCGAGGACCGTCACGATCAAAAGAGGAGTGATTTTTTTCATCGGTCTTATCATCCGTCTCCTGTATCTTATCGTTATGGTATGCTTACCTTCTATTTGTCGTTTTTTGCCTGTTTTACCAGAAAGAGTGTCTTTCGTTTGATGCCACGAGAGTCAGCCGGGAAGATTACAGGCTCGACACGTCTTATGCCTGTTTTAATGCAAGATATATACCGAAGATCGGTCAGCCGGGATCTTCGGTCAGCCGGATCGTTCATCCTGGATTTTTTGCCATTTGTTTGTGTCTGACATGTGAAAAAAAATGCAGATAAGGAAAATTTTTACACGGCGAGAAAAGGACATAGACCGGCTCAAAGGATGCGGAAAAGGCAGATCGGCTGAGAAGGAATATCGAAAGAGCCCGATGCCCGGCTTTATGATTATCCCAAGAAGGCTACTTATTTTTATCCTTTATGACAGTTACCCGGTGGAAGGGGAGCTCGATAAGGTAGATCAAATCGTTCTGGCCGATAAAAGTATGGGCCAATCCTTTAAATGTTTGATCCTCCTCATTCTTGTCAGGAACCTGTTTGATCACGCCCAGCAATTCTCCCTGGGAATTGAATACCTGCACTACCGATAACACGATATCCGATACGTAAATTCTCGTTTGGCTGTCAATGGCCAGCCCGGAAATCCTCAGAAACTGTCCTGTCCGGGAACCGGTCTTGCCGATGGAAAATAACGGATTCCCCTTGGGATCACAGACCTGGACGGTGTTGACCAGGCCCTCAAGGATATAAATATTCCCCTTGCTGTCGAACCGGATTTGTCCGCAGGTGGGAAACCTCCCTTGTTCCGGTCCGCCAAGGGGAAAAAGGTACTTCCCGCGGCTGTCATGAACCCAGACGTGGCCATTGGCTGAATCGCTGATATAGACCCTGTCTTTGGCATCGATAGCGATATGCGACGGGGTTGTGTCCTGTTTTCCATCCTCTTTGTCAAGCCCCTGCACGGATGAGAACGAAAACTGAAAATTACCCTTCGGATCGAAGACAAGGACCTTTTTTTTCAAGACGTCACAGACATAGACTTCATCCCGGCTATTGATGGCTATGCCGCAAATGTATGAGGAGAACGCTTTTTCTGTATCCCCTTTTTCTCCAAATTTAAACAAAAAGCTGCCTTTCGGATCGAAAACCTGAATCTCTTCCTTTTGGCCGGAATAAACCACATACAGATTTCCTTTCGAATTCTGAGCGATAAAGACCGGAGTTCCACCACTATCGGCAGTGTCTTTTATTGCGTCTTTCGATGAGCCATATATTCTGCGCACCAGCTCTACCGGGCGGTTGGGAACTATGGCATTGGGATCGGCTTGAGCTCCGGCATTGGGATCGGATTGCGCCGCCCGGACGGAAAAAGGGAGGAAGAGAAGATGCGCCAGGATGACAGACAAAATAAGAGGTAATTCAAGAGGAAACGCGAGAGAAAAAACGGTACTCTTTAACGGAACACGGTTTAATGAGTAATATGCGCTTTTCATGGGGTTCCCTCATTGATAGATTCTTTTTGCTTTATGGGTGGATAAGGAAAGTTCGGTTATGTAAGCCGGTTATGAGTGAACAAACCATATCAGAAAGCTATCTCGAAGTCAAGGGCCAAATTGCTTCCTGAGCGACGTTTTATGTCTATTTGCCATCACGACCCGGACCACGAAATGGTCTGAGGAATTTTCATGGCCTGTGTTGCGGCTCGGCTACCTTTTCTGTAACCCTGACTTTCTCTGTAAACCTGACTCTATCGTTTTTCTCACTAAACGGAGCATGTCGGGCAGATCGTAAGGTTTTTGAATAAACGGGATTCCCTTCCTGCGTATGGTTTCCCACTGTGATTTCTGATTGGGATATCCGCTGAACATGAGAACCGAAATAGCGGGCTGTCTGAGGAGTATGTGCTCGACCAATTCGATGCCACTCTTATCAGGCAGGACAACATCACTCAAGACAAGATGGAAATTCCCCTTTTCCTGCTCGAAAATGTTCAGTGCCATTGTCATACTTGCAGCCTCAATGACCACATAGCCATTTTCATCGAGTAGTCGCGCGGTTAATTCCCGAACTGCTTCATCGTCCTCTACCAGTAAGATCCGCTCTCCTTTTCCCTGGAACCGTTGAAAATGAATTGCTTCTTTGGCTTTCTCTTCAGGCTCGATAAGGGAGGCTGGCAGGTATATCTTGAATACCGTTCCCTGGCCTGGCTCGCTGTAGACATTAATCCAGCCTTCGTGCTGCTTGACGATACCATAGACTACCGACAATCCAAGTCCTGTACCCTTTCCAACCTCTTTTGTCGTAAAGAATGGTTCAAAGATTTTGCCTATGGTTTCCTGATCCATCCCCGTACCCGTATCTTCAACTGATAATCGGACAAAATTACCGGCCCGTGCTTCAGGAACAATTTTGGCATATCCTTCATTTAAAGACATATTTTCCGTCTTTATGGTGAGTTCGCCCCCATCAGGCATAGCATCCCTGGCATTGACTGCCAGATTCATGATCATCTGCTCCATGGTTCCCTCATCGGCAAAGGTTGGCCATAGATTAGACTCTAAGTCTATCCTGATTCCGATATCTTCCCCGATGAGGCGGTGGAGCATCGCAAGCAGGTTATTAACCGTTTTATTAAGGTCGAGAGAAACAGGTTTTGTTGGCTGCTTGCGGCTGAAAAGGAGTAACTGACGAGTGAGGTCAGCGGCCCGCCCGGCTGCTCGATACACCTGGCTGAGATCCTTGTAGAGAGGGGCTTCCTTATTCGTTTTCATCAGGGCCAATGTGGTATAGCCCTGAATAGTGGTCAGGATGTTATTGAAGTCGTGGGCCACACCTCCGGCCAGAATACCGATAGCCTCTACCTTCTGGGACTGAAACAGCCGTGCCTGTACCTGTTCCTTATCCGCTTCAGCCTGCTTGCGCTCGGTGATATCCCTGCCCTCTGGAACTATGTATTTCACCCTGCCATCGCCATTGAAGATCGGGTGCATACTGAGTTCGATCCACCGTAATTGGCCATCGCTCATCAATGCTTCGATCTCGTGCAGTATCATTTTCCCTAATGCGCAGTTTTCAATATCGTCCTTGATGGTCTGTTTTGCCTTTTCAGAATAGCTCCACCAATGAGTATCATAGAACATTTTTCCTATTACATCTTCTTTTGTGATTCCGGCAGCCTGTAAGGGAGAGTTATTCACGAAAATTACCTTTCCGCTCGGCTCCAGTACGGAAAGATACGTAACCATATCGTTGAGAGTACCTGAGAAGAAGACCTTACTCTCCCTCAAAGCCTCTTCTGCCTGTTTAATTTCTGTAATATCCTGGATAAACCCGGTGATCTTGACCGGATTACCAACGGCATCGGCAGTAACTTCCGCCCTTCCCTGAACCATACGTATTGATCCATCTGCCCGGATTACCTGATGCTGATATTCAAAAGGCACTTTAACCCGGAGGGCTGCTTCGAATAACCTTCTGATAGAGTCCTGATCATCAGGATGGATAAATTTTTTTATTTCTTCCTCAAGTGATAGCTCCGGATTTGGGGAAGCGATTCCCATAATTCGGCACAGTTCATCAGACCAGGTCATTTTATCGGTAAGTATGTCCCACTCATAGCTGCCCGCATGGGCGAGCCTTTGAGCTGTAGCCATCTGAGAACGGATCTTATTACGTTCGGTAACATCTCGAAAGATAGCTAAAGTAGCGGGCTTGCCCTGATATTGGACAATACCGGCAGAAATCTCCACATCTTTCATTGTCCCGTCCTTGGCTTGAACCTTCGCTTCATAAAAAGAAGGGGCATCCTGACCGGACTGACGAGGGTGATATCTTTGGATAAGCAGCTCTCTGTATTCATCCGCTATGATATTTCCAAAGGGCTTGTCAACCATCTCCTGGGGAGTGAAGCCGAAAATTGCAGCCATAGAGCTGTTGACGAATTTCCATACCTCATCTTGAATAATGGCCACTCCATCTTTTGCCTGGCTTACCAAAGCCAGATACGTTTCTTCCGCCTCCTTTTTGGCTTTAATCAATTCCTCTTCCATGTACCTTCGATCGGTAATATCTTTAAAATCTTCAATAATACCAATAAGTTCACCATGAGGATTCCTAAACGGTTTTGCTGTCAGAATACAGGGGATTTTCATACCATCCCTTCGCTTCTTTTCTACGTCATATTCAACCCGTTCCTCACCGCGAAAGATTCGTACCATTGGGCAGTTCGAAGTGCGGCAGAATGGACCGGGGAACGTTTCATAACACTTTTCCCCGATTGCTTCTTCTTTGCTCAGACCTGCCAGAGCTAAGAAGGTTTCGTTCGCCCGCAGGGTATTATGGTTTTTGTCAATGAGTCTTATTCCATCAGCAGCGGTATCAAAGATCTGGTTAAGCTCTGCATGAGCGGCTCTTATGGATGCCTCTGCCTTCTTTCGCTCGGTTACATCGATGGACAGCACTAATACCAGAGGCGGTCCATTGAAATCAGTGAGATCAGTAAGAGGATAGGCATAATTTTCGTACACCTGTCCATCGGGGCTTAGTGCATTCCATTCCAGGGTGCCTTTTATATCAAGAGATCGCAAGGTTGGACACGCCTCACATGGCGCAATGCAGTAGGCAAGAATTTCAAAGCATTTTTTCCCTTCCGGTGCACCAAAACGCTCCCGAAAGCAGCGATTCGCAAAAGGGATGGTATGGTCCGGTGCCTGAATATGGATAGAAGCTGGAAAATTATCCAGAATGGCGAAAAGCTTCCTCTCCGCTTCGATTGACTCTTTATCCTGTTTTCGTTTAAAATTTTCCTTTAACCGGTTGGCAATAGTATCTATTAAGCTTTTTTCTTTTATAAAAGCGTTCATGTTTTATGCCCTCCTTATTGAGTAAGGCAATAAAAACACGTGAAACATTTCATCCCCTTACTTATCAAGGAAATCTAAAAACCTAATGTTAAATTTAAGGGTATTCCGCTTCTATTATATCATAAACCAGAGGAGACGTGGGATAAGGAAAACTATTTAAACCTTCGCTGTATCCGGTTCTATAATCTCTCTCAAAGTTCGAAGAAGATTATGCGGATTAAAAGGCTTTTGGAGAAAGCTGAATCCTCTCTTTTGTATCAGAGGCCATTGCGACTTTTGGTCAGTATAGCCGCTCGTCAGAAGAACCTTGAGTGCCGGGTAGTGTAAAAGAAATTGCTCAATCAATTCAGGGCCGCTCTGATCAGGTAATACCACATCACTTAAGACCAGATTGAATTCCTCTTTTTTCTGCTCAAAAATAGTGAGTGCCTCCTGTGCATTTGACGCCTCGGTTACCGTGTAGCCATTTTCCCGAAGTACTCTTACCGTCATTCTCCGGACATCCTCTTCATCTTCCACCACTAAGATCCGCTCACCATTTCCCTGAAGACCTTGTAAGGAGATGAGCCCATCTATCGAATCTTCTTCCGGTATCAGGGAAGATGCGGGCAGGTAGATATGAAATACGGCCCCTTTTCCCGGCTCGCTGGAGATATCGATCCATCCTTTATGCTGTTTGACGATTCCATACACTACAGCCAGTCCCAGGCCGGTACCCTTTCCCATGCCTTTGGTGGTGAAGAAAGGCTCAAAGATTCGGCTTATCGTTTCTTTGTCCATACCCGCTCCCGTATCTTCAATGGAGAGGCGAACATACCGGCCTGGCCGTGCTTCCGGGATGGCAGCAGCAGCGAAGTTTTCCCCGAACGTTACATTCTTGGTCCTAAGGGAGAGCCTGCCGCCATTCGGCATGGCATCTCTTGCATTGACCACAATGTTCATAATCACCTGCTCGATGTTTCCCTCGTCAGCTTGAATTGACCATAGGTCCGGCCCAAGCTCAGTATTAATGAGAATGTCCTCGCCGATGAGGCGGTGAAGCATTTTAATCAGGTTATCAACTGTCCTGTTAAGATTGAGGGGAACGGCCTCCATTGGCTGTTTGCGGCTGAAAAGAAGCAACTGACGGGTAAGATTGGATGCCCGGTCAGCAGCAAGATGCACACGATTCAAGTCCCTGAATAAGCGATCCGCCTGGTCGACTTTCATCATGGCCATGCTGGTATAGCCCTGGATTGTGGTCAAAAGGTTATTGAAATCATGGGCTATTCCTCCAGCCAGAATACCGATGGCCTCCATTTTCTGAGACTGAAGGAGTTGCACCTGGATTTTGGCGTTTTCTTCCTCCGCCCGTTTATACCCGGTAATATCCCTGCCATAGAGATTGGCGTAATCAGCGTCAGCTATAGGTGCGATAAAGAATGAAAAGACATGGTTATTGCAGCTCAATTCCATTTCCCTATTCTGCCTGGAGTCAAAAGATTCCCTTATTAACTGATAGTACTTATCCGGCAGATATTCCCCGATAGCTCTGCTCCATTCAGTTAATAATGGCAAGCTGGCACTATTGGCATATAAAATTTTACCATCCCTGGCAACACGCATAATAGGGTTTGGGTTTTCTGCAGGTAATTTCGCAAGAAAGTTGATCTTATCTTCAGCCTGCTTGCGCTCGGAAATATCTATCCCCTGGGCTATGGTGGCTAATAAGGTTATACCGTCTTCTGCATAAATGTTTGCTGAATTCCAGAGCACATAATGTATATCTCCTGTCTTGCCGCGGATAGGAATTTCCACTGCCTGCCAGTATTCTCCGCTCAAGGCGCGGGTTAATTTGTGCAGTGATTCGTTTTGGTTTGTTTCAGAGAAAAGTATATCCACTCTCCGGCCAATGACTTCATCAGCCGCATACCCGGTAAGGTGCTCGAAAGCTCGATTGAAGCGTGCGATGGTCGTATCAGGATTCCAGACAATGATTGGTGCATTAGCGTACTGAATCAGCTTCTCAAGGTAATCGCTCGTCTCCCTCAATGCATTCTCCACCTGCTTGCGCTCGGTAATATCTGTTACGAGAGCTATCGCTCCGATAAAGTGCCCGCTATCGTCGAAAAAGGGTGTCGTTGCCAGACTAGCATAGACCGGTAATCCATCTTTGTGAAGAAGCTCAAACTCAACCCGTTCCCCGATGCCCTGTTTGCATCGCTCAAAATAGTATTGAGCAAGGGCCGCATTCTGCTCGGCCATGAATGAAAATAGTGACTTACCCAGTATTTCATCTACCGAATAGCCGAGCATATCGGCAAAGCGAAAATTAACGAAAGTTACTTTAGCCTCTTTATCGATAGTCCAAATACCTTCCTGGGCATTCTCGACGATCAGGCGAAACTTCTTTTCGCTTTCCCGCAGTGCGTTCTCGGCCTGTTTTAGTTTTGTAATATCCTGGATGAATCCGATGATCTTGAGTGGATTGCCGGCTGCATCAGCAAAGACTTCCGCTCTCCCCCGGAGTATGCATATAGAGCCATCGCGGCGAATACCCCGGTGCTGGTACTCGAAAGGCTTTTTATCGCGGCAGGCTTTTTCGAACAGGGCTCTTACATAATCCTGATCATCAGGGTGGACAAGTTGTGTCATATGCTCCCCAAGGGATCGGGTTGAGTCCTGGCCTTCAATACAAAAAATTCTATAGAGTTCTTCAGACCAGATTACCTCGTCTTTGGCGATATTCCACTCGAAACTGCCCACATGGGCAATCCTTTGTGCCTCGACCAGTTGCCTCTGGCTGTTTCTCAACTCCGCAGTGCGGGCCTGCACTATATCTTCGAGATAGGAGCGGTACCGGTTTAATTCCCCTTCCACCCTTTTTTGTTCAGTAATGTCCCGTTCAATTGCCGAGGCACCGATAATCCTGCCTGTTTTATCTCTTATTGGTGAGATGGTGAGGTTTATATCAATTTGCTTTCCATCTTTTCTCAAACGTACCGTCTCATAATGACTGATACTTTCTCCTCGTCTTATCTTTTCAAGGACTTCTGATAACTCACCAAGACGTTCAGGGGGAAATATAAGTGAAATGGAACGGCCTATGGCCTCTTTGGCCGAATATCCATATATTTTCTCGGCCCCCTGGTTCCAACTGGTAATGATGCCATCAACGGTTTTACTGATAATGCCATCAGATGTGGATTCAACGATAGCGGCCAGTCGAGAGCGCATCTCCTCATTCTGCCTGCGCCCGGTGATATCGTTAAAAATTACCACAGCGGCTGTAATCTTTCCTTCACTATCACGGATCGGGGCAGAGCGGATACTTATCGTACCGTGAGTACCATCACCACGTAAAATATCGGCTTCCTCATCTATGACCACCTCCCCGTAGAGCACAGAACGGCCCAGTGGCCACTCTTCTCCCCGATAAGGCCGCCCATCTTCGAGGTGAAATCCTTTCCATTTTCCGTATTCCTCGACATTGGCGGATAAAAGGACAGGCTGCCGCCAGATTTCCTCTGTCTGTTTATTGCCCAGGACAATCCTTCCCGAAGGTGCCTCGGAAATAACTATGGCAGATGGTATTTGCTGCATCACTGCTTCAAGCTTTCCCCTCTCCTGCCGGAGTTGCTCATTAACCTGCTTTAATTCTTCACGCTGGCGTTTGACGATCGTTGCTTCCATTAAAAGGCCAAAAAGGGTAAAGAGTGCAATGACGATAAGACGTATGAACAGATCCTTTTGATCTAAAGGGAACAGGTGTTCGATGAGAGTACCTTGATAGGTATAGGCATATATCGCTGATTTCGTAATCCAGTAGAGAATCCCCAGACCAAACCCTGACACCATGAGATGGTTTGTTATTATGTCTTTGCATCTTAGAGGCTTATCCTTTTCATTCATATATCGGCTATCCCTTACTTCAAAAAATTTTACCAATGCCATTTTTGACAAAAGCGAAAATCTTGCTTTTGACAGATTACAGGATTATTTTATTTCACTTAATATGTTACAATTAATATCATTTTAACCTAATCATATTATATAACAAGCTATTATTGAGAGCAATCGATATTTGTAAAGGATGGATGCCCTTTGGACGGGCCTGACCGTGAGTAAAGAGGAAAGGGGACAAGCGTAATTTTCCGGCGACAAGTGTCAAACGAACAACAAAAATAAAACCGTTTCCCCTGTCCTTTATAAGGACAGGGGAAACCGGTCGCATAATTCCCGTGGCCTGTGCTTACAGAGCATAACCCGCCTGCTGTAATTGCTGGTATAATCCCCTGGCCTTGTTCAGGGTGTCGAAAACGAGGGAGATACTCATGGTGGCCCCGGTGACTGAGTCGTATTCCGGCTGGAACTGGTAGGTGTGTGTAAGGTGTCTGCCCACGATTTTTTCTTTTAATTTTCGGGTATCCACTGTCGAGAGGGGTTCATTGCCGTATTTCGTAATATGAAGAGGAAGAAAATCGGTAACGACACCGTTCTCATTAAAAATGATGAGAAAATAAATCGGGTGACAGACATCGCATAGGGGGAACCGGTTGTATACCTTGGCAAACCAGCGTCTTTTGCCTGCCTCTTCTGCCTTGCCCGCCGGGGAAAGGGAATCGATAATGTAGAGACCGTCATTTTCAGGATACCCGGGCCAATCCTTTTTCTGAATAGACAGACGGTGCTCTTTTCCCAGGCGCTCTTTTTCTCCAGGCAGCTTTTGATCTTTTATTTTTTCACCATTGAGAATGACCTGCCGGATTTTGTTTTGGATTTCTTCTTCTGACCACGAAGGTTCGATGGTCTTGCTCTGATGAGCTTCGAGAGCTTTTTTTTCTGGATTCTCGTGAACCGTTTCCATGAAAGAGGCCAGATCGAGAGAGGCAAGCTTTTTTAATTCGGCAAGCAGGATATCTTCGTTTTTGATAAGGCCAAGGTATGACCTGGCCAGTAATACCCCATCCGGTGATTGCCGGAGGATCAAGAGGTAGGGAGTGCCTCCGGGATTACCGAATGCTTCATAGGCGGCAAATTCCGGATCAGGGATAATGGGAAAAGAGACCATTTTTTCCTCCTGGAACCGCTGGATCTCTTTTGAGTTATTGCCTGCTCCGACTGCCAGCATCTTGATTCGGTCGCGCAGGATCTTATCTTTTGAAATCTTCTGGTAGAGATTATTCAGAATGGGAGCTTGAGCCATACAGGAAACGCAGTACCGGTTTAAAAATTCCAGGACAATGTAATCGGCCTGAATTTCCTGGAGGGAGAAAACTCTGTTTTTATAAAAATAAAAATCGAACAGGCTCGTGGGGATGCCAAGGTACAGGCGCTCTTCCCTGGTTAAGGTATCACGCAATGGAATGACGGGAACTTTACCGCCAGCCTGAAGTTGTGACCTGATCTTTGGGTAATCGCCCGCTGGAATCAAGACAGGCAAAAGGAACATAAGCGAAACGAACAAAGGCACAAGGAGCAGTGAGATCAACAAGCTGATTTTCCCCTGCATCATTCTCATCATCAGCATAATTCTCATCATTCTCATCCCCGCATCATCAGCATCATTTTCATCATTCGCATTATCCGCATTATGTCAGCTCTGTGCACTCCTCGCGGCACTTCTCCATGCATCATTCGCATCATCCGCATTATGTCAGGCATCACTTTTCGCATCACCCTTTGCAGCATTGCCCCTGGTATGCTTCACTCCGGCAGTATCCTTCGCATTATCTCTCCTCATGGCCCCGCATTATTCCCCCTCCAGGATGGTTTGAGCCAGATACCTTCCCAGACGGGATGCCTCTTGAATCGCAAAGGGATGCTTGAGAATTTCCCCTTTTTGGTCGATGCCTGAGTAGAAAAGCTGGGAAACAGGGCGGATATTCATGATCGTAAACCAGATCTTAACGATTTGCTGGGCATTCTGGAAATACTGATACTTGTTCATTCCCCCTGCACTGAGAAAGACACCCGGAATTTTTGCTGCCGAGGGGAAAAAAGGCTTTTTGAGCAGGTACTTGGCCACCCAGCAACATTGGCTGCGGTCGATAGCTGTTTTCGTCTGCGCTGTCACACTCCCGAAAAAGACAGGAGATGCTACGATAACTCCACCTGCCTGCCTCAAGGCAGAAAAAATTTCCTGCATATCATCCTGAATCACACACACGCCGGTGTACTGGCATCCGCCGCATTCCTGGCACGGCTTGATGTGCAATTCATTGAGCCTGATTTTCTCACCCTTAAGGCCGGCTTCCAGGGCACCTTGAAGGCAGGCCTCCGCCAACAGGTCGGTATTCCCCCGAAGGCGGGGGCTTCCGCACAGGGCAATAAGCGAGGGATCTTTGGTCACTTTCTTTTCCTTCTCTCATAACGGGAAGAGGGCTGGTTCCCATAACTATTTGAAAAATAGGGGACTGATTGGCGTGATTTGATTACTTTTTTCATTTTCCGATAGATCAAAAACATGCTGGTAGGAATGGAAATAACGATAAAGGCCAGAAAAAAAGTGAGAACAAGGGCCATCTTTTTAGTGGCGCTCATCTGCCCTGCCGCAGGAACACCGCTGCTGCTGCCGCTGCCTGCACGCGCTGTCGCAGGATTCAGCCTTTTTGCTCCGCCTGGGGGGGGGACTCCCGGTGAATTCCCCTGCTCAACAGGCTCACGCGGTTCAACCGGCTCATCGATCTCAGTGAGCTCACCTGCCCCACCTGACACCCCCGGCACGTTTGGAAAGCCTGTCTTGCCCAGACAACTGAAATCACTGAACACTTTCGAGTTGATAATCCCCTGCAGCAGGGGTATCTTCCCCTGTTTGCTGTCACCCAGGAGAATGGGGACACTCACCACCATGCGGACTCCGGTAAAACTTTCCCCTGGTGGCCTGGGAGGAACCATTAACCATGGGGCTCCTGTCTGCGGATTTTTAAGAGCGATCTCCTCAAACTCAGGGTGATGATCCCTGAAGCTTTCGAGGTATTTTAAGATCGCCCACTCATTCTTCGATAGCTCTGAATCTTCCCTGGTCACCGGGGAGCAGTTTATCTGCTTCAGATGCTGCAGGAGGCGGGAATCTTCCGCCAACTGGCGCAAAGTCGATTCCCTCTCCCGCCCCCACTCCTCTGGAGAGGTAATCCCGGAAGATCCGAAGGAAGTGCGGAGGATTTCTCTTCGTTCTCTCAAACGGCCATTGAAGGTGTAAATGAAAAAAATAAATACCACAAGCAGCGGAATCAGGGCAGCC
>JBFMGO010000068.1:0-33146 GCA_040752695.1 bacterium
GATGACCCTTTGGGTGATCGTGTGCAGTTTCTGGCGAAAACCGCCCTTTTCCCTCAGAGTGTTTTCCACCTTTTCCATAGCCTGGATCATCGTGAATGGTTTCACGGCCTTCTGATTCCCGCTGGATCGCTTCATCTCCTGCACTGCCCGCATCAATTGAAGGACATCTTCCAGTATTTCGCTATCCGATCCAAAATATTTGCGTGCAAAATCCACAATTGCGAGCAGGCGGTCTTTTTCTTCCTCCTTGCCCAGCATGCAGATCAGATAGTACATCTGGTTGAGGTCTTTCTCCTCCACCGTGCATCTACAGTCGAGCATGGCCGAAGTACGCAAGAGGTTCTGGATCTTGACACTGGTGCGGTCACTGATCATGAAATCGGATTTTTCAACATCCGTAGCCCGGACCTCTTCGATGTACCTTCGTACAATATAATTCTTCAAAAAAAGAATGTATTCCGGGATAACTATGCTCTGGCTGTTGATGACTCCCCTGATCGCGAAAAATTCATCCAGATCGATTTTTACCTCGGGGTCCACCACTCTGCCGTGATTTTCCTGGTACACAAGATCAATAGCCGTTTGGAGATAGAGATCTTTATTTTCCGGAATATAGCTTTTGTAGAGGAACCGGTCCAAAACCGCCTCCAGCACGTCCGTGATTCGCAGGTAATTGGCTGCTGCAATAACCGTGTTGAGAGGCGAGGAGATTTGCTGCTCGCCATTGATGAGCCTCTTCTCATTCAAAAGCGAGAGCAAAGAGCGCAGAAGCATGTCATTGGCATCGAAAATTTCATCCAAAAAGGCAAAATCGGACAGGACGATCGAGTTTTCTATATTGTGAACCAGCCGCCCTCGCTTGAGCTGAACAATGTCATAGGCGCCAAACAAATTGTCCGGCATGGTGTCCTTGGTCAGTTGCTTCTCGAAAACTACGGCCCGATCAAAGCAGGAGAAAACCTGCCTCGCCAGCAGACTCTTGGCCATACCGGTCCGGCTGAAGAGCAACTGATGCTCGCCGGTGAGAAGTGCATAGAACGATTGACGGATGATTTCTTCCCGACCGATAATTTGACAGCCGATAAACTTCATCAGGCTGTTTATCTTTTTGGCGGTCTTAAAGATGTTAGCAGTATCAAAGATGCCCCTTTGAAGATCCTTCTCCTCTGGTGTATAATTTAAGGGAAAATTGCAGCCTGCTGCCTCACCTTCGCTTATCATTTTTTACCTTTCAAATTTGATTAGACCTCAGGAAGACCGAGGTAACCCCACTCCCCTGGGGATTTTTCATCTGTTTCTCTAAATGTTTTTTTCGATGCCTTGGAAAAACTGGGGTTACCTGAAAATCGGCCCTTTTGTGCTCAGATCAGGTAGATATTGCTTTTGCGCAATTTGTTACGCGGGTGCCGAGCGGTGACCGCCTTCCTTGCCTCCTTCAGTTTGCCTTGCCGGACCTGACCATAAAAAAGCCAGTTCACGATTCTCACTGATTTTGGTATTCAGTTTGGCGGCCACTTCTCAGCATGTGCTGGGAAGAGCAATGTTTTCTCCTTAAAAACAGGCACTTTTTCTCATTCGTATGGGCAAAGTTAAAAACACGGGCTCTTAAAAACCATATCGCCTGAGAACAAATGACCACATCCGCATACTGATAAAAACACATAAAACGATAGCCATTTCCCTGACCTCCCTTGACACTCCCCTCCGGGTATAGGTTAACACATTCATTAAGGAGCACAAACACAGAGTGTTTCTTTCGGCAAGACTTCTGATTCTTTATTATCAGCAAGCGGTATGCCACAGGAACATAAAATTTGAAATACATTGTAAAGCAGAAGGTTATCGCCTAAGGTAATCGAAGGGACAGGAGGAATCCAAAGAGAGAAACAGCACTTGTTGTTAGCATAAGTTGCTAATAAGACACAGGGAGCGAAAAAGTCTCGTGGCCTGAAGAACCAGGGGGGCAGGAGGAGTGCCCCCTCTCATTTACAGCTTCTGTGGATGTTTTTGAGCTTCGCCCTTTTGGATGCTCAGGATATCCCCAGCTTGATGAGCTTGTACCTGAGTGACGAATAGGGCATCCCAAGGGCTTTGGCTGCCAGGCGGCGATTCCATTTGGCCTCGACGAGGGCATTTAAAATTTTTTTTCGCTCTTCCTTTTCTTCATCCGGATGAGGGGGTGATAAGGGAGACTCATGAGCAGGTTTATGAACAGACTCATGAGAGAACTCAAGGTCAGCGATTTTCGGCAGATTGAGGTGCCGTGGACCGATCAGACCGGACCGGCAAAGGATAGCCGCCCGCTCGACCATGTTGCGCAGTTCCCTGGCATTACCGGGAAAAGGATAATCAAGGAGCATGTCCTTAGCTTCCTGCGAGAAACCATCGATGCGAAGGCCGCGGCCGACAAGATAGGTTGAAAGGAAATGCTCGGCCAGAGGGATAATATCCGAGCGTCTCTGCCGAAGAGGCAAGAGCTTGATGGTGAACACATTCAGCCTGTAGAAAAGATCCTTGCGAAACCTCTGGGAGGCCACAAGTTCTTCCAGGGGCACATTGGTGGCGGCAATCACCCGGATATTGACGTCGATTTCCTTTGCTCCTCCCACCCGCCTCAGTTTTCGGGTTTCCAGCACCCGGAGGAGTTTTGCCTGGGCCGAAGGGGAGAGGTCTGCAATTTCGTCCAGAAAGAGCGTGCCGCCGTCCGCAAGCTCGAAGTAGCCGGCCTTGTCCACGGTAGCGCCGGTGAATGCTCCCTTGACATGGCCAAAGAGTTCACTCTCGACCAGAGAGTCAGGCAGGGCAGGGCAGTTTACCGCAATAAACGGTCGTTCATCCTCTCCACCCATAAAGTGGATCTGCCTGGCTGCGATCTCTTTCCCTGTGCCTGTCTCTCCCGAAATCAGGATGGTTTCACACTCCGCTTCCACCGCCAGTTGGATCTGCCTGCGTGCCTCGTCTATGGCCTGACTGATTCCCACCAGTTGGCGGTTCCTTAAGCGAATGTCTTCCGAGGTCTGTATCCCTCTGATAGTTTCCCTCAAACGGCGCTGGCCCTGTCGAAGGCTGCGTATGCGCATCGATTTTTCAAGGACCGCATCCAATTCGAGCAATTTGACCGGTTTGGGCAGAAAATCCGCGGCACCCAGTCTCAGTGCCTGGATAACCATTTCCATATTGCCATGGCCCGTAATGATAACCGCAGATAATTCAGGCCGGATCTCTCCCATGGCCGACAGTACCGACAGACCATCCATCCCCGGCATTCTTATGTCGATAATGGCAAGATCATAATCACTGGATTCGATTAACTTTAAAGCCGTGTTCCCGTCCCATGCATCCTCCACATGATGCCCGCAATTTTGAAGATACGGGCACAGAGTCTGATGAACAATTTCCTCATCATCAACCAGAAGAATACGCAAAGATGGTTCCATGCAGTTCCTCCATTCCCCTTTCTCTTCCTTCGTTTTATTTCATGGCAGGCAGGGCTATCGTTACGGTTGTCCCCACTCCGGCTGCTGATTGGATCGTAATCGCACCCTGAAAACTCTCTACAATCGATTTCGAGATGGCCAGTCCAAGGCCGGTTCCTTTGTCAGGGGCCTTGGTTGTGAAGAAAGTATCGAATACTTTCGGCATCAGGTCTTCGGGAATGCCCACTCCCTGGTCGATAATCTCTATCTTCACCATCTTTTGGCCCGGCTCTTCGGCTTTTTCCGGTATTCGGGTTTCTAAAGAGGTGCGGATGACGATCTCGATGGAGTCTCCGGAGCGGTTCTTTTTCATCTTTTCCTCAAGTGCATCGCGGGCATTATTGATTAAATTCAAAATGACCTCTTCCAAAGAAAAAGGATTCGCCAAAACCGGCGGCAATCCTTCGGCCAGGTCACAATTTACGTTAACCCCCCGGAAGCGCAGTTGTGCACCGATAAGCCCCATGCAGGATTTAATGGCTTCATGGCAATCCACGGGAAGGAGCTCCGAATGGTCTGCCCCTCGTGCGAACATGCGCGCATGCTCTATGACATGAGACATTCTGTCGGTTTGGTCGATAATAAGCTGGATTTTTTCCCTGATCTTCTCTTCCGAAAGATTCCACCCCCTCTGAAAAGCAATGAGAATGTGCTCGGATAGTCCACGAATACCTAAAAGGGGCTGGTTCAGCTCATGGGCCATCCCTGTGGCCATCTCTCCCAGGGATCGCAGACGGTCTGACAGAATGGCCCTGGCCCTTTGCTCTTTCAGTTGGCGCTCGGCATCTTCTCTGGCCTTCTCCATCTGGATGCGGTCGGTAATATCAATCCCCAATTCGAGTACCATCGGCGAATTATCTATATCGGTAAACAGGTTGTCGTACATTTCGTATATCCTGCCTTCGAGCGGGGCAGTGAGCTCCCACTTCTGGATTTCTTTTTTTTCCAGAACGCGGCTGATCCGGCACTTTTTGCACGGCTCTTTCAATCCGCGAAGAATCTCGTAGCAGGGCCTCCCTTCTGGACCGCCAAACAATTCCCGGAAGGTGCGGTTGGCAAAGGGGATGGAATAATCAGGGGACTGTAAGTAAACGATGGCCGGGAGCACGTCCAGCACGGAAAAGAGCCTCTGCCTTTCCGCCCTGGCCACCTGTGCCTGACGCAGCAGCTCCTCGGTGCGCTTTCGCTCGGTGATATCCTTGAAATCCTCGACAATGCCGACTAATTCACCACCGGACATGCGAAAGGGAGTGGCGGTCATAATGCAGATAATTTTTTCGCCATTCTTGCGCTCCTTCTCTACGTCATATTCGATGTACTCTTCACCGGCAAGAACCCGGTTCAATGGGCAATTTGCCGTATGACAATGAGGGCCGGGGAATACTTCGTAACATTTCTGGCTGATAATCTGCCTCTTATCGACACCTACCATCGTAGCGAAGGTGTCGTTGACTTTCAGCACATTGAAATTGCTGTCAATAACCCGCATTCCGTCAGCCGCTGCATTGAATATCTGATCGAGCTCTCTATGGGCAAGTTTAATCGCCTCTTCTGCCTTTTTACGCTCGGTTACATCACGAAAAACAAGCACAACGCCGATAATATCACCTTTTTCATCCTTAATGGGAGCAGCGCTGTCATCGATAGATAATTTCGTCCCACTCTTAGCCAAAAGGGCAGTGTTATCATCCAGGGTGACAGCATCGCGCGTCTTTATTACCCTGACTACAGGATCATTTTTAGGCTTACCTGTTTTCTCGTCAATAATAATAAAAACTTCGGATAACGGCTTTCCTACCGACTCGTTTTCCTCATGGCCGGTTAAAAACTGGGCTGTGGGATTCAAAAAGGTGATATACCCACTGGTATTGGTGGCGATTACTGCGTCCCCTATGCTCTTTAAGGTTGTGAAAAGCCACTCCCTGCTTTCTTTGGCAGCCTCTTCCGATTGTTTTATGGAGAGAAAGAGAGGGGCAATGGATGCTGCACCGCTTACCATGCATATTGACAGCACAAGACCAAGTATTTCATTGGGTAAATCGGGCAAACAGGACAGATCCCCGGAGATGAGCCGCACCAGAGGGATGGACCTCCGCACAGCCATGAGAAGAATAGCGACCGTAATCAGTATCCATGCCCTGCGCTTTCCGGTGACTTTTATCAGCCTGAAAGCCAGGAATGCAGCGATCGATTGAAGCAGCAATGAGACACTGAGAACCAAAACCCCCAGCGCAACCATATCCGGTTTGTCCTTTCGACAGTAATGGCAGTGGCAAGCTGAACAGGTGGACTGCCTTATATCGTTGCCGGGGAGCTTTTACGGTCAGGAAATCTTCGGACAGAAAATCCTCTCTCAGATTATAGCATACTAAAAAAGGTGAGATCAAAGGCAAAAGAAGGCAGGTTTAAAAAAGGGTGAATGGGAAAAGCCTTTCATCCCCTTTTAGTTCTTTAATGAGAGTGAACAGAAAAGGGCACGGGAGACGCATGGATTATCCGGAAGGCTTTCGCTCCTCTTTTTGGATTATTCGATATGTTTCTTCGTAGATGGTTTTTCCGGGGACCTATGGCAATTATCTCCAGATAATTACTGGAACTCATCCGGGAAATCAAGTTTGCACGAATACCCTCTTTTTCCATTTTCCCTCTTTTTCTTTTACCTTTTACAGTGTATAATTGGCCTGCATAAGGCAAAACTAATCAATTAGTTATCCATATCTTTAGCGATATCTATCCAAAATCTTGAACTTATCATGCAAATAAAACCATATGAAGCAGATGATAAAAAAGCTGAGTGGCGAGGAATACAGGGGAAAGCAATTCACTCTTTCCCATAAATGGCTGACAATCCTTGCGATCGTGCTGGTTTTATCCGGCTTGTACCTGACAGCCAGTTTGTGCAGGGGGTTTAATGCCCACATGCTGGTTGAGTTGCTCGGTGTAATTGTAGCCAGCAGTATTTTCATGTTTGCCTGGAACTCACGCCGTTTTCAGGATAATAATTACTTCCTCTTCATCGGCATTGCCTACCTGTTTATCGGCGTTCTGGACCTGGCTCATACCATGGCGTATCAGGGCACGATTTTATCCTGGGGCTCGGTAATCAATCTGACAGTTCAGCTCCGGATTGCTGCCCGGTATGTTGAAAGCGTCTCTTTTTTGATTGCTCCCCTGTTCATTGGCAGAAAGTTGAGAGCCAGGTATGTATTTCTTAGCTATATCACCGCTACTTCCCTTTTACTGGGCTCTATCTTATCGGGATCTTCGCCTATTTTTCCTGATTGCTTTATTGAAGGTACTGGCCTGACCCTGTTTAACACCATCAGTGAGCTTTGTATTTGTCTGGTTCTCCTGGCATCTATCGCTCTTTTGGCCCAAAAGGGAGGGAAGTTCGATCCAGGGGTGCTGCGGCTCCTGATAGCTTCCGTTATCCTGACCATAGGTTCCGAGATGACCTTTACCATTTATGCCTACACAAGCTTCTCTTCCAATTTTATCGGGCACTCTCTGGGAGCAGTTTCGTATTATCTGATCTACAAAGCCATTATCGAGACAGGCCTTATGGAGCCATACCGTCTTCTGTTCAGGAACTTGAAGGCCAGCGAAGAATCAATCAAGGCTGCCTACGCAGAGCTTGACCAGATATTCAATACCGCCGCCGATGCCATGAGATTGGTCGATAAAGATTTTAATATCCTGAAAGCCAACAGGACATTTCTCACTCTCGCAGGGCTGAGTCAGAATCAAGTGATGGGTAAAAAGTGCTATCAGACTTTTCCAGGCTCAGCCTGTCACACTCCTCAGTGCCCTCTGGTCAGAATTCAAGGTGGTGAGGAGTACATCGAATTTGATGTTGAGAAAATGCGAAGTGACGGGCAAACGATTTCTTGCATCCTGACCGCAACCCCCTTTCGCAGGTCCGGTGGTGAATTGATCGGCATTGTCGAGGATTTTAAAGATATAACCGAACGCAAGCGCGCCGAGGCAGCGCTCCGGGAAAGTGAGGAGAGGTTCCGCCTGGTAATGGAAACTGTCCAGGATGTTTTCTGGATAGCTGCACCTGGAGCTACTGAAATGCTTTATATCAGTCCTGCTTATGAAAAGGTCTGGGGCCTCAGCAGGGAGAGCCTGTACAGATCACCGTTTTCTTTTACCGATTCTATCCATCCTGATGATCGTGAGCAGGTACTCTCCGAGATTAAGAACTGCCCGACCGGTCCATGGTCCGTAGAATACCGCATCGTGCGGCCTGACAGATCTGTCCGGTGGATCCATGATCGCGGATTTCCGATTCAGGATAAAAACGGAAATTTTTCCAAGGTAATCGGTACGGCCATGGATATCACCGAACGGAAAACAGCGGCTGAAGAATTGAGAAAATACCGCTCGCATCTTGAGGAACTGGTGAAAGAACGCACGTATGAACTTTCAAGAGCTGTAGAGCTCTTGAAGGAATCGGAACTGAAGTATTCTACCCTGATCGAAAAGGCAATGGATGGCGTGATCGTTGTCCAGGATGGAGTTTATAAATTCGTCAATGAATATATGGCCACCATGAGCGGATATACCATCGATGAGTTGATAAATAAACCAGTAACAGATTTGGCCCCGCCCGAATACAGGGACCAGATCGCCCAAAGAATCAGCTTACGCCTGACAGGTGAAAAAATGCCATCTCATTATGAATCTAAAATACAGGATAAGAATGGAACAGTAAAGGATGTGGACATCTCGGTCGGGCTTATTCAATACCAGGGAAAGCCCGCTATCATAGGAATTATGCGCGATGTCACCGAGCGAAAACACATGGAAGTGGAACTCCAACGAGTTCAAAAACTTGAATCTCTCGGTATTCTGGCCGGGGGGATCGCCCATGATTTCAATAACCTTCTGACTGCTATTGTCGGGAACCTGTCCCTTATGGACAAGTATATACAACCTGCAAGCAGGGCATCAGAAACCCTCGATGCAGTAAAAAAAGCATCACAAAAAGCAAAACATCTGACCCATCAGCTTCTTACCTTTTCCAAGGGTGGCGCGCCGATCAAAAAAACCGCCTCTGTCTCAGAGCTGATAAAAGATACGGCTGGATTTTCCTTAAGTGGTTCCAGGACAAGATGCGACATCTCACTACCGGATGATTTGTGGTGGGCTGAAATCGATGAGGGGCAGATAGGCCAGGTCATCAATAATCTATTGATCAATGCTGACCAGGCTATGCCAGAGGGTGGAATAATCACCATACGTGCCGAAAATGTAATGGTGAGGGCATCTGATGGCCTGCCGCTGAAAGAAGGAAGATATATCAGGATAGCTGTAAGGGATCAGGGAACCGGGATACCGTGCGAGTACCTTCACAAGATATTTGATCCTTTTTTTACCACCAAACCGAAAGGAAACGGCCTGGGTCTGGCTATTACCTACTCGATCGTCAAAAAGCATGGAGGACACATTACCGTAGAATCCAAGGCAGGGACCGGAACGGTTTTCTCCATCTACCTTCCCGCTTCAGAGAAAGAGCTTTTTATCGTACGGGGTGTTGTGGAACAGGAGTCCATCATCACCGGCCAGGGAAGGGTCCTGGTCATGGATGACCAGCCAAGCATCAGGGAAACGACCGGACAGATATTATCCGACCTGGGCTATGAGGTCGAACTGGCCGCAGAGGGCAATGAAGTAATCGAGCTCTATGTGCAGGCCAAAAAGTCTGGACATCCCTTTGATGCCCTTATCCTGGATTTGACTATACCTGGCGGTATGGGGGGAGATGAGGCTATCCGGAAACTCCGTGAAATCGACCCTCAGGTTAAGGCTATTGTTTCAAGCGGCTATTCCAACGACCCCATTATGTCCGAATTCAGGGAATACGGTTTTCGTGAGGTAGTCGCCAAGCCGTATGAAATAAATGAGCTTAGTAAAGTGCTGTCTAAAGTGCTTATGGAAGAAAAAACTCCTCCTCATCCAGACAGAAGGTAAACAACGTTTACTTTCGGCAACACCGTTACCACTGGATATTTGCCTCAAGACCACCCTTGTGTCAACATCGTTTCCTTCGCCGGGAAACCAACGGGTTATCAAAAAACTCCTCAAGTACGGTAACCTCCTGCCCAAGGTTTTGTAATTGCCTGGAATAGCCTGCACTGGATTGTGATTGTGAGTACAGGGAAAAGGATCGTTGATCGTGAATTTTTCTTTGGCATGAAACCTGCAATATATACTGAATAGAAGAGGAAATACATGATAGTGAAGGTTAAGGTAAGGAGAAAGACGTGATCATCAGGGTGAAAAGATATGCTTTTGCGGTTTGGGTCGCTCTTATGGTGGGTGCATCGGTCATGTCCGGTGCATGGCTTGGGTTTTACCCGGCACCAGCGGATGCGCAAGGGCTGATTACTACAGCACCTTCCATTACGTCTACACCTTCCATCACGTCTTCCATGATTTCATCCCTGCCCTCTGTTCATATACTCCTGCCAGATATTTACAGTACCTTTGCTTCGGTATCTCCCAAAATAGACGGCCTTGTATCCACTGGGGAATGGGATCTGGCAGCCGTGTTCAGCCTGGAGCATGGCTTTTTGTTCTGCCAGAATGATGCAGCAAATCTCTACCTCCTTTTGGACCTTACCGCAGATACCCAAAAGGATTCGGGTGATTACTTCTGGTTAAGCTTCGATGTCGATACCGATCAGGCCATAACCCCTGATGTCGATCTGCTGTACAGCACCTATCCGGGCACATGGAACCTTGGCATGTGCCGCTATGCGGGGGCAGGGGCAACGAGCGGGCTTGTGAGTACGCATTCACAGCTTGGGGCCGGCTTTGGCCCTTCGGCACGGTCCGAAGCTTCGCACAGGATTTTCGAGCTGGCCATCAGCCTTTCAGAGATAAAGTCTGCTCCCAATGGCCTTACGAGAATAGGCTTAAGGACGCACTCGCCGTCCCCGGCTTTTACCGACGATCAGCCGGAAGGCTATGATTTTTCCCGGTTCCTGCGGGTTATCCTGGCTACAGCCCGTGTTGATCTTCTCATCCTGACTCACGAGGATTTTCGTGACAGCCTTCGGCCTTTGATGGAACACAAAAACTATACGGGAATCAATACCATCATTTCAAGCTGGCAGAACCTGGATCACGGCTTCGGGTCACAGGGGCGTGACGAGGCCGAGAGAGTCAAAAGAGGCATTGCCGCCTATGAGCGATTGTGCGGCACCAGGTACGTGATGCTGGTTGGCGATTGTGACCGGTTTCCGGTCAGATATACCATGACTGACCGGGGAACCCAGGAGGCGTACAACCGGGCCTTTTACTCGGCCGATCTTTACTATGCAGACCTTTACCGGTCGAATGGAAATTTTGACACCTGGGACAATAACAACAATGGCTATTATGGCGAAATCCACGGCGAAACCATAACCGGCACACTGAACGTTGACCGGGTGGACCTGAACCCTGACCTGGCCGTAGGCAGGGTGCCTGCATCGACTGCGGCCGAGGTCACTACGTATGTCAATAAGATCATAAGCTATGAATTTTCCGCCTATAAGTCCGACTGGTTCAAAAAGGCGCTGCTTTTAGCCAGCACGGATTGGATTTCCGATGCCTGCCAAACACAAGAGGATATCGCCAGTAATTATCTGACCGGCTTCAGCCTGACCAGGCTTTATTCTGCCGGGAATCCCTGCGTGGCTACTTCTACCCTTAACGCTGTCAATATCAACAGCGCACTTAACCAGGGGGCCGGCTTTGTCAGCTATTTAGGGCATGGCTATGGTACAGGCTGGGCGGGCTGCTACGATGCAAGCAATATGGCCAGCCTTGCCAATACGGATAAACTCCCCATCATCATTGCCGGTGCCTGCGACACTGCCCAGTTTACCACCCAGCCGCCCTACAGCCCCTACACTGACCTTTCCGGAACCCATCATAAGGGAACGAATAGCGGCGAAGTCTTCACCAATGTACCTGCACAGCCAGCCTGCATCCAAACGGCCGATAATCCCGAGAGCCTGTCCGAGCATTTCCTGGTCAGGCGAAGCACCGGAGCGGTCGGCTATATCGGCTGTGTAACCGGAGCCCAGCCGTTTTGCCGCGACCTGAACAGGTATTTCTTCGAAGGTTATGCCTATCAGTGCAAGACTCTGGGCGATATGTGGAATTATATGGTCAGGAGATATTACCAGACTCATGTGCCCCCCGCAACCGTAAACCCGGCGGACTGGACCAGGGTCGCCGATTTCCATCAACCCTGGAAATTTCACCTCTTCGGTGATCCCTCACTCAGGATCGGCGGAGTATCAAGGATCCAGAAGCAGGATTTTCTGGGTACCTACGATATGATTCACGACGGATGGAGGGGAACCTTAACGCTGTGGGCAACAAATGGAGACACGATCGAGAATACTCCCAATGTGGAGGGTTCCTATACCGCGTCGGACGGAAAAGTCCATAACGTCTATGGCTATGTAAGAACCTGGACCTATTCATTGTCCGAGGGGTGGGGTCCTGACCATAAGATATGCTTTTACGTCGATTTTTCGGATACTCCGCAGCAGGATGACGACCAGAAATTCGACGGCTGCCTTTTTACCTGGACCAAAGACGCAATTGCAGGTGTCACCTGGTGGCAGGATAAACCCTTTGGATTCTATGCTCTCAAGTCCGCACTCAGCCTTATCACCACCCCGGCAATTGCTTATCCTGTCAGTTTGCCACTGATCCCCAGCAGCAGCGGGCTCTTGGCTGAGCCTCTCATAAATTCTTCGCCCAGCAGAAGGAGAGGAACAGGAGGAGAACCCAAGGCCGCACCGTCCGGCTATCTGGAAACAGCATATTTTCCAGCTCAGCCGGACGCGGTGCAGGCTTTGGAGAGAGTGATCAGCGAAGAGCGGCTGAGCAGTCAGACGAGTGAAACAAGACTGATCAGTGAGATACGTCTGCCTGATATAACCACCGATGTATGGCTGTCTGATGCACCTGATGTACGAATGCCTGATATAACTGATGTAAAGACACTTGATGTGTCTGGTGTAAGGATATCTGATGTGACCGGTGTAGGGATATCTAATCAAGCTGACAGTCAATCCGCTTCGTTAGCCAGGAGCGATTTTCTCGGAACCTATAACATGGTCCACGACGGATGGAAGGGGACCTTGAGACTTCGGGGCGGTGTCGAGGACATGAACCTGCCCAACCTGGAAGGCACCTATACCGGCCAGGACGGCAAAGGCCATACCGTTTACGGGTATGTAAGAACCATGGCCTGTCCATTGCCTCAAAGCTGGGGCCCGGATCACAAGATACTTTTTTACATCGACTTTTCAGATACTGCCAACCAGCACAACGACGACCAGAAATTCGAGGGCTATCTCTTCACCTGGACAAAGGACGCCATAGCAGGAACCACGTGGTGGCAGGGCATACCCTTTGGATTTTATGCCGTCAAGTCTGCGGCAACTCAAGCTCCATTGCAGTTTATCCGCCCTTCCGACAGGATCTTCGAGCAAACAGGTCCGCAGGGCATAGCCATGAGTCAAGAGGAAAGAGCGGAGTTTTTGGCCGAGGCTCAAGTCTTTGATGCCCAGGGGAACAAGATAAGGGTATTCTCCGACGCTCCTTCGGTTTTTCCTGTCGGTCAGACTGTCGTAACCTTCTGGGTTGAGGACGAGACGGAAAACAAAGTGGTCGGTACGGCCACCGTAACGGTTTCGGACACTACACCGCCCGTCATTCATATTCCGGCCCCTTTTACCATTGAGACGAAAAACGCCGAGGGAGTGCCGGTAAGCAACACGGAGATTCAAAATTTCCTGTATGAAGCCACAGCCATGGACGCGGTAGACGGTTCGATTACCGTTGTCCATGATGCACCGGATTTCTTTGAACCGGGAAATATACTCATAACCTTCAGAGCTACGGACCGCTCAGGCAATAGCGCCTCCGCCGAAACTACCATTACTGTTAAGCTGGTGGAAGGATCCGGCTGCGGCAGCGGGGACTTTAACGGAGATGGAAAAGTAACCCCGCTGGATGCACTGAGCGTATTCAAGTGCTATCTCAGTCCGTGCCATACGTGCGCCGACATCAACGGGGATGGCAAGGTTACCCCGATGGATGCTCTGTGCCTGTTCAATACATATTTAGGGCAGCCTTCCTGTTTGGATTAGGTGAATGATAGATTGTTCTTGGGGGGATAAAGCTCATCATTCTCCTTGGATCACCTTCCTTCGGATTGCCTCTCCTTCCCCGATCAAAACACGGGGGGGGAGGCTGTCTGTGAATGAGGAAGGCAGGAGGCTGCCTTTTTTTCGACGCTGTCCTCTTTATTTATGAAACTATAGAGCATATTTAAGAGAATCCACAGAGTTATTCATAAGGGGAAATCTTTTCATAAGGCGGGATACTTGCAGTCACCATTCCAAGCGGAAATTTTCTTCGGCCAGAAAAAAATGCCCCTCTGGTTTTTTTAAAGACTTAAATATTAATAAAAGTATCTACCAATGACCTGGTAATAGTAATCAAGGGTTCTTTCCCTGGCATCGGCTTCCATCTGGTCAAGGGCGAGGGAAAGGTCATCGTCCAGACTATCGATTTTGCGAATGCATACTTCCAGGAATTTTTGCAATACCTCAGATTTCAAGGATGTATTTCCTCTCTTAAAAACTCTCTCTACCTTTTTAATACTCATAGACAGCTCCCAGAACCTCGTGTTGCTTCTTCCCCCTCCAGAACCCCCTGTTTTTCCCCCTTCTTTGAGCTTTTTGCGCGCTCTCTCTCCCTGAACACATGCTTCCACAGAACAGAAAAAGTGACAGAGAAAACGAACGATTCTATCCACCTAGTATAAAGATACTGGACGAGCAAGCAGTTTGTCAAAAGTTTCGACTGAGTAAGATCAAATGAGTAAGATCAAAATCTCCGACGACACTTTTGTCGAGCACTTACGATCCTGGCTGAAGAAGGGGAAACCGGTGAAGTCAGGAGCATAATTCCCTTTTTCAGCTATCTTCAGGCTGCTTTCAGCGGGCTTTAAGCTGCTTACCGGGAGCTTCAGGCTGCTTTCAGCGAGCTCCAGACCCCGGCAGTTTCGACAAAATTGTCGAACCATGGATCTGCCGGCGACAGGAGCGGTATAATTTTTCTTTTTTTATAAGGTGTTATGGCTCTTGAGTCTTTCGAGAGTGGATGGCATGGTGCTTGCAAAGCTTATAGTATAAAGAAAAAAGGAGGTGATAGAATTTCAGCAACGCACGAATGTGCTGTCGCCAAAAAATCCAGTGAAGAGAAAGAAGGAGGTGATACATAAGGTAACGGCAGACCAGAGCTATTCATAAAAAAGAAAACGAGTGGCCTTTTGTTCTCATCACATATATTGGGGACATACCCTCGAAGGGCGTTTAGAGATTTAGATAAGGCGGGATGACATTCCCGCCTTATCTATCAGGGAGTATATGCTTTATGTATGCATGACAATGGACCATTTTTTTACTTACTATCTTGAGAATATTAACCTTGAGCATTATAATTATTTCACCTCATCAGCCGATGTAAGGCATTGATCCCTGAAATGCAAGAGCTATGAAAGAAGATAAAGAGACAAAACTTTCCTGGTCGTATGCGACGGTAAGCATCTTTTTACTGATCATTATCGTAGGCTTCCATAGTCTGTGGCAGATACGAAAAGGCAAGCAAGCCCTGTATAATGCCTTGTATGATCAAGGAGAAGCCCTGGTGGAAAGCCTGCAGGCCAGCGGAAAGAATGCCATCATATCCAACCAGTTGGCCCAGGAGATACTGGTTAATCGCCTCCTGGATAATGCGAGGTTAATTGATATATTACTTCGGACGTATGGATATAACAGTATCCTCCTGAACGAGATGGTGGCTAAAAATAATTTATTCCGCGTTCAGGTAGTAGACCAATCCTGCCGGGTAATATTCGATTCTCTGGCCCCTCCTTTTCCCTCCATCCTGAACTGGTTGCCGGATGACCGGCACCGGTCGATTTTTCTGAAGGTGATCGCTCCGATCCTGCGCGGAGAAAAAAGGTTTATCTTAGAAGGGGTCCGGCAGGATCAACCTACAATAGAAAATCTCTTTTGGGTAGCCATGGCCAGAGAGAACAATCAGGGAGCCATTATCATTCATGTGGATAATGCGTATATGGAGCAGTTTCGTAAAGAGATCGGGATCGGAAAATTAATCGGCGATATAGCCGAGCAGGAGGGCATTAATTATATCTGCTTTCAGGATGAGAGCAGCTTCATTATTGCTCCGGAGCACGTCTCGCTGCCGGCATTGAAATGCTCGCTGCAGCCTCAGTCGATCCAGGGCAAGTTCTATCACGATCATCAGTCAGGTGAAAGATCTTACGAAATTATCAAGCCCTTCATTTTTAAAGGCAAGGTATTAGGTTTCTTTCGGGTGGGACTTTCGCTGGATAAGTTCACGAAAAACATCCAGCAGACCCAGAAAAACTCCATTTGGTTCAGCCTGTTAATCATTGCCCTGGGCAGCGGCGGCCTGATAACCATTTTTTATCACCAGTATATCCAATACAAACGGCACAAGATTCTGGAAGAGGGCTTGCAGCGAACCGAGCGGCTGACCTCCATCGGGAAACTGGCTGCGGGTGTTGCCCACGAGATCAGAAACCCTCTCAACGCCATCAGTATGGCCATCCAGCGGCTTCAGCACGAGTATCTGCCGGAAAAAGAGGAAAATCAGCAGGAATTTATCGATTTTACCGACATCATCCGCAACGAGGTAAAGCGGGTGGATAAGATCATCGGTAATTTTCTCAGCTTTGCCCGTGAGCCGAAACTTGAGATGGAAGAAGTCGATATTACTCACCTGATCAATGACCTTCTCTACATTTTTACAGCAGAAGCGCAAAAGCACAAGGTGGAATTCAAGACCCAGTACCAGGGCTCTCCCCTGCAATGCCGCTGTGATCCAAACCAGATTAAGCAGGCTTTAATCAATATCATTCGCAATGCCTTTCAAGCCATGCCCAAAGGAGGCCTGATCGCGATCAAGGTCAGCCAGGTTCAGGATCAGGTTTTAATCAGTGTGACTGATACGGGGATAGGCATTGCAGATACAGCCAAAATTTTTGAAATCTACTATACCAGTAAAAAAGGAGGGATAGGATTGGGTCTGCCCATTTCTCAGAAGATTATCGAGGAGCATGGCGGTAAAATTGAAGTTGAGTCCAAGGTAGGGGAGGGCTCGGAGTTTCGGATCTGGCTTCCTGTCAAGCCCATGATGCCGGTTGTGGAGATGAAGCCGATATGATCAATATCCTGGTAGTGGATGATGAAAAAAACCAACGGGAAATGTTAAAAGGTTTTCTGGTGAAGAAAGGGTACAACGCGACCGCCTGCAGCAATGCAAAAGAAGCTCTGAAGGTGGTCAGGGAAGAGCAGATCGATATGGTCCTGACCGACTATCAGATGCCCGAAATCACCGGACAGGAATTGCTGGAGGAAGTTAAAAAAATCAACCCTAAAATCCTGGTCATTCTCTTTACTGCGTATGGCACTGTCGAACGGGCTGTATCTGCCATGAAGTCCGATGCCTATGATTACCTGACCAAGCCCATCGATCTGAACGAATTGCTGATCATCCTTCAAAAGGGAACCGAATACCTGCATCTGGTTGAGGAAAACCGTGAATTACGGGAAATGCTCTCTCAACGGTACTCCTTTGATAACATCATCAGCGTAAGCGATAAAATGGAGGAAGTCCTGAGTCTGGTCAACCGGGTGTCAAAGGCCGATACCACGGTGCTGATCCGGGGTGAGAGCGGAACAGGCAAGGAACTGATTGCACATGCCATCCATTTTAACAGTACCAGGGCTCAAGCAACCTTTATTAAAGTCAATTGTGCGGCCCTGCCCGAAAACCTGCTGGAGAGCGAACTGTTCGGCCATGAGAAGGGTGCCTTCACCGGCGCTATCCAGCGCAGAATCGGCCGCTTCGAGGAGGCTGACTGCGGAACCATTTTCCTGGATGAAATCGGAGATCTCTCCCTTCCCCTGCAAGCCAAACTCCTGCGGGTACTTCAGGAAAAGGAAATTCAACGGGTCGGCGGAAATGCCAGCATCCAGGTAGATGTTCGTGTCCTTGCAGCTACCAACAAGGATCTGGAGCAACAGATCAAGGATGGGGATTTTCGTGAAGACCTCTACTACCGCCTGAATGTAGTGCCGATCTTCCTCCCCCCTTTGCGGGAGCGCAAGGAGGATATCCCGAGGATGATCGAGTTTTTCCTGGGAAAGTATAACCATCGGTGTAAAAAGCAGGTTAAAGGGGTGACCAAAGAAGTCCTTGATCTTTTACTCAAGTACCATTACCCGGGCAATGTCAGGGAACTGGAAAACGTCATGGAGCGGGCCATAGTCCTGACCCGGCACGAGTATATTACTTTGGCTGATCTTCCTCCGAACATTAATACCCATTTGTCGGAAGATGATCTTCTGCCGGAGCCTGGCCGGTCTTTGGATGATGCGGTCTATGCCCTGGAAAAACGGATGATTGAGAAGGCTCTCCATACCAACCGGGGAGTGCAGACCAAAGCCGCTGAATCTTTAGGCATAAGCGAAAGAGTCCTGCGCTACAAGATGAAGAAATACGGTATGGCTCACCAGGATGAATGATTATTTACAGATGTCTCCACTATTGTTTACCGGCCGGCCCGCTCTGCCTCTCTGAGGTGAAACTGGGCTGCCTTCTGATTTCCTTTGAGAGAAAAGTGTGTGCTGAAATTTTGATGGGCCTCTCTCATCTGTCCTTTCTGCTGGCAGAGTAATCCCAGCGTATAGTAATTCTCGGCGAAGTCCGGCTGCAATTCCCTGGACCGGTTCAGGCTGGCTATGGCCTTATCGAGCTGGTTCGTTTCTTTCAAGGTTCTCCCCAGATAGTGAAAAGCCAGAAAATCATCAGGGGTCATCCCGGTTACCTGCTCCAATTGTTTTTCCGCTTCCTGATACTTGCCCTGACGAAAAAGGCTGATTCCCATGTCGCGGAGTGCATCACCATCATGGGGATTAAGGTTCAGGCACTTTTGGAAATAGTCCAGGGATTCTTTCAGCCTGCCAACTTTTCCAAGAACCAGGGCCAGACCGTAGAGCAGATCAGGGTTATTGGGATCACTTCGGTAAGCTTTCTGCAGATCCTGGTAATATTCCTGAGGGTGTTCGGTTTCGAGCCGGTTCCAGATTTGAAAGCGCCTGATGTTACCAGACGGTTTAGCGTGAGAGTCTGACGCCATCCGCTGGTTCATCTGCTCCAGATGGTAAATTCGCGTGTTCGTGGCCGGGTGAGTTGAGAGATAGACCGGAGGAATTATGGTGATCCGCTCCAGCCGGCGCAGTTTTTCCATAAAATCAATGGCACCCTGGCCTTGATATCCAGCCTTGATAAGGTAGCTAAATCCTGTCTCATCCGCTTCATCCTCAAACTCACGGCTGTATTTGAGGAAGAAAGTCTGGTTCGTTCCGATACTGAAAGCCTGAATGGCTGTAGCCAGTTCAGCATCTTTTGCCAAAAGCAAGCCCGCTACCATAGCGGCCATGGTGGCCATGTCCACTTTCGATTTTTTCTCCATGAGCCTTCGAAAATGAGTTTTGACAACGTGCGCGGTTTCATGGCAGAGTACAAAGGCCAGCTCATCTTCCGTTTTTACCGAGCTTAATAAACGTTCGGTGAAGAAAATATACCCGTTCGGCAGGGCGAAGGCATTGAGTTGATCGGACTTGATAACAAAGTAGCGAAACTCGAACCGGTTGGGATGAACCTGTTCGAGAATTCTTTTTCCGATCCGGTCAACGTAGGTTTGAATTAATGGGTTTTCAGTAAATTCCAGTTGGGACTTAAGTTCTTCGAAGATTTTTTTTCCAAGCTCGACATCCGAAGGAACAGGGGGACTCTCAGCAGATTCCCTCTGGACGGAATTTGCCGACTGATGATTGGCTGGATGCCGGGCCGGATGGTTGGCCGGATGTCTGGCTGGATGATAACCCGCGCAGCCTGCAAAGAGAACAGCAAGACACAGAAGGCAGATGAAACAGCTCAAGATGCCGGGAAGGTCCAAAAAACTCAGGGGGAAACGGCTGTTTGACCGCCTGCGGATGGTATTCGGAGAACCGTTTGTACTCATCCCTCGTACTCTTCTTGCTTCCATGATTGTACCCCTTTTTATACCTTACTCAGTATAATACTTTCGGTTCGCCATGAGATTATTCTATTACATTTGGCAGGGAAATAAAAGCTTTCGCTCATGCACGTTAGGAACAAAGCAGAAATTCACGACCCAGATACTTCACCAGGTTAGTGCCAAGTATGACATCAAGAGCTATTATAAGCATTTACGAGATCAGGGCAATTGCATCTAAATTTTAAGATTTGGACATGAGTATGGTAATTTTGGTAATATAGCCTCCGAAACCGCAAAAAAGGAGGAGGAAAAAATACCAGTAGCATACAGATCTTTGAAAGACAAAATAGAGGAAGTCTCTTTACGGGACCAATTAAAAGGGGGCAGGCAAGGAAGCCTTGTGGAGCAATAGTGGAGCATTTTTCAAAATTGACAGATCCAATTGACAGATCCAAGAGTGGCTGGGTGGGATAACGATTACCTTCTCAAGGTATTATTGGGATAAGGATTTTCACGCAGATGCTTGGCTATAAGCCTATTCTAATAGAGGGTAACTTACCTCTGGTGCCTATGATGCCAGTCTTTAAATAACTTATCTTACCTGGGTGCGCAATCACATACTTTTAGATGCGTTAGCCCTGGATTGATCCTGGTTGGTTCTTGACACAAGAGGTAAAGTATGTTAAAAATATCATTCGGTTATGCGCCCGTAGCTCAGTAATGGATAGAGCAAGGGATTCCTAATCCCTGTGCCGGAGGTTCGAGTCCTCTCGGGCGCACCATTTATTTTCAATGTGTTAGATCAACACAGCTTAGCCCCACATTCTTAATGTTATAGCTTTTGCCCCACAATAGCCCCACATTTTTTAGTATGCAGGAGTAAATAAAGCGTCTTAGGCAGATGGTATTTGGTGCCAGCACAGAGAGTGCCAAGAATGTGCTGGGCAAAGCCACTCAGGATGCACAAGGCGGCAGGGGGTGTAACCTTCAGGAGACTTCTGACAGCAGGGTTGATGAGCATGATGGAGAAAATGAGCAGAAAAACAAATGCAAAGGGCATGGGCGAAACAGTGCCCATACGTGTAGTGGAGCCGAGAAAGTCTTTGTGCCTTATGCAACCCTGAAATCCGGTGATCGTTGCCCTGCATGTTTGAAGGGAAGGGTATACCGGACCAAAACACCTAAAACTATCGTGCGTGTTACGGGCACAGCACCACTTTCAGCCAGGGGATGGGAGTTGGAGAGCCTGCGCTGCAACCTGTGTGGAGAGGTGTTCAGCGCACAGGCACCACCAGAAGTAGGGGAAGAAAAATATGATGAAACGCCTTGGCTGCGCGGCGCGGGTGGAAGCGGGTGTAATACGGCGTGCTGTGGTTTGACCTGCCAGGCCGGGAGATGGTACGCGGCTAATCTACCAGCCTTGTTACTTCCTACCTTCTTTTTTACTTAATTCTTTTAAAACATCATCTAATTTATTAAAAATTATCTGGTAATTCTGCCTGTTTTCTGCCATAATGCTGAACCAGCGCCCTAATTATAGAAAGTGGGTTAAAACCTCTGGCCGTAAGAAGTAGCCGTGGATGTTGTAAAAAAGGACAAGAAAAAAGTAATTACAAAATTGTTTTCTTCATTACAAAAATCGCTCTCTTAAATTACAAAATTCGGTCCAGATAATGATAAAACACACTAGCTAGCTCTACTCATCTATCAGTCAGTGATCTGATCTAAAAATACAGACAATGTATTTCTTGTACCTTTCAGGTTAAATAACGACTTTAATTTCCATCGCATACATGGTTTATAAGATGAAAGAGGTACTATTTTCTACAAAATATGTGCTTGAGTTGTTCTATCCGGTATTAGATATGCTCATAGCCTATCTTGAAAAGTTACTCTAAACATTCACCACCCACGAGAAGGAGGAATTCGTATGGTGAAAAAGTTTGCCGGTAGTACCTTTTTGGTAGTCCTCGCCCTGTTGTCCTTTTTAAATGCTCAAGCCATCGCTGCAGAGGTAAATCCGAACGGATTCCCGGCTGGTCCACACTATAACCTTAACATCATTGGAAAAGAGACAGGATTTACTTGCCCGGCATAAGAGTATTATTTAAAAGTCAGTAATTGTGGCTGTGGAGCCCACCAGGCAGGTGATCTTGTAAAGAGCTGTAATGAGCTCGACACATGTGAGCCGACAACAATTCCAATCTATGGTAATGTCGTTTTCGCGCCCGAGAATGGGGAAGGGATTGAGATCTATATGCAATCCGGAAACGTGAAGGGAAAGAAGGCTGCGGCCATTACCGAGCTTCAGGCGGTCGATCCCTGCGCCGGATTCGATGGCGATGGCGCTGTTATTCAGTTACCCCCAAATGAGGCCGGATATCGGGTATATGCCAGAGCTTTGGGTAAGCCTACAGATGATCCTGATATTCGAATATCCCCTGAGCTGATTGCAGTTGAAGATGAAAATGGAAATGACCTTGTCTATCTTGGGCTGGTGACTGATAGTGGGTTTGAAACTCCATCCGTTTCTTTCACCCGCACAAAGGGAAAATCTGTGGCCGTTGACATTACCGGCCTTTTCCAGTGGAGCGGCACTGTCTGTTATCTGACGGACCCGGGCGTGTATCTCGATACAAAAGACTTGTGCTGCATCGACACAGACTTTGATGGTATCTTCAATGAATGTATTGATGCTATACTTGATCCAGATACCGGGCTCTTGACCTGTCCCGTAGACTACATATCCACCGTCGCTTACTGTAATGAGTACACGGATGAGTGGATATTCAATATCGGTGACTTTGTGACCTATCTATGGAACACTGATAATAATGGAGTGAAGCTGCTCCAGATTAGATTCTATCCGAATTAAAAATCTATTTCCTAACTAATAAAGTACTATCTGGTCAGCCAGCCTTGCCGTAAGAGGCTGGCTAATCAGTTTAATTATGGGCTCTTTTTTACTATTATCTTAAAACAAAGGAGTAAAATTATGAAATATTATATCATTACTTTATTATGTGCTTTTATGCTTATCTTTTCTGCCTGTGGTGAAAATGATACCAGCAATGACATTGATAATGACAATGCGGGAATGACAGGTCTTTCCCTGAAAATGACTGATTCAGCAACGGAAGATTATAATGCTGTCTGGGTAACTATCTCTGAGATCGAGGTTCAAAAAGATGGTGAAGACTCAAAGACTGTGTATCCTGAAGGTGTGAGCTTTCCCATCACAGTTGATCTCTTGAGTCTGCAAAATGGAATTTCTACATCATTAGGATTATTTGATCTTGAGCCAGGACATTATACGCAGATCAGGTTACATCTCGGAAGTGAAATCGGTGAAATCAAAGGTAATGAGACTGTCCAGTCAGAATATCCTCCCCAGTATGCTAACTGTGTTTATGAAAATGACAGTTGTTATGAACTGACTATCCCGAGTGGATATCAAACTGGAATTAAATTAAACCGGACCTTTGATATACAGGAAGACATACTCTATGAGCTGATGCTTGATTTTGATGCCAGAAAGTCTGTGCATCAGACTGGCTCTGGTTCCTATAAAATGCGTCCCACCATCCGCATTATTAAGGTTGATCTGACAGGAATAATTGCCGGTAAAAGTGAGCCCGGAGCAATCATTACAGCTCAGTTTCAAAACCAGGACGCTTGCGGCACATTGAGTATTGCTCAGACAACCACCGCAGATGAGACTGGAAATTATCAATTATCTTTCCTTGAGCCCAAAACCTATACCATTGTGGCAGTCAAGGATGGATTTCAGCCTGCCATAAGGACAAATATCGGGGTAAATGCCGGCGATACGAATGAACAGGATTTACTCTTAACTTCCGGGAACCCATTCTCTTCTATTTCAGGTCAGGTAAGCAATCTGCCTGATGAGGATCAGGCCCCGCAAGTTAAAGCAATTACTTCCATAAACGATACCAATGTCATTTTGGATCATTCGCCTTTGAGCTCTGAAGGTTCGTATACCCTCCATATTCCACCAGGCGATTATACCTTCTATTTTTGTGCAGAAAATGAAGAGCCTGTATTGGTGACAGTCGGACCAGAGGACAGCACAGTGGATGCAAGCTTTTAAAATCTCTCCAGGGTAAGACTGGCGCTTTTCAGTCTTACCCTGTCTTTTCTCTTCCTGCCTCCGTCAACTCCTATGGAACCACTTCATAATGATTTACCGTCCTTTTTCTGATAATCTTCAATAATCGCTTTTCATCTTTATTTTTAAATCCATAAGCGTATAATAGGTGTATAATTTGTGTGTATCCTAACTAAAAATATGTATATTCCAACTAAAAATCAGTAGCCAAGTGTCTTTACTTGTTATGAAATACACCATACAGCCTAAAAGGAGAAGAGCACAATAAGGGAGGAAGACATGGAAAGGCAATCCGCTGTTTCCGGTAAATACCCAACCATCGTGGCTGGTGTAATAGTATTGGCAGTGTTATATCTCATAAGTCTTTATAATGGCCTCCTTGCCCACAGCCTGGCAGAGATATTCGGTATTGTCGTGGCCTGTGGCATTTTCATGACCAGTTGGAACTCGCGCCAGTTCCAGGATAACGATTACTTTTCATTTCTTGGTATTGCCTATCTTTTTATCGGCGGACTGGAAATACTGCATCTTTTATGTTATCCGAGCCTCCAGATATTTCAGGGTCTGGAGAGCAATGTGAGCCTGGCGATGCAGCTTCAGGTTTCTGCCCGCTTTGTCGAAAGTGCCTCTTTGCTCATAGCTCCCCTTTTCATTGGCCGGAAAATGCGAACCAGATATATATTCTCCGGCTACTCCTTAGCTGTTCTCCTTCTGCTGGGAGTCATCGGTTTAGGGCGTAATGCTCCTGTCTATTTTATCGAAGGAACGGGATTAACCATCCCTGGTAAAATCAGCGAATCCGTCATCTGCCTGACCCTCCTTGCTTCTATCGTTTGCCTGATTCAAAAACGCAGGGAGTTTGACATAAATGTACTTCAATTATTGATCACTGCCATCATGGTAACCATAGGTTCAGAATTGATCACTGCCTTTTTTGTTGTACGTGCTGTTGGTCATTACACGCTGACTGCACATTTTTTCAAGGTCTTTTCATTTTTCCTCATCTATGAGGCCATTATTGCAATCGGCCTGATGAAGCCTTATCAGCTTCTTTTCCGCAATCTGAAGCAAAGCGAGGAGCTTTACAGGAAAAGCTCGGATCAGTGTGCGATTCACCTTTCGCAGTCAAGGAGGGAGTTGACCATCAGGAATCAGATCTCCGACATCTTCCTGACCTTTCCAGATGATCAGATGTACGCTGAAGTGCTGCAGGTCATCCTGAATGCCATGGACAGCAAGTATGGATTATTTGGATACATCAGAGAGGATGGAGCCTTGGTCTGTCCGTCCATGACCAGGGATATCTGGGACCAATGTTGCATGCCCGATAAAAGGATTATCTTTCACCCCAGAGAATGGGGTGGTGTCTGGGGTCAGTCCCTCACCGAGAGAAAAACCGTTCGGTTGGACGGCGCTGGCTGCGTGCCGAAGGGGCATATCCCGATAATCAGGGCACTGGCTGTGCCCATTATCCATCAGGAGCAGGTCATCGGAGAGATTGCAGTCGCCAACAAGGCAACCGACTATACTCAAAAAGATCAACTGTTGCTGGAAACCATTGTTAACACGAAAGTTGCTCCCATCCTTTATGCACGATTGCAAAGAGAGATTCAGAAAAGGGAACGTAGACTGGCGGAGGAATCAATCAGGGCTGCCTACGCCGAGATTGACCAGATATTTAATGTTGTAGCAGATGGGATACGGGTTGTTGATAAGAATTTCACCATGCTAAGAACCAATAAGACATTTTTAACCCTGACAGGTTTCAGCCAGGATGAGGTGGCAGGAAAGAAGTGCTATGAAGTATTTCCCGGCTCTATCTGTCATACCTCTGCCTGCCCTTTGGTACGAATTCTTGCTGGCGAAGAGCATGTTGAATGTGATGTTGTAAAGGAGCGTCGCAATGGCCAGAAAATTTCCTGTCTGGTGAACGCGACTCCTTTTCGGGGACCTGACGGTGAGATGATCGGCATTGTTGAGGGTTTCAGGGACATCACCGAGCGAAAACAAATGGAGGAGCAACTGCTCAGGGCTAAAGAAGAGGAAGAGGCCAGATATCTGACGCTGGTAGAGCAGGCTAATGATGGGGTGGTTATTATCCAGGATGGCGTGTGGAAATTCGTCAACACGACCATGGCCGAAATCGTCGGCTATACGGTCGAAGAAATGACGGACAGACCCTTTTGGGAGATCATATCGCCTGAATACAGGGATCTTATTATTCAAAGATATCATTTACGTCTGGCCGGACAGGATGTTCCCTCCTTTTATGAGGCCAGTTGTCAAACCAAGGATGGAACGATCAGGAACGTTGAAGTTTCATCCGGATTAATCCAATATGAGGGGAAGCCCGCTGTTTTAGGCATTATCCGGGACATCACCAACCGCAAGAGAATGGAGGAGGAGCTTTTTAAGGCTCAGAAACTGGAGTCTATCGGTATTCTGGCTGGCGGTATTGCCCATGACTTTAACAATCTTTTGACCGCAATTATCGGCAATCTTTCCCTTATCGAAATGCACATGAAGTCTGGTTGCAGCATCTTTGATGCCTTGAAGAATACGGAAAGAGCGTCCTTTCAGGCCAGGGAACTGACTCAGCAGTTGCTCACCTTCTCCAAAGGCGGCAGGCCGGTCAGGAAGGATGTTTCCCTTGCTAGGCTGTTGAAGGATACCGCACATCTTGCCTTGAGCGGTTCCAATGTAAGATACCGGTTATTCCTGCCTGATAATTTGTGGTGGGCTGAAATTGATGAGGGGCAGATAAACCAGGTAATCAATAATTTGGTTATCAATGCCGATCAGGCCATGCCTGAAGGCGGAATACTCGATGTGTATGCCGAAAATGTCGTGGTCAGACAGGATGATGGCCTGCCGTTGGCAGGTGGCGGATATATCAAGGTTTCAATCCGGGACCAGGGGATCGGTATACCGAAAGAATACCTTCCGCGTATATTTGATCCCTATTTTACCACCAAGCAGAAGGGAAATGGCCTTGGCCTGGCCATATCCTATTCTATCATCAAGAATCATGGCGGTTACATAGCGGTGGAATCAAAAATGGGAGCAGGGACAACGTTCTCCTTTTACCTGCCCGCTTCGAAAAGGGAAACCTTTATGGTGGAGGATATCGTCGAGCAAGGGCCTACCTGCGGCCATGGGAAGGTTTTATTCATGGATGATCAGGAGATCATCAGAGACATGGCCGAAGAGATGCTGGCTGACCTTGGCTACGAGATTGAATTGGCCAGGGATGGCCATGAGGCACTTAAGCTCTACAGGGAAGCAAAAGAGTCTGGCCGGGCCTTTGATGTTGTTATCCTGGACTTAACAGTGCCGGGAGGAATGGGAGGTGATGAGGCCATACGGAAGCTGCTTGAAATCGATCCTCAGATTAAGGCAATTGTTTCAAGTGGTTATTCCAATGACCCTATTATGTCTGAGTATGAACAGCACGGATTCAAAGGCGTGGTTGCCAAACCGTATAAAATCAATGAACTGAGCCGGGAGTTGCATAAAGTGCTGAAGGATAGCCAGGGACCGATTCCCACAAGGGGAGTGACCAGGGGAAGATGATCGTTACCATGCACTCGCCTCTACCTTTGATCAGCAAAAAGGGAGGATCTTCGCGCCTCGAAAAGGCTCACTTTTCGAAAAACGGGGCTATAACATACTCTTTTTTTATGCTATAATAAGTAATAACTATATGAATCTGAAAACAGATGGATGCAAATGTCCGATAGAGCCAGAATCAAAAAACACATCAGCCAAAAGGCGAAACAACCCAAAACTCTGAAAGAATCGGTATCTGATTGCCGGAAAGCGGAGGATAAGACCCAATATGACTGCCTGGACCTTGAACAGGTATTCAATGCTGCGGTTCCCTTGTGTATGATCGATAAGGATTTTACCGTACTGCGGGTTAATGACGCATTCTGCTCTCTTTTTGGCATACAGAGAGATGAGGTTGTAGGCAGGGTTTGCCACGAGGTATGGCAGGGCTGGGCCTGTAAAACTCCTTCATGCCCGATGCAGCAGATCCTCAGCGGCAGGAAGATCAGCGAGTATGAGATAGATAAAAAAACCCCCGATGGAAGGGTGGTTTCGTGTATCATAGTCGCCGTCCCCTATCTTAGGTCTGATGGTGAGGTGATTGGAGTTGTTGAGAATTTTACCGATATTACCGAGCGAAAACAGATAGAGAAAGAGTTTAAGGAATACCGGATACACCTTGAGGAGGTAGTAAAAGACCGCACGATCCAACTCACCGCTGCCAATGAAAGGCTCCAGCAGGAAATTTCAGAGCGCAAACGGGCCGAGGAAGCTGCCAATATCGCTTACGCTGAACTCAACCAGATATTCAATGCGGCTGCTGACGGGATGTGCGTGATCGGCAAGGATTTCAGGGTGATTCGGGCCAATGAGACCTTTTACACTCTCTTTGGCTTGAAAAGGGAGGACATAGAAGGGAAAAACTGCTACGAAACCTTCCACCACACCCTGTGCGACGCTTTTGCCTGTCCGATTTCTCTGAAATTCAACGATGAGAAAACCTATGAGCGTGATGTAGAAATAAACCGTAAAGATGGTACCAAAGTTACCTGTATTTTGACAGCCACACCCTTCCGCAGCCCTGAGGGAGAGGTGATCGGTTTTGTGGAAAATTTTAAGGATATCACTGAGCATAAAAGGGCAGAGGAGGAGCTCCAAAGAGCTCAGAAGCTTGAATCCATCGGGATTCTGGCCGGTGGCATCGCCCATGACTTTAACAATTTATTGACCGCTATTATCGGTAACCTGTCTTTGCTCGACCTGTATCTAAGATCCGAAAACAATGTTTCCAGGGTCCTGAGGGAGACGGAAAAAGCTTCCCAGCAGGCAAAACACCTGACCAGTCAGCTTCTTACCTTCTCTAAAGGCGGATTGCCGGTTAAGAAAACCACCTCTATTTCAGAAATAATAAAAAATGCGGCAGACTTTGCTTTGAGCGGTTCGAAGACCAGATGTGAACTGTCTCTGCCTGACGATCTGTGGTGGGCTGAAATCGATGAGGGGCAGATCAGTCAGGCACTCAACAACCTGCTGATCAATGCCAGCCAGGCCATGCCCGAAGGCGGCATCATAGCCATAAGCGCTGAAAACCTCATCGCCGGAGCCATGAGTGGCTTGCCGTTGAAAGAGGGAAAGTACGTAAGGATATCCATAAAGGACCAGGGAGTCGGAATACCGGAAAAATATCTCAATCAGGTATTTGATCCTTACTTTACCACCAAGCTGCAGGGGAGCGGCCTTGGCCTGTCTATTACCTACTCCATTATTAAAAGCCACGGCGGGTATATCAGCGTGGAATCCCAGGTGGGAGTCGGAACGGTTTTTCATATCTATCTGCCTTCTTCGGAGAAGGAATCCCCGGCAATGAAAGAGATCCCAGAGGAAGGGCTCTGTTCCGGCAGGGGAAGAGTCCTTTTTATGGATGATCAGGAAAGTCTCAGAGATATGGTTGGAGAGATGCTTATCGATCTGGGATATGAGGTTGAGCTAGCCAAAGAGGGTGAAGAGGCAATCGAAATCTACGAGCAGGCCAGGGAATCGAAAAGACCCTTCGACGCTGTTATCCTCGATCTCACGATACCCGGCGGTATGGGAGGGGAAGAGGCCATCAAGAAACTCCAGAGCATAGACCCGGAAGTTAAAGCGATCGTGTCCAGTGGTTATTCTCAGGATCCTATCATGTCGGAATACCGGCAATACGGCTTCAGTGAAGTAGTGGCCAAGCCATACGGAATCAAGGAGTTGAGCGAGGTATTGCATAAGGTGATAGAAACAAAAGATTTTTCACCCGCCTGATAAGGAGAAAACTCACCTGCCCGGTGAGAAAGATTCCTTGATAAATATCCCTCCCAAAGACGCTGAAAAATGCCCCCACAAGGGAAATCATATTTTTTTGACAGCAGACGACCGAACTTGCTATATATTAAGAGTACTTCCAGTAAATCTGATCTACTGATTATCTATTCTTAGATATGCCCTTACCCGTATTGGATGGATTCTCAATACCTCGTCCATAAAAAGAAGGAGAATAAAGGAGAATAGCAGTGAAGGCGAGATATATACAGGCAGTGCCGGTTCTATTGCTTTTATTTGCTCTACCGTTGATCAACGGCTGTTCGATGTGGTCAAAAACGATCAATTTCATGATGCCCGACGACAGCCGTCCGGCCAAGGTTCCCTTTTCTTCGCACAGAGCAACGCAGGAAGAGTTCGAGGCGATTGCCTCCCGCCTGACGAGTGAATTTTCTCAGAGGCTTAAGCCTGTCGAACAGTTCAAACATATCGAACAGTTCCGAAAGGCAGGTCTTTTGACCTATGAAGGGCCAAAGACCTGCCTTTTGTGTCACCGGAAGATTTCGGTTACGGACCCAGCAAGCGGGAAAAAAATTGCCGTTGATCTTTTGGACAACATTACTACCTCCTCACACTACCGCTTCTTTTCCAAAAGACATCCGAATGTTTACGGCTTTAACGGCAAACTGGCCGATGACTTCCCGATGGGAAAAATCGACCGGCCCTGTCCCAAACCAGGCTCCTTTGCCATGACCGCCTGGGCCGAACTGGTGGTCACGGAAAAGGGGAGCACTCTGTCCGAAGGGTGCGGCCAGTGTCACATCGGAGGCCAGTACCAGGCTCCTTTGGGAGAGATGATGCCGCTCTACAGCTCTCTGGACAGAGAAAAGAAAGCAATCGATTGCCTCATTTGCCATGCGGCTGCTTATGACATGAACAAAAAGCAGATAGTCACCGACGGGAACGGCCGGCTCAGATGGGGTCAGGACCGCTCCCTTTTGGCTGCCGTGTCTGTCACCAGGCCAACGGCTCAGGCCTGCCTTCGATGCCACCAGCATAACATGGGCGGCGACATCTATATCGACCCGAATGATCCATCATACATGCAAAGCACCCAAAACCTGGGACACGACCGGCCACGAATCCGACATCCCGGCTCAAAGAGGGGCACACCCTATTCGCCATCCTGGGATGTACATGCCGCTGCCGGTCTATCCTGCATCGAATGCCACCTTACCAAAGGACACCATATTGCCAAGGGAACCCATACCACCACCATCATGGCCAATGATCTTCCGGATGTTGAAGTCTCCTGCGAAAAGTGCCATACCAATGAGCCCCATAAGAAGAGTCTGGCGGATCATCTGAATATGCACAGCGAAAAGGTCGCCTGCCAGACCTGCCATATACCCTCTTTGCACCCTGACAGCGCAACATTGCGGGATTTCAGCGATCCGGTCTTTGAGGAAGATCCTGGAATTTATCTCTACCATGACCTGAAAAAGGAAACCGAGCCGGGAAAAGGAATCGTATATGTCTGGTGGAACGGCGATGCCAGCTTCCTTGGCAATCCTATCGGAGATAACCCCAATGGCGCTAATCTCTACCGGTTTTATCAGCCTGCCCATGTCTGGCCGGAATTCAAAGACTTCGACTATGAAGCCTGGTATGAAAAGGTGATGCGCCCCATTGCAAAAAAAGGGAGGGCATCCAAGATTTATCCGGTCAAGCTCTTCAATGGCAAGCAGCATATCGACCTTGGAAACATCGGACCTTTCGGAGGTATGTTCGTTCCTTATAACCTGCCCATCTATTACACGAAAGGCGATCCTGATCTGGCTGCCTCAAAAGAGATGGAAAAGAGCATGATGAAAAAAATGTACGGCTGGATGTTCGATATCTACCTGATGAATAAGTTCATGACCTTTATGGACGACGGATCAAAAGAGTATCTCACGGGATGGAATACCAAGTCATATCAGGATGTTTTGAACATGACCAGGGGAAAAGTGGAAGCGCGCTGGATCCCCCAGGATGCCTCGCTGGAAATCAATCATGCCATCAGACGAAAAGGCGCCCTTTCCTGTACAGACTGCCATACCCCACATGGGGTGCTGGATTGGAAAGCCCTCGGATATACCCAGGATCAGATCAGGGAACTGGAGAAAAACCCGATGGAATAGCATCCTTTCCCTCTCTTTCTATCCTTTCCACCCTCTCCTGGCTCCGGCTATTCCGGCCAGACCAAAGAAAAGAAGCAGGCAGACAGAAGGAAGAGGAACGGCAGAGGTGTTCTCGGCATCGTTTTTTGAGGGTGCTTCGACAGTATCGACAGCCCGTAATTCATCGGTATCTTCCTGCCACTGCCAATATCCGTCGCTGCTGGCAAGCCATTCTTCATCATAGAGATATAAATCAGGTTGGATAGAGTAAAAGGAAGGATCAAGGCCCATGCTATACGCAGCATAGCGCCGTTTTTGACTGAAATCGAAATTTTTAAAAAATCTGCCCCGAACCTTACCTGCACCTTGTGTTCTTCGCTGGAGTGGATGTGGTGACAGGGTATGGGCCCAATCGAAGGATATAAGATTATGGGCTACTTTCGATACGGTCGTGTTGCTATCGATAACGGCATTCAGGAAATCGAGTTCCCAGTCATCGGTGTCTTCACCACTTAAAACAGTACTCCCGCCACTGAAGCTGCCTGGTAAAGCAACCAGGGAATTGGGGTCACCGGGATGATGAGCAAGCCCGCTTAAGGGGAGGGAAGTTATCAAAGTCGGGTCTTCTTTACCTTCATCTTCCATGGAGACATCGATTAAGGCAATATTACTCCTTTGTGTCAAGGTCCCGGCATGGTCATTGGCCGGTTTTGCAGCCTTGATAACAGTTGAAAGTATCCGGCGGGAAAGCCTGTTAAAGAATGTGACTCCTGCCTGTGCTCCAGCAAAGTATAACAGTAGGACCATTGACACAAAAATTATTATCTTTTTCATAATTTCCCTGCCCTTTGGGGTTACTGAAAACCTACTGCTCTTCATTTTACTTCTCACGGCTTGCCTTCAACCGCATGTCCTGGTTCCAATGCCAAACGAATATACAATTTGGTACTGCCTGCTGTTAAATTACCGAACAGGTAATAATCATTGGTAAATCATTGTTGGATCCTCTTCGCAGTTGATGGTGGGGCCCCTCCTGGTTTTATGGATGTTTTCAAGGATGAAAGACTGTTCTCAAGGATTAGTGACTGTTCAGTAATCTTCTTCTAACACCGTGTACATTCAATGTGCAGCCAGTTATCATACCATGGAGTGGAGGAAGGCTATTTTCACTTCACTCAGGGACATGCCTTTGAAGGGCGGCTGCTGCGATGGCAGCATCTTAACCGGCTGGGCAAGCGACAAGGCATGTTTAATAAGGAACAAGATATTAAGATGCATAATTTATTCCATGGCTGGCAATGGTGTCGGCTGCATACAGGAGGGGAAAAAATCTGGAGAGGGCCTCAACATCTTCCCCTCTGATGCGGGGAAGATGTTGA
>JBFMGO010000069.1:0-32522 GCA_040752695.1 bacterium
TTTGATGAGATTTTCCCGATAAGCTGAATGGAGCATAAGGGGTTAACACCTCCTTTCTATAGTGGAGATCACCTGTTATGCAAAATACGCTTTTGCATAACAGGTGTGTTAACCTCTCTCTATCGGCTTTTTGAATTTCCGAGAGCTACTCCAGTCACCTTAAAAAAGGGTTGAAAGCTGTTACCCCCGCCTAAAATGACCTGACAAAACAATAACTTTCATTTCCGAAAAAGCTCGGCGGATGAGGGTTGAAACCATTGGCTACTGCTTTTAGAAAAGCAATTGTATCTGTAGCATCCGCCCGTAAGGGCGATGAGGGTTGAAATGGAGGTTTTCCCACCTCGATGATCTTGCATCTCTTTATTCTTGTTTCTTAATGATTACATTGACTTTATCTTTGAGGAGCTTTTTAAATTCAACGGCATCATCAGCCTTGCCCTCATATAAGCCATAGTGTATGGGGATAGCGATTTTTGCCTGAGTATCAATTACAGCATTTGCCGCTTCTTTTACATCATTCATCGTATAGGTCTGTCCAAGGGGAACCATGGCAATATCACAAGTGAAATCCTTCATTTCGGGTATTCGTTCAGTATCCCCCGCGTGGTATATTTTCACTCCATGAATCGTGAGGGTATATCCCATCCATTTGTTTTCTTTTGGATGGAATTTTGTCTTTACAATATTGTAGGCAGGAACAGCTTCTATGAGAATACCATTTACGTTCGTTTTCATTCCGGGTTCCATGGGAATGATTTTAGATTTCTTTACCTTTGCAAGGTCCTGTACACAATCTTCAGGAGCTATGAAGACCGTGTTTTTATGAGCAATCTTAGATATATCCCCTACAGATAAATGGTCATCGTGCTTATGGGAAATAAGAATGATATCGGCTTTATCAGACTTTTTGATCCGATAGGGATCAAAGTAGATTACCTGACCATCAGTATCAATTTTAACCGCAGACTGACAGAGCCAATGAATTTTCTCTATCAGTTCTTCAGGACTGGTGTTTTGTGATTTTTCACTAAAACCGAAAGAAGAAAACGTCAAGAGTGCAAAGGATAAAGCTGTCAAGCAAAGCACATACTTATTCATGAAAGCCTCCTTATCAGAAATTATCGTTTAGGGGAAAATTTTTTTCATTACAGCCTTTGAATTTGCTACCGGACACTTTTTCCGTCATTCCCGCGAAAGCGGGAATCCATGCATGGTTGCAGCAAACCCCTGGATTCCCGCCTACGCGGGAATGACGTGAAGTGCCTGCACTTACAGGCGCATACAAGATCGGGAATAAAAAGTGTCCGGTAGTGAGCCTTTGAAAAAAAGGATCATGAATCCAGGGTAACTTTGGTAAGTCTATCATTTTATAATAAATATATCTATGATAAAATATGATCACTCATATTTAGTAGACTCCGCAACTCTTAGTAGACTCCGCAACTCTTAGTAGACTCCGCACCTCCCTGGTAGGCGGGGTTTTCAAATCCTGCCTACACCAGAGGGATAGGACAGGAATGTCCCGCTTATCGAGGTCTGATGGCTACTATATGAGCGAATATGGTTTTTTATGAGTGAATATGATTTTTCCGGTGTCGAAAGTTCTTACTGGACCGTAATATTATTAAAAATTTATCGTCTAACAGGATAATATGATATTTTAACAAGACACTTATAATTATTGAATAAAATATCTATATAAACAAGGGGTTGATAGCAGGACATACATATAATCACCCAAGGGGATACTTATATAATTACCTAAAAGGATACTTACATAGTTTCTGGCATAGTTTCTATAAGAAACCGACATATCTTCTCTATTTAAAATCTAGGGATAAGGGGGGAGTGTAAGATATGGAGGAATGCAAGCTGTTGTATACGCTTCTAGAAGTGATGGATAATCTGTCTGCACACACAACCGGAAAACAATCTGCGAGGGAGAGTGAGAATAATAGACGGATTGACTACCCATCCAGCGGACCAAAAAGATGCGATAATCAGTGTATTGACTGCTTTCTGATTTTTTGCCGGAAAGATCCTGTTTAACCGCAAAACTCCTGCTGAACAGGAAGGTTCCTGCTTAAACGTTTTTGGATAAAAGAGCGCTGAATTTTTTGGTTTTGATGATGTTACACTCTCTTTCCAGTCCAATTCCGGTTTAATTCTTGTGCAATTCCTATGCAGCTTCAGCGCAATTCCAGCCTAACTCCTGCCTGATCTTACATTCGGCAATTATCCTGACAATGGCAGATTACCCTGCAATAGTAGATTACCGTTTTCATTATTTGCCTGCCTCAAGTCTTTCGTCAATGCTTAAAAGGATACTTGCAGTAAGCTTTGACCGGTCAACGATTCCGATAAAGTTGCCAGCATCGTCAACTATTGGAAGTGTCTGAACATCGAGAGAATCCATGATCTTAAGTGCTTTAACCTTGTCGGAATATTTATTGAGTGCATTTTCTGCCGGGATAAAGCCAGGCAGAAGAGCTTTTAGCTGTTCCGTATTCGATGAATTGAGCCAGTCCGCGAAGTTTTGAGAGGTGAATGGCCTGCCAGATCCGAGAACGATTGCTGCAAGCTGGCGAGCATCAGCTATTCCAAAGAGATGCCCTTTGGAATCATTGATCACGATATAGCGTATCGCTGGATATTGGGTGAGCGCATCAAGATATTCCCTAATAGCAGTCCCCCAGTATCCTCCATGACCAATGCTGAAGCTGAGGGCTTGAGTCTTCTTCCGGACGAGATCCGGTATCGCTTCTATTCCAGCCTTTCTGTCTACCTGGACACTTTCCACAGGCAGTTGGGTTACTTGCGGTGCAACCGGAGATTTTGAAGCTTCTCTGATGGCTGATACAATCTTGAGGTCGCCGACTGAAAACTCCTGTATTTTACCGGTGAGAAAAAGCCAAAGTGCGATAGGAATCAGAGCCAGTACAATGTCGGAATTTTTAATTTCAAAACTGCTCCCTCCCTTGACTCTCAATATAATGAGCAAGATCAGAAGGGAAATGAAGCCTCCAATAGCGATTACTAATGTATTCATATGCTTTCTTTCTTCTAACTGACCGCGTAATTTCAGCGGCCCGTATTATTCCATCGCCCACAGGAAAAGAGCGGGTTTCGCTCAATAAGCGGCTAAAAAGCTCCCTCTCCCCCAGCAGGAGAAAGCTGGAGTGAGGGGAAGATTCATAACACGGTAAGCTGGCAGGATAATTCGCGCAGCTTATACAAATTCTCGTTTCCCGCGAAGGCCTTTCAGTATCGATATCTCGATCCTCGCGAAGGCCTTTCGGTATCGATTCTTTCTCAAGGATATTTGCGCATCACAGAAAAGGCAAAAGAATGTAATAGCATGTAGCTCTTACCATGCCTGAAAGAATAAAAGGTTAAATATGTTCATTCCCATTGTCCCGGGTGGAGGCCCCTGCTCTTCCAACAGAGCAGGCTGGCCGTTGATAACCGAAAAGACCCAGGTATGGCGGGTCAAGCAGCCGCAGAGGCAATCGCCCTCACCGTGGGAGAAGGTATAGAAAGGAAAGTCAACCTTGATGAAATCATTGTCGCCTGCGTAGCCGTTATAGCTTACCGAAAGCACTCCATCTGCATGGCTGTAAATTTGGGCCAGGCACTCAGGATTGTAGGGGCGGCTGAACTTCAATAGCAGGATGGCCGGGAAGCCCCAGGAGATAAAAGATACAGACAGTGGTTTGACCGTAGCTGGGCCATAGAAGGCGTTCAGCACATCAAAACCATGAAAACTGCCATTGACCCACTGGGCTGTAGCCTCCTTGGTCAATACTATGATCAACTCACCAGGGACCCAGCGTCCGCAATTTTGAACCGAAGCTACCTGCGGGTATGCTCGGCGGATAGCCATGAGATCGGCATGTATCTGAGCATAGAGGGATGGGGGTGGCAGCAGTTCACCGGAAATCTCCATAGCAAGAACTTCCGCTTCAAGGTCTGTGAATAGCGACGTATCGGGCATTTGTAATGATGGATTCAATCCCGGGTATTTTTCCCACTGAGGCAGGTTGAGTCCTGGCACTAGGCCAGGCGTGATCAGGGGCACGTTTGTCAGGCTGGCTGTTTCATTAGCGAGCTGGTTAACGGTCTGACTGGCCTGAAGCAGCACCCAGCGCAGATATGTTTCCGGTGATCCATAGCTGTAGGCCGGCAGGTCATAACCACTGCCAGGATAAGTCGCATAGGGAGAGACCGTTCCCGGCAGGGTTTGGTATGGAAAGGTAATCTCATAGGGCGAGTTGGGTAACGGCAATGTTGGAATATCCAGGTTGTGGTAAAGATACGTTTGTGCCGGATACAGAAAGGGACTGAAGCCATATGTGCCGGTCAGACCATTGTCATTTACCGGTGCCTGACCTTTAAATACATAGTCGAGATAATAAGAGCGGGTGGGTATCGAGCTTAAAGAAAGATATTGAGAGAAGGTGAAAAGGTTTTTATAGTAATTGTGGCCGTTGAGGGGAGTCTGGTAAGCAGAGCCCAGATAATAGAAAGGATTGGAGATCGAATTAAAATAGCCATAGTCCGGATAGGAATTGGTATAGCCCGGATAGAAATGAGTATAGAAAGGGGAAGGAGTAGCCAGGGTTTGAGTATAAGCTCTTTCGAAAGAGCTTAAGATATTCAAGCAAATTACTGATACGATGATAAATAAACTGATAATACCTTTTAGACTGATTATATCTTTTCTTGCAGGTTGGTGATTGTTCATAGTGAAGCTCCCTTCAAAGATCCTCAAAAGACCTCATGGGGTTTAAAAAACTCTCCTTACCCTTTTTCCATAAATTAAGTGATATGTCAATAATTAATACATTATTTACCATATCGTTAGACTAAAAGTCAAAGATTATCATGAGATAAAAAATACTTTAATTCAATGGGAGAAGGAATTTGGGGGAAAGGTTCTATTATCCCTTCACTTTGATATGGAGGGACAAGCCGTTTGGACAGAAGGCGGAAACTGCTTTTTCGGCAATGATAGGCATTTCAGTCATGTGGCGTAATAACTGAATTTATGATCAACCGCCGTTTCCTCTATTGGCTGACTCTGCTGTGAAAAGGTCCCCAGTACACCGCGGCGTAAGTAACTGGTACGGTTTCGCTTTCTCCTTATGGTATAGGGACGCACTGAAAGATCACCCTCCCCTCTTCCCTCAAGGGAGAGGGATAGGCGGGCTGCCTCATCTATTGGCGGGCTGCCTCATCCAACAGGCAGATTGCCCCGACAGCTAGATTGGTTTTCAGCAGTCTGGCCATGCTTCATCCCTTGGCAGGCCGCCTCATCCCTTTAGGCAGGTTTGCCTCGTCCCAAGGGGAAGAAATCTGAGAAGGGATGCTTTTGATAATGCCGGGGAAATTAGTCACGAGAGGAAATTAGTCACGAAAAGACAGGCTCCGCGAAGGCCATTCTCCATGAAGAAGGTTCTGAGCGATCTTCCTTGCCTTCCATCCGGGCTTGGATATGGAAATCAAAATCATATTGGCCAAAGCCAGGACCTGAATATTGCCGAAGATGAGCAGCATCGTGCGGCAGTACCGATAATGGGAGTCCTGAAAAGGCAGCAGCAGTTGTGACTCAGAGATGGCAATCATGCGGGTCAGCCAGGGTAAAAGCCAGAACGCGCCTGAGATTAACAGAGCAATGGTGGCGATCCACTTGATCGTAACCCAGGTGAACCTGAAGAAACCCCAATTAGTCAGTAGGGAAATCAGAAAACCGGTTATCAGAACGCCAAGTGCGGAAGGAGCGACCACAAAGTCGTCGAGGAGCTTGACACTCACATTAAACGCATAGAGTTCCCTTCCATTGCGGGGAGCCGCATTGAAGAGCACGATGAAATTCATGGATATGGCTGCACCAATCCAGACAGAGGCGAAAAAGACATGAAAGGTAACCAGCCATAACCTGCCATGGGAACCAAGTTTTTTCATTGCCACCTCGTTTAAGGCCGTGCCTTTTGCACTGTGCAATAACCGAAAGCATCACCCAACCAAAACCGATAAGGTAAGTATATCAAGAATGTCCCAAGCATTTTTGGAAAATAAAGGTCGCTCATATTTATAAGATAACACACCAAAGGCTTCAAATCCCGTCATTCCCGCGAAGGCTTAGAATCCAGTATACCAGGGCTTCTGGATTCTAAGCCTTCGCGGGAATGACAAAGAAAAGATGTGATGGCTCCTATATAAGAGCGATAAAGGTACAAAAAGGTGAAAAAAGTCATAGCTTGCTGGTTCGCTCATCATGGCCGCCAGAATCTTAAATCTTATTTTTCTTTTCGGTTAGATCCCTGTTCTCCTTTTGTTCTCAACGCAAGGAATGGACCCCTCTTGAGTGAGTGATCCTTGAGCGGCTCATCCTTGAGCGGTTAATCCAGGAACAGATATACCTTCTAAGGATCAGGCGGGCAGAAGAGCCTTTGTGGAACAGGCCGGGGAAAATATCTATTCCGGATGCCCAATCTCGACACCGCCGTCTTCCAGCCGGCACGCTGATACAGTCAGGGACAATGGATAACGTCCCATTCGATAACAGGGGCAGGGTACGGAGGCTCGGCAATTCTCAGGGTACATATTACCAGACAGCAACTTGATGCAGTAAGGAAAATGCACGTAGGCTCGGTAATTTTCAGGGCACGTAGGCCCGCTAATTTTTCGGTAACGATGATTTGTGCTCAACACTGATCGACAGGCAAACAATACAGACGAAAGATGAGGTAACAATGAACGCTCATAGAAGACCCTTCCCTCTGTTTTTCAATGGATTCTTCCTTGGGATCACCGCAGTCGGCAGTATTGGTCTGTATCTGACAAAGTTCCCTGGTTCAGTGTGGATCTCCCTGTTCTGGGTACTCTGGGTGCTGGCGAACTATCTTTTTTTGATCCGCATCAAGGTCTGCCGCCATTGCGCCTTTTACGGCCGGAAATGCCCGATGGGGTGGGGGAAGGTGGTTCCTCTGCTTGCCGGTCAGGGAGACCCGGACGGATTTTCAAGGCTAAAATGGCCGATGCTGTACTTTTTCTCCTTTGCTCTCCTTCCTCAGTTCCTGATGGTTGTGTCCCTGATCCGTACCTGGGACATTATCCTGGCCTGCATCGAGGCATTGTTCGCTCTTTTGGGTCTTTCTCTTTGCATATTAGCCAGGGTTTTATGTTGCCCTAGGTGCAGCATGAAGTCGGTATGCCTCTTAAGCAAACTCCCCCCAAGCGCACACAATTTTTAGTCCCTGGGCGTAGCGGCCAAAAAGTTGACCTCTGACCGGGCCTTTCCAGTTAATTCCTGCTCAACCACTGTTGATTGATCGTGCCTTGCCTTTAGGAATCCATTCCTTCACTTGCCAGTGGTCCTCAATTAAGAGCTTTTGAGCTATCTATCATCTGGTTTTGTGAATAAGTTGTTGATGTTAAAGACTTCCGAATCATTCCATGGAGGGCAAAATTCATCAAGCAGGCTAAAAATTCAACTTTCTGGCAGGGTTTCCATCAACATGAGAATATTTTCTCAATTAAGGCAACAATTGTATAAATAACTGCACACCTGATTAGATAATTCCCTTCTATTTCTTAAAGGCTGTCTGAAAAATATCAAGGCTCGATTGTCTCATTTTTACGAACCGGCTATAGCAAAGAGTCCCTTGCATTTTCTTCTTATCCTTTGTTTCCAGCAAAGTTTCCATACTGAGAATGTGAGGCTCCATTGTGTTACCTAACAATGCCTTGTTAACTAAAGGGTTATGGATAGTTTAAAGCTTTTCGCTCATACATAGTAGCCATCACATTCCTTTTTTGTCATTCCCGCCTTCGCGGGAATGACGGAATTGGATGCTTTTTATTAGGTATGTTGCTTTATAAATATGAGCGAAGCTTTTAGCAGAATCGGCAAAAATTAACCCTTTACTCAGAAAGCAACAAATAGTGCAAATCAGGTGTCCTATAACGTGGTCACCGACTACGTGAATATGCCAGTCGCCTAACCATCAAGCAGATCATAGCAGCATAGATCAGGGGCTCACTGGTTAAAGTAAGCCCTTCATAATCTTTGCTTAACCGACGAAATCTTCTCAACCAGCCAAAGGTACGCTCTCCAACCCAGCGACGAGGCAGAACCTGAAACCCTTTTACCTGATTAGATCGTTTGACTATTTGCAAGATTCACTGGCACTGTTCCTTGACCCAATCAATCAACTTCCCAGCATAAGCACCATCGGGCCCAGATCAATTTCAGTCGAGGGAAGTGCCCAAGGACCTTTTCGAGCACCAACTTTGCTCCATCCCGATCTTGTACATTGGCAGCGTGCACAACCACCATCAGGATTAATCCCATCATGTCAATCAAGATTATGACGCTTACGCCCTTTGATCAGTTTGCCAGCATCATAGCCTCTTTGGCCTCTCATTTCAGTGGTTTTGACTGATTGACTATCGATGACACCAGCACTGGGCTGAGCATCTCGTCCCGATTGTTTTCTCACTTTTTGCCGAAGAGCAGTGTGAAGCTTCTCTATTGTTCCATCCTGTCGCCAGCAACGACAATAGTGTTACACTGTCCGCCAAGGGGGAAGTCATGCGGCAGTAAACGCCAACTACAATTACTGCGGAGGATGTAGAATATAGCATTGAGAATCTCAATCCAACTCCATAAACGTGGCCTCCCACGACATCCAGATACTTCAAATGGAAGATAGGGTTTAATTATCTCCCGTTCAACATTAGTAAGATCTGTTGGATACGCTTTTTTCTCATAGGGGGCTGCTCCAATTAAGGTTTATTAATCTGCTGTTTACACCTTAATTCGGAGCAGTCCTACCCAAAAATCATCCAAAAGAACATCCCCATTATTTTTCAGACAGGCTCTTAGGTGTTAGGAATAAGTTATGCATAATAAAAAGACTGTTGAAACATGAATGCAATGCAAGGAATTTTATCATTTGAAGATAAAAAAGGGTTCGGTTGGTATCTTCCAAAGATTCGATTGATATCTCACATCTAAATTATTATATTTTTTAAGATAAAAAATAAATTTAGCCGAATATTTTATTTCTCCAGCTAATTCAATAACCTTTTTTACCTTAAGTATTGAAGAGCATGTATAGGATAATCAGGATTAAGCCTAATTTTAGATACCGGGGACAGGACATCGAACTTAAGCACAGAAAATGATCGGGGAGGAAAGAATAATGGTTCAATTACATCAAGAATTATCAAACCCGCTGGAAATTAATTACTATGGATACAAATTTCTAAGAGCTTGCTCAAATCAGCCTCAAGATGCAGATTCATCTGAGCCGGACCATGAGAAAAGCATAACTGTTCGCAAGGCAGTAACCCTGGACGATATGGTGAAAGTTTTTCAAATCAGGTATGAAGGGTACAAAAAATATTATAAGAGCGAGGATGAAAACATGGATCAAAATGATTTTTCATCTCATGCATGTTTGCTCCTGGCTGAAGATAAACATCATAACCCGGTAGGTACCATAAGAATTCTCGATCGAAGATATGGGAAAATAGAGCTCGATAATTTCGTTAACCTTGATTCTTTTCTCCCGGAAGGCAAGAGCCTGAATGTTATTGAAGCGACTCGCTTCTCCATTCCAAATCATCTAGATTCCAAATTAATCAAGATGTTACTCTGGAAAGCACTTTTTCTTTATTGCCAGGTAAATCACATAGATACTATAATCATGTCAGCACGTCCTGCTGCCGCCCGTTCTTATCGATGTTTACTTTTTGAAAATGTTGGCTCTTTAGGAGTGTACAAACACCCATTGCTGGGAAATTTGGAGCATCAGACCTACAAGTGCATTATTTCAGAAAAGAAACATCAAGCAAAGGAGAAGAACTGGCCACTTTATCAGTTTTTTTTCGTTAAAGATCATCCAAATATCAAATTGGATTGTTTTAAATTATATAATCATGATAATAATGCTTCCGAATTATCTATTCAAGAAAAAACAACGGGAGTATGCATAAACTGATTGTATGAACTTACGGCATAAACTGATCGAATGAACTGCTGAACTGATCGAGTGAACTCATGCAAGTGAATGAGCTCATAGAATCATCTGCCTGAATCAACTAACCGGATTAGTTGATCCAACCAATAGCGTGAGCCAACAGAATGAGCCAAATAGGGGGGAGCCAACAGAATGAGTCAACAGATGAGGATATAAAAGTCCAGGATAAGAGGTAGTTAACATGAAAAAGATTTCCGCAATTATCATCTGTATGCGAGAGGAAGGAAATATCCAACAATGTCTTAAGAGTATCAATTTTGTCGATGAAATCATTATCATAGATTCCGGAGCCACAGAAAGAACTCTGGAAATCTGTAAGAAGTTTACTGATCGAATCGTTCGTCATCCATGGCCGAGTTACAGGCAACAAATGGAATATGCCAGGGATATAGCCAAAAACGAATGGGTGCTCAGCCTGGATGTAAACGAGGCGGTTTCGGAGAAATTAAAGGAAAATATCATCTTCGCTCTTGAAAAGGATCATGGCAGGTATGCCGGTTACCGGATGAAACGGCAGTATTTTTATTCGAACCAACAGGTAAACCATTGCTGGCATCCGGAACTGCAAATCCGGCTCTATAGGAAATCCAAAGCGCAGTGGGTCAGGAGAAATCAGCACTATTCGGTAGAATTGGATGGCAGATGCCGGGATTTGAAAGGAGACCTGAAGTATTCTCCCTATCAGGACTTGTCACAGTACCTTCATGCCGTTGATTCCCGCTCCTCCATGAGAGCCAGGGAAGAATTTGAAAAAGGAAAGCCGGAGTACCCCTCTGGCCTTGTTTTCAGTCCGTTGTTTTACTTCGTTAAAGCCTATGGATTGAAGCGAGGGTTTTTGGATGGAATGCCAGGATTGGTAATTTCCGTACTTGAATCATATGGTCGCTTTTTGGAATCGGCGAAATTATGGGAAATGAGGAATGCCGTGTCAGCCGATTTCCTGCACTCGGTTCCCCTGAATCGTTTTCAGTATTATCTTGAGAAGATCAAAGGGATCATGTTCCCGGAAAAGCGCCAGCGCCATGAATCCCTTTGGAAAACAGCAAGGCTCCAATCAGCACAGGAGGATCATACTTGATAGGGTAGGAATTTCTTTCAGCAATGAAACAACAGGCAAAAAATAACGGCAGGGAAACAGCAGGCAGGGAAACAGCAGGTAAAAAAAACAACAGGCAGGGAAACAATAAATGAAGCTCGTTACCGGAAGTGGACGTAAGATGGATAAGCAAGAGCCGGCATTGCAAAAGAGAGTTACTGGTAAGGGAACGGACATAGCCATTATTGGAATAGCTTGCCGTTTTCCGGACGCTCAAAATTACCAGGAGTTTGCTCACAACTTGCTGAAAGGGGTCAATTCGATCCGGGAGATCCCCCCCTCCCGATGGGATATCGAGAAATATTATTCTCCCGACTTCGATGAGCCCAATAAAAGTATCAGCAAGTGGTGCGGCCTCATAGATGGCATCGATCAATTCGATAATCAATTTTTTGCCATTTCTCCACGGGAAGCCAATAATATGGACCCGCAGCAGCGCCTGTTACTGGAAGAAACATGGCATTGCATTGAAAATTCTGGGGTTCCCTTACGTCAACTTCAGCAAAAAATTACCTCGGTGTACATCGGTGTAATGGCTACCGATTATCATCAGGAAGCCTCGAATCCGAACATAATCACCGATAGCTATGCCTGCCTTGGGAATTACGAGTGTATTCTGGCCAACAGGCTCTCGTATACTTTCGGGCTTCAGGGAACCAGCATATCGATCGATGCAGCCTGTGCATCTTCGCTGGTCGCTCTGCACCAGGCCAAAAGCTCTCTCATCGTGGGAGAAAGCGAATACGCCCTGGCCGGCGGCGTTTCCCTGGATTTTCATCCCTGGAAGTATATTTCCTTTTCCAAATCCCGGATGCTGAGCCCGGACGGGCAATGCAAGACCTTCGATATAGACGCCAATGGCTATGTTCCGGGAGAAGGGGTGGGAATTGTTCTCCTGCAGCGTCTTGAGGACGCTCTTGCGGATGGCAATCATATTTATGGGGTAATCAAAGGATCAGCGGTAAACCATGGGGGGAAGACCCTCTCTATTACCGCTCCACGGGTGGAATCGCAAAAGAGCGTGATTGTACGCGCTTACCAGGATGCGGGGCTGAATCCCGAAACGGTAACCTACGTTGAAGCCCATGGCACAGGAACCTCGCTGGGCGATCCCATCGAGATAGAATCCCTGACGCAGGCGTTCCGGGAGTATACTCAGGATGTGCAATTTTGCACAATCGGTTCGGTCAAGACGAATATCGGCCACCTCGAGGCTGCGGCCGGAATTGCAGGCGTTATCAAGGTCGTGCTGATGATGCAATACCGGAAGATACCGAAGAGCCTGAATATAAAAAAATTAAACCCGATTATCAATTTTAAGGCTTCCCCCTTTATGGTGGCTACCGATGTGGAGCGTACGCCTCATCCTGGGACCGAAGCAAGTGACTGGCATCCACGGAAACCGGAATTACCCCTGCGTGCCGGAGTAAGCTCCTTCGGGTTTGGCGGTGTAAACTCCCACGTCATTCTGGAAGAATACAGGGAAGCAGTCAGTCAGGAAATTGATCGTGAGGAAAACCACCTCTTTCTTCTTTCCGCAAAATCTTCGAACAGTATGCACAACCTTATCGAGGAGTGGAAGCAATTCGTTAACAGCGAAATATTCTCCCGCTACAGCTTGCGGGACGTTTGCATCACTCTGAAAGTCGGGCGGGAAAGCTTACCTTACCGTTACGGCGCTCATATCCGTAACAAAGAGGAACTGAAGGAATTATTAGGACAGGCTTCATCCTCTCTCCCCTCTATTCCCAGGCAAACGAAAAAGTATTGGTGCTTACGGATCGGCAATTTATCCTTCGAAAGCATGGAGCAGTTCCGGGGGTATTTAGAGAGATTCGAGCTGTTCAGGCAGAACCTCGAAAAAGTCGTACACTGCTTCCTTTCGATATCGAAAGACTTCCTGGCCATCCCATCGAGGGAAGGGCAAACTTTAGAATCAGAAAGTACGACCCAGGGAGGAGCACTCCCCGCAGGGCAGGCAGAATTTCTCAAGAGCTTTTACCATGATGCATGGGCTGAACAGACCAGATCTCTTTATTCGTTTATGATCGCCTATGCAGGTATCTGCACGTTAAGAGATCTCGGTTTTAACCCGGATGTCATCACTGGTGAAAAAGCCGGTGTAATGATGGGGCTGGTTTTGAGCGGCATCATGAAACTGGAGGATGCCCTGGCAGTCCTCAGTAAGCAAAAGGGATTGAAAGAGGTCGAGTTTACCCGGCCCGCTATTCCTTATTACGATTCCATATGCAAAACAACGGTGATGCCCTTTCATTTCGATAGTAATTACCTTCTTCTTCTCGTTGATGAGCTTGGCAGGCAGAACAAACTCCTTGGGCAATTACTGGTAGACGGGATTTTCTATGCCCAGCAAAAGGATGCACAGCCTGTGCAGCCTGATAAAGATCAGCAGCAACAAACCCTTCTTGGCCAACTGCTTATACAGAACGGTGCTCTTAGTAAAGAGCAGTTGGAAAATGTTCTCGCTCTGCAAAAAAAGACGCATGATCTGCTTGGAGTTCTGGTTGTAAGAGAAAGGTATTGCACTCCGGATAAATTGACAGAGGCTTTATACCAGCAAGATGTACTGCGCTACTATGTACAGGAAGTATTTCATCACTACGTCGATCAAGCCAGATTACTGAACGGTGGCCAGTTTACCTTTAAAAAGTTTTTAGAAGAATGGAACGTCGTTCTCAAAAAGTCAGGGCATGATCTTCTGCAGTTGCTCTACGATGACCATCTCCTTTCCCAGCGAGGAGGCAGGCTCAGAAATGAAAAGTTACTGCTGATGATCATCATCATGAATTGCCTTCGCAAGCTCAACCAGAAATGGAATCTGACGGAGCCGCGTCTTGTCGAGGAGAAAAGGTTCTATGAGTTATTGGATTTAGTCACTGACGAAGTGATGACAAAAGAGGACCTGGTAGAGCTTTTCCTCAGTGATAACCCGGATTACGCCGCTATAGCCCATAACCTGAACAAAAGGCAAATAAACAGGAACTTGAGCAATGAGTATAGATATATAAAAGGGTTAAACCCTAATGTCAGGGAAATTGAAGATGTTTCGAGCTGGCTTATTCAGGCTATGGAAATAAAAAATGTCCTGCCTGAAGACACTATGGCCTATCTTCCTATCGCTCACATCGCCTTTTTCGAGACCGGATTATTCAACGAACCCGTACCTTTCGAAGGCGCGATACACCTTAAGGCAGTACGGAACATATGTGAGCTGTTTACCGACAGCCTGCTTCAATTATGGCTGCATGGAGTCGATATCCAATGGGAAAAAATTTACCCTGAGGGATCATATAAAAAACCCGTTTTGCCTGTCTATCCATTTGACCGGAAATCTTTCTGGCTGCCCCGGCACGATCAGGATGGTCAAAGGGATCACAAAGATCAAAAAGGACAGAAAGGTCAGGGTTATCAGAAAGATCAGAGCTATCAGAAAGACCAGATATGTCAGAAAGATCAGAAGGATCGGATACGCAGGGGGGATACGCAGGATGAAAGCCATGGCCGTGCTGAAAAAAAGCCCGTGCAGCAATTCCGGCACCTGGATCATGAGGTATTCAGCTACGAGCGCATTATTTCCCCCTGTGACCCTATCATTCAGGACCATGTGATAACGGGAAAATCTATCATCCCTGGAGCTTCGTTAATCGAGTTTGGGCTTGATGCCGTGCAAAAAACCTTACATCGGAAGATGCCGCAGAGCGCACCTGTTCACACCTTGCAGAATATTTTCATTCAAAATCCAGGCATTGTGGAAACAGAAATGGCTTTAGTGCTGGAAGTCACTCCCGATGAAAAGCGGTTTGCAGTGAAAAATGGCGCAGATATTTTATGCAGCGGCAAGTATGAGGCAGCCACAGGAAAAGAGGGGGCGGGGATGGCCTTCCCGCCCCTTGACTTTGCGTCTTTCACTCACAATTCACCCCTTGATATTGAAGATATTTATGGAGCATTGGCGGCAAAAGGCTATCACTATAGGGATGGATTGCGGGTAATGAAAAGCGTTTGGAAAACTGATCGCGGCTTTCTCATCGAGCTTAAAAGAATCCCTAAAGAGGCAGGACAGACAACATCCCTGAACCCGAGGATTCTGGACGGGATTTTTCAGGCAGCCTTGGCAGTCGAGTATCTGGAAGGACGGATGCCTGAGGACAACGCGCTCTATGTTCCTTATTATATAAAATCCTTTCTCATTCCGGGTGAAATGAAAGATCGCTGCTTCATTTGCCTCGATCACCAGGATAGCCAAAGAAAGGGTCAGGATATGAGTGTCCAGCTTCGGGCCTATGATGCTGCGGGTGAAGGCGTTTTTTGGATTCAGGACATGATTTTCAAAAGGGTATCGAACCAGTTTTTAATGCGGTCACCTCAAGATGTCGGCCTGGCTGAAACTGGTCTGGCTGCTACCGGTCTGGCCGACACAAGAGCATATCAACACAGGCAAGAGGTAGATCCCGGCTCCCACCAGGCAGTATATTACTATACGCCTGTCTGGATCGGGAACCGGCTGAAAAGTACGGCTCCCTCTTTCGAGGGAGCGATGGATGGCGATCCTGTTTCCCGGCCAATCCGGCCCGTGGCCATGCTCCTTATGGGCGAAAGTGATTTGAGCGGATTATTGTCTCAGGCGATAGCTCAGAAATATCAGAAGGCTTTTTTCATCAGCCCGGGAGCCGCTTTTGCCAGAGAAGGCGACAGCCGTTTTTCCATCGACCCACTCTGTGAGCAAGACTATGTGAAGTTAATACAAGCTGTCGATGACCAAACCGATGGCAGTACGGGGCACTATGATATCTACGCTCTAGGGGCTTATGAGCCTCTCCTTTTTCCCGGCCTTTCTCTGCAAGATCTCAGGGAAAAACAGGAAAAGGGAGTAAACAACCTGTTTTTATTAACAAAAGCATTAACCAGGATTCATCCCCGATATACCGTTACCATGGTGATAAGTACTGACCGTGTTCATGTAGTCGAACCTCAAGACAGGGGCGAGGGATACGTTTTCGGAGGACTCTTCGGCTTAGCCAAAACGATAACCCTGGAAAATCCCAGGATAAAAATAAAAATGGTTGATTTTGGCCGCGATAGTCTGCTCTTACCCGAAAAGGCACGTATCCTCCTTGACGAGGGATTTTCTCAGGAACGTTCAGAACCCGTAGAAATAATAGCCTATCGCGAAGGGGGACGATATGTCCGTACCCTTGAACCAGTATTTTTAGATTCCCGCTCTGGCGGGGCACAAGCCTCATCCTGTAACCACGAGTCCCTTCTTAAAGATAGCGGCGTCTATCTTCTCATTGGCGGCGCCGGCGGATTAGGAATCAAAGTGGCTGAGATGATCAGTAAACAGGTTAAGGCCAACCTCATTCTCCTTGGAAGATCGGCCTTACAGCCTGAAAAACGGCGCCGAATCGAACAACTTAAGACCTATGGCGGTGAAATTCTCTACCTTCAGGGGGATGTAACCAGTCTGGAACAAATGATAAAACTTCTGGAAATAGTCAAATCCAGATATGGAGCTCTCCATGGTGTGATTCAGACGGGGGGCGTCCTCGAGGATAAACTCCTGGTGAGTAAGGATTGGGAATCATTCCAGAGAGTGATGGCCCCGAAGGTACAGGGCACCATGATCATAAACGAGTTGACGCGGACGGAACCTTTAGATTTCTTCATGGTTTTTTCATCAATCGTTTCTCTTTTGGGTAATGTCGGCCAGGCCGATTATGCAGCAGCCAACAGTTTCCTGGATGCGTTCATTCATTACCGGGCCCGGAACGAGTATCCTGGTAAGAGCTTAAGCATTAACTGGACACTCTGGGCCGAGGGGGGAATGGGTATCAATGAGTATGTAAGGAAAAGTTTCGAAGCCAGAGGATTACCGCCAATTTCTACTCATGATGGCCTGAAAGCTCTCGATCGGATTATCTGTCACGCTCATGGGGCACAAACAGTGCCAGGCGAATGCTCTTTTGAGGCTCATGCCACACCGTATGAACTGCCGTGCCAATTGGCCGTATTAGCTCAAAAATTCATGAAATTTGAATCATCTTAAGGATCGAAAGATCATTGCCTAAGAAGTCATAAAGAATATCTTATGGCAAAAAATTTGCATTAATCTTCATTATCTCCCCTATTCCAAAAGGTAAGAGGAGCTTTCGATTGGAGATTCATTTTCTGGAGATCCATAGTTACGAAAGTCACAAGGAAAAACATGAATACCAAGGGACGGGAAAAATGGTGAATGAAAAAATGAGAATCATCCAGGTAGAGAATTATCTTGCAGCCATAATCGCATCTAAAACAGGCAGCACACCTGAGGGAATCAGTAGAGAAGAATCCTTTTTCTCTTTAGGGATAGATTCGATTATCTTGCAGGAAATCATGGGTGAGTTGGGTAAGAAGTACGACCATCTGCCACCTACACTGCTGTTCGAATATCCGAATATTCAGGAACTTGCAGAACACCTGGCAGGGCAATCAGTTGAAGATGCTTCAGAATTTAACGAGGATGAGCCTCTTTTTCAGGACAGCCAAAGGGGAGTATCCATGCAGCCCAAGGAGCCCTCACAGTCTCAACCCCTGAGGCCCGGCGCGCCGCTGCAGGCTCAGGAGACCCTGCAGGCTGAGAAGAACAATGTACTGCAAAACAGCCAAGAAGGAGTTCCTGTGGAAAAGGAACCGCCTTTAGTCCCTCCGCCGGACTCCTTAAAAAAAGGGGAGTCAGTTACCCCTGTCTCTCAGGTTGAAGAAATTTCATTGTTCCCGTCCGATACTTTTTCCCCTGGTGATTCAAATACTTTTTCCCCTGGTGACTCAAGGGATGCCAGCAGCTTCCCTCAGGGTGATTTAAAGAACACGGTTTCTCCCGTGTCCGCACGGGGAAACCAAACGAAAGAGCCATTGTCCTCATCCCACCAGCCGTCTATCCAGATGGGAGGGGTCACTCGCCAGCAGGGGTATGAAATCGCTGTTATCGGCATGAGTGGACGATTTCCCAAGTCTCCCACCATCGATGCATTCTGGCAAAATTTGATCGAAGGCAGAGACTGCATTGAGGAGATTCCCAAAAGCCGCTGGGAGCATGACCGGTATTTTGATCCAGATCCGGCAAAACCGAACAGGTCTTATGGCAAGTGGGGCGGATTTATCGAGGATATAGATAAATTCGATCCGCTCTTCTTCGCTATTTCACCCCAGGAGGCTGAGCAGATGGACCCCCAGCAGCGGCTGCTTTTAGAGTGCGTATGGGAAACCATGGAACATGCGGGCTATGGAAACCGAAGCCAGTATAAGGACAAGGTTGTCGGCCTCTTTGCCGGTGCCATGTGGAATGAGTACTCACTTATTGCCAATCAAGGTGGCTTTTTGAAAGACCTCTACTGCGGACCGGGTTCGCTCTACTGGGCTATTGCCAACCGTATTTCATATATTATGGATTTTAAAGGGCCCAGCATTTTGCTCGATACGGCCTGTTCATCCTCTCTCACAGCGGTACATTTAGCCTGTCAAAGCATTCTGAGCGGCGACTGTGATATGGCCATTGCCGGCGGCGTTAACCTGTCGTTCCACCCAAGTAAATACGTTTATCTGAGCCAGGCCGGGTTTCTCTCCAAGGATGGAAGATGCAGAAGCTTCGGTATCAACGGCACCGGATATGTGCCTGGTGAAGGGGTGGGAGCCGTTCTCTTGAAGCCCCTCGATAAGGCTCTCAAGGACAAAGACCATATCTATGGAATCGTTCGAGGTTCTTCGATGAATCATGGAGGGAAGGCAGCAGGCTTTACCGTGCCCAATCCAGAGGCGCAAGCCCGCCTTATTATCAAAGCCTTCGAGCGGGCCAATATCTCACCTGAACAAATCGGATATATAGAATGCCACGGGACCGGGACATCTTTGGGAGATCCTATTGAAATTAAGGGCCTTACCAGGGCGTTTAAAAAATATACCAACAAAAGGCAATTCTGTGCCATCGGATCTGTCAAGTCAAACGTGGGACATCTGGAGGCAGCAGCGGGGGTGGCCGCCTTAATCAAGGTATTGCTCTCTATGGAGTATAACAAAATACCCAAGAGTATCCATAGCGAAATAAAAAATCCCAATATCAATTTCGAGGAGACTCCCTTCTATGTGGTCAATGAACAAAAAAAATGGATATCCACTCCCTCAAGGCCCAGACTGGCAGGAATCAGCTCTTTCGGGGCAGGGGGCTCTAATACACACCTTATCGTAGAATCTTTCGAAGGGAAAAAGGCCGGCACCTCCAGAAGTACCTATAGCGTATACGCAGGGCCCCAAAGGCAGGACCCCCAGATTATTGTGCTCTCCGCCAGAAAAGAGGACAGGCTGAAAGCTTACGCCGCTAAGTTAGTCGAGTTCCTGGAAAAAGGGGACCCGGCCCTTTACGCCAGCGGCCAGGCTGGAAGCTGGCAGTCCCCGACCCTTTCCGAAATTGCCTACACCCTGCAGGTCGGACGGGAGGCGAAAGAAGAACGGATAGCCCTGGTAGTATCGAGCATGGAGGAACTGCGTGAAAAATTAACGCACTATGGCCAGGGAGCAAAAGACATTAAGGGTTTTTATAAAGGGAACATAAGAGCGAATAAACAGGGTGTAGAGTCTTTGGTTGATGGAGAGGAAGGACGGGAATTTTTAAAGGTTATCGTTAAAAACAAAAAGCTCGACAAACTCGCCCAGTTGTGGGTATCAGGAGTGTTCATAGACTGGAGCCTGTTGTATTCCGACCAGATCCCCTGCCGGACTGCGCTGCCCACTTATCCCTTCGCCAGGGACCGGTACTGGATTCCGGATTCTGACCCCATCACTATTACAGCCACAACAATAACTCCTCCTCCTTCCTCTATTACTCCTGCCGGTAATGGCATCGGGAGTAAACAATGCCTGGCGGCCAAACTTCATCCCTTGATCGGTCAAAATATCTCTACCTTAAAGGAACAAAAATTTTCAACGCTCCTGACCGGAGATGAATTTTTTCTCGAAGATCATGTGGTAAATAATCAAAAAATGCTGCCGGGGGTTGCCGTTCTGGAAATGGCGCGGGCAGCAGCCGAGATTGCCGGAGAAAGGAAGGTTCAGAAGCTGAAGGATATTGTCTGGACCAGGCCTGTTACGGTGGGTAAAACCCCGCAACTGGTGTATGCCTGCCTGCATACTCAGGGTCATACCGGCAGCCATGGCGGAATGGTAGCGTATGAGGTTATTACCGATGAGGAAGATAACCAGAGAATATCTCACGCTCAAGGGAAAATCATCTATGAAAGCCAGGAGAACACTCGTGAAAGCCAGGGGAACACCCATCAGGATGTGGTCAACATCGAGGAAGTTAAAAAAAGATGTACGGATATAAAGGACAGCACTGCGTGCTACAGGCTCTTTCGGACCAAGGGCTTTGCGTACGGACCGCGGTTTCAGGCAATTCAAAAGCTGTGGAGCACGGGAACCGAGGCGCTCTCTTTTCTCGTCCTGCCACTGGATTCATCGCACGGTGCAGATGGATTCCATGATTTTGAACTACACCCCTCACTGATGGATGGGGCACTGCAAACGGTGATCGGGCTTTTGGGCGCGAATGATGCTGACAGCATCTATCTGCCCTTTGCCCTGGGTGAAGTTGAGCTTATACGACCTTTGGTAAGCCCATGCTATGCCTATGGAGCCATGATCGGGGACCGGAATGCAGTGAATACAGCCAGCTCGCGGGTAAAAAGTTTCAACATCCTGATTGTGGATGAGGCCGGGCACGTACTGGTAAGAATCAAGGACTTTTCCCTGAGGGCACTTTCGATGCACCTCAAAGAGGGGGTTCCTTTCACCGGGCAGGAAACTTCCGGGCACCGGAATACGCAAATACTCTCCTACCGTCCTGTATGGGAAAAATTAGAATCAGGTATCAGATCCCTTGACCGGGAACAGTCCGGGCATATCCTCATTTTCGATACCAATGAGGAGGTATATGATGCCTTCAGGAATAAGCTGGCTGTCAGGGAAGACGGCAGGGTCCAGGTTACGCTGGTAAAACCGGGAGCGGGCTTCAAGGATTTGGGCAATGACGCTTTGGGTGACCATGTCTATAAGATCAATCCTGGTCAGAAAGGCGATTATGTGCAGTTGCTGGAAGTCCTGAAAGGGAAAAACCTCATGCCAGGTAGTATCATTTATTTATGGTCACAGGAGAATTTTTCCAGCAACGCCGAAATTTTATCTTTCCTGCTTGAAAGAGGGATTTATTCGCTCTTTTTCCTTACTCAGGCACTCATGGAACAAAAATCAAAAGGCAAGATAAGGATACTGTGTGCCTATACAGCTTCTTCAGATCAACCGCAGCCCCAGTATGCCGCCTTTTCCGGGTTTGCCAGGACGGTTTGCCGGGAGAATCCCAGATTCAGTTATAAGATCATAGAAATTCAAACGCTCTCTCTGGCACAATCAGCCCCGTTTTCTCCTCGATCGGCCAGCCGACCGGAAGCGGCCTTTACCACAGCTTTGACCGTATCCCGAAAAGTGGACCTTTTGTTGCGTGAGGTACAGGCCGGGGTTGAAGATGAAGGTACGCTTGAGATCCGCTACGATGAGAGTGGGCAACGGTGGGTAAAGGTCCTGCGGGAATTTGATTTAGAGGAGGAATCAGCGGCCGGTAAAATGACGTATACCTTTGGCGGCCTGGAAGCTGGCTCCACCATCACCCTCAAAAACAGGGGGGTATATGTGATCACCGGCGGTGCAGGCGGCCTGGGATTCATCTTTGCAGAATACCTGGCCAGAGCGGTGAAAGCACGGCTTTTACTCTCAGGCCGTTCGGACCTTACTTTTAAGAAGGAGGCGAAAATAAAGGAGCTCAAAGCCTCAGGATCAGAGGTGGTTTATATAAAAGCTGATATTGCAAGACTCGAAGATGCAAGGATGCTAATCGCCGAAGCCAAGGCCCGGTTTGGGAAAATAAACGGGATTATCCATTGTGCAGGAGTGGTCAGAGATTCCCTGCTGGTGCGGAAAACCAAAGAGGAGATGGATGCAGTATTAGCCCCCAAAGTGTTTGGCACCGTGTATCTGGATGAAGCGAGCGGGAGTGAGAACCTTGACTTTTTCGTGCTCTTTTCGTCGATTACCGCAGTGATGGGAAATCAGGGGCAATGTGATTATGCCTATGGAAACAGCTTTATGGATGCCTTTGCTGCCATGAGGGAAGGCTTGCGGAATAAAGGGATTCGATCCGGCAAGGCCTTATCGATCAACTGGCCGCTGTGGAAAGAAGGCGGGATGAGGGTTGATGAGCAGACAGAGGAATTTTTAGCCAAAACCACAGGAATGAGGGCGCTTTCAACCAAAGCAGGACTTTCAGCCTTCGTGAAGGGGTTAACTCTGTCAGACAGCCAGTTTGTCGTTACAGAGGGAGATCGCCAAAAACTGGCCAGGACACTGGGAGTGGCTGAATCCCCTGCACTACACGCATCAATGGTGAGGGAGGTGAGTACCATCCAATCACCTGGAGGAATTTCCGGAGAGCCGGCACAAGAAAGGAAGAAAGAAGCAGGGTTACTTCCCGGAATTCAGAAGGATGTCATACAGATCGTCTCCGATATTTTACGGGTGGACCGGGATGAGGTTCATTTAGATGAGGATATGAGTGACTATGGATTCGACTCGATTTCCTATACGGTGTTTGCCAACCGGATCAACGAAAAGTTCAATCTGGAGATCACACCGGCAATTTTCTTCGAGCATCCGACCATAGGCTCGTTTACCGCTTATCTGTGCCACGAGTACCAGGACAGTTTCCTGCGTCATCATCATCTCGATGGTGCTGCACATGACAGTACGGCGGGTATTGTAGAGAGCGACTTGAGGGATACTGCCGAGAGCTCCCTGAAGGACACGGCACAGGAATGGAGTGCTGACGAGCGGTTTTTCGAGGAAGCGTCCATTGAAGAATCTTCTTTTGGGCAAGCGCCTTACGAGGAATGGCGATTTGGAAAAGATCCAGAAAGAGGTGAGGGAGTCAGGCAGTTTCTTTCATCGCAGGAGAAAGCAGGACAGGTAGAGAACGGCCAGGCAAAGGCAACTGAACCTGAAGCCATAGCCATCATCGGCATGAGTGGTGTAATGCCTCAGTCAGAGGATCTGGAAGCTTTCTGGAAGAATCTGGAAGAAGGGAAAGACCTGATAACGGAAATCCCCAGGGATCGGTGGGAGTGGGAAAAATATTATGGAGATCCAAACTCCGAAGTGAATAAAACCAGGGTCAAATGGGGCGGGTTCATGAAAGAGGTGGATAAATTCGATGCCCTTTTCTTTGGTATCTCGCCTCGAGAAGCGGAATTAATGGATCCCCAGCAGCGAATCTTTTTGGAAACCGTATGGAAAACCATCGAGGATGCAGGCTATAAACCATCGGATTTTTCAGGAACCAAAACAGGGGTATTTGTCGGCGCTGCAACCACGGATTACCATGAGCTTCTTGCAGGGTCGCCCAATTCCGGCGGGGCGCAGGCATCGCCCTACAGCTATCGCATTGAAGCCCATACCTCGACAGGAAGGTTTCACTCGATCACGGCCAACCGGATATCGTATCTGTTGAACCTCCACGGTCCCAGTGAGCCGGTAGACACCGCCTGCTCGAGCTCATTGGTCGCTCTTCATCGCGCAGTCCAATCTCTCAGGAGCAAAGATTGTGATGCAGCAATTGTTGGCGGCGTTAATGTAATACTGACCCCCACCTTGTATATCTCTTTCAGCAAAGCAGGGATGCTGTCCGAGGATGGACGATGCAAGACCTTTGATAAAAAGGCCAATGGCTATGTGCGGGGAGAAGGCGCAGGCGCTCTTTTATTGAAGCCTTTGAGCAAAGCCGAGGCCGACGGGGACCATATTTATGCAGTGATCAGGGCGGTTTCCGAAAATCATGGAGGGCATGCCAATTCCCTCACGGCTCCCAATCCGAATGCCCAGGCTGAGCTTATTTCCAGTGCCTATGAGGAAGCGAAAATCGACCCCTCTACCGTGAGTTATATCGAAGCGCACGGCACCGGGACGACTCTCGGAGATCCCATCGAAATCAATGGATTAAAGAAAGCCTTCGGAGATCTTTACAAGAAATGGAATAAACCGACACCCAGGGTGCCGCACTGCGCACTGGGGACCGTAAAAACCAATATCGGACACCTGGAGACTGCCGCCGGTATCGCCGGTGTCCTCAAAGTGCTTCTGGCCATGAAATATAAAAAACTGCCAGCCACGGTGCACTTTCAGGAACTCAATCCCTATATCCAATTGCAGGGGAGCCCTTTTTCTATCGTGAAAGAAACCAGGCCATGGGATTGTCTGCGGGATGAGAATGGCCAGCCGGTCCCAAGGCGGGCAGGAGTGAGCTCCTTTGGCTTTGGCGGAGCCAATGCCCATGTTGTTCTCGAAGAGTACACAAAAGTGCTTCCCCGGGAAGACCGCATCGAGAGTCAAACACCTCACATTATCGTTCTTTCAGCCAAAGATAAAGAAAGACTGAAAGTCTATGCGGCAAAAATGGCAGAGTTCATAAGAAACGCCGTTGCCGGTGAGGCCGCTGCCGGTGCGCCAGGTGTCAATGATCCCGGTGCCGGTGTGCCCAATGATTCCGGCGCCGGCAACGCGGGTGGCAGCCCTGCCGCTATAGGCACTGCCGGTATCAGCCTTGCCGATGTCGCTTATACTTTGCAGACAGGCCGCGAGGAAATGGAAGAGCGGCTGGCGGTCGTGGCATCGGACATGGCTGAATTGGCTGATAAGTTAACCCGCTATTGCCGGGAGAGAACCGATCAGGAGGGGACTGATATTGAAAATCTCTTTGTGGGAAATGTACAACAGGGGAAGGCCAAAAGAGATCTTTTCATAGACGATGATGATCAGGAAGAATTGCTTCACATTCTCATCAAGAATAAAAGACTCGCCAAACTCGCCCAACTCTGGGTATCGGGAGTGAAAATAGACTGGAAATCATTCTATCAAACCAGCACCCAGGAAGCACAGGCTCTGCCCTCTTGTCCGCGCCGCATATCTCTTCCCACGTACCCCTTTGCCAGAGAGCGGTATTGGATACCGGAAGGTTTGAAAGGTCAGGTTCCTCAAGGTCACGGTCGTGGTGACAACGGGCATGACCATGATGATGAAAGGCAAGGGTTACATCCCCTGATCGATAAAATAGTTCCCTCTTTAAGCCTGCACCAGGGGGTTGTCTTTCAGAAAACCCTGCTCGATACCGATGTGATTGTGCGGGACCATAACGTAAAGGGCCAGGCGGTATTACCCGGCGCAGGATATTTGGAAATGGCCCGTGCTGCTGTGTCTCAAGTTATGGATAACCAGAAAATTCGTCCCGGCCTTTCGCAGATAGTATGGCTCAGGCCTCTGGCAGTGCAGGAAGGGAAAAAAGAAGTCCGGATCGTCGTTACCGGGCGCGATGGAAACGTGCAGTATGAATTTCAAAGCATTGACAATGGCGCTGTGATCGTTCACGCCAAGGGTATGGCATCCTTCGCGCTGCAGACCTCTTCCAGCAGGACAGAGGGAGACGGTGACCAATGGGTATCCATTGAAGAGATAAAGGCACGGTGTACGCGCCAGATTGCCAAGGAAGCCATTTATTCGCGGTTTCAACAGACTGGCATGAACTATGGCCCTTATTTCCAGGGTCTCAGCCGGATCTGGTTAAACGATGATGAAGCTCTGGGACATCTCATTATCCCCGGCGGGTATGAGAATGAGCTTAAAAAGTATGCTCTTCATCCAGCTCTCATAGATGCGACTCTTCAGACGGTATCAGGATTTTACGAAAAAACACCGCTGACCCTTTTACCTTTTGCCATAGATAAAGTAGAAATCCTGCATCCACTTAAAACACAAGGATATGCCTATGTCAAGGCATTCGGTAATCACCGCTTTTCTATGGCTATTCTGAATGAAACAGGTCTTGTGTGCGTCAAGCTCCACGATGTGGTCATGAGAGAGCTCAAGACGGTTCCGGGTTCGAAAACGGTTCAAGAGCCCGAAACGGTTCAAGTGCCTGAAGCAGTTCAGGGTCTGAAAGAAGTTCGGGGTCAGGATGACGATGCCAGGGGCCAAAGACCGGAGACCGGCTCCCATCGCCCGGAGCCTGAAGACCGGAAAGGTGGTCTTCGGGTCGGCGGCGGCGAGGGAAGTGATTTCTTCTATTGTCCACGATGGGTGGAAAGCCCCTTACCTTCCGCTCAGAAAGGCGAAGGCATAAAGAACGGCAAGAGCGGTAATAATAATGGCAAAGGCGGCAGGGAAGTAATACTCATCGTGCATCCGCCACAGAGCTTCGGGCTTGGAAAAGCGCTTTCGGAAGCACATCGCTACGATGAAGTCATCGAAATCGAACTGGGAACCGAAACGGGGCAGCGCAGTGGTAATCAGTGGCAGATCGATGCAAAAGATCCTTTCGCTTTGGATAGATGCATCGCCCAACTGGCGGACCTCCATTTGACGGATCTTCACTGCATTTACTTTCTTGGTGGCATCCAGGGGCCAAAAACGGATGATGATAAGGGTGACGATCTGGATGCCCTGGAACGTGCTCAGGAGCGAGGGGTGATTTCGCTGTTCAGGCTGATCAAGGCTCTTGGCGGGCATAACCTTATCCAACCCATTTTGCAATTGAAAGTTATCACCAACGATGTACATCAGATTTCCTCCGAGCAGGTTGTCAATCCTTATGCAGCGAGCTTGTTCGGTTTTACCAGGGTCATGGTCAGAGAGTATCTGGCGATGGAAGCCAGTTGCATCGATATCAGCCTCCGGGGTATCGGGGATGTCCCCGGAAAAGGGGATGTTGAGGGCATAAAACCCCTGGTAAAAGCCATTCTTACGGAACCCGGCAGCAGGAAAGGCGAAGAGGTAGCCATCCGGGAAGGAAAACGATATGTACGTACTCTCGTGCCGATTACTCTTCCTGCCGTTATCGATGCAGGCAAGGCAGCGTTTCGGCATCAGGGAGTTTATGTCATCTTAGGTGGGGCTGGCGGAATAGGGCTTGAATTATGCCGCTACCTTGCTGAAAACTACCAGGCACATCTGGTGCTGTTAGGGCGGGGTGATCTTGACGACAAACGGAAAGAGAAGATTTCCCGGATCGAATCGAAAGGGGGAAGGGTACTGTATGTAAGAGCTGACGCCTCAGATTATTCGAGCATGACTGCTGCCATCGAGAAAGCCAGGTCTCGATTCGGAAAAATCAATGGAGTAATACATTCTGCGATTGTCCTCAAGGATATGATTCTGGAAAACATGGACGAGGCAAGTTTTCGCATGGCTTTAACTCCCAAGGTGAGAGGCAGTATGACCCTTTATAAGGCAGTGCAGGGAGAAGCGCTCGATTTCATGATGTTCTTCTCCTCCGCCGTATCCTTTTTCGGAAATATGGGGCAGAGTAACTACACCGCGGGATGTACTTTTAAAGATGCCTTTGCACGGTATCTTAACCAAAGGGAAGGTTATCCGGTAAAAACGATCAACTGGGGATTCTGGGGAAGTGTGGGTGTCGCTGCGGCTTCAGAGGAGTACAAGAGGCGATTGACTGCACTGGGAGCCCAATCCATCGAGCCCGATGAAGGGATGGAAGCTGTACGGCAAGTCCTTGGCAATCCTGTGGAACAGATTGTGGCTATCAAAGCGCAAGACTTCCTGTTGGAGCGGATAGGAGTTGACCTGCACCACCACATGGTGATTGACGGCAGCAGCGGAGAAATCACGCTGGAAGAGCGAAAGCAGGGAAAACAGGTCCAGGCCCCCCTCACCCCGGCCACCTTCCCGTCCGAGAGCGGGAGACCCCGGGGGGGAAGAGGAGCGGAGCCTTCGCAGGCACCGCAAGACACAGCCGGCGGGCAGAAGGATGCGAAAAGGCGGTATATCGAAGAAAAGATCGTGGAGAATATCCGTACTTGCCTGGGCATGAGCGCTCAGAAGATAGATTTCGCCAAACCCTTCGCCGAGTACGGCGTAGATTCCATCCTGGGGCTGGAACTGATTGGTAAGCTCAATATGGTGTTTGGCATAGCACTCAAGACGGCAGTCATTTTCAACCATGCCAACGTGAATGATTTGTCCCGCTATATCTATGATAAATACGGTGAAAAAATTACCGATGACACACTGCCAAAAGCCAATGCAGGCGAAGAGCCAGCAGCCAATGTAGGCGAAGAGAGGGTAATCAGGACGCCGGAGCAGGCACCTGTGTCCAAGCCGCCTGCAATGACGACTGCAAACAGCATATTTCAGCCTGCCGCAGAGGCAAAGGATATCAGGCAGGCTGGCGGGGACCGGCAGACCTGCAGGGACCAGCAGGCTATACAGACCGGCGGGGATCGGCAGGCTACACAGGCAGGCGGGGGTAAGCAGGTCAGAGATGACAGGCAGGCTGGCGGGGACCGGCAGCAATTCAAAGGTGGTAAACAGGCCGGAGAGGACGGGTATGAGAAGCAGGACAAACAGGGAGAAGAAACAGATATTGGTTTGGGAAGACTGAAATATCAAACAAAACCTGTTGTCTGTAAGAATAACCCTTTTACCTTTCATAATATTTTCCTTACCGGGCCTACGGGGATATTAGGCGGTTACCTCATCAAAGAATTGCTGGAAACAACCACAGCACAGATATATTGCCTGATCCGGGCTCAGGGTATTACTCATGGGCTGGAAAGACTCAGGAAAATATTAATCAGCTATGGCGCACAAGACAGGGTACTCGACGCCTTGAATCACAGGGTCGTGCCAATCATCGGTGATGTTTCCAAAGCCAATTTCGGCCTCCTGGAAATGGAATACCTCCATTTGGCAAATGCAATCGATTGTACGATTCACATAGCTGCATCAACCAATCTTATTATGCCGTATGATTATCTTGCTCCGATCAATGTCCAGGGAGTGAAAAATATTATCAATTTTGCTTTGAAAACAAAGCAAAAATATCTGATTCACGTCTCAAGTTACCATGTGATGGCTGATGTGATTTATAGAAGTAATTTTGCCTTTACGGAGCAACATTTCGATGTGGGACAAAAGTTTGCCAAGATGGGGTATCAGGAAACAAAATTTGAAGGAGAAAGACTGGTACGGGAAGCCTCCCAGAAAGGCTTGCTCTGGAACATTGTCCGTCCGGGCAATATATTCGGCGAGGCGAAAAGCGGACTCTATCCCCTGGAGATGAGCGGCTCCGCCAGTATCTTCCATAGATTATTCGAATTGATTATTAAATCCGGCATCGCTGCATTCGGCAATAATTATTTTGACATCACTCCCGTTGACTATATTGCCAAAGCCATACTCTTTCTGGGATTAAAGAGAAATTCCTTCCGCGAAACATATCATCTGCTTAATACTGACAAAAAGCATTGGTATGAAATTATCAATCTGCTCAATGCCTATGGATATAAAATAAACCTGGTTCTGGTTGATGATTATTTGAGGATGGTGCATCAGGACAGTTTGCCATTGGATGAGGAAGTCGCGCCCGAGTGGCTGAATCTGATGAAGTACGGTTTTGCAAACAAGGAATTTTTTATCAACGATGGGTATGCCGATGCCACGTATACCCAATCTCTCTTAAAAGAGGAAGGCATCATATGCCCGAAGATTGATGTAAAACTACTCGGCACCTACCTTGAGTATTACGCTTCAAAGGGTATCATTCCACTGCCGCCCAGGCCGGATGGCCAGGAAGAATCATCCCTGACGGCATCATCCAGGCCAGATGGACAAAAGGAGGAGCCATCCGGGCAGCAGCTTCGATCAGCACCCGGGAAAGCTCATGGAAATGACCGTGAGGAGGGGAATGGGCTGCGCGGAAAATCGGCTGCTAATAATACGCCTCCTGATAGAGGTCCAGAATTAAAGGAGAAGACCATGAAAAGCAATGCGTATGAATTTATTATCGTTGGTTCAGGAGCGGGTGGAGCCACCATGGCCAGGGAATTGGTTAAAAAAGGGAAGAGAGTCCTCGTCGTAGAGCAAGGCAGGCGTGAGAAGAATATCGGGGGACTCATGAATAGTTTAAGGCACTTTGACCACCATAAAATAACGCTATGGCCCAAGGCATCGAAAGAAGGGGTATTCCTCTACAGGGCGGTCATGGCTGGAGGCTCCACCGTGGTTTCGTGCGGTAACGGCACCCGGTGTTCGGAGGAACAATTTGCAGCTTTCGGCATCAATCTCGATGCGGAATTCACTGAAGCGGAGAAAGAGATGAACATCGCTCCCTTCAATATGAAATGGCTGTCCAAAGGTTCCAGAAAGATCCTCGAAGCATCCATCTCGCTGGGCTATAAGATGGAGCCGATGCCCAAGTTTATGCGGTACAATAATTGCCGCAGGTGTGGTACGTGTTATATGGGGTGCCAATACAATGCGAAATGGACGGCGTTGGATTACCTGGATGAAGCTATAAAGGGTGGAGCCGACGTCATGTATGAAACCGCTGTCGAGCGGGTTCTGCATAAGAACGGCAAGGCCATAGGAATATGCGCCAAAGGGCCAAAGGGGCAGATCGTAATCCCCGCGGACGCGGTTGTCCTGTGCGCAGGGGGGCTGGCGACCCCTGTAATCCTCCAAAAATCAGGCATTGAAGAGGCTGGGTCAAACCTTTTTGGAGATTTGCTGGTGAATACCTATGGGGTTGCAAAAAATCTCAGCCAGACAGGGGAACCTTCCATGGCACTTCTGGATAATGAATTTCATGCAAGCAAAGGGTTTATCCTCTCGACCTGGCCTCAGCCGTCAAGAGTTTACCGGTTTGCAGAGGCGGGGATACCAGGCATGCTCCTTCCCCCGGACCGGACCCTGGGAATCATGACCAAAAGCGCGGATGATCCGACCGGCCAGGTATTCCCCGATGGAACTTTTTCCAAAGCAGTGACTGAAAAGGACCGGGCACGGTTGCAAGAGGGCATAGAAATCTCCAAAGAGATACTTATAAGGGCAGGAGTGGACAGTAAGTCCATTGTGGTCGGTAATCCTGCGGGAGCCCACCCCGGCGGAACCGCCGCTATCGGCAAGATTGTGAACCGTGACCTGCAAACGGAAATCACTGACCTTTATGTCTGTGATGCCAGTGTCTTCCCGGCATCGCTTGGTGCGCCTCCTATCCTGGCCATCGCGGCTCTGGCCAAACGATTGGCGAAAGCTCTGGCATCGAAGCAGAGCGCAGCCGCGTACCAGAGTGCAGCCTAGCCGAGTATGCAGGTTATGGCGGGCAGCCTTATGAACTTAAGGATAGCTGAAAGGTTTCGCAAGGTTTTTTCCCCGGCGGGGAGATCGATCGCATGGGCAGAGTGAGCTGAGTGTGCGCATGGGGGGATTGCGCTGATTAGGGGGCTTGGGGGGATTTTAAAGGGGAATCCCCGGTACTGTACTTGAAGCTGAGGATTGTAAAGAGGTTAGAGAAATGAAAAGAATACTGTTTGCCACCTTGCTATTGAACTTCGTTATCGGTTTATCATTCAGCACACAGGTTTTAGCCAATGGGGTATTGCTGGAAAGTGTGGGGCCGGTTTCTACGGGAAGAGGAGCCACCAATATCGCCCATTCGGACACTGGCAGCATGGTTTATGATAATCCGGCAGGGCTGACTCGTCCTGCGAGCGACAGGATAGAATTCAACGCTGATTTTTTCTCCTTCTCCATGCATTATCAAGATGCGGATAATGACGAGGAGGGCAAAGAGCCTCTTTTCATTCTCCCTTCCCTTTTTTATACGAAGCATTTCGATGAGCTTCCCATCGGGTTAGGTGTGGGGATCTTCAATTCAGCCGGATATTCTACAAAATACGATCTGTATTATCATGGTAAACAACAGGAATATTCTTCCTATAGCTCGCTGAGCAAGCTGTTGGTGGGGGCAGGATACAAGATCACGGATGGGGTGTCTTTCGGCATGGGGATTGGAGCTTCCTACAGCAAAATAGAATTAAAGATGCCCTATACCTTCCAAAATCCAGACCTGGCAAGTAAAATCCCTGCTACTGCTTTTATCGACATGGATGCGGATGCCTGGTCTTATACCTGGAACATGGGGATGCAATGGGACATGTCCTCGAAGACCACTGTGGGGCTCGCCTACAGGAGCCAGGATTCTTTTGATATGCAGGGAAAATTCGATATGGATGTCCCTGCCCTTGGCAATCCACCATATAATGTGCCGAATACCTCGGCCCACTATGATCTTGACTTTGACTTTCGCTGGCCCCAGAGTGCGGGCCTGGGACTGCTCCATCGATTAACAGACAGACATATACTATCCTTTGATGTTATGTGGATCGACTGGTCTTCAGCTTTTGACGAATTGACCCTGAAACTTTCAAATG
>JBFMGO010000070.1:0-32216 GCA_040752695.1 bacterium
TAATATCTTTATCTTTCGCAGGCATTATCATTTTTATCGTACTCATTTTTTGGGCTATCTTTCCCTCGGTAGCATTATTCATGGCCATAAATACACCAAGGAGCAGAAGGGCAATTAAAGCTCCTTTGATCAGGGATGGCCTTTTATCGAAAAATAAAAGCACATAAGCGACAATGACCACTGCCAGATTTACGATGGCCAAAATGGAAAAACTGAGACAATAGGCAATCAATATGACAATACATACGGGAAGAGAGGGTAAGAGATTTTTCCACCCGCTCAGTTTAAACCCTTTTTGCGGAAATATTCTTATGAAAGCAATGCCGATTATCGAGGTCAACATCATCGAATAGTGGGACGGTTCCGGCGCGAAGGAGTGGGCGCGATACAATGCTCCCATGTTTCCGCACATTCGCCAGCCGCTGCCAAGAGAAGGATTTAACCCCTTCGCCCACGACCAGTCTGCCAGAAACCGGATAGGGGTAAAATTAACGGCCAGAAATTGCCAGACTCCCAAAAAAGCGAGACAGCACATACCATAAAACAAAAACCTGACTGTACCGCAGAATTCATCCCGGGTATTTATGCAGCGATGGATAGTAAAAAATAATAACATAGCCTCAAATAATCCTGTTAACTGCTTGATCCCCTTGACCTCATGGCCCGTGAATTGAAAAAGGTGAAAGCCGACAGCAAACGAAATAAGAGCGGCCATGAAAAACAGGAGCAGATACTTTTCACAGGTGTCAAACCGTCGTGCACGGCCATGATTGAGGAAAAAATCTCTCAAAAGGAAGATAAACGCCAGAGAGAAAAACAGGTGCCCCACCTCGATCCCCTCTCCCAATACAGGAAGGGCAAAAATCTGGAATGGAATAGAAAAGGCTGCCAGTTTGAGAGAACCAAGGGCAACCTGAGTACTCTTTACTTTCGTGGCAGTCCCCCGCTCACTGGCAATACCCCGGTAATGGAAAAGGGAAAAATTGCACAGGGAAAAAATGAAAATACTGTATTCATCTATTGATATAGCCCAAAGAACGGAGTCGTTCTCTTGCGGCGGGGGAGAGCTTTCTTTTCGGTTCAAAATTCGCCCTGGCATTGGTGAATGTATGCAAAGAGTTTAAATATCCGTCGAGTTCCTCTTCAAGAATCCTTGTCTTCCCGGTGTCGCGGATGGCGTTCGACTCCCTGGGATCGGATTTTAAGTCATATACTTCTGCGCATCCGTCCACTGACCGGATCAGTTTACATCCCGGCAGATGGCTGGAATACAGGGCTATGCGGCCCTGATCCTGACTGGCCGACCTGTCCGAGCAGTCTTTCCGGGTTTCAGAACTGCCGGAGCGGTCTTTCCGGGTTTCAGAGCCCTTTGCTTTTGCTGTATGGCCATATACTTCCGAGACTACCGGATGGTTCGCTTCACTGAACGGTTCTCCCTGAACAAAGGGAGGTATTGCGATATTGGCCAGGTTGAGGACTTCAGCAAACAGGTCAATATGTTGAATCATCTTATCGATTCTTTTACCTTTCTTTTTCCCGAAAGGGTACTTCACGATCAGCGGGACATGAACTAATTCCTGATAAAGCCAGGATTTGTTATGACCGAAATCGCCATGTTCTCCCAAAAGCTCGCCATGGTCAGAAGTAACGATGACAGCAGCACTCTCATAGAGGGTCATCTTCTTGAGAGATGTAAAGAGTGAGCCGATTTCATGATCGACACTGGCCAGCTCATTGTCATACCAGAGTCGAATTTTTTCCCTTTTTTTCTCGTCCGAGAAGGAGGGGTTCGGAGGCATCGTAAACCGTTTCGCATAAGGAGAAGGTAAATAATTAAACCCGTGGGTTTCCATATAGTTTATGAACAAAAACCAGGGGCCGCTTCCTCTTGCTCTTCTCAGCCAGTCAAGGGCTATTTGATTTATCCTTTTGGCAGAATTCGAACACTGTATTCCACAAATCCTGAATAGAGAGGAATTTTCCGCCTTAAACATTCTAAACCCGATAATGTACAAAAAAAGAGAACAATCCCTGGCACCTCCCCACCAGTAATACCCGAATCCCTGGTTAAGGCCGGTCCATGGTGCCAGGTATCCGTGATTTGCAACTACGGCTCCGGTACGATATCCATGCTCTGCCAATAATTCGGCCAGGGTATCGAATTGCTCCTTCAGCGGTAATCCGATGTTTCCTTCTGTTTCTCCGCGCACCGCACCATGTAAACGGCTGCTGAGGCCGGTAAATAAGGAAGCATGTGAGGGCAGTGTCCAGGGTGCTGAAGAAATTGCATTCTTAAAAAGAACAGCTTCTTCCGCGAATCGAGAAAGGTGAGGAGTGGTGACGTTTTGGTAGCCGTATAAAGACATATCCGCTGCTCTGGTTGTATCCATGACAATGAGAACAATATTAGGCGTATTCTCAAGTGCATTCCAAGGCGCATTTTCAGGCACATTCCCCAATCCTTTTTTCCGTGTACCAAAAGGTGCAGCTTGTTGAAAGGCAAAGCGGTCCCGAACCGGGCAGAGGAAATGTAATTCTCCGAAAAGGAGGAAAATGGCCAATAGCATGGCAAGCAATATCTTACCTGCTCTCCCGGTACTCTTCCTTTTGCCGAGGATGACAACAAGGGAAAAGGGTATGAGCATACAAAAAAGCAGTATGAAACACAGTGAAATCATCCAGTGATCGTTTTGCAGCTCCGATGCGACCAGAAACGATCCGGAAATACCTGAAAAACCAAAGAGGATAATTGCCGGAAGGTAATTATTGATAAAAAACTCTCCCGGTTTATCGTTCCAAATAGTATACAGGTAAACACAGATGCAAAAGAAAAGGATAAAAAGCAAAGTGCATACGATCACATTGGTGAATGAATAACACGTGCCGGGAAAACACTTGACGGCCTGAAGTATTGTATATAAGAAAGCCGGTGAAAAAAAAGCCAGGATAAAGAGGGAGTTTCTTATCAGGGGTTCATGATCCGGCTTGAATTTTGAGTAAACCTTAAGGATTAAAAAACTGATTCCAAGAGGCATAAAGCAGAGCAGTGGACCGATGACTACCCAGGTAACTGCTGAAAATACATAGTACGGCCAGTACTTGCCCAAAAAGAAAAAGACAAAAAAATCCTCCAGACCGGCAAAAAGAGCAAAGGGCAGGAAAATCCGTGCTATCAGCCGAGGAGCGCTGAGCCGTGAGGGAAGAAAGGATTTTTCCGTAATCAAGGGCATGGTTTTCGGTATTATCATGATTAGCGCCTCCTTAATAATGCCTCCTCTTATAGAAGTTTTCTGAGCATCAGGGGGAAATTGGCCATTTTCATTTGTAACTCTCCGACATATCGCCACAGCTTGAGACCTCTTTTGTGGTAAAGGAGGGAATGTTTCTTTCGTATTCTCGATAATTCCTCCAGCCTTAACTTACGATGCCGCGCGCTTTGGGAATTTTGGTGCAGGCGAAAAGCAGCGATTGTTCCCTTGATATAATCGATCCGGAATTGCTGCCCGACTCTCAGGTAAAAGTCAAAATCTCCTGCCATTTTAAAGCTCTCATCGAAATATATTCCAGCCTGGTGAATGCTGTTTCTCCAAAAAGTAGTAGGCTGGGCAATGCTGCTCCAGGTGAGCGCTGCGAACCTGCGTAATGTGAACGGAAGGTAGCGGTACGTATAGAGGCAATCTCCATTCGCATCGATAAAAAGACAATTGCTATAGATAAGAGCGGCTTGCGGCTCTTTTTGGAAGTGTTCAACAGCGGCCCGAAAAGCATCCGGCAGGTAAAGATCGTCCGAATTAAGGTAAGCGATGATTTCCCCCCTAGCCATGCGCAATCCCTTATTGATGGCATGATACATCCCTTTGTCCGGCTCGCTTATCCAGTACGAAAGGCAATGCCGGTACTTTTTGATAATCTCCACACTCCCGTCCATTGAGCCGCCATCGATGACGATATACTCAAGGTTCGGATAATGCTGGTTCAAGACGCTCAATATGGCAGTCTCCAGGAATACGGCCTGGTTGTAGGAGGGCGTAATAACGGAAATCCTGGGATAAGCCTGCCTTGTGGTACGGGCATGACCAAAGGGCAAACGGGCATGACCGAAGGGCAACAGATGCTCATCCTGCACCTTTTTATCCTGCCGGGAGTCTTTTGGTTGCTTATAGTCTCTTGTAGATATTGTATGTCTCCCGGCTGCACCGGTCCCATCCGAATTGTGCAGCCTGCTCAAGACCGAGACGTCTGAGTTCATCGGACCTGCTCTTTGAAAAGACGACACGCTCAAGAGCGCTCATGATATGTTCGACCTCATAGGGATTGAAAACTTCCGCAGCTTCACCGACAATTTCGGGCAAAGAGCCGGTGTTGCTGCATACGACGGGACACCGAAGTGCCATAGCCTCGATGGGCGGGATGCCGAATCCTTCATACAGTGAGGGATAGACAAAAGCTTGTGCCCGGTCATATAAACCAGCCAGCGTATCGTCATTCCCAAAAATCTGAATCACCTGCGCGGCGTCCAGATTCAGGTCCCGGATCATCTTGATTTCACCGGGGTCAAAAGCTCCTCCGCCAAAACAGACCAGGCTGACAGCATCTTTCAACCGCTGTGATGCGGCATACGCTCTCAGCAGGTTCTTGAAATTCTTATGCCCCTTACGCTGACCTACATAGAGTATGAAGGGCCGCTCGATGATCGGCGATCCTGGACCCATAGTGCGCACCCGAAGCGAACATCCATGATACACTACCGATACCCTGTCTGCACCGATACGGTAGAGATTCAACACATCATTCCTTGTATTCTGTGAGACACAGATGATGTGATCGGCACGGCTGACGGCAGCTTTTTTGAGAACTGCAACACGATCAGCAGGTGGAAAACATTCGGCAAATTTTTCATGGATCATGTCGTGGATGGTGATTACTACCTTCGATTTGTCGTTCCCGGCTGTTTTTCGCGGATAGTATGCCTTGTAGTACGTCTCATGGATAATATTGGGCCGCCACTTTTCCAGGTAATATCGTGTAGCTATGCCGTTGCATAATTGCCTGATTTTACTGGTCTTGGGAATATGCGGAACATAAAAACCAACGAAACTGTTCAGAGAGTGGGATTTCAGGTAATCGTTTCTATGAGCCAGGGCGCAAAGAGTGACCCGTGCTTCATCGAAGCGGGAGATTCTCGCAGCGATTTCAGAGAAATACCGGGAGATCCCACCATAAGACTGCAACGAAAATATCTGATAGTCATAAAAAATCTTCATACCGGCGAATGGGGTCTCCATTCGTCCAAAATAGTTCTCAAGGTAGATTTCAGCTTTTCGCTGAAGGCATCGAGAGAGTGGCTGAGCGAGGTTTCCACGGCACAGGCATAACTTCTCTCCTCTAACTGCCGCGGACTCAGAAGCATCGCCTCGTCAAGAGCCTGTCTTATACTGGCTTCATTCGCAGCCTGTATCCTTATTCCAAAGCCATTTCCGGGAATGCCCGACTCTCTGGTCACTATGGGAATGAGGCCGGCATTGGCCATGACGTTAATCACCGAACTCGCTTCTCCTTCCGAACAGGAAGGGAAAATCACGAAACCGCATCGTTTAACCAGCTTTTTGAATAATCTGGTGCTTAAATCCACAAATCCATAGGTATGGATATTTCCCGTACCATAAAGCTCCTTGGAATAACACCTTTTAAATTTGGGCTCACGATCGATCGGGCCGCAAATGTGCAAGTGTCTCTCCGGCAGTTGCTTAAATATTTCCAGGAGTAAGTCCAGGCCCTTATGGATAAGCCCGGAGCTTCCGAACCAGAGATAGTGCTTTCTGGCTTCCGAAAAGTCCTTGCCCCTCACTACCTCCCGAAAGTCAACGATCTTATAATAGGTTACCGGCATAAGGTAAATCTTTTTCCGAAAGTATTTTCTGTATGAACCTGCAACAACCTCATTCCCCAGGGTGATTATCGCATCTGCCAGTGTTGTCTGAACAGACCAGGATTTATCGACGATCCTTCCGGATTCCAGAAGCCATACCCCTTTTTTATGATAGACCTCTTCAATCCGTTTTAAGGTGGCATGGTTTTGATGGCAGACATGCATGCCTGTCCCATAAAAAATCGTGAGTATATCGTTGTTCCTTTTGTAATAGCTCCTTATCAAGGGCTCGCCAAAGCCGAATATCACATCATACCGTGAGTAATCCAGGGCACCCCGAAACCGGTAATCCGCTACATCGACCCGAAAGCCAAGGCCGTCAAAGACCCTGGCGATTTCAATGGATTCTCTGGTATTGGTATGTGACAGTTTTATCCCCTTCCTGAAAGGAAAGGCAATGTAGGATATGAGCACACACTTGGGATAGTCCCTTTTGAAAAAATTCCTTACGGGCCTGTCTAAAAAGGACACCTTAATATCCATTAACGTTTCCCTGACATTTTCAGGCACCATATCTTTGACACATTCCGGAATATATTCTCTCATGGGTCCTGTTTTCTCCCTAAAGCCCTTAAGGTCTCATTTCCCTCACCGCAGCCCTTAAAGGGGATTTGCCAGGAGGGAAATGCCCACTGTTCAATAACTGGCCGGGGAATTCCCCCGCACCCTGTTTTTGAGTTCCCGGAAGGCATTACCTATGCGCCTTTTGGGGCCGCCTGTCGATGAAAGGACATTACGAAAAGTTACCGTATCACAGAGGATATGGGGAGTTACATTCCGGGGGTGCCTGATTGCATTCAAGTTCATTGCCCTGACAGGCATCTGAATGAACCTGCTCGGCTTACGGCCGGTATGAGTACCCTCTATCCCGATGTTGGATATGAGATTAGCCGCTGGAACAATGGCCAATCCGTTATTAAATATGCACGAGTAGCACCATTGAATGTCCCAGGTATTGATCTTGTCGTTATAGACGGCATCAAACATGCCGGTATAAAATTTTACAATTTCTCTGGAAGGATAGAGCCAGGTCAGGCTTTTTTTCCTTTTATGGGTGAGCCAATGTGATACTTTCCTGTCATAGAGCTCCCACGATCTTTTCCAGGTTGCCCATCCCCATATGGCATAATATTTTGAAAAGAAATAACTTTCATCAATACTAACCTGATCGAAAAGGTAATTTGTACCGGAAATCATCATTACTCTTTTATCATCACGATAACGCTCCAACAGCATCTGGCAAAACCAGAAGAATTCCTGGCATGGCCAACAATCATCCTCTAAAATAATCCCTTCTTTGACATGCTCGAAAAACCAATCAATTGCACTGCTCACAGAAGCTTTGCATCCCAGATTTTCCTTGCGAAAAAGCGTTCTTACCTCACAGTTCCAATCAACGGCTGTGACTATTTCCCTTGTCTTTTGACACCGCTCCCCTTCCCCTGGTCTATGGGGCCTTGGGCCATCTGCCGCTACGAAGAGGCGAAGAGGCCGTGCCTTTCTGATGGCTTCGAAAACCTTGCCGGTCGTTTCAGGGCGATTGAAGGTAAGAAAGAGTACAGGGGTAGTCAAGGGGCAGGGAGGAATGGATTCCGATTGCCCCAAAGAAGAGAGATTGGAGGTTATCTTGAACACTCAAGCGACCTTCCTTTGCTCAGCGCATAGCGGATCGGAGAAAACAGAGCCAGCGTCTGCATGTATCCGCAGCAAAGGGCCGGCCGATAGAAAAAAGAACTCATATACGCCGAAATCCCTTGAGCTGCTACCGTGGCTATGGCAGCGCCAGCACCTGCATACTTCGGTATCAGGAAATAATTAAGGAGTATGTTTACCACTGCTCCGGTGGCAGTGGAAGCGAAGGAAAACACAAGTAGTCCCTCATTCAGAAGATACTGGCTGCGGCTGACGCCCAGAAAGACAAATAATCCTGCCCAGATATGAATGGCGAAAATCCTGTCCGCTCCCTGGTAAGCACTGCCGTACAGCATGTTTAATATCAAAGGAGCACACAGCGAGAAGGGAACGGCCAGCCCGTAGGCTAAAAGAGCACTGAGGTCGAAATACGCCTGCATTCGCCTTTTGTAGGTCTCATTGCCAATCTTTTTGCTCCTCACTAAAGAGGGAAAAACGGAAGAGGCAATCAACATGGGAATAAAATACCACACCTCTGAAAGACGCACCGCGGCAGAGTAAATACCGGCGGCTTTTTCACCGGCCATTTCCAGAAGCATGATCTGGTCTGTTTTCATATAGATCATGATGGCAAAACCGGAAATAATCAGCGGCCAGGACTCTCTGATCAATTGCCTTGAACAGCGGACAGTAGGGTGCCAGAGCAGAACATCCTTCCCGTTTTTATAATAAAAGAGGAGTTCCCCTGCCGTCGTTAAAAGCCCCTGGAGGAGATACACCAGGGCAAACGGAATAAGAGAGGCTTTCTTGAGGATCAAGACCACCCTGGTGAGGGATACGATGAAAAAAGAGGTGATTTCGGCAATGACGGTATATTTGGACTGCACCTGGGATTGAAACCATAAATGAATGGCTCTGGATGATTGAAATATCAGCCCAAAGCCTATGATCCCCACCAGCCAGCGAAGAAGGATTTCATTGGCATGCATAAGGCCCGAGATCGCGATCATGGCAATAAAAGCCGTATTACTGCCTAAAAATTGCAGGATGAAAGTGCTGCCCAGAATCTCATTGCCTTTTTCCGGATGGTTAACGAGTTCCCTTACGACAATACCGTCCAGTCCCAGGCTGACCAACACAGAGAAAAGTCCTGCGAAAGCAACCGCATAGTTTAACATCCCAAACTGCTGCGGCCCCAGATACCTCGCCACCCAGACACCGACGAAGAGCCCCACACCCATCCGCAGGAATTCGTTGACAAACAGCCAGCCCATGTTGGCGATGGCTTTCTGAATGCCCGGCCGATTTTTAAGACTTACAGTGAGTACCCGCGCAGAAGAAAACAAAAAATCCTTTCGTGCGTAACCGTGCAGAAGATAGCAAAAGACTCTTCAGGGGGGAGTGAGGGTACGATAGATAGTTGCCGGTGCCTATATCCATGGGCTGTAATTTTAAGGAGAGCTTCGCCCTGTAAGTTCCACGATTATTTCATATGAATGGTCATAACTTCATGGCATTCGCAAATATGGCATTCGCAAGAATAACTTCAAGAGCAACCATCAGAATAGATCACAAGCTTATTCTTTTATAATCGGATAAATTTTACTCTCTATTTACCGAAAATTTAACTTCGATAAGCCATTGGTCTTGAGCTTGATGAGCACTCCTCTTCTTTTTAAAACGCCCCCTCATTCCGTAAAAAATAATAGGGGAAAAATCCGATGTACAAGTATATCGATAACTGTTTAGTTCAAGTTATCTCTAAAAAATTAAGTGATAGCGTATTTTTCAAGCAGTCAGCCAAATAAGAATAAAAAAGGGAGTGATCGTAATGGGTATAGCCAGAAAAATGGTCCAGCGGGTAAGAGTTAATATAGACGAGTTACTGGAGCTGCTCGCTCGATGTGCAGCCAGAGAGTGGGAAATATTTTACTACTACACCATCTTTAGTCCCTGTCTGAAAGATGCTGGAGGAGTAAGGCTGCAAAATATCATAGAGAAAGCCCGTATGGAAGACTATCATCATTTTGAGCGGCTGGTTTCGTTTATTTCCGAGATGGGAGGTGAATTTCCCATGGATTTCGGAGAATTCCCCCGGCTTTCGGTTCATGCGGATCCACCACCTTCAGTCTGGGATCAATCGGATGAGAGGATAGCTCTGAAAGTGCTCATCGATGCCGAAAAGTGTACCGTACAGACGTATACGAATATTTATCATCTTACCGAGGGGAAGGACAGTAATGCCAACCACATGGTGTCCTCTCTTCTGGAAGAGGAATTAAAGCACAGGCGTGAATTGCTCGCCGTCCTGGAGCCTGATGCCAGACATCCAAGAGGGAAGAAGCTGGAGCGGCATTCGCCTTCATTGTTCAGTTGCTCTGTTTTTAACCCTGATCTTCGTTTGTTTTAAGACAGGCTATGTACTTTATAAGGCAGGCCACATACTCATGAAGGCAGGACAACACAATAAAGGCGGCATATGGAACTCACAAATCATATACACCTAAGGCAGGCATTCGAAACGGTGATCTTTCACCGTGATGATAAAGGTTTTTTTGATGGCTTCTCCTGAAGGAGAAAAGCTCGTCGTTCCGGTAACTCCGGAGAAATCACGGGTGAGGGAAAGAGAGTACCGCAGTCCTGCCCTGGTCAGCCTGTCAGATAAGAGGGCCAGGAGCAGGATATTGGTGGTATCGTAGCCCTGGGCGGAGAGAAGATCCGGGAGATGACCGTATTTCCTCTGATAATTGTGAACAAATTCCTGTATCAGAGGGTCCGTGCTTTCTTTGAAGAAGCCGGTAGTGAATATGGCCCCCTCGACATATTCTCCCCCCTGGGAGATGATCTGTTCCGAATACCAGCCGTCACATCCAAGCAGTTGAATGGCCCGCTCTCCTCCCTCGCGGGCGCGGGAAGATTGCCCGCCGGTCGCGAGGTCCGCCTGCCGTTCCCCGGCAGATCTGCTCTCATTGGGCGATTCGCCTCCCGAGTCATAAAAAGGGACCTGCGGAGCGATGAGAACAATCTCTTCCGGGTAGCCGGGAATGAAAAGCCCCTCAGGGTGTACGCTGTTGATCCTCTCCAGTTGTCTGCGAAAGTCTGTTTCTCCTTCCTGGTAAGACTCGACGATCAGGATTTCTGCTCCGAGTGCTCTTGCTTCCTGGGAGAAGATCTGCATCAATTCAATGCCGTATGGATTATTGGGATAGAGAACGCCAAACCGCCTCAGCATAAGGGAATTGACGGCATAGTCAGCTATGGCTCTGCCCTGCTGCTGATTGGTCAGGCAATCGCGGAAAAAGAAGGGGCTCCTTTCCGGAATACCTTTGCCTGTAGCAGTCGGGGTAATCATGCAGATGCCGAATTTGTCAATTACAGGGGCCATAGCATAGGCTTCAGCGCTGAGCAAAGGGCCGATAATTGCTGCAACACGTTCCTTCTCGACGAGGAGCTTAACCCCGTTTTTTCCATATTCGGGATTTCCCTTGGAATCCACGATAACTAATTGAATATCCGTATGATTATGGAGGTTATATTCTTCAATTGCCAATTTGATCCCTTCAATCACCTTGGTTCCATAAGCGGCGAAGTCGCCGGAAATAGGAAGAATACACCCTATCTTACTGCTGTTCAGGGCTAATTGATGATTCAGCTCTTCCAGGTTGCGGCTGATCGCCTGCTTTTGGGCATGATCAGGAAAGTCGATGATAAATTGCTCCCACGCCTGTTTGGCTTTCAACAACTGATGCTCTTTTTGCCAGGCGTATCCCAATTGGATAAGAGCCAGATCAGCGGGATAACCCCGCTTTTCCGCCAGGGTTTGGAGATCCTCCCGGGTAAGCTGGTTCTGGATGATGCCGGCAATCTGCTGCTCGTATTGAGCCGATTCCTGGGGATTTGCAGCATAGTGGCGTGCCTTCAGCAGGTTTTCGAGAGCCTCCAGCGGATGATTGAGCATGAGGTTCGCCTGGATTAAAGACTGCTGAATTTCCTTCCGGTGCGAGGCTCCATAATCGCTCGTGAGCAGGTTATTGAGCTGAGCTATTGCCTGTTCACTTTGTTCCAGGTGTATCTGGCAGAGGCTGATCCGATAGAGAATTTCCGGATCCTTTCTTTTTGCAGGATCGAGCAACTGCAAGAGGGTGTATTCATCGAGAGCTTTCCGGTATTCCTTCAGGGCGAGATACGAGTCAGCCATAAGCGAGACCACTTCGGTCTCCCGGCCAGGGTGGTTGTAACTCAGGTACTTACGAAATTGGGATATTGCCTCGGAATAGTTCTGGAGATAAAAGAAGCAGATCCCCACTTCGAGATATGCGTCCAGAACATGCTCGCTCCGGGGATAGTGTTGAACTATTTTCTCGAACCAGGATATGGCCTTTTGATAATTCTTCTGCTGCTGATAAATCTTTCCCAGACGAAAAATGGCGGTATCCGCCAGGGGGTGCCCGGGATCATGGATAAGAAAGGTGTTGTATAATTTTTCTGCCCGGTCATATTTCTCCTGATTGTAGAGCTGGCCGGCCATCTGGTAGTAATCGAGAGTGGAAAGGTTTTTCGGTGTGCAGCCCCATAAGAAAAGCTGCAAAACCAGGGCCCAGATAAGCATCCTTTGCCCCTGATGAGAAAATACACGTCTTACCAGGCTGGAAAGCGCAGGAGGCGGCGTATATCGTGAAGAGGCCGCTGGCGTATATCGTGAGTTCGCCGGCTTAGAGGGCACAGGTTGAGAGAACACCGAAATCTTGGCTCCTTATATTTTTGACGGTAAAAGAGTAAGGAATTCTCCAAGTCAGGCTATCATAGAGCAAAAAAAGGGAGTTGTCAATTTTTGAAAACCACTTCTCAACCATAAAAAAAAGGAAAGGGGGAAACGGCCCCATAAAGAACGGCCCGTTCCCCCTGCCCTGCTCCGTCCTTACTTATACTCCGCCTCTTTGAAGAGCCGTGTTTGAATATCCTTGATAAACCGGTCAACGGATGGTGTGCAATCCCCATTCATGAGGAGAATAATACCTGCGCCATCATCCGGACGGAAAAACATCTCCGTGGTTATCCCCATGTCCCCGCCGTTATGTCCGAGCAGACGCCAGCCTGACAGCTCCTTATAGTACCAGATTAACCCCCCTTGCGGATCGATGCTGGGATTCTGCACCCTGCGCATCTCCTCGACCGTCTCTTTTTTAAGAATCCTCACCCCGTCCAATTCGCCATATTGAATAAACATGTTCAGAAAACGGGCAAGCTGCGGTGCGCTGCTCCTGAGCAAACCGTCAGGATAGTCCGGATAACCGTAGAAGCCATAAGCCGTGTAGCGGCGCCTCTGAGAATCGTAACCGTAAGGCATGGCAAGGTGAGAGTCATCCAGATCCGAAAGCCGCCAGGAGGTTTCCTCCATACCCAGGGGCTGGAAGATTTTAAGGTTGCAGTAAGTGTCAAAGGGCACCCCGCTCGTTGCCTCTACCAGATAAGCAGCCAGAGCAGCGCCAATATTGGAGTAATGGAAGGCCGTGCCAGGATCTTCCGAATAGAAGCTTCGCCTGGAACCGAAGCCCCACCTGCCTGATGTAAAGTAGTCTTCAAGGAACTGGCCAAGGCTGACCGGTGAATCCCTGTTCCAGACATAGGCTGAGTCCATGACGTTTGCTCTGTCGCGAATGCTCGAGGTGTGAGTCAAAAGCATGCGGGTTGTAATCGGTTTAACGGGAGCACGGGGGTTTCTGACACTGAAAGGCAGGTATCTGTTGATATCCTCGTCGAGATCGAACCTGCCTTCCTCCCATGCCTTCATGACAGCCACCGCGACTATGGTCTTCGAGACGCTGGCAAGCTGAAACACGGTATCGGTGGTAACCGGCTGTCTGCCGATGCGTGCCCAGCCATAGGCTCCGCTCCAGGCAATCTTGCCATCCTTGACGATTAATGCAGAAAGGCCGGGGATATTGACCTTGTCCAGCCGCTGCTGGATATAACTATCCAGATCGCTTTCCGTATCAAGATCCTGAGCATCATAAGCATCGACGGTTTCCTTTGCCAGAGACCGGGACCGTCCGGGCACATGGAAATGTGACGGCCGTGCCAAACGTGAGCTTCTCTCCCTTTCACTTCCCCAGGTTAATCCCGCCACATGAATGAACATGAAAAACAGCGCGAGAGTTGCGACTACCCATTTACCTCTTCCTTTTCCTTCTGACATAAGCGGTGCCTCCTACGTGTACGGTTAATAAGGAATACGAGAATATGAACCTGCGACCTCAAGTCAGGATTCGGTTAAGAGCTTTTAAAATGCTGAACCCAATGATGAAGCAAAGATGGAAATGTTGAATCAAAGAAGTGATTGTTGAATCAAAGAAGTGAATATTAAATTATAAGATATACTGTTGAACCAACAGCGTGTATAAAAAAGGATGCGTAAAAGGTGTTAACTATGGTGTGTAAAATATACTAATAAAAAGCCACCCCAAAACTATAAATGAAGCGCTGGTTCAGGGTAAAATTAGTAAAATTTTACCCGAAAAAAACCGCTCAAGTCAAGTTTTTTTTCACCAGTCCAGGGCACCGTCCCGTGGCCAGTGGCCCCCTCTTGCGTGTCCAGAAGGCAAGACCCCGCAATCCCGTGGCCGGCGGCCCCTCCTTGCGTGTCCAGAAGGAGACCCCCTCGTCCCGGTTCCCATGTCTAAAAGTGGCTCCCATCTCATGTCTTGAGATGGCGGCCCTCATCCAATTTTAATCCCGGTTCCCATCAAGAAAGATTTGCAACATGGCATTGGTTGCGGGATTAAACTCGGTTACTTTCTTTTCACGATCCTGGTTGTATTCCATAATTCTGCCTCGAATGCGCTTGCCGAGTACCTTGCCCAGTTCCACGCCCCATTGATCAAAGCTGTCGATCCCCCAGATAAAGCCCTCCACCGCCGTTTGATGTTCATAAAGTGCCAGCAGCATGCCGGTAGTCTTGGGAACGAGTCTGTTGAAGAGTATGAGGGATGACGGCCTGTTGCCGGGAAAGGTCTTGTGCGCGATCAAAGGTTCCGGTACTCCCTCCTGGCGCAGTTCTTCTTCGGTTTTTCCAAAAGCCAGTGCATCGGGCTGGGCAAAGAAGTTGGCCATCAGTTCCTGATGGCTGTCTACAGAGGTTCCCGATCTTTCACCTTCCTGGCCATGGTATTGGGATCTGATAAAGCCGATGAAATCACAAGGTACGACCTGTCCCTGGTGGAGCAATTGATAAAACGAGTGCTGACCGTTCGTGCCCGGCTCTCCAAAAATCACCGGCCCTGTCGGGACCGGCACGATCCTGCCCTCGATATCCACACGTTTGCCGTTACTTTCCATAACCACTTGCTGAATATGGGCCGGGAATCGCCGGAGTGCCTGACTATAGGGAAGAATGGCCCGGCTGTTATACCCGAGCAAATCATTGTTCCAGATACTCAACAAGCCCATGATTACGGGCATGTTTTTGTTGAAAGGAGCTTCCAGGAAATGACGGTCCATTGCATATCCGCCGGCCAAAAGATCCTCGAAGTTTTCATATCCGAGGTACAGGGACAGGGGCACTCCGCCTACAGCGGAACTGACACTGAACCGTCCCCCCACCCAGTCCCAGAACTCAAAGGTATTGACAGGATCAATGCCGAACTCTTCCACGGCCGGGATATTGGTGGAAACTGCCACGAAATGCTTTTTTACAATCTCAGCCTCGGGGTGACCTTTCAGCCGTGACACCATCCACTCTCTGGCTTTGCGGGCATTCATCATGGTCTCCACCGTAGTAAAGGTTTTCGAAATGATCACGAACAGGGTTTCCTCAGGGTCCAGCTGTTGTACAACCGTCTGGGCAAAGTCGGTCCCATCCACGTTGGCCACGAAGAACAGCCTCATACCCGGCCTGGAATAGGCACGGTTGGCCTCGGCCACAAACTCCGGTCCCAGGTATGAGCCGCCGATGCCGATAGCTACGATGTTTTTCACCGGCCTGTTGGTGATTCCCCGCCACTTTTCCAGAATAACCTGCCGGGAGAAGTCCCTTATCTTTGCCAGAGCGGCCCTGACCTGCGGCATCACATCCTGACCGTCCACATCGATAGGGCCGCCCCACAGGTTGCGCAGGGCTACGTGCAGCGCTGCCCGGTTTTCAGTCAGGTTGATCTTCCTGCCCTGAAACATCTGCCGGATATTTTCTCTCAGGTTCCGCGCCTCAGCCAGGGCATAGAGCAGCTTCATGGTCTTTTCAGTCACGAGCTGACGGGAAAAGTCAAAGATTACTTCTCCTTCCAAAGAAACGCTTAAGGTTTGCCAGCGGTTCGGGTCTTGAGCAAACTCCTGGCGGAGGCTCATCTTTTTTGCCTCCTTAGTTTCCCTCTCGAGTTCCTTCCATTCTGCAAGTTGAGTAATCATCATTATTCTCCTTTTTCCTGGTAAGGCTACCGGTTATCTGGTTATAATCTTTGATTCAAGTAGCTTAGTAAGAAAAGCGACCATGAACATGGGCAATCTTTGAAATCATCAAATAACTATAAAATCAATAAAAGTATAAAGTTATGAAAAAGCCAAAGAAGCATGGATTTACCAAAAGTATAAAAATATGAAAGCTTACAAGCGCAAATAATTTGGCCGCTGTGAGTATAAATTAAATTGAATATTTTTACAATACTCCTTTTGCGGATATCCTGATGATAAGATTTGACGATAGTATTATAAAAAGAGGAGTGGAATTTTGCCCTTGGTAAGGCGCAGGGGAAGGGGTGAGGGGGGAACTGGCCGCATAATGAAGAAGTCCTGTATTAAGCTGTCCCCAAATCCCGCTTCAGATGACTGATTGCACCTGTTGCGCCGGCGGTTTTGGGATGGGCTCTCAGTTAAACTTTCTCCCAGTTGAATCCTGACATCACCGTTTTCCAATTTTCAAACTCTTTTTCAATGCCTTCAAGCAGCAATCCATATCTTATTAGATTGCCGCTTCTTGCAGCAATTTCAAGTCGGGATGCCTCATCTGCAATCTTACTTGCCCCTATATTGGAAGCTTTTCCCTTTAAGGTATGGGCCAGTCGCTCGATAAGCGTTGAATCTTCCGACAGGACTGCCGCTTTTAAAGTCTGAAGCTCGGATGGTTCTGTTTCGAGAAACAGGGAGGAAACATCCCGCAGGAGATCTTTGTCACCACCTAAATTTTCCATCGCCCCCGAGAAATCAAATACTCCCTCAGGCAAAGGCCCGGCAGGCGGCAGGATTTTCTCCTGGTTTCGGGCTTCGCCCCCTAACCAGGAGATGATTTTTTTCATTTCCTCTTCAACAGCCGCTACCTTGATTGGCTTGGAAACGTACCCGTCCATGCCCGCTTTAAGACACCTCTCCCTGTCGCCTTTCATGGCGTGAGCAGTCATAGCGATAATAGGCAGATGACCGCCGGAGGACTTTTCCTTCTCGCGGATACGCATGGTGGTCTCAAGACCGTCCATAACCGGCATTTGGACATCCATGAACACTACATCACATCGATTATGGGCAATGGTCTTGAGAACCTCCTGCCCGTTTTCAGCTATCAGGACCGAATAGCCCTGCTTTTCCAGTAATCCGACAGCCACTTTCTGATTTATGATATCGTCCTCAGCCAGCAAAATCCTTAACCGCTGCCTTTGCTTCGTCTGATGAATGGCATTGCCGAGAAAATCTTTCGACGAATTTGTCGCACGCATTGAACTCCGGCCGAGGACCTCCATGGTCACGGAAAAAAGTTCTGATCGTTTGACAGGTTTGCGCAGGTAAGCGGAAATTTCCAGCCCCTTGCAGCGATTACTATCTCCTTTATAGTCCAGGGAGGTGAGCAGGATGATCCTGGTTTCGGAAAGTAACGGATCTTTTTTAATCAGGCTGCTTACTTCGAAGCCATCCATTTCAGGCATTTGGACATCCAGTAAGACCAAGGAATAGGGAGAGTTGTCCTGTGCAGCTCTTTTCATTTCGGTAAGGGCGCTCAAGCCATCTGGCACCGCCTGAGGCGAAAGGCCCCACGCAGAAGCCATTTCCTGTAAGATCAAGCGGTTGGTTCTGTTATCATCCACAATCAAGACACGTACACCTTGAAGATTGCCCGCCTTGAATCCACAAACTGCCTTTTTCTCTCCCGGCTGCTCGGATTGAAGGCCGAACCTGGCTGTGAAATGAAAAGTGCTGCCTTTGCCGAACTCACTTTTCACCCAGATTCTCCCCCCCATCATTTCCGATAATTGCCTCGAGATGGTCAATCCTAATCCTGTTCCCCCATATTTCCTTGTATAAGAACCGTCCCCCTGGTTGAAAGCCTCGAAAATGGCTCCCAGTTTGTCTTGAGGGATGCCTATTCCTGAATCGGAAACGGTAAAATGAAGAAGTGCCGACTCTTCTTCTTTCCTTTCAACCTCACAGACAATCACGACCTCACCTGTTTTGGTAAACTTGATAGCGTTTCCTCCCAAATTAATGATGATCTGGCGCAGCCGGCAGGGATCTCCGACAAGAAAAGCGGGGACATCGGGTTTAATGTGACAGACAAGCTCCAGACCCTTTTTTTGAGCTCGCAAAGCAAGCATCTCGGCAGCCGTCTCCAGGGTGTTCTGCAAGTCGAAATTGATCATCTCCATCTCCAGGCGGCCTGCTTCTATTTTTGAAAAATCCAGGATATCATTAATCAAGGCAAGCAATTGATCACCACTTTGGGAAATATCATTGAGAAATTCCTTGTGGGTTTTGTTTAAATCTTCTCCGTACTTATCTATGATCAACTCCGTTAAGCCAATAATGCCGTTGAGCGGGGTTCGGAGTTCATGGCTCATATTGGCCAGGAACTGGGATTTAGCACGATTAGCATTTTCTGCATTTTCTTTCGCTGCTTGCAGTTCAGCAATTACCCTTTCCAGATCCTGGTTCATCTTTGAAAGTTCGGCAGTACGTCCGATCACCTGCCCTTCCAGCTGCTCTCGGTGCTGTTTGAGTTTTTCATCGCGCACCTGAATCTGCGTCAGCATATTGTTAAAACCCTGAGCCAGGGAACCTACTTCGTCATTACTGATAACCGCCGATCGTACGGTAAAATCACCTTTCTCCGCTTCTTTCATGGCCCTGACTATTTTATTAATCGGCTTCGTAACCTGGCGGGAAACAAAGAGCGATATAAGAAAACCGATCCCAAGGGTAATGAAAACAATAATGGCTATAAAAGCTATATCTTTCGTAATTTCCTTTTGGTATCTGATCGTTGAGATGCCAATTTCAACCTTACCGATAATTCTCTCATTATGGATAACCGGAGTTCGATAAATTTTGATTTTCCCAGAATCGATATCGTCGGGCCTGGAACTAAAATGAGTAATATGGTTGTCATTGTTATCGAAAATAATGGCATAGGTAATTTCTTTATCCCTTAGTACCTCTTTAATATACTCTTCCAAGGACCAATAATCATAGGTCAGTATGGGAATAGTGCTTATTTTGGCCAGCAATTTATTGATCGTATTACCTTTTTCCGACAAACTCTTAAGGGAATCATCCCTTATCCTCACGACCAGATAACGGCCAAGGATCAAACAAACCAGGAGCAAAGGGATATAGATACTCAATAAAATCTTTACTGAAAATTTAACATTTTTGGTAGTTTTAAACATGTACCCTTAATTCATGAATAGAGTCTTATGTTTCCGAGAATCCTCTCTTCCCGGTAGTCACTTTCGGGCGGATTTGCACCCAATTCTCTCATAATCCTTCGAGACTGATGAGACAGGAAAACCTCACCGGCAAGTTTCCCGCTGTCTATATGGTCAGACAGAAGGCCATACTTTTTCATAAGGTCGATAATAACTAAAGCTGCACTCTGATACGGGAAAGGATAGAAATCGGAGCGGCCAGGGGTAAAGGCATTCCTCAGAACATCCCTGGGCAACTGATTGTACTTATACCTCGGTGCACCCTGAAGCAGATCAATCATCCCTTCCCTGGATGCCGCCTCATTGGCCAAAAGACCGCCTTTGGTCATCGCTCTGGTGACAGAAATGACCAGTTCGCTATTCTTATCAAAGAACGCCTTTCTGGTCACTAAACCACAACATGGGTGATTAGGCCAGATATACTTACTCAACATATAAACCTCACCGAGGTTCAGTTTTTCTATCATGGCATCCCTGGGTTCAGGCATTATAAAGGCATCAACCTCACTCTTCTGTAACGCTTCCACTATCTTATTCAGCTTGATCACCCTGAAGTTCAGACTTTTCTGATAATCCAATCCATGCTTTTCAAGGAACATCATATTAATCAGATAGTGAACTGAAAGCTTAGCGTGATTGACAATTGTTTTGCCTTTAAAATCCAACGGGTTGATAATACCGGCGCCCTTCCTGACCATAAGGGCCGCACCATTTGTACCGGTGATCTGAGTAATTACCATTGGCGTCTTTGAGGTAAATGGCTTGGATCCGGTGTGGATTGCGAAAACGAGGGGAACTATGAGTTGGCCAAAATCCAGTTTACCACTGATAAGATCATTGGCGATTAAAGCCATATCCGGGTAATTAATCAGGTTTACCCTGAGCTTTTCTTCTTGAAAAAAACCCTTCAGTTTCGTATAGACAAAGGGAACAGTACAGTGCGAGGGCGCAAAGACCCCGATATTAATCTCCGGTAACGGAGGAATAACGGCCATGATTGATCTTGGTTTTATGAGCCCCGCACCGACCATTGACGATGAGACAGCCACAGCCATCCTCTTGATAAAATTTCTTCGGCTGCATGGCAACTCAAAATCAATGCCATTTTTCACTTTTTTCTTATTACACTCACCGCCTTTCATAGTCCCCTCCTATGATTTGCACTACGCCGGCCATAGGTTTCCCCCTCTGTTATACGTTTTCGGGCAGCATTGGCTGAGAATTCGGAAGGATAGAAAGGATAGATATGATATTCCCATCAGTCTTCTTCATGAAAAATCGATAGCCCGCTGGGGTGGCGGGCAAAAAATTTCCTGATATAAAATAAATTAAGGATGCAGGGCTGGAAAGCTGGTATTCTTTCGATCGGGGGAGTGAAAACACCTGATGGCCGTACACCAATCCATCCGGGGCTTTTAATGGCTTGCCTATACAATTTTAAGGGTGAAGCGGTACTAGAATTCACTCTACGCCTGGCGCACTAAAAAAAGGGCAGAGTCATTACTGACTCTGCCCTTTTTCATCGCTTTTTTGTACCTGCTTTGTAGAATAATGTTTACTTTAAAATAAACTAAATTTTTTCTTAATCCCTACCATCCCAACCAGCCCAAAAAGAAGGAGCACTCCAGAAGCCGGTATGGGAGTGGGAACGATATCAGTTCTGCCGTTTACAGTTGCCATATCGTAAGCGCTGAGGGTGAATGCTGTGTCAATAACTAAAACATCCGAGAACGGTCCAGTAGGTCCTACTGCTGATTCAAAAAGACCATCAGGTCCATCCCAAGATCCGACAACACCGGCGAGATTATAGGTGAAATTCTGGAGACCAACTCCCAGATTGCCCAGGACAACGAGTGAGCTTTCTTGGACAAATCCATTTACTCCTGCCGGGCTTACAGAGACAAGGTGATCGCCATTATCATTACCGCTGTAAGACAAAGATGATGTGACGGCTGTCGGGTAATTACCCATGACTACTGGAGTACTCCATGAACCTGAAAATGTTAGAGGAACGTTCAGATTATTTATTACAACCATACCATATTGAAGATATGGATCAATATCAGAATCGACAAAAAGATTCAAGTCAAAGTCGCCCTCGTGTATTTCATATGAACCCTTTGCCATCTCTATTTCTGTCAATGGGATAGTTTTACTATAGATAGGGGCTGTGGTTTCTGAATTACTGACGTTAATGGTAACAGATGCACAAACTGGTGTAGCGGAAGCGGTTGATGCCAACATGAATACGAACCCAAGAACTGACAACAGCGAAATCGAAAGGAGTTTGAAGCTTCTCATTAAATTCTTTCCCCCAGAAAAAAATGTTTAAACTTGATGAATTAAATAATATAGGGATACCGTCAGTAATCTCCTACTCATTTAATACTTCCTTCTCTTAAGACAAATAAGGCATTTACGGACAAAGCTCTTCAAAAATAAACAATGAATACAACCTCCTGTTCTCTTTCTGTAATCACCCCCTTTCGTGGAAGGTTCCTCTTACAGTAATGTATGGTTATAATGCCAGGTAATTATCTATTAGCTCTATACTTTTGCACTTATTCTCTGGGGCCTTGATTGTATCGAATTCCCATGAGATCCAAAGTTCGATAGTTTCAACATGTTAATAACTTTTTCAAATGTATGGTATTTATAAAATTTGCCTAAAAATAAAAAAGACATCTCTTAATGTGACTATGCAACTTTATAATACATTTTTTATGCCAAGGTAAATCCTGTAAAAAAAAGGATGCTTATGAATCTGTAAGTTGTTGTATTCTTGATATTGGCTGAAAATTAACAACATTTTTACTCGTTTTTTCTGAACTATATCTTTGAGAAGAAGCAGTACCTACTGGCAGCAGGCAAGTTACTACCATAACTGGTTGAATAACTGACTAATTCAAAAAGTAATGTAGCAAAGAAGCACTATTTTTGACCTTAATAGGGTTGATAAGTTTTTAAACACATGATGCCCGGAAGTGTTATACAACCTATGCAGCATTACTATTTGGGTAGCACCTCAATAATTGCAGATGAGGCCAGGGGGGGATATGCCTGATGCGGCCACCAAGACCAGCACGCGGCTTGACGACCACTTTGGCAATACTAAGGAGAGCTTTGGATTAAAAGGAGTCTGCTCCATAAACTTTAAAAGCATCTTCTCATTCTCCAATTTAATGAGTCCGGGCTGGAAAGCCGGTATCTCTTTCGATCGGCGGAGTAAAATCACTTGCCGGCCGTACGCCAATCCATCCGGGGCTCTTGTCTGCAAGCGGAATTGAATTTTCTGTCATCATAATTGACAATCTTTTTTATTAATGTTATATAGACTATCACATTGATGGACAGCACCAGGGGTAGCTTTGTGTTCAGGAAAGGATGTAATTTTGCGGAAGGCGGAGATAGACAGATATGCCTCATAAAATACATATTAAGGCCGGTGACATTGAACTTGAGGGAATCTTAAACGATACTCCCACCGCCAGGCTTATTTGGGAGAGATTGCCCATTGAATCATCCGGGAATCTGTGGGGAGAAGAAATTTACTTCTCCATCCCGATCAACAGCGAGTTGGACAAGACCGCTCGAGACACTGTAGATCGCGGAGAGCTTGCCTACTGGCCGATAGGCAAGGCATTTTGTATTTTTTTCGGGCCAACGCCATTGACTGAGGGAGATGAAATCGTCAGTGCAGATAAAGTTAATATCGTCGGTCGCATAATCGGCGATCCTTCGAAGTTAAAAGAATTTGAAGATGGAGATTTTATTATTTTATCACGAGGAGGGTCAACCCAATGATAGCTATTGTTGACAGTGAATTATGCATAGGCTGCGGCCAGTGTGAAGAGCTTTGTCCTGATGTATTTGAAATCCTGGATGAAAAAGCCCAGGTAATTTCAGATGAAATCCCCGAGGATATTTTGGATACCTGTTATGAAGCAGTCGAAAGTTGCCCGGTCGATGCAATCGTGCTGGAGGAGGATGAATAGTAAGTAACTTTCTGACACCTTTTTTGGGGTTTTTGTAGACAATTCAGACCAGACCGGAAAAAAAATCGGGCTTTTTTGGTGCTTTTGGAATAATAAAAGGCCCTTGTTGAAGGGATCATAAGATCCCTTTTGAAGTATCAAAAGAGTCGTAATTGACGGGTCCTGGCAGGGAGGGATTTTTTTACCCTGGTAATGACATCAGCAGGGAGTTCCGTCAGAAAAGAGGATGGTCTGGTTTCTCTACGTTGATTATACCGCCAGCGGTGACGCGATGAAATAAGCACCAGTTCATCCTTGGCACGGGTCAACGCCACATAGAATAAGCGGCGTTCTTCCTCCATCTGTAATTTTTTCTGAAGGTTTGGGCGATCTTCCTTTTCATAAACTTCGTTTTTCGAATGGCCCTGCGTATGGCTCCAGTTAAAGCTGTTATGGCTCTGGGCAGGGACATAGTCGAAGAGATGGTCATAGGGAAGCAGTCCATCTTCCAGCCCGCAGATAAAGATTACCGGAAACTCAAGCCCCTTGGCAGCATGAATGGTCATAAGTGAAACAGCTTCTCCGCTGGCAGGCGTTTTCATTCCCCGATATTCCAGATCCCCATCCCGAAATAAAAGAAGATTGTGTACAAATTCCGTAATCGATGAAAACTGCATCGAGCATTGATAGAGCCGTTCCATGTCCGGATCATTGCTTCTCTCCACCCTTATTTCCTGCTCAATCAAATCTGCGATAAGCTGAGAAACGTTCCCCTTGTTTTCCCTGACTCTTGAATGGTAATTATCCTGCAGGGAAAGGATACACTGCAATTTCTCGCTGGCTGCCGCAGAGAAGGTCCCCTGCCTGACGGCGCTGAAAAAGGAACAGTGATTGATACTGGCTATCTCCTGAAGACGCTGACACACACCGGATATCTCTTGAAAATGCTCACTGCGCCGTCCGGCCACAGGCTCGGAAAATGCCGCATCCCCCCACCTATGGAGAAGGTTCCACAGGGAGAAATCGTCTTCCGGATTGATTAAAAAGCGAAGCATGGCCACTACGGTTTGAACGCCGGGACTTTGCAAAAAGCTTTTTTGCCCGACCACCCGGTAAGGGATTCCTTCCCTGAGGAAGCATTCCTCTAAAGGAGCTGCCTGCTGGCCGGTTCTAAACAGGACGGCAAAATCGGAAAATCCAAGATCTCCTTCCTCTTCTTTCTGCAAAAGTGCTTCTGCTTCTTTCCGCGGATATGCTCCTGCTTCTTCCTGTGGATGCGCTTCTGCATGGTTGCCCTGTGGGGCGATCCGCAACCCGGCCTGCGCAGCTTGTGCGGTCCTCCGGGCAGTCTGTACGGTCTGATCAGTCAATGCGGGCCGGGAAGCCTGTGCGGTCTGCCGGTGTTTCGTGCCCTGTCTCTGGTCATGTTGTCCATGTGCCTGAAGCATGTCAACCCCTCCCATCATCCGGGTAATCTCCCGCACAACGGTTATCCCTTCGGCCTGCTCACTGCCGACAAAATGCAGTTGAATCCCGCCTGTCTCCCTTCGGGCCCTTTGGCGATGCGGTTTCAGTTCAAGGGGAAAACGGTCGGGATTATGCCTGATCAGGGCACCGGCAGCCTTAAGGATATCGGCTGAAGAGCGGTAGTTCTCCTTCAGGTGAAAGAGCCGGTGGCCGGGAAAATCATCCTGAAGCCGGGAAAAAAACCGGTAGTCCGCCCCCCGGAAGGAATAGATGGCCTGGTCAGGATCGCCGATTACCACAAGACCCGCCCCGTCTGAGGCCAGGAGTTTGACCAAAAGATACTGAATTTCATTGACATCCTGGAATTCATCCACCAATATCCGGGTGATGCGGCTGCGGTATTTTTGCAGGATTTTCGGGTCAGACTGCAAAAGTTTAACCACCTTGAGCAGCACATCGTCATAATCGTAAGCCCGATAGCGATGCAACAGTCTCTGATAGGCCAGGCAGAGGGACCAAAGCTGCTCTCCAAAACGCTGCCCGCTGCTAAGCTGTTCGCCGCTGAACTGCCTGCCGGTAAGGTGCTCTTCGCCTGAGGCAAGCTCTTGGGCAAAATCAGCCACAGCTTCCTCGATCCAGGGCGGCGGTGAAGGCTGCCCACGAAGTGAAGACTCTTCCGGAAGCTGCGGGAGGGGCAGATGCTCTGGGAACTCCTCAGCAGGAAGATCGAGTGCCCATGCCCGCGATTTCACTTTTGATATCCACTGCCAGAGCCGCTGCGGCTGGATTCGCCGGCATCCATCGGGGGGTGAGTACCCTGCCAGGACCTCCCTTATCAAAAGCAGGGCGTCCTGCTCGTTGATCAGTGTTTTCGTATGATTGGTATCCTTGTTTTCAGTGTCTTCAACGTCTTCAGTGTCCTTAGCGTCCTCAGCGTTTCCAGCGTTTCCAGCGTCCTCAGATGATTTTGCTCTGGCTTCTTCTTCCTGCAGAATGCTCAGGCAAAAGTGATGAAAGGTGCCGGTGATCAGGCCATCGGCAGCAATTTCAGAGGGGAGGGTCTCTCGGATCCTTGCTTTCAACTCCTGGGCAGCTTTGTTAGTAAAGGTAATGGCCAGAATATGTTCCGGCAGGATTTTTTGAAATTGCAGCATATGAGCAATCCTGCATACCAGGGTCCGGGTTTTGCCTGTACCCGGACCAGCAATAATGATGACCGGCCCTGCACTGGAGGTAATACATTCCCGCTGCTCTTCGTTGAGTTGGTCGAGCCAGGTGCGTTGATCGAGTTTGTGCTTCTGGCCCTCTTGGAGTGCGGGTTTATGCCTCTGGCCCTCTTGAGGCACTGTCGCTGACTCAAGGGGTGCGATTGTGGAGATTCCGCACTCAGGCGTTGAGAGGGGGGGGGTGGGCGGCTCAGGTGAGACGGCACCCTCGATACGATTCTTCCCGGCAGGGGATGGTTTTTTTTCAGCCGTGTGGAATGGTTTTTTTCCGGCCTCGTGGAATGGGCTTTTTCCGGACACAGAAGATGAATCTTCGCCTGCCGCAGGACTTTTCAGACCAAACAGGCTTGTCTGGGCCTTGAATTTTTGCCGCTCCCCGTCGTCAAACAGCCTGACTTTTCCATACTCGCCGTCAAATCCGGGCCGGATTTTTACTTCACCTTCCCGCACCCGTCGGACCCCTTCCGCCAGCAGGGCGCTGGATTGAGATCGAATCTCTTCCAGGGGAACGCTCCGCAGGATTTCCAGTTCGCTTCCCAGGCTGCCTAAGAGCTGGAAGTATGCCTGCTGGACCTTTTTACTGTTTTCCCCCACCTGATAGAACTCGGCCAGGATCTGGAGCAGGGGAACAACCGATTCGTAGGATTGCACAACACGATCAGGCCGCCCTCCGGGCGGCCGGTCGGCCAGTTCAACCGCGCGGTACATCACGCCGATCGTTACTTTCCTGCCGCACCGTGGGCAGATTCCAGCCGCTGCCATGGTTTCTTCGGGTGACCAGCAAATCTGGCAGGCGCGGTGGCCATCGTAATGATATTTCCCTTCTTCCGGATAGAACTCGATGGTTCCCAGAAAAGCCTCCGGGTCTTTGGTCTTGAGCGCCTGCCTGATAGCCGCGTAGGAAAGCTCGGTCTTAAAGCAGTTGGCCTCCCTGGCCAGATTTTTGGGTGAGTGGGCGTCTGAGTTTGAAACCAGTGCATAGCGGTCGAGTGCCGAAAGCCTCCAGTTCATGGCCGGGTCTGAAGAAAGACCGGTCTCGAGAGCAAAAATATGCCCGGAAAGATCCTCGAAGCATTCCTCGAGACTATCGAAGCCGGACCGCGAGCCCAACAGGGAAAAGTGCGGCGTCCAGATATGGGCGGGAATAAACGACACCTGCGGACAGCAGTCCAGGACAATTTCCAAAAGGTGCCTGCTGTCCATCCCCAGAATCGGGCGGCCATCGGAGCGGATATTTCCAAAACGGTCGAGGACCGTGTTAATCTTCTCCGCACTGGCTATGTCAGGGACCAGCAACAGGTTATGAATTTTTCGTACCCTGCCGTTTTTCTTATAGATAGAGCTGATTTCCGCCGAGAGCAAAAACCGGACCTTTTGGGCATCTCCCTCAGCAGCAGTGCCAGACGTTACGGGAATTTTGCAGGTATGGGCAAAGGGTTTGGCGTATTCGGGCTTGAGCTCGTATAATCCTTCCTCCTGCGCAGGCTGAAGCTTACCTTTCAGCTCTTTCATCCATCCGGGGTGGGTGAAATCCCCGGTTCCAATCACCGTGAGCCCTTTCAACCTGGCCCACTGGCTAAGCTGCTCTGGACAGCACTCCTTGCTGGTAGCCATGGAGTAATGGGAGTGAATATGAAAATCAGCGATAAATCGCATGAGAAGCCTCTCTTCCATTGGTATCGATAAGCTTGGTACACTGTACATTAAATACGCAGCCAGATAGATTATCATCCACGCAGCACGTTATTCGTCATTCTGAGCGAAGGCTCAGAATGACGTTGGGCGGATTTTTTCTTAAACCCGTCCCCGCAGGCTTTAAGCGGAGAAGTGTCCGCAAAAAGGACAGAAACAACCGGACGCGTAATTAGTGTACTTGCAGGCTTATTCAGCGCACTTATGGGCTTATATCGATAAGCAGGTAATTTGGGGGGACTTGCCCCCATGACATGCTATTTATAGCAATATCTTTATTATAGTCCCTCTTCCCCACATTTACCAGTGAATGCTGCATGGCCCTGAAAGAAAATCCCAGAGAAGAACCGAAAGGTTGATTACCAAAGGAGCCTGATGAACTATTGAGGAGCCTGATAAACCATAGTATGCTGCGCTGGCGATTAATCCGACAGGGAGCCACCAGGTAATAAATGTTATAAATCTTTGGCTTAACCGATCGGATGTAATGCGGGCAGGCAACGGGAAGTCTTCAACATGAAATCTATCCGTATATTCATTTCTTCTCCTGGAGATGTTGGCAAGGAGCGACGGATCGCATATCACGTCATAAAGCGCCTTCAGAATGAATTTTCCGGCCGGGTAGTGCTGGATCCTTACTTCTGGGAATACGAACCAATGGAGGCCACCAAGGACTTCCAGGACAATATCCCTTCTCCGTCCGATTTCGATATTTTAGTATGTATTCTTTGGTCAAGGCTTGGTACGCGGCTGCATTCAAAACACCGGAAAAAAGATGGCAGCCTCTATGAGTCCGGCACTGAATACGAATTGGATGCAGCCATCGAGTCCTACCGGCTGCATGGACTGCCCGTGCCGCTGGTCTATCTCAATAAAACAGAGCCCAAGTTTCCGGCAAGGCCCAAAGATGTCCTGGATAAGATGGTTGATCAATACTACAAGCTGGAAGCCTTCCTGAACCGATGGTTCCGCGACACTGAAGAAGGGGTCTGGAAAACGGCCTTCAACGAATATACGTCTTTGGCAGAGTTTGAGGAGCGGCTGGAAAAACATCTTAAGGCACTTATCAGCCACAGACTGCCGGAACCCGGTTTGGAGCAGATAAAAAGAAAGGTTACCTGGAAGGAGTCCCCTTTTAGGGGACTGCGCATATTCGATTATCAGCATGCCCCGATCTTCTTCGGACGAACTCATGCTATCGATGGGGTATTGACCGCCCTGAGAAAACAGGCCATCGAGGGCCGGGCATTCGTACTGGTTTTGGGAATGAGCGGAGGAGGAAAGTCCTCGCTGGTGCGTGCAGGCGTGCTGCCGCTGATGGTGCAACCAGGGGTCATCGAGGGTGTCGGGCTCTGGCGCAGGGCCATCATGCGCCCAAGTGATGCCTCAGGGCATCTTTTCGATGCTCTGGCTGCTTCGCTGATCAGGACCGAAGGATTACCGGAACTTGCCTCTTCCGGAATAACGGTTCAGGATCTGGCTGTCCTGCTGCACGATAACCCTGAAGGTGCCATCCTGATGATTCGGCAGGCTTTGGCTCAAGGATCGGAGAGGGTCAGGATTGATGAGGAGCAAAAGCTTAAGGAACTCATCAGGGAAATGGAAAAGGAGAGCCGTGCCGCTGATGCAGAAGCTCTCAGCCGTCGGTTGAGTGAACTGATGCCCCCACAGGCCAGACTGGTTCTGGTCATAGATCAGATGGAGGAACTCTTTACTCTTGGCTTATCACCAGAACAAATAGGGTACTTCATTCATACCATAGATCAATGTGCCCGAAGTGGAAGAATCTTCGTTATCGCCACTATGCGCAGCGATTTTTACTCTCAGTGCCTTAAGCTGCCTGAGCTTATAGCCCTAAAAAAAGGCGACGGGCAATACGATCTCGAGAAACCCACATCCCAGGAAATTGGCCAGATGATCCGCCAGCCTGCTGCTGCGGCAGGATTACAATTTGAAGTGGCCCCTGAGAGCAAACAGAGTCTGGATGAGGTCCTGCGGGACACTGCACTGAAAGACCCTGCGATTTTACCGCTCCTTGAATTCACCCTCGAACAGCTCTATGAGCATCGCACACCACAGGGTATTCTCACCTTCAAGGTCTATCAGAAACTTGGGGGCCTGGAAGGGGCGATAGCGTGCCGGGCAGAGGAGGAATTCTCCAAACTGGACCCTGGAGGCCAAGAGTCCTTCAATAAAGTCATGCGTGGTCTGGTCACCATTGGAACAGTGAAGAAGGATACCTTCAACCGAAGGTGGGCGCTTTACGATGAATTGACTTCAACCTCTGGAGCTAAGGCCCTGGTGGATGTCTTCATAATGGCGCGGCTCTTCATGGCTGACAGGGATGAAAAGGGGCAGCCGGTGGTGAGTGTCTCCCATGAGGCATTGATCCGCAGTTGGCCTCGATTGAAGCAGTGGGTGGAAGAAAATCAGGAGTTTCTTCGAACACGGGCACGGGTTTCGGAGGCTGCCATAAGATGGAAGCAGGAGAATGAATCACCTGACTTCCTGCTGCCCTCTGGTAAACCCCTGGCTGAAGCTGAAAATATCCTCCAAAAATGTCGCCTGGACCTGGAACCCGAATTGATCCGCTTTATTGAGATTTCCTCGAAACGGGAGAGGGACCGGCATATGAGGCAGATACGCCGGATTCGGAATGTGGCTATAGGAATGAGTGTTTTGTTCTTTTTAGCTGTCGCGGCGACCATAGTGGCCCTGGCTCAACGCAAAAAAGCAATATTAACCCTGGCCCGCTCGGATTTCCAGCAGGGCACCCGGTTACTCGATGAAGGCAAGGCTGATAGGGCCTTAGCCTATTTTGCACATGCGGTGCGGTTGACGAAGCATGAGGCTGCGGCAGTACGCATTATGACACTGCTAACCCAGCGCAACTGCCCCTTGCCAAAGAGCGAGTTCCGGCATGAATCCATAGTGACTTCGGCTCACTTCAGCCCTGATGGCCGCTGGGTGGTGACTGCATCCTGGGATAACACTGCACGTGTCTGGGATGCATCAACAGGGAAACCAGTAAGCGAGCCAATGCCCCATGAAGGAGGGATATATTCGGCCCGCTTCAGTTCCGATGGCCGCTGGGTGGTGACTGCATCTTCAGATAAGACTGCCCGTGTCTGGGATGCGGCATCTGGGAAAGCGGTGAGTGAGCCCATGCGCCATGAAGACTCCGTGAAATCAGCCTGCTTCAGCCCTGATGGCCACTGGGTGGTGACTGCATCTGATAATACTGCACGCGTCTGGGATGCGGCCTCCGGGAACCCGGCGAGCGAGCCTATGCGTCATGAAGACAACGTCTATACTGCCGAATTCAGCCCTGATGGCCACTGGGTGGTGACTGCATCTTCAGATAAAACTACCCGTGTGTGGGATGCAGCTACAGGAAAGCCGGTAAGCGAGCCTATGCACCATGAAAACCTGGTTTATTCAGCCGAATTTAGTCCTGATGGTCGCTGGGTAGTGACCGCCTCTTGGGATTACACTGCACGCATCTGGGACGCGGCCTCTGGAAAGCCGGTGAGTGAGCCTATGCGTCACGAACGCGAGGTTGTTTTAGCCCACTTCAGCCCTGATGGCCGATGGGTGGTGACTGCATCTACGGCAAAAGCTGCACGTGTCTGGGATGCGGCATCAGGAAAACCAGTGAGCGAGCCTCTGCACCATGAGGGAGGGATTTATTCAGCCAGCTTCAGCCCCGACGGCCGCTGGGTAGTGACTGCATCCTGGGATTACACTGCACGCATCTGGGACGCGGCCTCTGGAAAACTGGCGAGCGAGCCTATGCGTCATGAAAACGGCTTGATGTCAGCCGAATTCAGCCCCGACGGCCGCTGGGTAGTGACTGCACCCTGGGATTACACTGCACACGTCTGGGATGCGGCCGCCGGGAACCCGGGGAGTGAGCCTATGCGCCATGAAGAAGGCTTGATTTCAGCCGAATTCAGCCCTGATGGCAGGTGGGTGCTGACTGCATCTAAGGATAAAACTGCCCGTGTCTGGGATGCGGCCTCTGGGAACCCGATGAGTGAGCCCATGCGCCATGAAGAAGGCTTAATGTCAGCCGAATTCAGCCCTGATGGCAGGTGGGTGTTGACTGCATCTAAGGATAAAACTGCCCGTGTCTGGGATGCGGCCTCAGGAAAACCAATAAGTGAGCCCATGCGCCATACACGTGCAGTGAAATCAGCCTGCTTCAGTCCTGATAGCCGATGGGTGGTGACTGCATCTTTTGATCAAACTGCCCGTGTCTGGGATGCGGCCTCAGGAAAGCCGGTAAGTGAGCCTATGCGCCATGAAGATGTGGTTTTTTCAGCCCGCTTCAGCCCTGATGGCAGGTGGGTAGCGACTGCGTCCTGGGATCAAACAGCACGTGTCTGGGATGCGGCCTCAGGAAAACCAATAAGTGAGCCCCTCTGGCATGAAGACCGGTTGTATTCAGTCGAATTCAGCCCTGATGGCAGGCGGGTGCTGACCAATGAACGTGTCCTTCCGGCAAGCTTGCACGAAAAACAGATCAAGAGATGGTATCATTAGAAGGCGAAGGGATTATGCCTGCCTTGGCAGTCATGGGGAAGAAACACTTTATTGGATCACAGGAGTGGTA
>JBFMGO010000071.1:0-32127 GCA_040752695.1 bacterium
TCCGGCGCAGAAGGGGTGAGATTTTTCCTGTAGAGCGATGCAGTGAGAGTATCATCCTCCGCGAGTTTATAAGTCCCGGTTACCGAGAGGCTTACCCCCTCATCTTTCAAGCGTTCATCTTGTCCTAACCCTGTTTCCGGGGCATTATAAGTATCAAAACGGATACCCGGTGTAAGCAGGAATCTGTCGGTTATGCTCCAGTTATCCTGAAGATAGTATCCCCACATATGGCTCGATTGCCCGTCGCTTCTGGTGATTGTTCTGCCTGGTGCGTAATTTGGATCTACATAGTGGACATCCTGACCTGCGGTAGAGATAACTTTCCCTTCGATTCCGCAGAGAATTTCGTGATCCTTCAAAGGCATATCAAACTCAAAGCTCCCGCCATATGACCTGTCGGGCTTCACGGTTCTGTCAAGGACAAGCTGTCCATCGGGATACTTTTTGTTGAGCCAGCTTGCCGAGTAATTTTTTTCATCTCTGTCCTCATAATTTTTGTATGCCTTAAACTCAAAGAAGGCATTTCTAACGGGCTGTTTATATCCAAGATCGAGAAGATACTTTGTCTTTTCCCAGTGGGCTCCCGGACCGGGATTTGTTAAATTACCCGCACCGGGAGAAAAGCTTTCCCCGAGGGAAAGTGGATAGTCAGGATTTCTTTTTACATTAAAGTTTGGATTATCAGGATTACTATGGAGTCTGTTTAATATGGCAAAACCACGGTCAACATCGGTATATTGAACTCCTAAGGACATCTCTGCCATGAAAGGCATATCAACATAAAGCTTGGTTGAATAATTTTTTGCTTCATAATCATTGTTCCAGAGAAATTCATCCGCCTTCTGGTAGCTTCCCCCGATAGAATACCCTAAAGGCCCGATCTTATAGGTATGGGTGATCCGGTAACTCTGGGTGTAATCGATGTCCTCACCTGCGCCGTAATTGCCATAAAAGGAAAAAGTCGGTTTCTCGGCGGGCTTTTTGGTGACAACATTGATAACTCCTCCTCCGGCATTATTGCCATATTTGACCGAGCTTCCGCCTTTCATCACTTCAATTCTTTCAATGTTATCCAAAGGGATCGTGCTCCAATCGATGAAATAGCCGCCCTGGACTCCCGCAGCATTGATGGACCTGCCATCGATATTCAACATAATCCTGTTGCCTGAAAGCCCCCTGATCTTGAGTGTATCACTGGTATCGCCAACTAAAGCTCTCCTGTTTATGTCTATCTCGGGCTCATTCTTTAAAACATCAGGGATATTGGTATTTTTACCCTTCTCGATAGTTTTCTCACCGACTACCGTGACGGCAGATCCAGCTTCTTCCGATACCAGTATTTCCTCCAGGGTGAGATGCTTTACCGGCTGTCCTTTCTGTTCCGTATCCGGCGCGGTCCCGGCACCATATACAGTCGAGACCGTAATAATGACTAAGCTAAATATACTGATAAACTGAGAAAATTTCTTCATTTCAAGCCCCTCCTGATTTCAAGCCCCCTCCTGGAATTGGAATGTGGGCCGCATCCCTGACTTTGGATACGGCCCACAAAGAGAGTAAGCATGAATCCCACCACGATTGGTGGAGCCGTAATGTTCACTGTGAAGTAATATCTCTATAGTTATCTCCTTATTGACGGTGACGGCGCGCACGTTTCGCGAGCCCAATACAACCGATCAGGCCAAAGATAACGGCTATTCCCATACTGATTCTCAGGTACAGAGGAACGACTTTCTCCTCTCTTTTTCCCTCCACTTTCATAGTCTCATTTACCGGGACCTTGATTTCCAGACGGTGCCCCATCTGATCAAATACCAATATTTCCCACTCACCAGGTTTATCCGGGAAAAATGCAAACCTGCCATTCAAATCAGTCTTGCCCGTCTGGAATTTTTCTTTTGAGTTTGGGGCAAAAACAGCTACAGATAATCCTTTAGCAGGTAAATGATCGTCAAAAGATGCCTGGACCACAATTCCCCCTGAACCAAGCGAATATTCGATCCCATGGGCATAAAGAAGGGCACTGTAACCTTGAGCCAGGCACAGCCCAAGGATTAACAATCCTATTTTCACGGGCTGTTTCATTTTATTTCAAAGGTCAACGAGGCTGAAAAATCCACCTTATGGTTACCAACTACCATCCATATACCCGGTTTGCTGATTTTTATCTGGGCTTCTCCCTGGTCATTGCTTTTGCTGAGGACGGGAAAGGGTTCATCCTCGGAGTAATATCCGGCATAAGTAGCATACAGATAGGTAGACAGGGGTTTGCCCTCAAAAAGTATCTTTACGGGAAGAGAATCTCCGGGTTTTAATTCCTGGGGATTTTTTAAGGGAATAATCTCAATACGATGACCAAATTGACGGTTGATGTTAGCATTTCCTTTCCCTGCGATAATGATGGATTTCCCATATTTTTCTGATGGTACATGTTCTTTATCCCCTTTCCTCTTCCGGTAAGTGCCGACTACATAGGTCCCTTTTTGATCGATGCTCATCTCTCCCACCAAGGCTCCTCCTGCTTTTTCTCCCTGCCTGTCTTCCCAGGTTTTGGTAATTTCCTTTTTCTCCCCGTCAGGAGAAAAATAACAAAACTCAGGTAGTTCATCTTTTTGAACCAAGATATCGTAATAAGGAAAATTATGGCCAAAAACGACCTTTATGTTAGTTTTTTGTCCCACTGCCGGCGAATGATTATCAATATTGAGCCAAAGATCATGAGCTAAGACCCGGTTGGCATAAAAAGAGAAACAAGCTGAAATACACAATAAAGCCAAAGACAATCTTATCCACGTTTTTTCCATGATACATTCCTCCCCGTTTTGTAAGATTTTTATAAGATTCCAGATGATTGGATTGTATGTTAAGAAAATATTCCTACACGCTCATCAACTCGATAACCATTAAAAGTTGATATGAAAGCCACCTGAATAGAGAATGGCCATATCGAAATATTTTGAAGACTCCGGCGTCTCATCAAAGATATTGTCGACAGCCAGGAACAATTGAACAGTTTTCGACAGGTCCTTCATGATCTTGGCGTTGGCCAGATAACATTCATCGGATTCTTGCGTAAGTTTACTGTCTTTAAACATCTTACCAAGATATTCCATATCATAATGGAGACTGAAGCCATACGGTTTGTTCTCGTATCCGACCCTGAATTTGCCCGTATGTTTAGGCATGTTTTGGATTTGTTTCTTGATCTCCTTATCCTCTGTCTGGTTATAGGTATAGGCTATGGATGTAAACAGCCCTTTAATCGGTGCGGATTGTAATTCGATTTCAAAGCCTTGTGAATAAGCGTCATTAATATTATAAGCCTGCTGTATAGGTTCCCCTGTTTCATAAGTACCAACCTCCCTGGAGCTGATCATATCTTTAATATCATTTCTGAAAAAAGAAATACGACCAAGCAGCATATCAGCCAGGGTGTGTTCCAGATCCAGACTGTATCCGATGGACTTTTCCGGTTTAAGGTCCGGATTGCCTATGATCCAATACTGAACGTGATGATGCGGTGTGGTTTTATATAACTGATCAAGACTAGGTGCCAGGAAGGCACGGCCTGCATTCAATCGTAGATTAGTCTTTGGACTTATCTTATAAAGAATGCTTCCTTTAGGATTGAATTCGGTCCCCCATTGATCATGATGATCTATCCGCCCTGCCAAAACAATGGTCAACGATTCTATCAAGCCAATTTCATCCTGAAAAAATCCGCTGACAATATCTTCATCCTTCTTTCCTACCTCAGTGGAATCGATATTGTTTTGCCGATATTCACTGCCAAGGGTAATCAGGTGCTTTTGGCCAATCATCCGGCTGTATTGAATTTCCCCCAGATAATTGTCATAATCCCAGTCTCTTGGGGTCTGCCCAGGGCGGATATCCTTTCGATCAGCTCTATGGTCTGTAACCCTCAACTTGAGGTTCGAGGTTTCCCCGACATTGGAATCGAAAGATATCCCTACATTAACCTTGGTATCGTCCAAATACTCGCTCTTTTCATCATACAGATTGAGATTAAGGGACAGCCGGTCACCTGGGCTAAGATCGTATTGAAAATTGCCCAGCATATTTTTACCGTCGTATTCATAACCGCTTCCCATTTGATCTGTTTTATGATTTCCTACACCAAAGGTATATGAAAATTTCTCATATCGATCTCCAAAATTCATCTGCGTATCTACCGTATTACCAGTGCCATAGGATGCCGATCCATTGAAGTAGCTTCTCTTGACTCCCTTTTTGGTAATAATGTTAACTACTCCGGCAACGGCATCACTGCCATACAGAACAGATGAAGGTCCCTTGATGACTTCAATTCTCTCGATCATCTCTGCCGGGATATTCGAAAGATCTATGGCATTAGCGTGTCTGCCGGTCTGCCTTTGGCCATCGATCAAGACCAGTGTATATTTATCAGGCAGTCCCTCGATACTGACCGATTCCCGGGCAAATCCATTTGATTTAATGAAAACTCCCGGCACCCAGCGCAGGGCTTCTCCCGCAGTTTGGGCATTTGATTTTTGGATCTCCTCCTGGGTAATCAAATAGGTAGTGACAGGAGTATCCTCCAGTGTGTGCTGGGTTTTGGTAGCTGTAACTACAATATCCTCCAATCTTAAAGCATCTCTCCCTGGCTTTTCCTGATCAGCTCCTATGGCTGGTCTGGCAAGAAAAGTACAGGTCACAACGAAAATAAAAAACAGGTACGTTATTCTCCACATTTCAATCTCTCTCCCTTTTTGATTTCAACCTATCGACGGTCAGTGTAATGGCCGAAGATCCTCCCCCTTGTCTGTTTGCAGTTCACCTCCATTCCTCTTTCCGGTTTCATTTTTTTGCCGATTTAGCCATAGCTAATGGCCAAGGTAATAAAATGAAAAAAGGCCATGACTCCCTCACTGATCTTCCGATCTGTTTAGGGCCTTCATGGCCTTTTGTTTTACACGATAATATCTGTGATCTTTTCTGCACTCTCAAGGATCGCCGTGTGGACGATTCCTTCGTATGGACGACTCCTTCAGTGGTTCTGCTGAAAAATGCTGGTAATGGAATCTCTCCGAAAAGAGAAAAAGCCATGAAGGCTTTTTCTCTTTTCGGCTGTTTCTTAGCCAGCGAAAAAGCCTTCATGGCTTTTTTATTACGTGGTTTTACTATTGCCCTTCTGTTCTTATGAAATCGGGAATAGCCTTATTTTTAGATTTCTGCTTCTTTCTGAAGCAATTATTGCTATAATAAATACCAAGCGAGGCTCTTTTTGTCAAGGGGAAAATAGTGGCCCTGCTTATGGTTATTCTGTTCTTTCCAACAAAATCTTATGATTAAGTAATGAGATCTTTTTGATTTTGCCCTGTAAGATCTTTTGATCGCCGAATATATTCACAATGAGCAGACTGTTCTCGTTTTCAGGCTGAATCACATCTACCAATTCCATAAAAAGCTCTTCATTTCCTTCCGCTTCAAGATAGGCATTTGCTTCGCACATGATGTTTTACTCCTTCTCTCCTTTTATCATTTCCTTAACCTTTCGAACCAGTTTATCAGTCAGATGAGGCAGCGGTTCATTTTGATAGCCGATAAGGGAAACAGCCTCCATAGGAAGGGGCAACAGGAGCTTTAAGGCCCTGCTGTTGGCAATCGCCTCCGCCATTTTTGGCGTTAATTCCCCCATCATGGAATTGGACATGACCACATTAACCGATCCAATAATAATGTCTACACGATCAATAACATACCTGATGGCATTTTCTCCGGAAGCACCCTTGTTAGCCTTGGCTTTCATCATAACCGAAGTAGCCAGAGAATTAGTGCCTAAGGCGATAATTTCCAGGGACTGCAATTCCGCTTCATCTCTCAGCCGTTTAATGATATAACTTCCAATACCACCACCATGCCCATCGACAACCGCAACAATCAATGGATTGCCCTCCTTTTCGTAGTCCGCTCGTATAGAGGGATAGACACGGGACACCCCATGTTAAAAAAGCTGCTTGCGGCAGGCCGCATCTCTGAATTTAGATGTGGCTCGCACAAAAGAGAGTAAGCATGAATCCCACCACGATTGGTGGAGCCGTGATGCCGCTGTGATGCACTCTTTTCCGGGTTTTCCGGGGTCTCCTCTCCCTGTTCTTTGTTCATTGTCAGTCGCCTAAAAAACAAAAAGCCATGAAAGCTCCGGATATTCCATCCGAAAAAAGCCTTCATGGCTTATATAGTCTCAAAAGAGTAAATGACTTAAATAACTATTTTATAGCCTTCGCCCCTGCATCAGCTTGAAGGCATTGCCGCTTTTCTCAAACTATTTCGCTTCGTCATCAGGCTTTCCCCGCTCTTTTTCGTTTATTGAAACACAAAAGGGTGTCACAAGCCTGGTCACGAAACATGAATTTTTATCATTTATGTAATTATTAGCAAGAGATGCTATGCTTGTCAAGCGATTATTTTTTTCCTCAATTCCCGTTCAATTCAACAAGAGCTGCCTATGGTTCAGATTACGACAGCGGGACAATTACTCTCAACAGAAATATAAGTATCCATAGAGAGAAAATACACCGTGGTCTCAGATTTCAGCCGATCGAGACGATAATAATAGTATACGAAGGGATGAGAATGGAGGTTTTTTTCTCATCCTTTGCAGTTCTCCGCTACCGTTGTCCTTAAGGTATCTTCACCGCAAAAAGGTTATCATGAAAGAACGACTCGGCGAATTACTCCTCAAGGCAAAAATGATTACTGAGGAGCAGCTTCAGCTTGGATTGGAGGAGCAAAAAAAAACGGGTGGACGCCTGGGCTTTAACCTGATCAAGCTCGGCTTTCTGCAAGAGGAAGATATCCTCTGGTTTTTAAGCAAGCAGTATGGAGTTCCAACCATCAATTTAAACGGCTTTGACGTGGATGATGATGTAATCAACCTCGTCCCGCAGGACCTGGCGAGAAAATACAGTTGCATTCCCATCAGTCTTACGGCTGGCATCCTGACCCTGGCCATGGTTGATCCTTCCAATGTCTTTGCCATCGATGATATCAAATTTTTTACCGGCTGTTCCGTGGAAACGGTGGTCACCTCTGAATCCTCCTTTAAAAAGGCCTTTGATAAATACTACCGGAAGAAGCCCTCTGCCACGATGGAAATCGATGCCAAGGATTATGATATCGATGAACAGAAATCCCCGGGTATCGATTTCATGGAAGAAGTGGACGATGCTGTCGTAGACATCGAAGATTTTGATACCATTGTCAAGGGTGCAATTGATAATGTAGAAGTGGTGGAGGATCAGGAAGAAGACAGCATATTGGACGTTGATGCTCCGATTGTCAAACTGGTCAACGGCATCCTGATCAAGGCTGTGAAAATGGGGGTCAGTGACATTCACATCGAGCCGTATGAAAAAAGCTTCCGTGTCCGCTACCGTCTGGACGGGGTGCTTCGCAAGGTTATGGGCCTGCCGCTCAAGATCAAGAATGCCGTGGTTTCCCGGATCAAGATCATGTCCAGGCTGGACATTGCGGAAAAGCGACTGCCTCAGGATGGCCGCATTAAATTGAAACTTGGGAAAAAAAGAGACATGGATTTCCGGGTTTCGGTACTCCCTACCCTTTTTGGAGAAAAGGTGGTTATGCGGTTGCTGGATAAGGCAAATCTGCAACTGGACATGAGTAAACTGGGATTCGAACCCAAGACCCTGGAACTGTTTCAGGAAGCCATCCATAGTCCTTACGGCATGGTTCTGGTGACCGGACCTACGGGAAGCGGCAAGACCACCACTCTCTACTCGGCCCTGAACCAGCTCAATGACGAAGAAACCAATATCATGACTGCCGAAGATCCGGTGGAATTCAACCTGGCAGGTATTAATCAGGTTCAGGTGAAGGAGCAGATCGGTCTGACCTTTGCCGCTGCCCTGCGATCCTTCCTGCGTCAGGATCCGGACGTGATCATGGTGGGAGAAATCAGGGACGCCGAAACCGCTGAAATCGGGATAAAAGCGGCCCTGACCGGACATCTTGTATTAAGTACTCTTCATACGAATGATGCACCAGGCACAATTGGCCGATTATTAAATATGGGGATGGAACCTTTTCTCGTTTCATCGTCCGTGATTTTGATTGTGGCCCAGCGGTTGGCCAGAAAGATTTGTTCCCATTGCAAGACGGAAATCGAAGTGCCTCAGAAGGCCCTGGTCCGGCTCGGTTTTTCGTCCGATGAGGCTGGCGGGATGAAAATCTACAAGGGAAAGGGCTGCGGCAACTGTAATAACACCGGCTATAAGGGCCGGATCGCCCTCTATGAGGTCATGAAAATTTCAGAAAGCATTAAGCTGCTTATTCTGAATGGTGCTCCGATTAACGAACTCAAAGCGCAGGCCCGCAAAGAGGGTATGAAAACTCTCAGGGACAGCGGCCTGCAAAAGATCCGGGAGGGAGTCACCTCGATCGAAGAAGTGTTGCGGGTATCTTTCGATGATTAAAGTAAGAACCAGATGATGATGAAAGCGACAGGCCGGATGCGAAAAGATTCGTTTTGAATCCAAAACTGCTGATTACTAATACGATTCATAGTCACTCATGCTATTCATGCTGCTACGATCATGATTTCACGCTATGCGCAAGCGGGTATAAAATTGCAGGATCTTTTGGAAGCCATGTTTCTTGAGAAGGCTTCCGACCTTCATATAACGAGCGGAATTCCTCCTCTGGTGCGGGTAAACGGGCACATCCGCCATATGGACTATCCCCCCTTAACACCGGAGGATACCAGGTATCTTGCCTTTGAAATCCTTTCCGGATATCAGAGAATCAAGCTCAAAAGGAATCGTGAGCTTGATTTTTCCTTTGGAATCAATGGCTTGAGCAGATTTCGTTTCAATGTATACTACCAGCGGGGAGCCATTGCCCTGGCCATCCGGAGTGTTCCCTTCACCATTCCCAGCTTTCAGGAACTGAACCTTCCGCCGGTTATCAGCGAACTGTGTGAGCGGCCCAGGGGGCTCATTCTCATTTCCGGCCCTACGGGCAGCGGAAAATCAACCACTCTGGCGGCCATGGTTGAATGGATAAACACCCATGCCCGAAAACACATCATAACGGTGGAAGATCCCATCGAATATATTCACAGTCACAAGGGGTGCATGATTAACCAGCGGGAATTACACTCCGACACCCGCTCCATGGCCAGAGCACTTCGATCCGTTCTGCGGGAAGACCCGGATGTGGTCATGATCGGGGAAATGCGGGATCTGGAAACCATGGAGGCGGCTTTAGTCATTTCCGAGACCGGCCATCTTACCCTGGCCACGCTTCACACCGACTCCTGTGTCCAATCCATCAACCGGATTATCGATGTTTTTCCGCCCCATCAACAAGGTCAGGTCCGGACTCAACTTTCTTTCCTTCTGGAAGGGATTCTCTGTCAGCAGCTTTTACCAACAGTGCTTGAAGAAGGACGGGTCATGGCCCTGGAAATCCTCATTCCCAGTCATGCCATCCGCAACCTGATTCGAGAAAGCCAAATCCAGCAAATCTACAGCCTTATGCAAAGCGGAAGCCTGAAAACGGGAATGCAGACTATGAACCAGGCTCTCTTTACACTGTATAAGTCAAACCTCATCAGTAAAGAAATTGCTCTGGGAAGATCCTCTTATCCGGCTGAGCTGCTTCAACTAATGCAAAACAGCAGGCTGTAGGAGGAGGGAAGGCGCGATCATGCTTCACATATCAGTATGCGTTTTGGGGAAAAAAAATCTCTCATCGCTGATAAATCAAAGGAGGTAAAGCAGTCATGCCCATATTTCAATACAAAGGAAAATCCATGCAAGGCAAGCCTGTCAGCGGGGAAATCGAGGCCGAAAACGAAAAGCAGGCGGCGAAGGACCTGAGAAAACAGGCCGTTATCGTTACCTCCTTACAGAAAAAGGGAAAATCCGCCTCGATCAAACTCCCCGGCGTGGGAAAAAAGAAGGTCAGTACCCGGGATATCGTTATCCTTACCCGGCAGCTTTCCACGATGATCGATGCAGGACTGCCATTGGTTCAGGCACTGGAAATTCTGTGTGCTCAAACCGAAAACAAGACCTTGGCTCAAGCGATCAAGGAGGTCAAGCAATCGGTGGAGGGTGGGACATCCTTTGGTGATGCACTCCGCAAGCACCCCAAGATCTTCGATGGCCTGTATGTGAATATGGTGGATGCCGGAGAATTGGGAGGGATTCTTGATACCATTCTCACCCGGCTCTCCATCTACATAGAGCGGGCCATGAATCTGAAAAAGAAGGTCAAGTCCGCCATGGTTTATCCGACTGTCATTCTTGTCGTTGCCGTGGTGATCGTGGCCGGTCTTCTCATTTTCGTAATCCCGCAATTTGCCGGTCTTTTCACCAGTTTCGGCGGAACCCTGCCAGCCCCGACCCGTCTGGTCATAGCCATGAGCGACTTTATGGTCGGCTGGGGAGGAGGTGTCATCTTCATCTCTCTGGTATCTCTGGCCTTCACCCTGAAGGGTGCTTATAAAACAAACAAAGGGAAAATGGCCATTGACCGGTTCCTTTTGAAAACTCCCGTTTTCGGCATCCTGCTTCGTAAGGTCGCAGTGGCCAAATTCGCTCGAACTCTGGGAACCCTGATCGGCAGCGGCGTGCCGATGCTGGATGCCATGGAGATTACGGCCAAGACTTCCGGCAACAAGGTGGTGGAATCTGCCCTTATCGATACCAGGGCCAGTATCAGTGAGGGGAAAACCATGGCTGAGCCTCTCAGTCAGAGCAGGGTTTTCCCGCCCATGGTGGTTCAAATGATTACCGTAGGTGAGACCACAGGAGCAATGGACGGTATGTTGAATAAAATTGCCGACTTTTACGACGATGAGGTGGATGTGGCAGTAGAGGCCCTGACCTCCATGCTGGAGCCGATGCTTATGGTGTTTCTCGGTGTGGTGGTCGGATTTATCGTGGTCGCCATGTATCTGCCGGTATTCAAACTGGCCGCAGCTATCAGTTAAACGATGAGGATGGAGGATAGGAAGCGAATCATGACCAAACCGAAGGAAGCAGCTTTCCTGGGGCAGGATCTTTTAACGAAGATCAAGTGGCTGATCATTATCAGGGTAATGGTGGTTACCCTGATTCTGGGCTCCATCACTGTCTTGCAGTGCATCAAAAAGATCCCGCTCCCCCTCTTTCCTTTCTCCACCCTGATTATCATTACCTATGTCATGACTATCCTCTACGCCGCGATCATGCGCCTTGGGCCGCCAGACCCGGTTTTTTTTGCCTACATCCAGATCTGCGGGGACCTGATCATCGAGACCGCCCTGGTTTTTTATACCGGCGGGATACGCAGCCCTTTCCCTTTCACCTATATCCTGACGATTATCGCTACCAGTATCCTTTTGTCGAGAAAAAGCAGCCTGATTGTTGCCAGCTTCAGCGGCCTGGCCTACGGTTTGATCATGGCCCTGCAATTTAACATGGCAATCACTCCCGGCCACAGCTATATTCCGAAATGGATTGAACTCAACCTCCCCTATGTCTCCCACACCATCTTCACCAATATTTTCGCCTTTTTTCTCACCGCCTTCTTAAGCGGTTATCTGGCCGAGTTGCATCGCAAGGCAGGCAGAGAGATTCAGGCCCGGGATGGTGATATCGCTCAACTTCAAACCTTCAACGAAAACATGCTTCAGAGCATGAGCAGCGGCCTGATCGTCACCGACCTGACCGGTACGGTCACCCTGATGAACCGGGCCGCCGCACATATCCTCGATCTGGACTCTCCGGACGTTCATTCCACCTGCAAAAGGCACTGGAACCAGCTCTTTGAGCCCCTCCGGATCGAGCCTCTGCATCAATCCATGGAAGCGGCAGGCCGCAATTCCCAAAGACTTGAGTGCAGGCTCAAAAGAGGTGAGCAGGAGATTTTCCTTGGCCTGACCATCTCCATTCTGAAAAATCCGATGGGAAAGGCCGAAGGGCTGATTACCAACTTCCAGGATCTGACAGATTTCAAAAAAATGGAAGAACAGGTCAAGCAGGCGGAGGTTTTGTCCACTATCGGTCAGATGTCGGCCAGCATCGCTCATGAGCTTCGCAACCCCATGGCTTCGATCAGGGGCTCGGTTCAGTTCCTCCACGATGAGCTCCACGACGAACTGGATCAGGAGCATCGCGGTCTGATGGAGATCATCCTGAAAGAATCGAACCGGCTGAACAGAATTATCACTGATTTTCTGATGTATGCCAAACCTCAGCCTCCCAATCATGTACAATGCTCCCTCCGCGACCTCATGCAACAGACCGCTACCCTCATTCAAAAGACCGGAGAATGGAGCGAGAAGATAAGAGTCTGCATCGAAGTCCCCGAATCACTTCCTCCGATTGAAGTAGATCCCGGGCAAATCAGTCAGGTATTCTGGAATCTGGCTATCAATGCCTGTCAGGCCATGCCTTGTGGCGGAACACTCACCATCCGAGCCAGACAGGGGTCCAGTGGTGATCGGGTCCTGATCGAGTTTACCGACACCGGTCTTGGTATCCCTGAGGATGCAATCAGGAAGCTTTTCACCCCGTTCTATACTACCAAAGACAGAGGTATGGGGCTGGGACTGAGTATCGCTTACCAAATTGTCGAAGAGCATAAAGGGAAAATCGAGGTCATCAGTACACCGGGCAAGGGGAGTACTTTCCGTGTCAATCTCCCTGGTGCCTCTTCAATCCTGCAAGAGGGCTTAAAGGTATGAGATCGATTCTCGTTATTGATGATGAAGAAAGTATGTGCATATGCCTGGCTGTCATTCTCCGCAAGGAGGGGTATACGGTTCAGTACGCAACTCAACCGGAAAAAGCAATTGAATTGATCAAGACGCATACCTTCGATCTGGCCCTTTTGGATATCAAGATGCCTGGTGTGAGCGGATTGGATCTGCTCAAAGTCATTAAGCAGATAAGCCCCGAAACAGTGGTCATCATGATGACCGCTTATGCATCAACCGAGACAGCGGTTCGGGCCATCAAGTGGGGAGCCTACGACTATCTCACCAAACCCTTCAAGGATAATGACGAGGTTAAGCATATCATCAAAAACGCCCTGGAAAAAAAACAACTGGCAGAGGAAAATCGTGCTCTGCGCAGCGAGCTTTTTGATCTTAAAGACCATTACCAGCTCGACAGCATCGTGGGCAAGAGTAAAAAAATGAAAGAGATTTTCTCCATTATCCAAAGGATCGCCGACACCGGCAGTACGGTTCTGATTACCGGAGAAAGCGGGACGGGCAAGGAACTGGTAGCACGTGCCATTCATAATCACAGCAGCCGCAAAGACAAACCCCTGGTCAGCCTTAATTGCGGTGCCATGCCCGAAGGACTTTTGGAGAGCGAACTGTTCGGACATGTCAGGGGGGCCTTCACCGGAGCAATCGCCACCAAAAAAGGGCTCTTCGAGCTGGCGGACGGAGGGACATTATTCCTGGACGAAGTCGGCACCACTCCACTGCCAATCCAGGTCAAACTGCTCCGTGTTCTTCAGGACCGGGAAATACGCAAAGTAGGGTCTACGGAAAAAGCCCAGGTGGACGTGCGGCTGATAGCAGCCACCAACATCGATATAAAGGCCGCCGTTGCCGAAGGAACCTTCAGGGAGGATCTGTACTATCGCCTCAATGTTATCCCTGTCCACATGCCCCCCTTAAGGGAGCGGGAAGGAGATATCCCTTTACTGGCCGATCATTTTCTCAATCTCTTCAATCAAAAATCCCGGCAGGAGCCCAAAAAGATCTCTCCAGAGGCAGTACGGCTTCTGGCCGACTATGCATGGCCGGGAAATGTCCGGGAAATGGAAAACACCATTGAGCGGGTCGTGGCTCTGACCACGAAAAGTATCATAGGGCCGGAAGACTTGCCGGAAAATGTCCGGCACTTCTCGACGAATGAAGGACCTGCCATAGATTACAGCATCGAGCAGGGTGTAGATCTGGAAAAAATCATGGACAGCCTGGAAAAAAGCCTCATTTTCCAGGCCCTGGATAAGAGTAACGGTAACAAGACCCGGGCAGCGGAGCTCCTGAATCTGAGCTTTCGCTCCTTCCGGTATCGCCTGAAAAAATATGATCACCAGGAAACCGGCGAGTAGTCCCCCCCCCTTTAAGCGCCCTCTTAAGGGCAGGCACTGATTATACTGTCTGATATGAAAGGATTTACCTTTTCAGGTAAACCAGTGAGGTGCCTTCAATGTGCCGCATCGAGGCGAATCTTCTGTCGGTCGAGTAGCGCTCGTTCAGTGCCCTGGTAACTCCATCCCACTCGCCGTAGTCATGCCATAAAATGATGCTTTGGTTTGCTCCCTTTGTCATTTGAAGAGCCTCTTCGGTATCGTGCATTACATAATCATAGGCATGTGAGCCGTCAACGAAAACGAGATCGATTTTTTCGTAAAACGGGGAAAAATCAAATTTGGCAGAATCTTCGTAAAACTGGGTTATTCTCCCCGCGAATTCTGTTCCCCGATACCTTGTGCCGGATGTCTCTTTATCAACATATGCCCTGTCACCGGGATCAAGTGCAAGGGCTGTGGAATAAAGACCGCTTTTCGGCAGGTCAAGAGTATAAATCTTTGATTCTACAGAACAATTTCCAGCCATATTCAAGGTGGTTCTCCCATCGAATGTTCCAATCTCGAAGACCTCCAAAGGCCGGTATTTTCGAATAAACAGGACAATCGCCATCAACTCCATGGGAGAAATATCTCCATCCACCTGATTGAGGCCATAGAGCTGGATGGACAGATCCTCGGAAAAAATTTCCGACAACTTTGCCCTGGGGATTAATGTTCTCACTGCTCCTTTACAGCCAAAATGGTAACAAATAGTTGATATAAAAGATCGATGTCTTGAAGAGGAAAAACCAATCGTGAACAGATACAGGCACGATCCGGCAGCGCGGAAATATTGCCCCATAAACCTCATTGCTCTTTTCATTCTACCTCCGCCTCTCTTATCACTTGAATTCTATCTGGTCAACATCTCTCTTACAGAGGGTCTTTTTAATAATAACACATTCGATGCAAAAAGAAAAATTCCATTGAGTATGGGAGAAAAATGCTTATGCCTTATCCTTTCTTCTGCCCTTTTTGAAGGAGGGCTTGCGCCAGTGATCATCTTTCTTTGGAGTTTTCAACCATAACTATTTGAAAAGCTCAACCCCTGGGTGTTATACTTTAATAAGATAAACATTATTTATCCAAACTCACATGATTCGAAGATGCTCAATCGAGGGAGGTACCGGAAAGTGCGGAACTCATTTTTTCCCCTTCTAACCAGTGTATTCATTATCACAACTTTCTTTCACTCCTTCCCTGGCCACTCAGAGGCACTGACCAGTACCATGTATGTTACTGCAATACACTGGATCAACATGCGGAGTGAGCCGAACATGGGAAGCGAAATCATTGCCCGCGCCAAATCCGGAGAGCCCATAAAGATACTCGACCAGAAAGGCGGATGGTGCTATATCCGCACCCCCAAAGGCGAAGAGGGCTGGTCAGTGACGACACTCCTTACAAAGGAAAAACCTCTTGAAGAGCGGTTCGACATCCTGACCCGCAGGGCTGAGGAACAATCCCGCCTGATTGCCAAATTGGGTAAAGAGAATGCCACGCTCAAAAAATATATCCAATCGTTTAAAATTACCGACGATGAGCTGAAGCACCTCAGAGAAACGAATTCCCGGTTAAAAAGCCGCAAAGAACATATCTGGGCTGCCTTTGGTGCCGCTCTCCTCCTTCTTGGATGGATTGTCGGGATGATCACCAGGGCCTTTCCCTGGAGAAAGAGAGCCAGGTACCGCTACGTGATCGATTAGGATAAAGAAAGGCCATAGGCCGATCCTTTGACGCTTTAGGTAAAAAAGTAAGTTACCCGCTGTATCGTCCGATCATTATTCGGCCACAACTCCCCCTGATACCTCATTTGGCCACAACTCCCCTGATGCCTCCTGAGATGAGAGAAGCAAGATTGGTGAGAATGCGGGGCAAGACAAGACCTCCCGGGGATGCCAGGTATTTGGGTTCCCATACGGGGGTAAATTTCTCCTTGTATCGTCTAAGGCCCTGGAAGTTATAGAAATGTTCCCCATGACGGAAAATAAATGATCCAAGCCTGTTCCATCGGGGAGCCAGTGTCCGGCTCTCAAGCCCTGACAAGGGAGCCATGCCCATGTTGAACCATGCGTACCCTTCTGTCTTGCCCCAGAGAATAAGTTGCGTGAACAGGTAATCCATGACTCCGTCAGGGGCATCAGGAAGATAACGCATCAGATCGACGGAAAATTCCTCCAGCCCCGCTCCAGGCCAGATATTGGCAAAGGCCACGGTCTTCCCCCCCTTGCTCACCAGTGCGGCAGGAAACATTTTCAGGTACTCAGGAGTAAAGGATCCGAGGGAGAAGCGTTTTTCCCTGGTATCTTTCTCCTTGAGCCAGGCATCGGATATCTCTTTCAGCTCCCCCAGGCGGCCTGAAACTTCCACCGGTGGAATGAGTTCAAAGGTGAACCCCTCCTTGTCAAATTTATGCAGGATATAGCGAAACCCCTTCCGGTTACTCCCTTCAAGGGAAAAACGCTCAACCGAAATCCTGGCCTCCTCTCCGAGCTTGAGCAAAGTAAGGCCAAGATCAAGATAAAGATGGAGATTTTTCGCCTCGTAGAAGACAGCCCATCCGCCATAGCGGTCACACATCTCGCGGAACTGCCAGACCAGGTCCACACGCTCTTCCTCAGGGCCGACCGGATCACCCATGGCTATCCAGCTTCTGCCTTCGACGCCGTACATGATAAAAGCTTTCTTGTTCTGATTGAACAAAAACGCCTTATCCCCGAGCAGGGCAAGATTGGCCGATGATCTCGGTGATTCCGAGATAACGGCCCGGACCGTGTCCAGGTCAGCAGCTCTTGAATACGCAAATCCCGGCCTGCCAGGCTGCAGCAACCTGGACAGGGCAAAGAACAGAGCAACACTGATAACCCCCACCGTGGCCCGCAGGAATCGGGGTGCATCACCCAAAAGAGCGAAGCGCCACCATAATTGATTCGAGTACTCAATATGCTTGTAGGAAAAAAGCCCCAGCCATACCGAGCCAAGAAGAACCAGAATAATGGCCGTAATCCAGCCAGTGGTAAACCGCTGGCTGATGAGGGATGCCTTGCGGTAGAAATGCCTGCGGCAGGGCAAAAGCGCAGCCAGCATAATGGAGAGAATAGTCGCCTCTTTATAATCGAATCCTTTGAGCAGGGAGAAGAAAATCCCTGCACCCAAAAAGGATGTCGTGAGAACATAGGCGGCATCGAGTCTGCGTTGCAGGCCCCGGGCCAGGAGAATCAGCCCTACGCCGGCCAGACTGCCCAGAAAGTGGGAAATTTCCGTTACCGGCAGGGGAAGAAAACGGCTCAGCCACAGAACACGCGGTCCGGCTTCCGGCGTGGCGCCGGAAAAAAGGAGAACTGCACCGCCGATGAAGGCGGTGAAAGCAAGTACATGCGGCACCAGTTCCGGAACCCAGTGGCCAAACAGACGGGCGATCCGGGCGATCCGGGCGATCCCCTGCTTCCTTTCGAGCGCCTCATGTGCCCCAAGCAGCGCCGCTGCCGCTCCCAAAGGACACAGGTAGAATATCCCCCGGAAAGCCAGCAGGGAGCCGAGAATCACGGAAACCGGTAAAACGGGCGAGAGGAAAAAAATAACGACCGTCTCAAAAACCCCAAGCCCGCCAGGAACCTGACTGATGATACCCGCACTCTGGGCCAGTATATAGATGCTTAAAAACACAGGAAAAGAAAGTACCGGAGGAAAAAGCACATAAAGCGCGCCTGAAGATATAATCCATTCCAGGGAAGCGAGTGCAATCTGGAGGCATGAAACTCTGGGCACAGGGAGGCTGAATTCCCACTCCGAAATTCTGATCGGCTTCTTTCTTACGGCTCCCAGCATCAGGTACACGGCAACCAGCCCAAGAAAAATCATCCCGAGAGGCCGGACTGAAGTGAAGCGAAGAAAGTGAAGAGAGGGTGGAATGTTCACCGGCCTGAACAGAAAAACAGTGCCTGCAACCGTCAGGAATCCGAGATTGAAGGTCAGGGCATTAAAGATGATCACTTTGCCGATCTCGGCGGCCGAAAGCCCCCATCCTGAGTAGAGCCGGTAGCGTATCGGCGCGCCGCTGGCCAGAGGCAGTCCGATATTCTGGCTGAAGGCATAACTGATAAAAGAGGCCAGTGCGGTCTTGACGTAAACAACCGGATGTCGAATGTAGTGCAGGGAAAGGCTGTCATTTGCGGTCAGGAGCAGATAACTCAGTATGGTCAAACCAGATGCCAGAAAGATGCGGTGGACGGGAAGCACTGCCAGTGTGCTCATCACCTGATGGTAATTATACCCCTTTAGCGCGCGATGAAGTGTCCAAAGGGCTATCGTGAAAAGGATGATGATATACAGAGGAATAAAACTGCGGAGGACCGAGGCTGCCTTCCTTACACCGGCAGAAGAAACATCCTTATCCCTGGTGAGGTTATCGGCTGATGACAATGGCTGTCTTTCTTTTGTAGACTTTCGGCATTCCGTTTCCCGGCGCGTGAGATAATGCAAACGAATGGCTGATTATTCCACTTTCGTTTTTTGCTCATTGGCAAGGACCTTGCAGATCCACTTCTCCTTCTGATCGGCATACATAAAGTGCAAAAGATTATAGGCAAGCTGGTTGAAAGTTTTCTTGCTGGCAAGTTCCAGTTTCTTGCCTGCTGGAAAATCGGTTTTCAGGGGGTTGATATATTCGTTGTAATGTTTCACCCGGTAGTCCAGATGGGGTCCGGTTGAAAGGCCGGTCGTGCCGACAAAGCCAATTACCTGCTTTTGCGAAACCCGGACACCCTTTTTTATTCCCTTGCCAAATCGGGAGAGGTGATTATAACAGGTTTGATACCCGTTCATATGCCGGACAATTACCTGATTTCCATTGCCCCCCTCATACCCGGCCGAGGTAACCACGCCGTCAGCAACCGACCAGACAGGTGTTCCTGATGGAGCAGCATAGTCAATCCCTAAATGAGGACGGACATATCCGAGAATGGGATGCAGTCTGTGGTAGGTATATCCTGAGCTGATATAGTTAAATTGCAGAGGAGCGCGCAGAAAGGCCCTGCGCAGGGATACTCCTTTTAAATCGTAATAATCTCTCCTGCCGAGTTCGTCCTCAAAGAGAACGGCCTGGTGGAGGCCGCAGGCACCGTTGTATTCGGCAGCGAGAATATCTCCATACTCGATGAAGGTGCCCTTCAAAAAATATTTTTCTACGATCAGCCGGAATTTGTCTCCTTTTTTGAGCTCATTGTGAAAGTCGATCTTCCAGGCGAAAATATCGGCAAATTTGGTGGCTAAAGCAGCGTCTCCGCTTGCAGCCATAATGGATTGAAACAATGAGCCCTCCATCTGCCCCGAAAAGGTGACCCAGTATTTTTCGAGCTCTACCTTTTTCCTGAAACCATCGTACTTGCCATCCGAGCCGCGCTCAATAATATACGTTTCGATGGGTCCTGTACGGTATTCAAACCGGTGGAGGTTTTCTTCCGGATCGAGGGTCAGGACGAAAGAATCTCCCGGCATAATGGTATTCATGGGCACCATAGGCCGCAAGTGCTCGATAATAGTGTGAATGATGGATTTTTTTATCTTTTTATCCAGCAGGGAGTTGTAGAGCGTGCCCCCTTTTTCAAGAACGCCGTCCACTTTGCGGAAATGTATCTTGGCGATATCTGCTTCTGCGGAGCGAGGCCTGAATGGCGATTTGCTGGAAACGGGGAATGATTCCGGCAGGTCCTGGCTCTGGACCAGAGCCTGACTTTCCGATTCATCCTGGCTGATGAGCAACTCCTCATCATGAACCGGCGTTGGAGCCGAGGCAATTCGGGAAGGAACGGAAGAAAACATCATGGCCAGACAAATGCTGGTCAGAACGCACAGAATGAGAAAAAGGAGCAATTGCAGCCCTTTTCTCTTCTTGCGCTGCTTTTGGTATCTCGTTAAAAATGGTTGATATATTACCACGTTAATATTATAGGGGACCTATCTCATCAGTTTCCGTTGCAAAATCTCGTTGACTAAAGCAGGGTTAGCTTTTCCAGAGGTTGCCCTCATCACTTGCCCCACTAAAAATCCCATCGCCTGTTTCTTCCCCTTTTTCCAATCTTCCACAACCGATGGATTTTCAGTCAAAATGTGATCAATAATCTTTTCCAGTTCAGCCTCGTCCGAAATTTGAATAAGCCCTTTTTCACGCACAATCTGCTCAGCGGGTTTTCCCGTCTCGAATATCTCTTCAAAAATTGGCTTTGCTATTTTATTATTTATTATACCTTGCTCGATCATTTTGAGCAAGTCCGAAAGTGCTTTTGGACTCACAGGACTTTTCGAAATATCGATATTCCTGCTGTTCAGCTCACGCAGGACATCTCCCATAAGCCAGTTGCTCACCACTTTCGGATGGGGGAACAGGGCTACGCATGCTTCGTAATAATCGGCCAGAGCCTGCGTTGCACTCAAAACCCCGGCATCATACCGCGGGATCTGATAATCCCGGACAAACCGCTCTACCTTGGCCTCAGGCAACTCCGGCAGGCAGGAGCGTATCTTTTCGGTCCATTCATGGTCTATATGCAGGGGAACCAGATCGGGTTCAGGGAAATAGCGGTAATCGTGAGCCTCTTCCTTGCTGCGCATGGAAACGGTTCGATTCTGTTCGGTATCCCACAACCGGGTCTCCTGCACAACTTTTTCTCCTGCTTCCAACAGGTTGATCTGCCTCTGGACCTCATATTCCAGCGCCTTTTGCAGAAAGCGGAAAGAGTTCAGGTTCTTTATCTCCGCCTTTGTCCCTAATCCCTGAGCACCCACGGGCCGTACGGAGACATTGCCGTCACACCGAAGACTCCCCTCCTCCATATTGCCATCACAGACCCCGAGGTACTGCACAATACTCCTCAGCTTCTGGAGATACTCCCGCGCCTCCTGCGGTGAGCGGATGTCGGGTTCGCTGACTATTTCGATCAAAGGGACGCCGGTACGGTTAAAATCGACGTAACTTTTGTTAGCCGAAACGTATCCTTCGGCATGGACCAGTTTTCCTGCATCCTCTTCCATGTGGATACGGGTTATGCCTATCTTTCTGACGCGATCGTTCTCGTCGGTGATCTCAATATATCCGTGCTCGGCCAGAGGAGCCGCAAATTGCGATATCTGATAGGCTTTGGGCAGGTCAGGATAAAAATAGTTTTTCCGGTCGAATCTGCACCATTCATTGATCCGGCAGTTCATGGCCAGAGCTGCCTTGATGGCGTATTCCACTACCTTGCGGTTTAAAACGGGAAGTACGCCCGGAAACCCAAGACAGACGGGGCATACCTGAGAATTGGGCGATGCGCCGAAAGCCGTGCTGCAACCACAAAAAATCTTCGATTTGGTCAAAAGTTGGGCATGAACTTCAAGCCCGATAACCGCTTCATATTTCATGAACTTCTCTACCTGGATTTTTAGAGCTTAAAGGATCGGCCAAAGGCGCAATCCCCTTATCCCTTACGCTTGATCTCAAGATTGGGGCGCTGTTTATGGTAGTCGGTATTTTGTTCGAAAGCATAGGCAGCCTGCAGGATTTTTTCCTCCTGAAAATGACTGGCCAGCAATTGCAGGCCAACAGGCATCCCGTCGCTGGAAAAGCCGCACGGGACCGAAAGAGCGGGAACCCCGGCTAAATTAGCTGAAAGGGTAAAGATATCGATCAAATACATCTGCAGGGGATCCGCGATCTTTTCTCCGATGCCAAATGCAGGGACCGGAGCCATGGGAGCAGCCAGGACATCGACTTTTTTAAAGGCTTCCTCGAAATCCCGCTTGATGAGAGTCCGGACCTTCTGGGCCTTCAGGTAATAGGCATCATAGTAGCCTGAGCTTAAGGCATAGGTTCCCAGCATGATCCTGCGCTTTACCTCTTGACCGAACCCTTTTTGTCGTGTATTCTCATACATTTCAATCAGATGAGAAAAATTCTTTTCACGAAACCCGTATTTCACACCGTCATATCGGGCCAGGTTTGAACTTGCCTCTGCCGTAGCCAGAATATAGTAAGTGGCAATGGCATACTCGGTATGCGGAAGTCTTACTTCCTCCACTTCCGCCCCCAGGTTCTCAAGGAGTAAAATAGCCTGCCGGACCTTTTCTTCCACCTCTTTGTCCAGTCCCTCGCGGAAGTAGTCTGAAGGAATACCGATTTTCATTCCCCGCACATCAGGAATCAGCGACTTGTGGAAAGCTCCTACAGGTTTAGGTACGGAAGTGGAATCAAAAGGATCGTATCCGCTGATAATCTCCAGCATCAAGGCGCAGTCGGTGACATTCTTGGTGATGGGGCCTATCTGATCCAGAGAGGAGGCATAAGCCACTAACCCGTATCTGGAAACCCGGCCATAGGTGGGTTTCAGGCCAACGACACCGCAAAAGCCGGCTGGCAGGCGGATGGAACCTCCCGTATCCGAGCCGAGAGCGCACAGAGCGGAATCCGCAGCCACACAGGCGGCAGAGCCGCCGCTCGATCCGCCGGCAACCCGCTTCAGATTCCAGGGATTGCAGGTAGTACCGAAATGTGAGGTTTCCGTGGAAGAACCCATGGCAAACTCATCAAGGTTCGTCTTGCCAAGAATGATCGCTCCCTGATCCAGGATCTTTCTGACTGAAGTGGCATCATAGGGAGGAATGAAAGTACTCAGGATCTTTGAAGCGCAGGTCGTCCTCATCCCTTGAGTACACATATTGTCCTTGATCGAAACGGGTATTCCCAGGAAAAGAGAGGAATTCACCACCGTATTGCCGGACAATATTCCATCGGCTTTTCGGGCCTGGTCCAGAGCTCTTTGCGCATCCACGGTAATGTATGCATGAATAGAGGGGTCTACCTCCTGGATACGGTCAAGCACCGAACTTACCAACTCTACGGATGAGATCTCCCTCTTTTGGAGCATTCGGGATGCTTCGTGGATAGAAAGCTGATATAATTCTTGCGCTGAATCACTCACGTCTTTTCGAACTCTTTCAAAGAAAAAAAGGGGGTAACTGGGTAAAGATGCCGGATCGGTTACCCCCTTTCAGACTGTGCTCCCCTTACTTATTCTACTGCGTCTCTCAAGCCTTTTCCCGCTTTAAATTTAATAGCCTTTTTAGCGGGTATTTGCAACTCCTCGCCTGTTTGTGGATTTCTACCAGTCCGGGCCTTTCGCTCAGTTACGGAATAGGTACCAAAACCAATCAATGTTACAGGCTCCCCTTTTTGCAGGGCAGTCTTGATGCCATCAGTCAAAGCTCCCAGTGCCTTTTCCGCGGCAGCTTTGCTGATGCTCGCCTCGGTAGCCATCTTATCTATCAAATCAGCTTTATTCACCTACTAATTCCCTCCTTTCCTGTTTGAATTACGTTTTTTCAGTATAAATATACTAAAGGCCCAGTATTGTCAAGCTTTTTTCTCAGACATGCCAGTGTTTTCCTCTCACTTTTCCGGCTCAATTCAGCTCTCTTTTTTCCCTTAAAGCTATAATATGTTGTTTTATTTACTATACTAAATACCAGGGTATAGAAAAAACCGTTTAAAGCTAAACTTTCCAAGCCGTGTACAGAAAAAACGGATTAAACGTGAACGAATAAAACAGGATAACGGGACTGTAAAATGAATCTTCTGAACAGGAAATTTCCCCCCTTCTTTTCGGAAAAGGTTTATGCTATCATGAAAGGATTTACTTATAGCAAACCGTCCAAACTAAGGACAGGTCGCGTTCAATATGCGGCCGGTTATCGCCCCCGTTGATAAAGGGATATTTTATTCCCTCCCTTGGTAAAGGGAGTTAGGGGGATTTTCGAGAAATGCCCCCATTCAATGACTGGCCGGAAAATTCCCAGCCGGTATACTCAAGGAGAGCACGATGTCTAGGTATGCTGATAAGCTTTTCTGGATTGCTATGGCCATTATCGTCCTGGTGATCGCCTTCCTCAGTTACATTACTTTCTTTTATCAGACTTCGCCCATGCAATCAACGGCGGATGAAAACAAGCTTGTTACAGAGCAAAATCAGCCCAGGGAAATCCGGAATCTCTTTATCTGTGCTGACGAAGCCACAATCATGTCCCTCCCCAAAGAGAACAGCCAAACCGTCAAACCAGCCAGGAAAGGTGAACAGATCGCCATCGTCGGAGAAGAAAAGGACTGGTTCGAGGTAAAAATAGCGGAAGATAAAACCGGCTGGATAGAAAAGAAGTATGTTTGCGACCATCCGCCAAAAGAAGAAGCCAAACCAGGCGAAGCCAAGCCAAAACCGGTAAAGCAGGAGCCTAAACCTCAGCCCCCTAAAAAAGCGGAACTGGATAAGAGTGCCCCCATTGAAGCTCCGCCTGATTATCCTGCCGGAACGGCCGAGTCTATGGAGACACTTGTCGATGGCTTATTTGAGCGCATCAATGCAAGGACCCAGATGCAATTCGGGCAGGCTCTTTTCGAAGATCATACCGTGCTCGATTCCGGCATGCGCCTGGAGGTAAGAGCTACCGGCATCTGGAAAGCTCTCCCCCAGAACAGCAAAGCGCAGGTGCTCCAGATCCTCTCTAACCAATACACCCTTATCGCCTGCAATATAGCCAGAGTTGCCAACTGCACTCCCAGCAATACTCCTACCATCAGTGTCATCGATGCAACCGGGCATGAGATCGCCTACCAAAACTCCAGCGGCACACAAATCCTGGAGTGAAAAACAATTGCGGAAAATAAAATGTAAAAACCTTCTTCTCCTGTAGCTGCTCTGATCGAGCCCTTCCGAATAAGAAAGCTCTAAAGGGAGTAAGCACTGTCTATCGTATGAGAGATACCCTCTTCTCCCCCATCTCCCTTCAAGAGAAAAGGAAGAAAGGGGAGTCTTTCGGGTCAGGCTCACAAAAAAACGTACAAGGAGGCGGAAGGAAGATTATCCATGCCCTACCCTACCCTTCGCACGGTGATCCGCTTTGCGTGGATGCGGCGACTCCGGCCCCTGATAAAGGCGCTCGGCGCACTCGGCAGTCTAAAGTTCCTTTCCCCTGCTCTTCTTATCCTCATGGCAGCGGCAGCGATCTTGACCATCCCTGCCTCTTTTGTCACTGGATCAGACGCACCAGCAGTGCGAGAACCCGTGATCACAGAATCAGAAGCAACAGCAGTGCGCGAATCCGTGGCCACAAGACCAGAAGCAGTGACAGTGCGCGAATACGCACCTCACTCCTTGCCTGCAACAACCGGCTCATCATCCCAGGACGCCGATGCGGTGCTCTCTCCCGTACCTGACCAGGTGAAGGAGGATGGCCGCATCGGATCGATTTTCCCTCTTTTCGATTTTGTGAAAAATGCCTCCTCGTCGTTTACCTTCTCGATCGAGGAGGAGTACGACAATACCGTATACAAGGATGCAAATGCCAATCAGCCCGGTGACTTCATTACCATTATCAAATTGGATATGAGCACAAGGCTGTCAGGACACCTTCTGGATATCAGGTTAAACTACCAGCCTGAACAGTTACTCTTTTCACACGATGTTGACAGGAATGAATTACGGCATGAATTCAGTGCTATCCTGAATACCAGCCCGGAGGGGGGAATAATCCTGGTCCGGAACCTGGCTTTCCTCGACCTGTCCGACACGGTCACGCGAAAGGATTTCTATTCGCGGCGGGAAACAAAGAAAGAGGATTTATCTGCCAGGCAAGCGAGTGAGAATAAGCTGAAAGTTCACCCTTACATCAGGAAAAATCTCACCAGAACCGACAGCCTGGAATGCGGATATGAGTATACCAACACCGCATACAGCATTTCTCAGGCTACAGACCGTGAATCCAGTACAGGCTCATTGATAGTGAACAGGATATTCTCCCGGAAACTGGAAGGAAAAATCATATACCGACTGAAAAAAGAGTTTGTCCGCAGCGGTGATTTTCATGACTACAAAAGCCAGGAGATCGGCCTTGGCCTGTCCAGGCGGGTTGGTACATCGCTGAGCCTGACCGGCACAGGAGGGTATACCTGGCTCACATTGAGTAACGACCACAAAGACGAGAAAACCTTCTTGAGTGCCGGCCTCGATGGAGCACTTCCATTCATGAAATCTCAGACCCTTTCCTACAGCTATGAAGAATCCTTCCAGAACAGCATCGACAGCGGCGTTTTCAGGCTCAGGAGGCATAGTCTGGGGGGGAACTATCACCGCAGGATTCAAATCGCCTGGACACTGTTCAGTCAGAAGGAACACTACCAGGAAAGAAGATGGATAGACAGGTCGTGGGGTGCAGACGCTTCCCTGACGGTGCCCTTGCACAGAAGGGTGGACCTTAATCTTGCCGCTGAATGGACGAGCAGCGATTTTGAGCCTGAAGAGGAAGTCGTCAAGTATCGCTCCGCGAATACCGGCCTCCTCTTCAGGCTCTCTCCCTGTTTCAAATGCGCAGTCGGATATACCTATTCCAGAAATGATTCAAATGTCAAGGCAAATGATTACCGGGACACTACTGCCTCTGTCAGGGTAAGCATGGAGTTATGATTTATAAAGAAACGAGGAGCCATCAAAAGTGGGAAAAGCCCGCCTCCTCCCCTCATAACAAAGGGTTTTATTCTCTCCTGAATCTAAACTCACTGCTTTTGGCTTCTGGCTTCCTGACTCGAGGCTGCCTTTTCATCAAAATGCAGCCAAAATCCCTGATAAAGCTCTATCAGTTCATCCAGGGCAAGCGGTTTATTGTTTAAATACCTCCAAAAGGAAGTGAGGATAATGTCTGACATATCGTCAGCATGAAAGATACCGAGCCGATTGAAGTACTGAGTAAGGGGTGAAAGAGTGTGCCACAATTCCCATCGGTTCTTCAGTGAAGTTCCAAGACCATAATGAACCATGCAAATATCACTTTCTTTTTCGTTTCTGATCTCATTCACCACCAAAGATCCCAGCATTCTCTGTAACTCGATAAAGCATTCGTCTAAGTTTTTTGGAATAGCCATGTTTATCTCCTCCTGCTTTCCTCAAAACCTCATCGATACACCCGTTTTTCTTCATCCGAAAGGAAAAATCCTTCCATCCGGCACGTCAAATAATGCCTGCCGTCATATGACAGGCTCTTCGCTCATCCGCCGCAAATCACAAAGGGTTATGATATGTTCTGCGGCTTTGGATGGAGCCTGAAAAAGGCATCAACAGCATACCAGACAAGAACATAGCCCGGCACCTGAGAGATTCCCAACCCATGCCGGATAATTTGCCGTATTCCAATCGCTCCCATCGTTAGCGGGATGATAAGCTTCAAGTTCACTTTCCCGCCGGTTAACTGAAAAATACGGTTATCCAGGTCACTGATAACCCTGCTCATCTGGGCAGCGGCTGTGCATTGGCCGGTATCCAAAAGGCTCCATTCTCCACCAGACATAACATCGCGCAGAATTACACCCATATCATGGAGTAAGGTGATAAGACTGTCATATGAATGTGTGTCTGTATCGTATCGAATGGTAATACTTCCCGTTGTATGATTCGCATCGACCCTGTGGATACCCGGCCGGTCAGTCAGATATGTTTTGACGCGCTGCAAAAACTCTGGATGTCTTCCTGGATGATACATACGCAGGCGCAACCTTCCTGGCGTACTGCTGGCAATTCGGACCTCACCCTTCATATCTCCCATATTCTCTCCCTTTTTGTGATCATCTGCCGCCTCCCTTCGAAACATACATCCCCATAGAGAGGGGGGAAGGGCCGTTATCAGGCAACTTGAGCCGCATCCCTCGGATATCACGGTCTTTATTCAGCAAATGGGATCTTCCTCGTGCCCTGAAGATATGATGTCACGTGGGGTGAGTGGCGGTCGCTATCCTTGCACCGGGTTTTCAACTGGAGCGGACGAGGCGCTCACTGCCTGCTCAGCAGCCTTGGCAAGTGAGGCTGCGCTCTCGGCCTTGACTTCGGCGACCAGATCACTTACCTGTTCGCTGATCTCAGCAGTCACCTCTTTTACCCTGTCTCCAACAGCAAGCCCTCCTTTGACTATCGACTTGGCTACAGGGCGAACCAGATTGCCCATCACCGGTAAAACGAGAGGCGCAGCTAAAGCGATACCAACGCCAAGTAAAATACCCGGCCCCAGTCCTTCAACCATACCTTCTAATAAGGCCATGATCCATACCTCCTGATTGAAATAGGTTATTTATACATCGAATGATCCGGGATGTCATTTTCACCCTTTCTTTCTCTTTTCACTCTTTCAGCCCCGCTCACCCTGTACCTCCTTTCCAGGCCAGCAGGTATTGGTGAAACAAGTGCCTATCCCTCAAGATCATTCATCTAAATATTTATCTGTATACGGTATCGGCAATTTTTTATTTTTAAATGATCCAATATTTTCTTAATCTTTTATTTTTTTAAAATATTCCCCTGCGTGCCTCCAGAATCTATGGCCCGATTATCTGAATTTGCTCCGGCCCTGCGGTTACTTCACCAATGATGGCAGCAGGCAGTCCCTGACGCGTCGTAGAGAGGATTTTCAAAAAATCCCTGGCTGAATCCGGTGGAAGACTCATCAAAAGGCCGCCAGAGGTCTGCGGGTCCACGAGTACATCCTGCAACTCCTGAGCAATGGATTCAAAACCGGCCAGATATTTCTGGACATACTCCCTGTTGCGATAGGCACCTTCTGGAATCAATCCCATCCGGGCATAATCAAGGGCTCCATCCAGCAAGGGGATATTTTGGCTATGGATACGAACGGCACAGCCCGAACCATCAACCATCTCCCTGATGTGTCCCAAAAGCCCAAAGCCGGTAATGTCCGTACATGCATGGACCTCATAAGACTCCATGAACCGGGAGGGGACTTTATTCAGGCTGCTCATGCACCGCACCATAGCCCGGATATGCTCGCCCTCAGCCATCTCTGCCTTTAATGCCGTAGCCACGATTCCCGTGCCGACGGGTTTCGTCAGCAGAAGACTGTCCCCCGGCCTTAAGGTATTGTTTCTCATAATTTTTTGAGGGTGAATGAGCCCGGATACGGCCATGCCGTATTTGATCTGTTCATCCTCGATACTGTGGCCGCCGATCAGGGGGATCTCGGCTTCGGCCAAAGCTGCCATTCCTCCTTGCAGTATCTTTTCCAGAATCCCGATTTCCATGCAGCGGACGGGAAAAGCCACGATGTTCAGGGCACAAATCGGGGTGCCCCCCATGGCGTATACGTCGCTCAGTGAATTGGCTGCTGCAACTTTTCCGAAATCGTAGGGATCGTCTACAATAGGAGTAAAAAAATCTACGGTTTGAATTAAAGCCGTATCCTCCGAGATTTGATACACTCCTGCATCCTCAGCGTGACCGAACCCGGCCAGCACCCTCGGGTGCTCCGCCTGCGGCAGATGAGCCAGGAGAGCTTGCAGGTCACCCGGACCCAATTTGGAAGCTCAGCCAGCAGATTTGACCCCTTGAGTCAGTCTGATTTTATCCTCTTTGCTCATGCTCTTTCAATCACCTCTTTTCCAGTGTTCAGGAGTCAAAAATTCCAGAAATCAGGGAAAAAACCAGGGAAGGAATAGAAGAGTAAGCATCCCCCCTTAAGCCTGCCTTTTTCTATTCTCCAGAAAAAAAATGGGCTGAGATCAGATTGCCCCTTCTGATCGACCTCCCTGGAAAAATTCATTTTCTCATCGCCATGATCGTGAAATAGGCTTTCTTTGCTCATATCGGTCACGTCTTGATTCGCTCCTGGCCTGCATAAATATTCATCCCGCCGGGGCGCAAAAATCCGATCAGCGTCATCCCGACTTTTTTGCTTAAACTCACAGCCAAAGAAGTGGGAGCAGAGACGGAAGCGACAACGGGGATGCGGCTCTTTGCCGCTTTGCGAATCAGGGTGCAGTTGGTTCTGCCGCTTAGGAATAAGATCTTGTCAGAAAGATCCTCACCGCAAAGCAAAGCATGCCCGATGGCTTTATCCAGGGCATTATGCCGTGCCATATCCTCGAAGCAGAACAAGTAATTCCCCTCGCGGTCGAAGATACAAGCTGCATGCGTTGCACCGGTGAGAGCAAAAAGCGCCTGTCTGTGCCTGGACTGGTTCTCGATGTTTTGCAGCGTCAAGAGGGATATATGAAGCTGAGATTCAATCCTGCCGCTGAGAGAGGGAAAAATCCGGGTTACTGTTTCTTCTTCGTCCTCTGCGACTTCCACTGCCGGATTTTCCGCTGAGTCGGCAAAGGGCATCAAGGACATCACAGGTCGGGAGAGGCATGAGCAGTCGAGGAGCAGGCCAATGCAGTTTTTTTTTGGCTCTTCCCATTGCAAGCCGCCCTCTTTCCACGAATCAGATAAGATTCCTTCGGTAAAACAAAAGCCTAAAGCCAGCTCTTTTTCCTGTCCGGGAGTGCGCATCAGGGTTGCACATGGCGATCCATTGATCCTGATCAGCAGGGGAACTTCCCGAATGACCTCATCCTGAACCGCGATCCATGTATCTTTCTTAACCTTGATGATTACAGCCGAGGTATGATCCTTCACCTGGCCCATTCCCTTCATTTACCTTTGGCCCGATCAGCCGGTTCAGACATTCCACTGCCAGATTCGACATCCTCACTCATGTCTTCTTTCAGAATCTGGCGCTTCCATTTCATAATCTGGAATGTTACTCCGGCCACAACCACAAAGATAATGGCGCCGGAATAAAACCACGCCTTGCTGCCTGCGTAGAGTCTGGCTAAAAACAACAGGGAGAGAACGAAAAGAACACTTCCCATGACCAATAAGAAAACGAGACAAAAAATCAGGCCTCCTTTTCCTCTTATCGAACCCTGACGCTGGCCATACCTGATACGTAAAAAAATATCGTAAGAGCCGAACAACAGTACCAGGCCCAAGATATACAAACCAAAGGAATCAAAAATAATGTCAGATCCAGACATGCCTTTTCCTTATCGTGTTTTCCTTGCTTTTTTTGTTTCGCTTAACAATTCTTTAACACTTTTCTTTACATAATTAAACAATATCACTTTCAGCTATCTTTCGCAAGGGAGGAAAATGAGGAGTTCTCTTATTCTCTACTGCGCTATGATAAATGAGCCAGTATAACCCATGTTTTCAAACTCTTGTAGAGTTTTTTGGGCCATAGAGATATGGTCGAAAGGACCGATCCAGACCCGGTAGAGCTCCGCAGAGCCTGGCCTCTGGAAGACTACCAGATGAGTCGGATAATAGGCGGAAAAGTGCTGCAAAAGACCATCTGCATTGGACCGATAGCTGAAGGCTCCGATCTGTATGAAGAAGCCGCCTTCGGGTCCCTGAATCTCAGGCAATTGGACAATCTCAATCTGTACCGGAGCTAGACCGTCATCTGCCATGTCCAGAGCACAGGCCGCACCATACGATAGATCAAGGATTCTGCCTTTCACAAATGGCCCCCGATCATTGACCTTGACCACGAGCGACTTTCGATTCTTCAGATTCGTTACCCGTGCATAGCAGCCCAACGGCCAATACCGGTGAGCAGCCGTACTCTTATACATATCGTAGACCTCACCGTTTGCAGTCTTTTTGCCATGAAAATCCGCTCCGTACCAGGAGGCGATCCCCTCCTCCATGTGATGAAGGGGAAAGTCACGACCCTTTCTGGGACCTCGCGGATAGACAGTGTGTCTTGCGGCACAGGCCAGACAGGCAGTATAAAGCAGCATAAGAAAAATATATCGGATAGTGGTGCGAAATAAGTGCATAATTAATTTTGCCATTTTTGGTATTTTAAAATCAAGAGGGAAATGCTTAAAAAGGCACCACAGGCAAATGCTTAAAAAGGAAGAGAAGGGCCCCTGGCTGCAGATAAACCAGGGGCCTCTACCGACACGTCGCCTTGTCGGTTGGGGTGAAGGGTCAATATCTACCAATTCAGCTTGCGAGAACCTCCCGTTCTCCCGTGCCGAAATGGGGTCTTGATTGCTGGGGTACTGATATGGCCTCGCCTGGGGCTAAAGACTTTTATCTATACATAAGGCTGAAAGTCTTCCAATTCTTT
>JBFMGO010000072.1:0-31654 GCA_040752695.1 bacterium
TCATTTTATGCGGCCTCCCAGACGGCCTGAAAGGTTCCCTCTCCCTGCTCCCTTTTATGGGAAAAGGGCAGGGTGAGGGGGCTGACTTAGGTTGTATATCTTATCTTACTTAGCAATAATAATGTTTAAGCAATAATAATGCTCGATAGCCTTTGTACTCTATACTTTATCATCTGACCAAAAAGAGCACAATATCTTATTTTAAACGCATTTCCCTTTATCCTTATCCCTTACCGAATAAAATCCATTCGATCTATAATCAGGCTTTGCAGTTGTTTCTGATCTTACTGTCTCTTTTTTTTCATCCTTTCATACCTTCCTGCACATTTACCAATAATAATTTTGCTCCCATCGTTTGAAAATTATAACCTGATGGGCTATAATTTTATTATAAAATTCCCTCAGGCCAGATTTTTTAATATGTTAACTTTACAGCTTACCACAAAATGGGGGGAAAACTGCAAAACAGAGGGTTAGCAGCCCATTTTGACCTTAAACAGTAAAGGAGTTAAGGTTATGAGAAAGATGTTCATTGGCAGTCTGGTTTTGTGGTTTGTAGCAATGTTGAGTCATCCAGTATTCAGTTTAGAACCGGGCATAGGAATGCTGGCGGCGAGTGTGTCATCGTACCCATATGATTCTTTCAATAACACATGGAGTACTTCAAATACTCTCTGGAGTACTTCAAATACACCTTGGAGCATTTCAAGTACTCCCTGGAGTACTCCAAGCACTACGTGGGGTGCAACCGGCTATACCACCGGATACTCTGATCTTTCTTCCCCTGGCTTCGGAAATTACAATATTTACTCAAGTTACTCAAATGGAGGAAGTTATAGCCTGTTTTTCCCGAATTCACCTACTACTACCAACCCCTTTGTTACCACTAATCCCTTTGTTACTACCAATCCCTTTGTTACCACTAATCCCTTTTCCTTGCCTTATTTGAATCCCCTCCCTTATCTCACGTCGTGGATTACATCTCCCTGGAGCATTCCTTCCCCCTGGTCCGGTTCTGTGTTTCAATGGCCTGGACAAGATTCAAGTACGATTCCAACGCAGCCGGAGACAACGCCATCAGAACCAGTCAAGCTTTTCGAGGTAGAACGGAGTAATTTTGCGTGGGGGTATCAACATTCCGGATTTTATATTGATAGCAAAGGGGGTGTTTACACTTATAGCAACTCTCCCTCAGGCACTGACCAGGTAACGTTTGTCAAGACGATTGCATCCTCTGTATTGGCTGAGAAAAGGAGACTCATTGAGCCAGCGAGTAAAGGAACCTATTCCGAGAAGGTAAATGTTTCTTTTGATGCAGGCTCGAAATCTTATGTATGTTACCAATTTGATTCTACAACGGGGAAAGATAAAAAAATTGAGTTGCAAGTAACAGGAGATTGGAGCTACTCAAATCAATCAGCGGCTGCTCAAGTCCTTGTTGTCTGGTTGAAGGAAGTTGAGCAGGGGTTGCCAAGGAGTTATTAATATCCTCGTCAGAAGGACCCGCCTTTCATCAGTCAGATTGATCAGTAATGAGGCTGAATAGTGCTGAATAGTTGTGTAAGGTAGCTGAATGGTTACGTAAGGTAAAGGTATGATGGGGATTCCTGCCCCCATCATACCTAGTGTACATGAGTGAACCTGTCCTAAAATAGAGTCCTCAGTTGCCTCTCAAATTCCTTGAGGAAAGTGGGGTGGAGGCGTCGGGGGATTGGCTCGTGGTCATGCATGGTCATAATAGATAAACCATGCTGGTTGATGGATACGGCCCTATGCTCATCAGACTGCCAGGGGATGCCCGGCACCTTCCAAAGAATCCCGGACTTAGATAAGAGTCAGATTGAATATTCCAGTATCGATTGCCGATCCGCCGAAACCGAAGGATACCGTGTAAGTACCTATCATCGTTGTTGGTGAAGTAAGAATACAGTTTAAGACAATCGCATACCCGCCGCTTAAAATCGCATTTAACTCGAAAGTCGAAGAAGTAGGTATTACACCTCTTACGTCAAACAGGGTATTCGTATAGCGGCTTCCTTGGAGGATACCTGTGCCGCTCAAAGATTGCAGTAGGGGATTTTCAATCAAATCTAAGGTCATCGGTCCTGAATGATACAAGATAATAAAGGCTATAAAGGTGCTTTGCCAGGTACCGACCCAGGTTCCGGCCTGGGCAGCGGTACGGATTGGAACGGGAGCCACCGCGGTAGACGCTGGAATCAGGGCGGATAGGGGGGAGATGGTTGGGATAAAAGGGTTCACCGCGAAAAAAGGGGCTGGTATGACAGGTGCAAGGAATGGATTAAAAAAGTCTCCCAGGACCGGCGCCGCAGGAGGAAGATAGAATGGAGGGTACTGGGCCTCGCTGAAAGATACACAAGCCACAGAGATGATGATAAAAAGAATGGATAAGACAATATCTCTTTTTACTCTTGTCATAGTTGAAAAACCTACCTGTATGATTTGGGTGATTAACGGAAAATAGTAATGTCATAATACTTCGAGAATTCCCTGACTATTAAAAAAATAGAGCAGGTACGGGGTGATGAAATAATTACAGCGTAAACCTGATTCTGATGAGAGAAAGTGGTTTAGGGTGGACTTCTATCCCTGCGGACTTGACTGCTTTTCCTGTTACCTGGATTGAACAACGATCCCATGATAAAAAGCTTTCTTTTATCCAGATTTCTATAAAAATTAATCCAATCGAGAATCTCATGATGAGCAGGAGCGAATCAAGATGAAATGCTGTCATTTACGGGGGGCATTATGGTTAGAGAACAACCTATACTTTATATTTTAATATAAAGTAACAAGAGAAAGCAATATCAAGTTGAGTATGCTGCAAGAAGCAGGATTTCACCCATTCGAGGTAAAAAAGAGCTGACCGTAACTAACTAACAATCTACTGCGTCCCTCATAAACGCATGAAATCTTCAAAAGGTTCATGGCAATTTTTATACATTAAGCTTCAACACCATAGCCAGGGGGGGAGATATCCTGTTACATCCCCTTTGTCCGCCAGCATTGAAAGGAGGGTATGAATCTTGCTTTAGGTTAAGAGAGATGAGGTATTTGAATAGAAAATATCACACTCATGGAACGTTTCCAGAACTTAGATTGGCAGTTTGTATTTGATTTTCAGTAAGACCTCAAGTAATAAAAGTGGAGGTAAAATCAATGAGTACGTACGAACCCTTGGACTTAACACGTTACTGCCTGAGAAAAGTTGCTCACAGGCTTGGCTGTCTCTGGTTAGTTCTCTTCCTGATCGCGGGGTTTGGCATGGCTGACATTGTTTGCAATGCGGGCCTGGCTGAAGCCGCAACTACAGGTGCGATTCAGGGGAAGATTCTTGAACAGGGTGGTCGGCCTTTGGCAAATATCCAGGTCATGGCTTTAAAACAAGAACCTTACGGCGGGATTCCTGCCTTTTATGGCGGCTTGCCATATTCCGATCTATTCAATTATCCGCCCTGGACTCCTGAAGAGATGAGTACCCCAGGGTCCTCCTTTTATTCCTATGGTTACAGTGGCACAATCTACGGCTATCCCATTTCCCCCGCCGGAGCATCTGCCGCACCTGACTTTTCTCAGCCTTATCGTACCTCAAGCAAGGCGGATGGAACCTTTCTTCTGAGCAATCTGCCGGAGGGAAGGTACAATCTGTGGGCCTACGATACAAAGGGACGGGGATTCGAGCCTGTCATATTCGGCGTCGTTGGTGATCAGACAGGGTCAGCCTTGCTCGCCTATTCCTATTCATCCTATTCCTATTCGACGCAGAATATCCTGATCAAGGTCAGTGCCGGGAATACAGCCGGGCCGTTTACCATGACCATGTCATTGGGCGGCACGCTATCGGGCAGGGTAACCGATGCAGACAGCGGCCTGGCAATCAAAGGTGCCGCGGTCCAGGCTTATCCTCAGCCAGAGGTAAATGATGTCTATAGTTATAGAGGCGCTCCCCCTCGTTTTTTTGCACTTACTGATAGTAACGGCAATTATACCTTCAATGGCCTGCCAGAGGGGAAAAACCTGGTGACGGTCATGTGGGCCGAAGGGTATATAGCCGGTTATTTATCTTCTCCAACCTTCGATGAAACAACCTTCGAAGTAGTAGCCGGTCAGGAAACGAGCGGCTGCAATCTGACTCAGAAGGCCGGCGGCACGATTTCCGGCAGAGTTACCAGTCAGGTTGACGGAAAACCTGTTTCCGGTGCCCAGATCAATTGCTCCAAGATCATGGACAACGTTTACGGCTACTACACGCAGTCTGCGCCGATCGTAAGCGGAACGGATGGTACCTACCGCATAAGCGGTCTTGAGCCGGGCATGTATGTTCCCATGGTCGAGTATGCTTCCGGCTTCCAGGGAGCTTACTATCCGAATACGCAGGATGCGGAGCAGGCCGGTGAGATCCAGGTCGAAGGAGGAAAAGAAATCGGCTCCATCGATTTTCAACTCGCTCCATCAAAAAGCAAGGGAATCATCCGCGGGCAGGTCATCGATAAGCAAAGCGGACTTCCCCTGGCCGGAATTCAGGTCAATCTGAATCAGGCGTATTATCCTTATCCCGCATATCCCCTGTACGCTTCTACCTCGTCTTATTCCCCGTATGGGAGCGGGCTCCTCCTGAGAAACAGGGCTGAAGTGGCAGTATCAGCCCCGGTCGCAGTACCGGGTTCCGCGCCGGTGGCAGTATCGACTACAGTAACGGTCAATGGAACCGGCGTCTCTTCCACTTCCCCGGCAGGGAATGCTTCTTATGGGATTACAGCCACCAGGGTAGCTGCTGATACGGTCAATGTCAATGTCAATACCACTACCGCTGCCGCTCCTGCATCCGCACCTCTTCTGGTTTCTGGGCCAGTGGCCGTACCACCACCGCCTCCGGCAGATACCGTTGTTGCACCGACATCCTTCATGTCTGCCACCAGCGGCGTTGGAGGAGCCGTCTCCATATACGGTGGAGTCAGCGCTTATCCCAGCGTCCTGCCCAGTGTCTATGAGTCTCCTTTGCCTCCGCTGGATCGCCCCGGCCCCTATTCGATTCAGACCGACCAACAGGGAAGGTTTGAATTTACCGGGCTGGCGGACGGTGAATACTCTCTCAACGTTTATGACATGAAAGGTACATACCTTTACGCCAATTATCCGGAATACACCAAGGACAGCCGGACCGGATACTATACGATGGGATCCCTCAAGCTGTCTTCAGAAAAGCCCGTCATCGGCGATATCGAGATTCCCCTGCGCAAGGGAGGATGTCTGCAAGGCAAGGTCGTGGCCGGCTCCGCTTCTTTGGCCGGAGTCCAGGTCATGGTTATCAGAACAAGCTCCGGTGGTGTATACACCAGCTATGGCTACTCCGGGATATCGGACATAACCGATACGGCCGGGGAATTTAGCATCTGCGGCCTGGAAGAGGGAGAGTATACTCTGTTGGCCTCGTATCAGACGGGGTCTCAAAACTATATGCCGACCTACTGCGCAGAGGGGGAAAAGCCACGTGTTTTCGAAGTCTCCGAAGGCAGCACCACCGGCAAAATAGTTATTTCCATGAAGACGGGCGCTTCCATCAGCGGAAAGGTCGTTGATAAGGCTGGCAACCCACTAGCCGGTATTATGGTAAGCGCAGAAGTCGAGTGGAAAGATCCCGGTCAGGAACCTGACCGGAGCATGGACCCCTATTACTACCTCGCATATCCGGCCAGCCGTGCCTTGACCGCTGAAGATGGAACCTATACGGTAAATGGCCTGTCTGCAGGAACCTACACCCTGAGGACAAGTGATCAGAAGGGCGAGTATCAGGAAGATTGCTGCTCCGGCCTCAAGGTAACTCCTCCGGGAAAGACTTTCGCACCCAATATGGTTATGCCTAGAAGCGTGGCTCTATCCGGAAAGGTATTTTCTCAGGATGGCCAGCCACTGTCTGGCATCTACGTTTCCGCAAGAGCTGTTAGCTCTTATAATTCCGATGATAAGGTTAATAGCGCTTCCGGCTCATGCAGCAGTTATCAGAGGTCCTATGGCGATGCCCGCACCCAGGAGGACGGCACTTACCGGATAACCGGGATTGCAGCCGGAAATTATCAGTTGGATGCATATGATCAGGATAATAATTACTTATCCTCTACCTATCGTGCAGCCGATACCGGACCCATACCGGGCACAGTAACCGTGACGGCAGGAGAAGAGAAGGCCAACCTTGACTTCCATCTTACTCTGGGAGGAACGATCCAGGGTACTATCCGTGATGCCATCACTGGTCAGCCGGTTTCCGGTTTGATGGTTACGGCGATATGGGAAGGGCCCTTGGGATCATCCGATCAGCCCTATTATTCATATTACGGCAAGCCGGATGACAGATATGGTGCCGTTGCCACGTCGGATACCGGATATGCCGTCGCTGGATATCCATCTGCCGGATACACCGGCGAGTACGCTTCTGAGTACAAACCCGGCTATACCCCGGAGCCTCTTCCGCCTGAAGGATTTATTCCACCGGAAACGAACTTGAGAGAAACAGTGGAAACTGTGCGGGCAGAGGACAATGGAGAATTGTACATCAAGGTATACAGAGGTGAGATAGGTGATGAAGTGAAGATTCCGGTCATTATAAGGACCGCGTCTCACGAGGTTTCCAGCCTTGGCTTTGAAATGACATATGATCCGGGTGTCCTGGAGTTCCAGGGCTTTACCAGAGGAGATCTGGTATCTTCCTTTGCCATGTTCGACGTTTCTCTGGCCGATCCCGGTAGACTGAGAGTGGGTGGATATTCCTTTACCAAACCTATTGCGAAAGACACTTGTGATGTCCTGGTCTGGATGCAATTTAAGGTTTACGGTGAGTCGCAAGATGAATGTACACCTATGGAAGTGACCAACCTTGTCGATGATCTGCTGCAGTTCACCTCCCAGGCGGGATACTTTTGCACCGGTGATGCCGAGCCTGTGGGAATGCTACAACCGACCGTGGGACGTACTATTATACCGCTTCCCTACGATCCCGTGTTGACAACGACAGCTTCTGCCATGCCGGCCTCGGCCACGCTCGCCGAGCCCATGCCTGTGATGGTCACCCCTTCGTCCTCTCCGGTAGTCGTACCCTCTACGCTTCCTACAGTAGTCGTACCCCCTCCGGTGTCGACCTCTACCAGCTATTATCCGGGGCAATCCTATTCAGCCGCCGTTGACAGTCAGGGTAATTACCGCCTGGCCGGGCTTGCGGCTGGTAGATACATTGTTTACGTTTCAGCCGAGTCAACCGGGAAAAACTATATATCCCAGTACTATTCGGGTGTCAGCAGTGCACAGGAAGCGACCCGGCTTGAAGTCGATGCATCGCAAACCATCGAGCATATCGATTTTAACCTGTCACCAGGCGTTATCCTCGAGGGCACGGTCAAGGATGCCGAAACCGGACAGCCCATAACAGGAGGTTCGTGCATAGTTACTCTGGTTGACGAGATAGGAATTGAAGTGATGAAGACCTACACCGCCTTTTCCGGGGGGTACAGATTCGTCGGTCTCCGGCCGGGCACCTACCTGATCAGGACCGACTGTTACAATGATTACTATCCTGGGTATTATTGCAAGGACACGGCTGATCCGCAGGTATCCGGTCCAACCAATATCTCCGTCTCTCTGCCCGGGCCTGTAGCAGGAATCGATATCTTCCTCCAGCCCAAGGCATCGATCAGCGGACGAGTGGTGGACGAATTCGATCAGAAACCGCTGACCGGTATCACCGTCATGGCCATGCCTGCCGTGAATCCATATGCGAAACCCTCTGAGGTTCCTGGAAAGTCTACAGTTTTTGTGGACTATCCTGCAGGATCTCCAGTATCCTCTGCCGGTTCTTATCCGTCTGATCCATATTACTCCTACTCCTCATATCCATCTTCTATATCCGATTATCCTTATCCGTATGGATACAGCTATTATTATCGGTCGGCGACAACCGACGCCGATGGCCTGTATACACTCAAGGGCCTGGAGGAAGGTGATTATGTGATCATGGCTCTTGATTATTCACATATCTATGCCAGGGAATATTATAAGGACGTTCCTTTGAACCAGTCCGAGAAGGCCACCGTCATCCATGTAGGCAAATCGGGGAATACCGGTGGAATCGATCTGGAACTTCAGGTAGGGGACATCTATACCGGCCAAGACGAAACGCTCGTCTCCAACGGGACTTATCCTGTAGGCGGACTCTATGGCGCATCATCCTATGGCGGTTATCCCTCTTATCCTTTAGCTTATGCTGGCAGCAGTAACTCCTATTATAACCTTACATCTACCGGCAGCAGTGCCGGACTGGGTTTATCCGGTGACGACAGGCAAGCTCAATGGTATGGCAGCTCCTACGGATCAACAACAGGAGTTCCGAATCAAGGGTATCAACCGTCAACCCAACCAACGCTGCCTCCGGCGGCAGGGGCGGTACCGTCAAATGTTCCTTCACCCGAGATCATCTCATCCAATTCCGTAGAGACGATTAAGGCAGGCCGCACCTTCAGCTATGAAATCAAGGTTAAGGATTCCGATGCGGCTCCTCTCAAGTACGTCCTGATGCATGGTCCGGAAGGTATGACTATCGATGATTCAGGCAAGGTTCAATGGAATCCGTCCAACAGTGATGCCGGACCGGCCATCATCCAGGTAAAGGTCGATAATGGCGCAGGGCAGGTAGCCTTACAGGCTTTCCGCCTGGGTGTCGAAGCGGATACCACACCGCCTGAGGATATTACAGTCCTGAAAACAGCGCAAGGGGACAAAAAGGTTACCCTTTCCTGGACGCCCAGCATGAATGCCGAAGGGGACCTTGCTGATCAGATCCTGTACATCAAGGAAGGGAATAATGCGTACGGATCAGGGATCAGCCTTGGGAAAGCTACAGGCAGCTATACGGTGGAAAACCTGAAAAATGATCTGGTCTACACCTTCAAAATCACAACCAGCGATGAGCTGGAGAATGAAAGCAGGGGAGTGACCGCCACGGCAACTCCTGCCAGGCAGCAGACAGCCAATACAGGGAACCAGGGGAACCAGTGGTCATTGTGGAACTCTTCATTATCAGGGCTTTCATTATGGCTTGTTTCCTCCAACTCTCTGTTCGGCTTGAATAATGCTTCAATAACGGGCCTTTGGGGAGTCTTGCCATATTCAACCTGGTCTGCAACAGGCTCCAGGTCCTCATTATCCTCATGGTCATCATCAACGCTTTTTTCTAACAGCAGTACTTCCACGTTAGGCCTGTGGAACACTTCCCCGGTTACCTCTGTATGGGGGAATTATTCCACGAATTCTTCGAATTCTTCAGCGGGACTTTTTGGCAATAATTCTCTCTGGAATTCAAGCTCATCAAGTGCCGGTAATTTATTTACGAATCAAGATTACCGATCACGGAGCGTGCAGCCGTGGAATTTATTCTATTAATGCTCTCCCTGTGAGAGAGAATAGTGTTGCTCATCTTGCCTGGCCCAAAGCTTCTTTGGGCCAGGCAAAATCGCCTGCTAAGTAACTGGTGCAATCGCGCAGGGAAATCTCGATCTGCTTCATTTTCTCCTCATTCTCCCTCCTCCTCGTTTTCCTCATCCTCCCGCTCTTTCTCCTGCTCTTCATCATCATCATCATCTTCTTCCTTATCCTCCCTCTTCATCCTTCCTCTTTTCAATTTTGTATGAATTATTCGTATGAGCAGTTTGTATTACCATTTGTCGTAAGACCTTGAAAAAGTATGGAGGTAAGGTTAATGAGTACGTATGGATACAAGACCTTGGCACGTTACTGTCTGAGGAAAGTTGCTCGCCGGGCAGACTGTCTGTGGCTCGTTTTTTTTCTGGTTATGGGGCTTGGCATAACTGATATGGTTCGTTGTGGAGGCGTGGCTGAAGGCGCAGCCGCAGTCGCTGCTACAGGCGCAATTCAAGGGAAGATTCTGGATCAGGGCGGCCAGCCCTTGGCCGATATCCAGGTTCTGGCTTTCAATCAGTCAGCCAGCAATACAGGTACTACCTCTTTCTATAGTCTTGCTGCTTACCCGCCCTGGATGCCCGAACAAGTGAGTAAGCTGGAACAATCCGTTTATTCTTATCCCGGCTATTATGGCTATCCCGGCTATTATGGCTATTCCGCTTATCCCGGCGCACCAGCACCTTTTGCCCCTCAGCTTTATCAGACCTCGAGCCGGGCGGATGGAACCTTTCTTTTGAGCGATCTGCTGGAAGGAAGGTACAGCCTCTGGGCTTACGATCCCCAGTGCAGGGGTTTGATGCCTGCCATATTCGGCCACGATGACAGCCAGTACCAAAATATGGCGTCCGCTTATTCTTCCTACGTGCCCTATATACCCTATCCCTCTCTGATTGTTCCGATCAGGGTCAAGGCAGGGCAGACTTCCGGGCCGCTCAGCCTGAGCATGATCATGGGCGGAAGATTATCCGGCAGGGTGACCGATGCAGCCAATGGCTCGCCGGTCAAAGGAGCCGAGGTCTGTGCCTATACTCAGCAGGGAGTATACATGAGCTCTCCGCCATTTACTTTTTATACCATCTCCGATAGTGATGGGAATTTTACCTTCTGCGGCCTGCCCGAAGGGGCATCCATGCTCATGGTCACGAGAGCCGAAGGATACGTAGGTACTTACGGAACCCGTGGGTATTATGTACCTTTTGAAGAAAACACTTTCAGCGTGGTGGCGGGTCAGGAGACAACCGGATGCAATCTGACCCTGAACGCAGGCGGTGGGTTTTCCGGCAAAGTTACCAGTCAGGTTGATGGAAAACCGGTTGCCGATGCTCTGATCAGTTGCTTTTCGAACGAACTGGGAGGTTATTACCAGTCTCTGTCGGCAACGAGCAAAGAGGATGGCACCTACCGCATAAACGGTTTGGAACCTGGCTCTTATATTCCCATGGTCTATTATGCTCCCGGCTTCCAGGGTGTCTATTATCCGAATACGCGGGACCAGGATCAGGCCAGGGAAATCCAGGTGGAAGCGGGGAAGGAAACCGGTTCCATCGATTTTCAGCTCGCTCCCTCACAAGGCAAGGGAATCATCCAGGGCCGGATCATCGATAAGGACAGCGGCCTTCCCGTAGCCGGAATTCAGGTCAGCATCTATAAAGAGTCTGGTCCCCTGGGTTACAACACCTATTATCCATATTCTTTGGCCATCATGGATAACAGGCCCATTCCGATTCAGACTGATCAGGAGGGGAAATTTGCCTTTACCGGCCTGGAAAACGGCAACTACAGCCTGGATGCGTCTGATTGGACAGGGAAGTATCTCCCCGCTCGTTATCCGGAATATATGATAGGCAATCAGTATGGGTATGTTACCCCTCGATATATCGAATTGTCTGAAACGCAGCCTGTCAGCGGAGATATCGAGATAACCCTGCGGGCCGGAGGATGCCTGAAAGGTATGGTCCTGGTCGGGTCCACGCCTTTGGCAGGAGTCCAGGTCATGGCCTGGAAAGTAAGCCAAGAAAACAGTGGTGAGCCTTATCCGTATTATGGCTATGGATACCCTGGTGCAGCGTATACCTCAGCCTCCTCTTATTCAGCCTACTATCCTACTCCGTCATACTATGGCGGATTCCAGGACGTGACCGATACTGCCGGGGAATTTACCCTGTACGGTCTGGAAGAAGGAGAGTACATCGTTTTGGCCGATTGTTCCATGGGATCTCAGAATTACAGAGCGACTTACTGCCTCGATCCGGAGGCGGAGGAAGAAAAACCGCGCGTTTTCACCATTTCCTCAGGCAGCACGAGCGGTGACCTGGTCATTTCCCTGAAGGAAGGCGCTTCCATCAGCGGAAAGGTCGTGGACAAGACCGGGAAACCCCTGGCCGGAGTCATGGTAACCGCAGATATCGATTGGCAGTATTCCGATACCTCCGATAAGCAGCCTGACCCTTCTTATTACTATCCCCACGCCAGGTATGCCCTGACTGCCGAGGATGGAACCTATACCGTGAATGGCCTGTCAGAAGGAGTCTACATCCTGAGAGCCGCTGATCAGAGCGGGGAATATCAGGCCGATTGCCGCTCCGGTATCGAGGTGTCTCCTCCGCAAACCTTTTTTACACCTGATCTGGTCTTGCCCAAGAGCCTGATTCTTTCCGGAAGAGTAACTTCCAACGATGGCCAGCCGCTGGCTAACATCTGGGTTTATGCTTATCCTGATGAAAATTCGTATGATGATGACTCAAGCTCCGACAGCAGTTGCCAGGTGTACACTGACAGCAGTACCTCCACAGCCGAGGATGGCACCTACCGGATAACCAGGCTTGCAGCCGGAAATTACCGGCTCGAAGCGCGGGATCGGGAAGATAAATATGTATCGGCCAAATACGGCGACGGATCTGCATCGCTCGTGATAACCGCATTGGAGGGAGAAGAAAAGACCGGCCTTGACTTTCGTCTTACTCTGGGAGGAAGTATCAAGGGCACTGTCCGTGATTCGGCTGCGGGCAAACCGGTGCCGGGTTTGCAGATCGTGGCCGAGTGGAAAGGACCTCTTGAGTCATCCGATACCGGGCAGACTTCACTAGAGGGAAGAAGACGCTACTATTCATCTCCTGGTGACGGCGGGGGACTTTACCTGCTGAGCGGGCTTCCTGCCGGTAAATACCTCGTTTACACCGCAAACGAGGTAAACGATCTCAACGGGAGAAACTTTATGCCTCAGTACTATTCGGGGGCAACCAATGAGAGTGGAGCGACCCTCGTCGAAGTCTCTTTAGGGCAAACCATCGAGAATATCGGTTTTAACCTGTCCGAGGGCGTCATTCTCAAGGGCGTGGTCAGGGATTTCGTAACCGGCCAGCCCGTAAAGGGCGCAGGATGCATAATCATTCTGTATGATGAGCAGGAGCGGGAAGTAAAACGGACCTCTGTCAACCCAGCCGGGGAATATATACTCAGAGGTATTTGTCCCGGCATCTACTTTATCAAGGCAGACTGGTCTTCGGATTACTATCCTGCCTATTATCACCAGGAGATGACCGATCCGCAGGTGTCTACACCTGTTCCCGTCTCCATCAGCCTGCCCAGTCCGATGGAAGGGATGGACATTTTCCTCTATCCCAGGGCATCGATCAGTGGACAGGTAGTGGATGAATTCGACCAAAAACCTCTGGCCAATATCATGATCGTGGCCAAGGCAGCTTTCCTGGGATCTGATGATCATCGAGCGGAAATGGCCGATATATCTGCGATACCCTATGCCAGCTCGTATCTCCCGTATCCATACATCATCGCCGATCTTTCCGACCCTTACCGGGGTTCCTGGTATTCCCGCTCGGCGACGACCGATGCGAATGGCCGCTATACACTCAAGGGCCTGGAAGAGGGCGATTACGTGATTATGGCTTATGACTATTCGCATATCTATGGCAGTGAGTATTACCAGGATGTTCCCAGGGACCAGTCGGCCAGGGCTACGGTCGTCCATGCAGGTAAAACAGGGGACACAGGTGGAATCGATCTGAAGCTCCAGGTGGGTGAAACCTATGCCGGCGTTGATGACACTGCCAGTCCCTCCGGGGGTGGGTACCCGATATCCGGCTCTGCAGCGTACATCGGCCCAGGCCCAAGAACAGCGTCCGGTGCTTATTATGGTGGTTTATCCGGTGACATCATGCCCTTGTCCTCCAGCTCTTCCTTCCTTCCCGGCGAGCTTTCCGGCCAGGCGGCAACTGATGGGGACAGGCAAACTCAATGGTATACCTATGATCCTTATCAACCGACTGTTATAGCAGGCCAACTTCCAGCAAACCTGCCGGATCAATTTCCGGCCGGAACACCAGGAATCATTCCCGAGATTACTTCATCCAATTCCGTAGAGCGGATTACGGCAGGCCGCACCTTCAGCTATGAAATAAAGGTCAAGGATTCCGAGATTGCTCCTCTTCTCAGATACAGCCTGGCGCGTGGGCCAGAAGGTATGACGGTCGATGATTCAGGCAAGGTTCAATGGCAGCCGTCCAACAGCGATGCCGGGCCGTACATCGTTCAGGTAAAGGTCGATAATGGCGCAGGTCAGGTAGCCTTGCAGTCCTTCCGCCTGGGAGTTGAAGCCGATACCACGCCGCCTGCGGAGGTTACGGCTCTGAAAGCAGCCAAAGGGGATAAAAAGGTTACCCTTTCCTGGACTCCCAGTGCGGATTCCGACCAGGACCTGGCTGATCAAACCCTGTATGTCAAGGAAGGAAATAAGACTTACGGATCAGGGATCAGCATCGGGAAAACCGCAGCCAGCTACACCGTGGAGAACCTGAAAAATGATCAGGTCTACACTTTCAAAATCACAACCAGAGATAAACTGGAGAATGAAAGCAGCGGCGTGTCTGCTACGGCAGCTCCTGCAGCCAGCCTCTCGCCAAACAACGCCTCTACTCCAGTGCTATGGTACCCTCCCTCTTTTGCCTCTTTCTACGAGCAGTGGAATTATTATACTCTGTGGGGAAAGAATTTCAGAACACCTGCAGTTTCGGGCAGTGTTGGCAGCGGCCTGGGGACAAACTGGATAGGGGATGATTACAGCGGCAGTGCCTTGTCCGCATACTCTCAGTGGTTAAGGCCTTATTAGGACAGAGAATTTTCACCTTCCAATCCTCCTCATGGCTTTTTGCATGAGAGTCGCAGGTAGCTCCTCTTGCCTGGCCTCAAGGGATGGTCCCTTGAGGCCAGGCAAAGGGCACCTGCTCATACATTAAAGCATCCACAGCCCCCGGGCTACAAAGCTGCTTTGTAGATATTCACGATATCCTCCAGCGAAGGACATCGGGGATTGGTAAAGCTGCATGCATCTTTTTGTGCATTCTGGGCCATGAGAGTCAAATCTTCCTCCTTGACTCCCAGTTCTCTCAGCCTGGCTGGAATACCGATATCAGCGGCCAGGGTTTTCATGGCATCGAGAGCTCTTTCTGCCGCTGCCCGCTGGGACATGCCGGCAACTTTTTCTCCCATGGCCACTGCGATATCGACAAAGCGATCCATTTTAGCAATCAGGTTGAACCGCTCGATATGAGGAAGGAGAATGGCATTGCTTACGCCATGAGGCAGGTTATAGAAACCGCCCAATTGGTGGGCCATGGCATGGACGTGCCCCAGCCCGGCACTATTGAAGGCCATTCCGGCAAGGTATTCGGCATAGGCCATATTTTCACGTGCCGCAGCATCGTGGCCGTTAGCCACGGCTGCCCGAAGGTACCTGGCAATCAGCGCAATGGCCTTGAGTGCGCAAGTATCGGTAATAGGAGTAGCCATGGTCGATACATACGCCTCGATAGCATGGGTTAAGGCATCCATGCCGGTTGCCGCGGTCAGTGACGGTGGCATGTCCATCATCAGCAATGGATCATTGATGGCTACATTCGGAGTTACCCGCTGGTCAATGATAGGCATTTTTACTTTGCGGCTCGTATCCGTAATAATGCAAAAGCGGGTCATCTCACTGGCCGTCCCTGCTGTGGTATTCACGGCAATAAAAGGCGGCATGGGTTTTTTGGTTTTATCGACCCCTTCGTAATCCCTAATATCTCCGCCATTGGTGGCCAGAATTCCGATGCCCTTGGCGCAGTCGTGTGCGCTTCCGCCACCCAGTGAAATAATCATATCACAGCCATAATCCTGGTAAACTTTCAGCCCGTCGTGGACATTGAAATCGGTAGGATTGGCTACGGTTTCATCAAAGACAACGGAATCGAGCCCCGGATCTGTTTTGATCAGGTCAACGATCTTCTGGGTTATCCCCGCTTTAGTGATTCCTTTATCCGTACAAATAAACGGTTTTCTGGCTCCTCCCAGGGCCTTGATCTGTTTGCCCAATTCTTTGTGCGCTCCGAACCCCAGGAAAGTGATGCTGGGAATATAGAATGCATACGTCTGTTCTGCGATGGCCATAATAACTCCTCCTTTCATTTTAAGTGACTCTCCGAAAAGCGGGGATGATCTCAATATTCATGAGCTCTTCCAGGACCCTCCAGATAGCCTTCAAGTATACATAGCCATGACTTAAGCACACGGCGCCATGATTACAGGGCCGGTTGCCCTAAAAGGCACCTCATCATTAAAATTATATCTTCGATATATCGTCTTTTATCGCCAATACCGTCCGCCAATCCTGCGAGTAACGTATCTGGATTAACCAATCATAAATTAAATACAAATTAAACGCATTGTAAACGCAAATTAAGCACAAAATAAATATATCTTAATCGCTGGTTCCCAAAATACCGTCCATTATAGAACTATACTTTTGCACTTTTTGTCATTCCCGCGAAAGTGGGAATCCAGAAGCCCTTGAAAAACCTGGATTCCCGCTTTCGCGGGAATGACGGGTGGTTAGTGCGAAGCTATCAGTATTTCAAGCACTTATTAAAAAATGCAAAAATATAATATAGAAATAAGATATAGAAATATGAATCTGATAGCCAAAGTTTATTGTGAGTATTATATAATTGAGTATGGAATAGTGGAATTTATTTGACACCGACGGCAATTAAACAGTAAGATAAAGTAAACCATGGAAAATAATGCAATGAGAAAGGTTATGAAGAGGTTATACATATCGAGGTTATAATAGATGAGATTATAATATAGGGGAAACAGCTTCTTAAAACAGAAGTTAACTCATAGAATCTCAATAACCAGTCGGTCTTGAGGAATGCAGGAACATCCCCCAAGACCTGGCCGTCATTGGTCCACGCTATAGGAACTCTACCAATGAGCGGTTGTTTATAGTATACCAAAAGAGTTCCTCCAAGAAAAGGAGGGCATTATATGTATCCTTCAATTAACATTCCCGCCGTTACCGGAAAGATTTATGGAATCATCGAAAACCTTACCGATGTCATTGAAGAGCTGAGTAAAAATCCTTCACCGGCGCATGGACCTTCACCGGCTCACGGGCTTTCACCGGCTCGAACCTTCGGACTGGAAGGGATGGATGGGGTAAGCCTGGATGGAGACGGCGGCGGTAGATGCGGCGAAGAAGCAACAGGAGAAGGAGCGATAGGAGGAGAACCCGCAGCGGGAGAAGGAGACTTGAGCGTTTTCTTATTCCTTTCCTATTCTCCTTCTCCACTCATAGAGGGCAATGGCCGCGGCAGTGGCTGCGTTCAGCGATTCGAGGCCGGGCTCCATAGGGATGGCCAGGGCCTGGGATCTGAGCTCTTCGGGCAGACCCGGACCTTCAGTGCCGGGCAGAAGGATAAAGCTTTCGGGAAATTGGAACCGGCTGATTCGGGTTCCCTCCATAGAGAGGGTGATCAAAGGGATTCCTCTTCCTTGCGCTGCCTGGACAATTGACTGAATCTCCTGAATGGATGGGCCCTTATAGTAATTCACCCGAAAGACTGCGCTTCCACCTGCCCTGATGCTCTTGGGGTGATAGGGACTGGCTGCTTCTTTAAGCAGGATAATATCCCTGACCCCGAAGGCGGCAGCGCTGCGAATAACAGCGCCGGTATTTTCAGGGTCCTGGAAGGGGATCATCATGGTGCAGCCGGGTCTTTTTTCTTCGGCCTGCCGGGCCTCTTTGTCCTGCCTGCCCTCTTCGGCTTGCCGGACATCTATGTCCTGCCTGCCCTCTTTGGCCTGCCAGGCCTCTTTGTCCAGCAAGGCATCTTCGGCCTGCCATGTCTCTATGGGAGGAGTCCTCACGACAAGGATATCTGCACCGGTTCCAAAGATATCCAATTCGCGATACAGGGGGCTGCTCAGGCGGTAGAGGGGAATCTGTTTGATCCCACCGGGAAGGGCTTCAGACACAATATCCGCAACCTCTTCTTCCCTTGTTGGCGAAAGAATCAGACCAGCGCACAGATCAGGAAAATCTCTCATGACTTCGCGGACGATTTTCCGGCCAAAGACCAGAGCGTGCCCTTCCTTCTTTATCCCCTTGGAGGTCAAAAGGGCCTTCAAGTGCTTGAACGTCTCGTTGGCCGGGCTTTCTATGGATTGGACCTGGTAGCCGTGTTCGGTTTCCCATTGTTCCTCAATCCGCTCGAAAATAACCAGTCTGCGCTGATGAGGGGTATGAGGTATGGTGTAGGCGACATCCCTGTCGAGCCGGTAGGAGCGGCCCATTCTTTCCACTGCCTCTTCGATTTCAGCATCGCAGCGGGGGCCTTTCATGAAGATCGCCCATCCTCCCGTTTGCAGGCTCCTCCTTACTCTGGCCAGGGTTTCGGCAATAGGCTCAACCGCCCTGGTAATGACACCCCTGATTGGCCGATTGAAAGAGGTGGAGGTTTTATGGCCGTAGATTTCGATTTTTTGAAGGCCCAGAGCTTCGATTACTTCATGCAGAAACCGGACTCTTTTGTGCCTGCCTTCGGAAAGGATGAATTCGGTTTCGGGGCAGGCTATTTTAAGCGGGATAGCAGGAAGTCCTGCACCTGTGCCAATGTCGAGAAGAGGGGAGGGGAGATCCCAGTTCAGGATTCTGGCTACCAGAATGCTGTCAATGTAGTGCTTCTGGACCATGTCATCAAACTGAAGGATGCGGGTCAGGTCGTATTCCTCGTTTTTTTCCCGCAGCAGGTTATGATACTGCCAAAGTTGCTTGTATTGCTTCTCGATAAGTGGTAGATTACTCCTTTGGAACCACTCTTTGAGTGACGCCGGTCCTGGAGGAAGCTTTTCCCTGGCAGGCGGGAATTCCTCCCTGGCCGGCCCAGGAGGAAGCCTATCTCTTGAAGACGGAAGTTTCTCTCTAACAGGTAGAGATTTCTCCCTGGCAGACGAAGATTTCTCTCTGTCAGGCGAAGATTTCCCCCTGTCAGGCAGATGGATTTTGGCTTTACGCCTTTTTATGTCCTTTGATGCTGATCGGGAAGTATTTTTTATTGATCGGGGATTCATAATGGTACCTAAATCCTTCTCTATGCATAGTTCGGAGAGCCTTCGGATTCTTTCGGAGAATCCTAGTCTTTCCATAATATTACATGTTTTTCATAATAAAATCAAGATCTTAAGTTAATTTTAATGATTTTTGCCCATAATATTAATTATGTATAATAAATCAATAGGTTATCATGGAATAAAAAACTAACTCCAAACTAATCCCAAGATATAAATGGTATAAGTTAATCAAAAAGAGGAAAAAAGGAATTCTTCTTTTTGCTTTATGCGGGCTGTATCCTGATTCAAAACAGCAAGGTCAGCACTCACCATTAGTTCGTTTATTATATAAGGCAGCAACCATCCCTCTTTTTTATCCTCTTCTCTTTTTTGGGTCAAAAAGAATTATCCTATGATATACTAAAAGTTGTCACTTTAAATGAGATGACAACCTGCGGATAGAAGAGGCCTCATTTGGGTATAAATTTAGTATTATAGAGAGACTTCTTCTGGAATCCTTTTCTGGAGCGCTTTCTCAACCCAGGCAAAATGGTTGCTGGTTTGGAGAGATCATTAAGGAACACAGCTTCCCAGTGAAGGGGCTTTTGAAAACCTCGTTGTAGTGCTACAAGATATAATAATCTCTTTCGTATACAAGATATAGTCAATGAGGTCCATAAGAAGGGTGTAGGGTTGTTTAAGCTTCAAAAGTTTATGGGACATACTGCCCCGAAGACCACCCAGCGGTATGCACACCTCAATATGGAGGGATTGCAGAAGGTACTGGATGCAAAGGAGGGAAAAGTTGTAAAATTGGATAAGAAGAGGAAGGATGGAGAGATAATGACAGAAGAAGAGGATTCCTTGAAATGGAGAGAGAAGCATCCAACAAGAGGAAAACTAACCCCAGGGACTAACCCCAGACTAACCCCAGAAGCAAAATGATTGAAAATTATGTCAATTAAACCGATTGATTGCAAAAAACATCGGATTTTTTCGGAGAATCTTCGGATTCTGTATGAAGATAATCATGTGATTGCCGTATATAAACCCGGCGGTGTTTTGGTCCAGGGGGATATTACGGGGGACATCTCCCTGATGGATATTGTTAAGCAGTATATCAAAGATAGGTACAAAAAACCAGGGAACGTTTTCCTTGGGCTGGTCCATCGCCTTGACCGCCCCGTATCGGGAGTGGTTGTTCTGGCAAAAACCTCTAAAGGCGCATCCCGGCTTTCGGAGCAGTTTCGCTTCCGGCACATCACCAAAATCTATTTGGCGCAGGTGTATGGACATATGACCCCGAAGGAGGGAACTTTGTCCTCTTACCTCAGGAGGGAAACAAAAGGGGCCAGACTGGCCGGGGAGAGCGAGCCTGGGGCACAAAGTGCGGTGTTGTCATACAAGGTCCTGAAATCAATGGCAGGAAAATCCCTGCTTGAAATTACCCTTCATACCGGCAGAAAGCACCAGATACGCGCCCAGCTTGCCAGCCAGGGGCACCCCATTGTCGGTGATGTCAAGTACGGTGCTCCATCCGCGCTCAGTGACAACACTATCCGCTTGCTGGCTAAATCCCTCTCCTTCAAACACCCGACGAAAGATGAAATCATCACCGTCGAATCCCCTGATCCTGATTGGGACTGTGGAATCTCCTGAGCCTGATGGAGACTATGCAACCTCTTAAGCTTGATTGAGATTGTCAAATCCTCTGAGCCTGATGAAGACTTATGGTATGGGGAACAAGCAGGGGGAGGAGATAGGGGGATTATCAGGTTTCCCCGACATCCCTTCACTTTTTTTTACCTTTTCGTCGAAAAAAGGGAGCATGGCCGGCCCGGAAGAAAGGAGGATCATTCTTCAGAATCAGAGCCACCAGAGGATGGGTGGAAAAGACCTTTTCCAGAAAGCGCCGGGCCTTTGGCCGGATGTTCTCTCCATTCGATGTAAACCCTTTGTACAGGCTGAATGAGCAAGCCTCATTTTCCTGATGACGCGCATGCGCATCCTGCTGACTATCAGGATCTTGGATGTTACCTGTATTATCTCTATGAGCCGTAGCGTCTTTATTATCTCCCTTCCCGCTCCCATCAATCCCGCCAACATCATCAACATCATCAACATCACCAACATCACCAACATCACCAACACCGTCAACACCACCAGCCTCATTCGCTTCATTCTCACTTGGCGCATCCGGTGTACTCACTCCAGCCAGATCATAGGTCCGGTCTATGAAAAACCGGTCCGGCTCTTGTTCCATAGGGCTGCCAATCGGCAGATTCATAAGTGCAGGATTAATGAAATGGACGACCGCCTGATTTTCGGCAATAAATTGCATCGTCTTCTGCCGGTCTTCTTCGGTTTCCGAGGGCAGACCGAAGAGCAGGTAAACATAATTCAGGATTCCTTCCCGTGCTGACAGTTCCAGGATTCTCCTGGCCCTGGTCAGATCGATGCCTTTTCGGCTCAAGGAGAGCAGCCGCTTTGAGGCGCTTTCCAGACCAAATTGCAGCATTCTGCACCCTGACGCGGCCAGCTTCTTCATGAACGCGCTGTCATCGAAGCGGGACTCGAAGCGGACGAAGGAATAATACGATGCATGGCTGTATTCGGCAAAAAGATCTGCGATGATTTCCATGTTGGCCGGGGGCATGGAAGGATCAGTGAAGTGAAAAAGCGCTTTGGGGTAAGCTGTGAGGGTTTTTCGCAAGTTGCGGGCCAGTCCTTTGCTTCCGCAAACATAACTGCCCTTCCCTGCATCGGGACAAAAGGCGCATTTATTCCAATAGCAGCCGAGGCTGGTAGCATAGGGCAGGACAGGTACCGGAGAAAAATAGCCGGACAGATCAAAGTCACTATAGTCAGGGGCTGGTACATCGGTCAGTTCGTCTCCGGTATCAATGCAGGGTCCGTCGCTGCCACAGGAGGCTTCTTCCTTTGCAGCCGCTGCCAAGGCTGATAAAGGTGCGGCCCTGCCCAGAATGATCCGGTCAAAAAGCGGGTGGAGCACAGACAAACTCTGGGGTCGGTCCCTGTAGCAGTTGAGCAATCCGCCGCCAATAACCATTCTCAGCCTGGGAAAGCGCTCTTTCAGCCTGGCCGAGATGTAAAAGGTAGGAAAGACCTGGGAAAGGTATGTCAAAGAGAAGGCCATAAGGTCAGGCTTATGCTGCTCGACTCTCGGAAAGAGGCGATCGAAACACCACTCATCGAAAGGGGAGCAGGGGCCCTGCTGACAGCCGGAACAAAATCCCTGCCGGACGGAAGATGCAAAGGCCGATGCGGCCAGGCCCTGCCGGGCTTTGATCAGATTGTTGGCCAGATCCACCGGAGCATAGGGGAGCAGTTGAAAATTATTCAGGGACACAAGGATGTCAGGGTAGGGAGCAAACACCAGCTTAAGGGCGTCATTGAGATAGTGAACAAAAGTGCGGTAGCGGGTAAATGAGCGATACCCTTCTTCCATCTTCAAAGCGGCCCTGGCCCTGTCTACATGGAGGTAAGCCCTCTTGGCCCTCGTCCACCGGGAAGCGGGCGGCTCCATTTTGCTGAGGGCGGCCAGCCGTGCCAGGACATACTTGCCGGTTAAGACGTAATCCAGGAAATCAACGTTTCCATCAAAGGCGAAAACCGAGCACTCCTGCTGCTGCTCCTGCTTCGCATCATGCTGCCGCTCCGCCCGCTGCTGCTCTTGCTGCTCCTCCTGCCAGAGCGACTTGAGGAGAGCAAGCTGGCCGGGCGGTTCCGAAGGGCTGAAGAAAGGCAATGTAAGGAGAAAAATTCGCATGGATCGATTCTATGAAAACTCCTGGTAATTGTCAATATAGGTATTACCATTATACAATACTCATATAGTACCATATACAATACTTATAATGCCATATCAGAATGATACCAACATAACACCAATAGTCAAGATGAGGAGCATACACGGATGATGAAAGATGCTGCTTATTGGATAACGAAATTGAATCTTGAAAGGCACCCGGAAGGAGGATATTTCCGGCAGACATACAGATCAAGAGAGACAATAGCGCAAAGTGCTTTGCCCTGCCGGTTTACCGCAGATCGGCCGATTTCAACCGCAATTTATTACCTGCTTGGTGCGGATGATTTTTCGGCCTTCCACAGTATTAAATCAGATGAATTGTGGCATTTTTACTGTGGAGACGCACTGACTATATACACTATAGACCAGAACGGGAAATGTTCGCATATAAGGCTCGGTAGCGACTTAGAATGCGGGGAGGTATTCCAGTCGGTGGTGGAAGCCGAGTGCTGGTTCGGTGCCGCCATAGAGAGCGGTGTCGCAGCAGGGAGCATCAGCCACCCTTCCAGACGTTCCCGTGATGTCAGTTCCCATGCAGGTTTTGGCTATTCACTGGTGGGCTGTACCGTTGCCCCTGGCTTTGACTTCTGCGACTTTCGGCTGGCAGATAGAAGAGAATTATTAGAGCGATACCCGGAGCATAGGCTAATCATTGAAAAACTCACCCGATAATGTGAAGACAAGGCAATGTGAAGACCTGGCAATGTGAAGACAAGACATGAATAGATAAGGCATGAGACATGAATAGAAAAAGCATGAGAAAGGGAGCACTTACCAAGCCGCTGTCTTGTTTTTTGTTTCACTTTACACCTGAAACCAAGATGAGATACAATATAGGTGTAGCAGCCGTAATAAGCATATGGCAGGTGTAATAGGTGTAGCAGGTATAACAGGTATGGCAGGCATAAATAAGGGTAGCCGGGACAAATAAGGGTGACAGGCAGAAGAGGTATTATTTACCTAGCTTTTTGCAGGTCTCCGATAAGAAAGGATAAGGGAATTGATGCAAAAAAAGATTAACACCTATGACCGGAGTCTCAAAGTCCTGGCCAGTCTTTATCCCCGGATATTTCTAGACCTGCTGATTTCGCCTTCTGCAGAGAGGAAAGTCCTGGTTGAAAATCCTGAGATCAACCTGCCTGAGAAGCGGAGTGACTATGCGTGGAAAGTAATCGAGGGTGAGCAGGAAGGGTACTTTCTGTTTGAGTTTCAACTGAAGGCCAGCCAGGACGCCTTAAAGAGAGCTTTTGTCAAGTGTGCCCTTTTACATGAGGCCAAAGGGTTGCCGGTCATCGGAGTAATTCTCTATCTCACGAAAGGTTCATACAGGGAAGGATATGAGGTAGAGGTGTGCGGTATCAAAAACCAGTATCTTTTTCAGAACATTCGGCTATGGGAATATAAAGAGGAGATAGAAGCAGGGAAAAGGAAAGAACTGGCTCCCTTTTTGATCCTTTTTGCCGATCATCCTGATGAGAAAACGTTAAGAAAAGAAAAAGAGCTGATCATGCAGGTTGAGAATGAGAAGGAGCGAGCCGATCTGTTATCCATTGCCATGACGCTGGCTGTTCATATTTTCAAGGAAAGCTGGGTCAGGGAACATTTCAGGGAGGAAATGCAGATGATTAAAACAGCCAGCTTTATCCAGGAGTGGATTGATGAGGGAATCCAGCAGGGAATCCAGCAGGGAATCCAGCAGGGGATTCAACAGGGGATTCAACAGGGGATTCAGCAGGGAATTCAGCAGGGCGCAAGAGATGCCATGCAGCAGTCGGTTTCAGAGATTCTCGAAGAGCGGTTTGATTCGGTTCCTGCTGAGGTTATTCACTCGGTAAAAAAGGTAGATGAGGTAGTGATTTTGCATAAGCTGCTGAAGAAAGCGGCAAAAGTGAAGTCATTGGATGACTTCATGCAGATTTTGAGTCTGTTGATTTCGTAAGGTTATGGTTTTAAGTTTGCTGATTCCGTAAGATTATTGTTTTAAGTCTGCTGGTCTTATAAGATTATCGTATCGTTATGAATTTCCACAAAGGGTAATAGGTAGTGCTTTACCTTTATTTCGGATGTCTTCCTTCATATCGGATGTCTTCCTTCATATCAGATGCCTTACTTTCATAATTAAATGCCTTACCTCTTCATACTCGGTGTTTTACTCTCATCATAACTCCAACTTTACTCCTTTTCCCAAGGATCAATCATAAAGAGGCGGTAGGTGGCGGGAGAGTATCTTTCTCAAGTTCCCCATCATAGCGAACAACGCCGACAACGTAGTCCAGGTCATTGACGGCCAACTTGGCATTGCTGGCTACAAGCCGTATATCCATCATCTTCTCATCGCAGTAAAAGACGCTGAGTTTCAACCGGGCACCGTGCTGGGTGACGAGCCGGTCGTCATAGGGGTCAAGGGCAGTGAAGCTGATTCTGGGAGAATCAACGGTTTCCTGAATAATAAAGGGGGTGCTGCTTTTCACAAGGCCCCGGATCAGTCTGCGGGTTTCCTTTTTGCTCATTTCGGAGAGCACCTTCAGGGATTGGGCTCCAGAGGAAGTAGTCGAAGTACCGCTTTCCTTGATTACAAATTGCCGCTCCTCAGGTTGAAGATCCCCCAGGGTGAGGATCGGCACTCTTTCACCCCCCTTAAGCTGAACTTCCTGTCCAGCGTGAACCAGCCAGGTTCTGGGGATTAGTTCCTGCAGCACCAGATCGTACTCCTCTCCCAGTCCGCTACGCCAGGCGTTGCGCATCCCCGGCTCCCAGAAGAGGGCCATCCAGTCTTTTTCATCCAGGAACTGCTTGCAGGTGTTTAAATCTACAACCGCTCCTGCAAGGTAAGCGTCGAGAATGGCGGCCATGCCGAGGTGCTGCATCTCTGCGATTTCGTATATATCGAGAAACCGGTCCATGATATGGATGGGAATCGGGCCTTCGGTCCTGCGGTGGAGGAGCAGTTGTCTGCCGTCAAACTGGAGGTAGGGCAGGGTATGACCGGTCAGGACAACGACATCCAGACCTTCCCTGCGAAGCATGGAGCCAAATGCATTGGCATCGTCGGGCAGGTCCAGGAAGAAGGGGTGAGGTGCAGTGACCAGGGCCAGGGTCTTGCCCGGCCAGTGCTTTTTAACGAAGTCTGCATAGGACCGAATAATTCCACGGCTGTGATTGAGACCGTACTCTTCGGCCATGATGGCTGTGTCAGCCCGTGAGCCGACTGTAATTTCAAGCTCCACGAATTTTGGGTGCCATGTGTGGTCAAGAATCACATCAGGCCGGGGCATCCTTGGGATCGCCTCCCTTTGCGCCTGATTGAGCAGCCGGTAATTGGGAGAGAGAGTTTTTTCAAGGCGTTTTTGAATCCAGGATTCCTGATAGTACAGCTCGTTTGCCACCTGGAAGAAGCGGTTTAGAGCCTCTCCGCCCCTGCGGAGCCGTTCGATCGTTTCATCCGGCAGCTCAAAAGCGTCTTCGGCAATCCACCAGCTCAGGAGTTCTCCTGGATTATCGCGGTTCAGCTTCTCGTCAAGCCTCTTTTTAATTTCAAGCAACCTGCTGCGCTGCGATGATGGTTTAAGCGAGACAATGGTTTCAATTTTTTCCTGTCCAAGAGTAATTCTCATATCCTTTCCTCATAATATCCAATTCTTTTCTTCTATCTCTTCTATCTCTTCTATTTAATTCTATTTATTCTATTCTCTCCTGCTACTGACTGCTTCTTATATCCTCTCTTCCTGCTCATCGCTCCCTATCCTCTCTCTTGCTGCTGATTGCTCTCTCTCCTGACAGGTGCTTCTTTGACTGTAGATAAGAAAAGGGATGGAAAAAAGCCCAAAGAGGGCAAAAATGACCAGGCTAAGGTCAGGAACAGGCAAGCCAAACAGCCCTTTCGGAGCCTTAATCCTGGTTTTTGCGCTCCCGGAAAAGGCCTCCACAAGATCTGGTGTTGCTTCGGCCAATTCCTGGCTGTGCTTACCAAGGAGCAGGGCAAAGACGGCAATTCCTGCTGAATTGGCCAATTCGGTTGCCTGGCTGGCGATCGATCCGACAGTGGCCCGGCACGGCGATGGAATCATGGACTGGAGACGTGCGTCCGCAACCGGATCCCAAAGATCGTCGACCATGTCGAAAAGCAGGTAGAGCCCCAGCACGATCCCCAATCCTGGCCGGGCAAAAAAAAGAGCTACGGCCCCGGCTGGAATCAGAACGAAGAGCACCAGGCTAGCTGTGTGCCCAAGCCGCCGGGAAATGGCCATTCCCCCTAAGGGGACAATCATGCCGATCAAGTCCTTGAAAACGCTTAAGGGCGCCAGACTCCGTGCATCCAGGCCCTTAGTCAGGAGTGAAATTTCAAAGGCTTCGGTAGTGATCGAGTAGGCAAACGAAGAGACAACCATGGCCAGAAAGAATGAGAGAAGGGGCTTCAGGTGGAAAATTGTCCAAAATCCCTGCCTGGCTCTATCCAGAAAAGGTAAGGTCTCATCATTCGATGCTTGCGGATCATCTTCCTCGTCTAGACCATCTTCCTCGTCTGGATCATCTTCCTCGTCTGGATCATCTTCCTCTTTCGGATCATCGGACCCGTCCGGATCACCGGAAGGTTCCCGGTCATCAGACTGATGCTCATCGATTTGATGTTCCGGGATGGTGATCGAAATGCCGACCGACAGCAACTGGCCGAGAGCGGCAATATACCATAAAAGATTCAGTGTACTGCGGTCTACTCTGGCTATAAGTAAAAGGATGAGCGATAAACTACCGGCAATAACTCCGCCGAGGGACCCGAAAGAGCGTATCCTGGCAAAGTATTTATCGACCAGATCCTCCCTTTGAACGCTGGCCAGATTATCCACTACCCAGGCCTCTTCGGCACCCGAGACCAGAGTTTGCCCGATTCCCTCCAGGAAAAAGCAGGCGATGACTGCATATAACTGAGCAAAGCCACGGAGCGAAGCAGCAAGGGGAACCATTACACAGGAGATGACGCTCAACAGATCACCGCTGATCACCGAGGTTTTCCTGCCCCAGCGATCCGCTACTGCTCCGGTAGGGATTTCCATCAGCCAGACGGTCGTTGTTTCCACCAAGGTAGGGATAATCGCCCACTCCGGGCGCTCCATGACCAGGTAGAGGTAAATGAACTGAAAAGGAAAGATGACATTCAAAGCCTCGCTCAGGCTGCTGGCAAGGTAAAAGCGACCCAGCATCGATCGTTCTTCCTGTCCCGGCCAGAATATCTGGTTGATGGTCACACCTGTTCCTCCTCGGAAAGTCGCGGATCGCGGCAAACGGGAAGAATAAGCCGGGATGGATAATCCGGGCTGTGCATGATGGTCACTCTGACGGGCCGGGCTTTTGTTTCATCCGCCAGGCTGCCGCCCGTGCAGGGATTGATATCAAAGCGCATAGATGCAGCTGAAGATATTTCAAGCCTCAGGGCATGACCTGGCCTTACAATATGGCCGATATGCCACAAATCGATGGTATATTCAGATATCTCTGAGGGTGCAACCGGTTCAGGCCGGTCCCACCCTTTTCTGAAGCGTGCACGGATAATCCCATCGGCCAGGTATATCGCCCGGCCATCCGGGTACACGTCCAGTAACTTGGCACACAGGTCAAAATCGGGAGCGTCTGCACGGGCATAGAGAATCAGCGACAACTCACCGACTAGGGCAAGCGCCTTTTCCATTTCAGCAGTATTGAAGATGAGGATATCATCGCGCTCTTCCTCGATAGCCGCATTGTCAAAGGGAATCCTTTCCCCATCCACATCCGGGTGAGCAAAAGGGGTAGGGTCATCAGGATCGAAGAGATAGGATGACTCCTCTGACCCAGCACTTGATGGCCCTGCACCTGACGACCTTGCACTTGATGACTCAGCACCTTTTGGCCCTGTACCTTTTGGGATTGCAGGCCACAGCCTGCCGGATTTTCTGGCCATTCCTGCACCTTTCCCTGTCCCTTTGCCTTTTTTGGCACCTCCACTTTTCCCTGCACCTTTCCCAGCGGCTTTTCCTCCGCCAATGAGATAATACTCTGCGGTCTGTGTTTCCGGTGGCGGCCAGTCCGTAAAGTTCAACCAGCGGTAAATACCGGTCAGATAGAGAGTGACCCGAGAGGCAGTCGAAGGCCCTGGCTTGATGCCCAAAAGGTGCGCATCGAACCAGGCCAGTTCATCATTGAGAGAGTTCCTGGCCGATGCCCTATGAATCATCCGGCTCTCCTCTTCAGGCAGGTCATCGCAGTCCGGTGCATACAGATCGTGGTCCCAGGCCCCAATCAGGAGTCTTTGCGCCTCCCTGACCTTAGGAGTGGCGGCCCGCTTGCGCATCCCCTTGAAGAAAGCCGTAGAGCCTCGGCCATTGCCGTCCCACCAGCCGGAGATAAAAAGAGTCGGCACCTTTGTCCGGTCTAACCGAGGGCCGACAGAGCGGGCTTTCCAGAAGTCATCGAGTTGCCAGTGGCTGATCCATTCCCTGAATGCGTCCTGCCGGATTCCAAACCGAAGGTCGATGTCCCGGAAAGGGCGGGCAAGGAGAGCCTGATCAAAGAGGAGGTCAAGTTCCTCCTCCTCCCGCTCTTTTTGGCTCTCGTCGCGGCTGTCCTGTGATGTGTCCCTTCCTGGATTTGCAGCAGCGCCAGAGATGGTCTCGGACTGCTCTTCGTCATTCAATTCGTTCTCCTCCTCATTTTCCTCCTCACCCCCCTCATTATATCCATTGAGGCAGACCCGGCCGGTCATGCTCAGAAGCCAAAAAAGGTCATTCAGGTCATAGGCTCCTCCCTGGAAGGGGACATTCTCGAACGGATCGCCCGGCGCAACTCCCACTACCATGGCCTGCAGTTCAGCGGGTGCATCGATTGCAGCCAGAAGCTGATTGTATCCGCTATAGGAGTGACCCCGTGTGCCGACTTTTCCATTGCAAAGCTTGTGACTGGCCATCCAGCGGATTACGGCGTGTCCGTCTTTCTGATCATGGGTCAGGGGGGACCAGCCCCCGGAAGAGCGATACCGTCCACGGCAATCCACTGCCAGAAACAGATAGCCCCTGGTTGCGTAAATCTCACCGAGTCTGCAAAGGCCCTGCGTACCGTAAGGGGTAATCTCGATCACCGCTGGAAAGGGGGGCTTGCCCGCCGGTATATAGAGATCGGCCAGGAGCTCGATTCCTTCCTGGACAACGATAACCTGATTGATCTTGACACGATCTGACGACGGGGGAACAGGTGATGGATAGTTACCGGTTGATTTAGTCATATTGCTTGTTTAGTTCCTTTATGTATTTATGTATCTAATTTTTATACATTGTCAATCGGTATACTTATTTAAACAGCGCTAATTATAAGCAAAAAATTAGCGTATAAAACGTAAAATTTTAATTATGTAAATACTTAAATCTGTGTCTTTGTAGTTTCATGTGGATTGAATTCCGTCAGACTGATTCCGTCAGGCATAGGTGGTAAGATTAAAACTTGCAGCAGTTACGCAAAATCGCTTGATGAAAATAATTTTTGGCTCTATAATGAAATCACAAACTCTTAGCCTTATTTTGGAGATGGTGTGAATTCAATTCGCCACCTATGGTCATGGTAAAGAAAGGAGCTGCAAAAGTCGGAATGAGGAAGAAAGAGATGCTTTAATTCTGAAGTCTGACTCCCCTTATTCCAACTTCTCATCTTCTGAAGTCTGACTTCTTGTTTCAATGGTTTAGGGCTTATGGCGATTAAGAGACTGAACTTAAGTCTGGATGAAAAGGTATGCAGATCTCTTTATGAGGTTTTAAGGGATGGATTAGATCGAGACCTTATTCAATATGCTCTCGTTGATTCATTTAAGAATTTCCAGAGCCGAAATCAACCATACCCATTTGTTGAAAAAAGAGAACTAAATCCAAAGGTTCAGGCTCCCGAACGTGAATACAAATATCAGAACAGCCTCTTGGCTATATTCTACGAGGGAGTCATACCCAGCGAATACAAAAAATACATCAGGTTTTTGAGTTCCAATAAAGTAAGCAAGATAAATCTGTCCGCTCATCTATTAGATCTTAACATCGACGAGGATTTCTATCCGAATATAAAGTATTTTGGGAATTATCAGTTCGATCGGCTGTTTCATTCCCTTTTGCCGGTCGATTATGCTCTTTTGCTCCAAAAAGATCCATCGATTGAGTCAAAAAACCGGTACCTGCTTTCTCATTTTCATGTTAAAATTGACTGGCCAGTAGCCAGTGCAGCAGAGGACATGGGTAAGAGGCTTCATTATCTGAGCGGGGACATTTACGAGAGGGGAGAAGAATACGCAGAGCTTTTGCAGCATAAGTTATTTGAATATTACGGGTTTCCCCACTTTATAGGAGGGCGGAGAACTGCGGCTGTAGTTGCAGCTCAATTCAGCCGAAGGATGGATTTTCTTTCCACTATTTATGTTGCCAGTGCCAGTTCCCGCACCTTGACTAAAATTTCCGGTAATGAACTATACCGCTACCTGCTGATCAAATTAAGCTCCGATGAAATGATAAGTATAGCCAGAGCAAACCATATGGAGTTTGACATATTCCGGGAGAAATTTACCATCCATAGTGAGAAAGATTATGGGGTAGCTATTTTGCTTATTGTTTATGAACATACCACTCATTCGACCCCCCAAAAAGGTGGCAGGGTGCGGTTGTTAAATCCTGATTCCCGGTGGTTAACCATTGCCTGTCAACTGTTGATTCCACAGCCGATGGCTGTGGAAACCCGTCCCATCAGGCACTCGGAAATCTATTGAGCATAACTTTTTATGTATTGCGAATTTGCAGGGAGAAAGCATAATGGAATTGAGCATACTCAGAGATGAGTTTTTAAGAGGTGTTAACATCGTTCATAATGTAGCTATTGCCCGGGGGACGATGCCCATTCTCTCCCATCTTTTAATTCAGGCTCTTGACAACCGAATTTGTCTGTATGGAACGG
>JBFMGO010000073.1:0-15000 GCA_040752695.1 bacterium
GAATATGAAAAAAGATCCTGCAAGCTCCACCATTACGGTTGAACTCACTGACGGGGACGCGGGTGATGGCGATCCAAACTGGGGTGTCATTTCCCATATCGGGGGTATTGCCGTCCCCTATTCTCTGGAGGGAGGATATCAGTACCAGGATTGCTTTATCTCGAGTTTGAAGCACTTGAGAATATCACCATGAGAATATTACCACAGGGACTATTACCATGAGAATTACCAGAGAATATTACCCCTCCTCAAGAGAGGTGAACGACATATTTAACTTTTTTCTTCCGGGGATCATGTATGGGAAAAGTAAGCTTAGTTAAAATAAATCAAGGAATAGCGGAGACAAAGAAGATAAAGGAGATAAAGGAGAGCCTCACGGTGGCTCTTGGTCTCATCGGGGGATTGGGCCATTACATAGACAGAAATGACAGGGTTATGTTAAAGCCCAATCTCAACGGATTAGAGGGATTTACTGATAAGGCACTGGTTGAGGCATTGATTCAGCTCCTGCTTGATCAGAATGTAAGGGAAGTCTTCATTGCCGAATCTACATTTGGAGATAAGTATAATACCACCATGTTATTCAACAAAACCGGTTTTTTCGAATTAGCCAATAACTATGGTATTGATTTAATTAACTTAAATGAATCCGAGGTAATCGAAGCCAAGGTAAATAATCCGCTGGTCCTGGACAGGATTAGAGTTGCGAAGGAAGTGTATGAGGCTGATAAGATCATCAATCTGCCGAATATGAAAGTTCACTATGCAACAGGTATCTCATTGGCTTTAAAGAACCTGAAAGGTTTACTGGTTGGAGACGAGAAGAGGCACTTTCACGAGGTCGGACTGGATAAGGCGATTGTTGACCTGAATAACACAATACAGGTCCATTTGAACATAGTCGATGCCATATCGTGCATGGAAAGGATGGGGCCGCGTGGTGGAGATATCGTAAAACTGGACCTTATCATGGCTGGTGAAAACAGGGCCGAGGTCGATTATATCGGAAGTCTTGTCATGGGCTACGATATCAGTGAAGTAAAACATCTTGAGTATTATGTAAAGATGAATGCCATCGATCTTGAGAAAATAGAAACCATTGGGGAAAGAATTGAAGATGTCAGCTATCCATTCAAGAAAGTGAGGATGGAAAACATTATTCCGAAAAAGATCAAGGTTCATAACAAGGATGCATGCAGCTCCTGCATGAACGCTTTCCTTTTGTCTTGCAGCTTCCTGTATGGCACCTTGATGGACGATATAGATGTATACATAGGCTCACGAGTTGAACAGAACGGTGCATCGGGCAGTATGAAAATCGCGTTTGGAAATTGCTGCCCAAAGGACATGGCCTGTGATAAAAGAATAAAGGGGTGCCCGCCATATCCTTTTACTCTGGGAGATTACCTGAAAGATTATTTAAAATGAAGCTACCGATAACCCGCACTCTCTCGACAGCTTTACCTGTAACCCGCACTCTCTCGATAGCTATGATTCTTCCTCTATCCGGCCTGGTTCTCTGTCTGCTGCTGCTGTCAAATGCCCTTGCTCAGGCTCAGGGAGCGCAATTTGAGCCTCCTGAAATAAAATTCACCTCATCACTCACGCCGGTCGGTTCAGGGGCCAGGGCTCTGGGCATGGGCGGGGCTTTCATCGCCTTTGCCGACGATGCTACGGCCGCGTCATGGAATCCAGCAGGGCTCAAGCATCTGCTCAGGCCGGAAATGAGCATCGTTGGGTATTATGATGATCGCAGGGAGGGATTCTCATTCAGCGACTCCCCCGGAGCCTCAAACCACTACCAGGTATCCGGCGAGTATCTGAATTATCTGAGCATGACCTACCCTTTCCGGTGGATAAACCGGAATTTTATCTTTTCCTTGAATTACCAGAACCTTTACAGCCTGAGGCGAAGGATGCACTTTCTCTATCACTATGAAAATCTGAACGAGCCTTTGCCTATCAGCATGGATTATGAGGTCACCTACCGGCAAAAGGGCAATCTCAAGGCGATATCTCCTGCCATAGCCACCTTTGTGGCGGGTAAGCTCTCTTTCGGGCTGACCCTCAATTTCTGGTCTGACAAGCTCTTTGATAACGGCTGGGTAGAAGATTATTCCAGATCCGGCAGGGGAACGGTTGGGAACGTAACTGACAGGAACGAAACGGCCGGGAACGGCACCGTCGGAACCGGCATGGACGAAACCGTCACGGTCGGAACCGGTATGGACGGGAATGGGACTGTCGAAACCGAAGGCTTTGCGTACGAAAGCTATCGGGAAAAAAAAGACCGCTACTCTTTTTCGGGGTTTAATGTGAATTATGGGTTTTTATGGGACATAAGCCCTGTCTTTACGATCGGGGCCGTTGTCAAGACTCCCTTCACTGCCCGAATCAGGCATGAGGGAAAAAGCCTGAGCCACCAGGTCTGGCCGGATGACCCAGCCCTGGGAGGCATCAGTTATGACCCTCCTCAACACGATGAGCAGAAACTCGGCATGCCCCTGTCCTATGGGATCGGCCTGGCTGTCAGGCCCTTGGACCAGCTCATCTTTGACCTGGACATCACCAGAACCGAGTGGAACGGCTACGTACTGCACGACCGCACAGGCCAGAGGATCGATCCCATCACCGGTCTTCCCAAAGAGCAAAGCCCGATCGAGCCCACGCATCAGGTCAGGCTTGGAGGTGAATATGTCTTCCTGCATAAAGGGATGACTCTCTCTCCCCGCCTTGGCCTGTTTTACGATCCTGAGCCAGCCAGTAAAAAGCCGGACGACTTTTACGGCTTCAGCCTTGGCCTCGGCGTTACCCTTGGCCGCATAGCACCAGTGGCCATAGACATGGCCTATCAATACCGGTTCGGCACAAATGTGGAGGGAGACAGCATCATGGGGGAAAATTCACCCGCTGACGTGAGGCAGCACCTCTTCTACCACTCGGTGATCTACTATTTTTAATATCCTTTGAGTTTCTTTTCTGGTTGTCCTTCAGGTAGATTCGGAGGCACAAGGGCACGATAATAAATGTGTAAGCCTGATTATGAAATGGAGTTGCGATACTTTAAACAAATTGATATAATTGCTTAAAATAAATGTAACAATGTAAAAATGTAGCAATGCAACTATGAATATGAGATGAAGATTAAAGGAGATTACCTCTGCACTTGAAGGGAGAACAAAGCAATGGATATCATGGATGCTGTCCGGACCGGATTAAAGGAACTTATCCTTCCCGAATTGGATAAGATTAAAGAGGAAAACAGTCAAATCAAGGTGGCCATAGAATTAACAAACAAACGGCTGGATGATATAAATTTACATCTGGTTGACCAGAGCCGGCGCATAGATGAAACGAACAAAAGGATAGATGAGATAAACAAAAGGATAGATGAAACTAATAAAAGAATAGATGAAACTAATAAAAGAATAGATGAGACAAATAAAAGGATAGATGAGACAAATAAAAGGATAGAGCAAGTAAAGACGGAATTAATAGCTATGATCGATAAGGTGAGGACAATATTTGACAGTAGAATGGACCAGCTTTTCCTGGTGGTTGTCCGGAGGGAAGATCATAATAAGCTGGAAAGCCGGCTAACGCATCTGGAGGAGGAAGTACAAAAGATAAAGGTGAAATTAGCTGCCTGAAAACGTATATCCTGAAAAATGTATATGCGGAAGCTTGGATCTGTGCCTTTGTGTCTCCTCTTTATTTGCAGCTTCACCTTTATTTGCATCTTCTTTATTTGCATCTTCAGGAAGAGGATTTGGGTTCGGTTCCCATGAGCGTTCTGGATAAAACCCTGGCCAGTTCTTTGATTTCATAAGGCTTGCCGATTGCCCCGCAAAAGCCGTATTCCTGGTATCCAGCTATAACCGGATCATTGGAATAGCCGCTTGAGACAATCGCCTTGATCTTGGGGTCCGTTTCACGAAGCCTGTCGATGGTCTCCTGGCCTCCCATGCCGCCTGGCACGGTTAAATCCAGGATAACGGCATCAAAGGGATGCCCTGCCTTTTTTGCCTCCTGGTAGAGTTTGATAGCCTCGCTGCCTTCTCTGGCAAATTCGACTTCATAGCCGAGGTCGACAAGCATCTCGCCGACCATTTCTCTGATGCTCTTCTGGTCGTCCATGAACAGAATTTTCCCATGGCCGGGAAGCAACCCTTCATCCACAATGTCTTTTACGACGAAGAATTCTTTATTCGAAGCGGGTAGATAGATATGGAAAGTCGTTCCTGCTCCCGGTTCAGATTCAGCCGTAATATACCCCCCATGTTTTTTGATAATGGTGTAGCTGTTGGCCAGACCAAGTCCCGTCCCTGTTTTTTTGGTGGTAAAGTAGGGGTCGAATATCCTCTGAAGATGCTCTTTCAAGATACCGACTCCCTGATCGTGTATCGATATCTTTACATACCTGCCCTCTTTCAGCGGCAGGCTCTCACTGGCCCTGCCGGTATTGATAACTGCATTTTCAGCATGTATTCCGACAATTCCACCCTGGGGCATGGCCTCGATAGCATTGATAATCAGGTTATTGAAGACCTGACAGATCTGCCCCTCATCGACCTCAACCGGCCAGAGCGTATCCGGTATCGAAAATTCGGCCCTGACTCTGGAGCCTCGCAGGGCGAAGCATACAGCATCATCCAATGTTTTGGAAATGGAAATGGTCTTCTTTGCCGGTGCTCCCCCGCCCTTGGAAAAAGTAAGGAGCTGCTGAGTCAAATCTTTGGCCTGAAGGGCTGCTTTCTCCGCCCTGGCCAGCAGACCGGAAAATTTTTCTTCTTTTCTGGCGTGGAGTTTGAGCAGGGAAAAGCTGCCGATGACAGAGCCCAGAATATTATTAAAATCATGGGCAATACCGCCTGCCAGGACACCGAGGGACTCGAGTCTCTGCACCTTTTGCAGTTCATCTTCCATTCTCTTTCGCTCGGTGATATCCCTTAAGTTTTCCACAATGCCGATCAGTTCTCCATCGGGGCTGTAAAAAGGAATTGCAGTCAAAATACAGGAGATCTTACGGCCATCTTTCTGTTCGATTTCCAAATCGGATTCGAAGCTATTCTCACCGCCAAGAATCAAAGATAACGGACAACTGAGGCTGTGGCACAGATCGTGCAAAAACACCTCGTTGCAGTTCCTTCCCGTTGCTTCTTCCCTGTTCAGGCCAAAGAGAGCACAGAATGTCTCATTGACCCTGAGTACCGTAAGGTCTTTGCTGATCACGCACATTCCGTCAACCGATACATTAAAGATCTGGTCGAGTTCCGCATAGGCAAGCCGGACCGCTCTTTCAGCCTGTTTGCGCTCGGTAATCTCCTGCCGAAGGCGCTCATTCGCCGCGGTGAGCTGCATGGTGCGCTCTTTGACCAGATCTTCGAGGTGGAAGCGGTATTTCTGGAGTTCCTCCTCCACCCATTTGCGCTCGGTAATGTCATACATTGCCCCCTGGACCAGGACCGGGTTGCCGGCATGATCGCAGATATTCTGAACATTTTCGTGTATCCACCGCACCTGCCCGTTCTTGCGGATAATCCGGTATTCTCTCTCGCCCGAATAGCCCGGCTTTGAGCGGATCTGCTCTGAATCCTCATAAATCCTGGACACGTCATCCGGATGGATGATCTGGTCCCATCTCATATGCCCGACGATGAATTCATTCTCGGTGTAACCGGTAATGGCCTCGACGTTCCCATGAACAAAAAGAGGCGTGAGGCTCATATCACTGCGATAAGCAATGCCATGAAAATTCTGCACAAAGGAACGATAGCGTTCCTCGCTTTCACGAAGTGCCCGCTCGTTCTTTCTGCGAGTCTCCTCCAGGTATACCCTCTGAATGGCGGTGCCCAGTTGCAGGGCAGCTTTTTCCAGTATTCTTACTTTCCGTAAGGGAACCATATCTTCCCGATGGTCGGCTACATGGATTATGCCAAGGATCCGTTCGGTCACGAGAACCGGAACCAGGGCAATCGATTCATGCCCTTCCTGAGTGCAGATAATGAGGTTTTGTTTTCTCTCTTTTTCCGACATTTCAGCCAGAGACCGGCTGGCATGATTCAGAAAAAAGGATCCATTTTCTGTGGAAAAAGGCAGGTGCCTCTCCCCCTTGATGATTTTAGTGCACAGGCATTGGTCCGTTTTAATCGAAAGAAGGCTTTTCGACTGGTAGAAATCCGGACTGAATCCCTCTCCTGCCTGGTAGGGGATAGTGCCCTCATTACTCAGAATCCGGATTCCCACTGCTTCGCAGCCGGTAAATTGCCTTATTTCTCCCACATATTCCCGGAGCAGGGGTGCCATTTCCGTATTCCGGTTGGAAATTTCAAGAAACCGGTGGGAAACCCACAGCGCCTCCTCAACCTGTTTGCGCCCGGTCGCATAGCGTATGGAACGGACAAGCAAATGACCATCCACCTGCCCTTTGAACAGATAATCCTGTGCTCCTTTCTCTACGGCTTCAAGGCCGGTCATTTCATTGGTAAGGATAGTCAGAACAATGATCGGCACACCTTGAGCATGATGAGACACCTGGTCGAAGGTATCGAGCCCATCGCTGTCAGGAAGCGTAAGGTCCAGTAAAATCACTTCGACACTCTCCCTCTCCAGGCTGGCCAGACCGCACGAGAGCCGGTCGCACCATTCCAGGTCAAAGGAAAAATCCTTCACTTCGCTGAGCATCTCCCGGATCAGCCGGGCATCTCCAGGATTATCTTCAATGAGCAGTATCTTCATAGGAACAGCCACCTGCCTCACACTTCCCCCGGCAATTTCACGACCGTGAGCCAGAAATCTTCGATGCCTTTGATCACCCCTATGAACTGTTCAAAGTCAACCGGTTTGATGATATAACAATTTACATGCAGGTCATAGGTTTTGAGGATATCCTCCTCGGACCGTGAAGTGGTCAAGGCCACGACCGGGATACGCTTCAGGAACTCGTCATTTTTTATCTCTGCCAGCACCTCACGGCCATCCTTTTTCGGCAGATTCAAATCGAGCAGAATGAGATCCGGCCGGGGTGCACGGCTGTATTTGCCCTCCCTGCGAAGGAAAGCCAGTGCTTCTACACCATCCATAGTTATATGCAGATTGTTCTGGATCTTGGCCTCTTTAAAGATCTCCATAGTCAAACGTACATCGCCCGGGTTGTCTTCGACCAGAAGGATCTCGATCGGTTTTGGCGATGCCAGTGAAAAATCCATTTCTCTTACTCCTTTCTTTCATTTCCTCCTGCTTTCTTTACCCTTACGTTACATCTTTCCATCTTTGGGGATGGTAAAGTAAAATGTTGAGCCCTTCCCAGGTTCGGAATTCACCCAGATGCGCCCGCCGTGGCGCTCGACGATCCTTTTACAAATGGCTAAACCGATCCCTGTGCCCGGATATTCCGCTTTATTGTGAAGACGCTGAAAGATGGTAAAAATCCGGCCGAAGTACTCAGGATCTATGCCAATGCCGTTATCGTGTACCGAGAACACCCAGGCACCTTCCTGTGACTCGGCCGATACCTGAATGAGCGGCTGTTCCTGGCTGCGAAACTTGATAGCATTGCTGATCAGGTTCTGGAACAGTTGAACCATTTGTGATCCGTCGGCCATAAGTGTTGGCATAGATTCATGGATAATCACGGCATTGCTTTCTGTTATCGCTGTCTGGAGGTTGCCTTTGACCCGGTTTAAGACCTCAGTGAAGTCGGTTGGCTCAAACTCCCGGCCATGCGTGCCTACCCGCGAATAGGACAGAAGGTCATTGATCAGATTTTGCATTCGAAGCGCACCATCTACGGCATAGGCAATGAAATCATCGGCATCGGAATCAAGCCTGCCTTTATAGCGACGCGAAAGGAGCTGCACATAGCTGGCCACCATACGCAAGGGCTCCTGCAGGTCGTGCGAGGCCACATAGGCAAACTGCTGCAGGTCACGGTTCGAGCGGGCCAGTTCTTCTGCCCGCTGGGCCAGTTCTTTCTCCGCTTTTTTCCACTCGCTGATATCCTTGAAATCCTCGACAATGCCAAGTAACTCATCGTCAGGACCCAGAAAAGAGGTCGCTGTAACGATGCAGGGAATTCTGGTGCCGTCCTTGCCCCTTTTCTCTGCATCACATTCAACACGCTCCTCACCATGAAGTATCCTGTTCAGAGGGCACTCTTCGGTATGACAGAGAGAGCCGGGAAAAACCTCGTAACATTTTCTGCCGATGACTTCATCCTCACTGCTCAGGCCCTCCATATTCAACAGGGTCTTATTCGTCCGGAGCACGGTATACTTTTTATCAATCACCCGCATCCCGTCGGCTGCGGTATTGAATATCTGATTGAGTTCGGAATTACGCTTTTGCACCTCTTCATGAGCAGCGGACGGGTTCCCAACGGCTGCCTGTGCCTGAAGATCCTCTTTTGTCCTGGCAAGTTCCTCTTTTGTCCTGGCAAGTTCCTCAGTGATGCTTTGCAGTTCTTCGCTCTTTTGCCGTATCTTTTCTCTGGCAGCATTCAGGTCCTTCCCGATATTTTCCCTCTCACTGATGATGGATTGCAGACGCTTGGTAACCGCTTCAAGCTCCTGCCTCAACTGAACGATCTGAGATGCTTCAGACCCACTGGAGAAAGTGGAGAGAAGGGCTGTTTTTTCTTTGCTTATTTTCTCTGCTTTCATATCATACTACCTTCTATTCTTTATCCGGGCCGCGATAATGAGCCGGCCAGTTTCCCCGCTTCACCCCGTACTGAGACGATGGTATCATCCAGAAACGGTGATATTGAGCATAAGCGTTATTCCAAACACCGATAGTACCGCTTGGAAATGGCATCAAACTATAGTGCTAAAGAAGGAAAACAGCTTAAAGTCACAGTGTATAAAATAATTTAATGTCATTTCATATACTATAAATATTTTATATATTAAATTTTCCATGCTTGTAACTTATATATTGTTACACATATTATACAATAAAAATTAATCGCAATCACACTTTTTTTTAGAAAGCTCATTGTTTGTTTGCAGATTATTCCAAAGAAACGGTTTTATTGGCGAGGAAGCCCCTGATAAAGATACATTTCTTATCACGGCTGCGGAAAAATAATTCTCTAAGGTGAAAGAAGGTCAGGAGTTTAAGGAATAGATCCTGTCTATCCTTAAAAACAGCAACTCCTGACCGACAATGGGATTCTCATGGGAATGGATAAACAAAAGCTCTATGTGCCCTCTGGTATATTCTCCAGTACCTCCTCGAATATCTGGGCGCGGTTCATATCTGCCCAATACCGGAAGGAAAGGTTTCTGACTTCTTCGAAGTATTGGGGTGTCAGGGCACCGAAGCGCTTAACGATTGTCTTGATATCGGCCTGGATACGTTTTGAGATATCGTCTTTAATACGCATATGGAGCCTCTTCTGTCCGAAGGTAAAGGTGGCTGCGGCTGCGGGCTTTTCCTCTGAAACCCTTATGGTCCCTCTGCCCAGGCTGGCTCCCGTTGCCACTTGAAGGCCATCGTTCATACAGCTCATAGGAGGCTTCAACCCTGCCTGGCTCTCCACCCTCAGCTCATCCAGGGAAGCACCGAGGATTTCTCTGGCTCGAATGCCCATTTTAGCTCCGAATATGGAATAGATCCCCAGATGGCGGTGAAGTTCATTGGTCAAAAGAGTGGCCTTCCATTCCTCGATGCCGTGGACAGCAACTATTTTCGGTATCAAAGGACTCAAGTCATCCCGGAAATCCGCCGGATTGACAGGGTATTGCTTAAGGACTACAGGTATCCTGGGGCTGAGCTTTTGGTCTTCGATTCCGGCCGCCAATTCCAGATAGGCAGAGCGGGCTGCCTTTCGGTCCCACTTTGACAGGCAGAACACGGAAGGTTTTCCCTGAACCGGCTCCATGCCCCACAGGGAAGAGTCATTGAGGTAGAGGGCCACCACTTCATCCCATACCTTAAGGTGCCCCGTTTTCATACGTTCCTGGATTCTGTTGTCGCGATGAAGGAGTTCTATTAAGCGGCAGGATCGGGAGCTGCATTTTTGTATTTCCCTGAAAAAATCGAGGTCAAAGTTGAGAAGATCAGCCTCTTTGAAAGAAAAGGTATATATGGGAAGACCGGAGCTGAACACCGCCTGGGCAGATTTTTCATCCCGTAACGTGTTCCAGTCAGGGTTTTGTGCCTTGGGTGGTGTTCCGGAGTAAAGAATGCCTCCAATCTGCTCTTTCGCCGATGGATTTATGCGGAGCACCTCGGCCAGATTGGTGAGCGGGCCAAGGCATACATAGGTGATCTTATTTTCTTCCGTTTTGGAAAGGACACGAGTAATCACCGAAACTGCATCAGGAACAGGTTCCTTGAAAGGTGCAGCCTCAGGCAGGCGCGCCCATCCGAGCGCCTCAGAGTGTTCCCGCCAGGGAGGCGGGACCTGGCCAAGGCTCTTACCCATGCCGAGGCTTATTTCCGGAACTTCCAAAAATTTCAGAATGCGAAGAAGATTTTCAAAACCCGCCCTCGGAGACGATGAGCCGTCCGAAGTAACGATAGCCTCGATTTCAGCGTGGCCAGAGCCTGCGATCAAGGCCAGAGCACCCACATCGTCCAGGGCCATGTCAGTATCTATAATGATTGGAATCTTGATATCATGACCGGCAGATTCGCGAGGTGCCCCTGCAATCCACAGCATGGCCGCAGCCGCAGCCGCAACCACTGCCAGAGCCAGGCACCGCATCGCTCCTCCTGACCACACGCCGGCAGGATTTCCCCGCTTGTTTTTTCCGTTGTTTGGCCTTTTCGGGACCAGCTTCATGTCTTATCCTCCTTTTTTACCGATACATACACATCAGCCATCGAATGGAAGCATTACTCAAAAATCCCTCCTCTTTTTTCCAAAAATGGGGGGGAAGCACAACCGGCCGCTTATTTTTGCGGCCGGTTGTATTGAGAATCTTCACGGTGTATTTAGAATTTTATAGACACTCCTGCCATTGCGTTCGCTCCGGGCATGGGGTAGTCCTTTTTATACTCATAATCCCTGTTCAGCAGGTTTTCACCTGCCAGGTAAACCTGTCCCTGGGCCCGCTTGATGGAGAAATTGTAGCTTACTTTTCCATTCAGGAGAAAAACCGATCCAACCTTATCTCTTGCCCCGGGGAAGCGAGGATTGGTAACAAAATGCTCATCAAGATACAGGGTATCCAGGCTGAGCTGAAAATGCTTCAGGAACCGATACGTCAGGCCGGTGCTGCCGCTCCACTTCAGGACATCGGGCAGGTCGGAAGGATCACCGTCAAGGTAAGTCCCGCCTGCGAAAAAGGCAAGATTGGCGGACGGGGTCAGAGTGATGGTGGTCTCGATTCCCCTTGTTTTAAACGTATCGATATTTTCATAGTGTGCTGGTGGAGGAGGAGGAGCTATGAACCGGTAGCGGTCTTTACCCTCGTCCAAAAAGGCGGTCACATCCGCCTTGATCACCGGATTGAAGGTATGGGCAAGGCCAACCTCGTAATGGTCAAGGATTTCGGGGTCCAGGTCCTTCCAAAGGGTATTGCCGCCCCAGGAAAGAACTGACTGGGCCACGACGTTGACACCTGGATAATTCACTCCCCTGGCGTAAGAGGCGTGCAGCTCTGTCTGCTTATATCCCAGGATCAGACCTGCCTGCGGACCCCACTGGTCGTCAAACTGGCTGTGGTCGAGGTAGCGGACACCGGCAGAAGGTGTGATGTGCCAGCCCGTTTCCCGGCCGAATTGATGGTTTATGGCCAGATACGGAGCAGCGATGTGAAAGGTCTTACCATCCATGTTCTTATCGCCCGATGGCCTGGCTTCGGTAACTTTGCCGCCGAAATAGTCAAGATCAAAACCAGCCATGATTTCCCCATTCTCCCAGGGAACGATGGTTTGCCGGGTGCGAAAGCCGTAGTTCGTATAATCGGTCAGGGTGTCGAAAGCTTCCGGCGGCGTTTTTTTGGTATCGGTCTGGTCCTCCCAGTCCATATTGCCGTTATCCCAGTAGAGCTTGGTATATCCATCAAACCGGTCGTAGTGGTTAGACAGAGTCAGGATGGACATATAGTCGTCCACCTTGTATGTGCCCTGGGCCTCCTGCGGGCGGCCTTCCGGCCCCGGATCATGGGCCCAGTTATCGGTTCGGTTCAAAGTCAGGCTGACATCCCACTCCCGGGAAATGACATATCCCAGCCTGCCAAAATAGTCCTGAACCTCTCCATCGGCATTGTCCCTGTGACCATCGGATTTGCGATAGCTCTGAGTAAGGTAATAATCGAAGGAATCGATCCTGCCGCCATGTTCAATCACCTCAACCTGGGTATTGTAAGCGCCGTAAGCCCCCTGAATATTCGTTGTGAATCCTGGTATCCTTTTTCTTTTGGTCACCAGATTCACGGCTCCAAAAGCCATATTGCCATACAGTACAGGCTGTGCCCCTTTGTAAACCTCAAGCGATTCAACAGGATCGATGCTGAGCACATCCATCAGCGGATGGGTCCAGACGCCGGAAAACTTGGGAATTCCATCGATCAGTGTCTGAATCTCCGCACCTGGCCGGGAACTGCCCTGGGCCCTGATGAATATGGTGCCCCCTGTGCCTCCACCAAAGCTGCCGACAGGATTGTGGCGGGAAATCACGACGCTCGGAGTCCTTCGCAAAGCGGAAGGCAGGTCCTGTGCGTTGAGATCTGAAATCTGTTCGGTGCTGATGACGGTTACCTGACTGCCATATTTGGTTACCTGGTTTTCCTTTATGACGGGTGAGGCCACAACATCGACCTCGTCGAGTCGCAGAACTTTCTCTGACTGAGGCGCTTCTTCTTTCGGCTGAGGCGCTTCTTCAGCCAGTGCAAAGTGCCGTGAAGTAAAAAGAAATACACTGATAAGCATAAGAAGTATACCTTTGTGTAACCACTTCCACATCCCTCTCTCCTCCTTACATAATTGAAAAACAAAGGCTAAGACAATGCCGGGTCACCTTACCGGGCCAGGCAAGACAAGGGTTAAAAAAGTGAAAATTGAAAAAGGCGCCAAAAAACAAAAAAGCCATGAAGTCCAAGCCGATTTTTCTTCATCGGCTAAGCCTTCATGGCTTTTTTCGCCCTTTTTCAGGGCATGCAATCGAACTGATTTCCTGCTGATGTATCTATTCTTCCCGGTTCCCCCGAAAGGGATATCGGGCAGAATACTTTTTAATCTCAGAGAGTGTATTTTCTCCAGGGTTCATCCCTAAGTATATACAGTCATCTGATATTGTAGTATGCCATAGGTTCTTACACCTGTCAATTGTATTTTAAGAGAAGGGAGGGAATGAGACGCTTCAGAGAGGTTTTCGCTTGCATATGTTTATGTTAAAGACCAGCTCCAACGCCCTGTCAGTCGGAGCGGTTCACTTCATCACCTTATGCAGCTTTTCGCTCAGTTCCTGCACTCCATATCGTCCTGTTTTTTTGTACCTCAGTTATCCCGTCCTGTTCTTTATGTATCTTTCCCTTTTGGAACTACTGACCTGGCGAAAGCAGGTCTCGATACTCCTGATGGGAAGCCTCCTGGGCCCTTATCCGAAGGTCATTGACATCATCATAGTGCCGCTTAAGGAGAAAAACCATCGACGGATCAAGGCCCATGGTCCGTGCCATTTCCTGCAAAACCTGCAAGACGTTCTCTTTCGTCATCCCCTTGCGGTATGGCCTGTCCTCATTCATAGCGGTAAACACATCAGCTACGGCCATGATCCTGGACCCGAGGGGCAGGTCCTTCTGCCGGTAGTGGAAGGGATATCCCTGGCCGTCCATACGCTCGTGGTGGAAGGAACCCCAGGCATTGATAGTGCTTAAATCGGAAATGTTTTCCAGAATCCGGTAAGTATAAAAGCTATGGCTGCGGATGAGATTAAATTCACTTTCAGTGAGTTTCGTCCGCTTTTCCAGGATTTCGGAGGGTATAACCAGTTTGCCCAGATCGTGCAAAAATCCGGCAATCTTCATCATCCGGCTCTCATGCTCGGAAAATCCTGCCAACTGGCTTAACGCTTCTGCCGAGGCAGCCACTCCGCTGGAGTGGGTTGCCGTAAAAGGGCTGCGAAAATCGATGATCTGGCAAAACAGATTGGTAAGGCTCAAAAGGTCGCTCCAGCCCAGCTCTATGGTTGACATTGGACCGCGCCGGAGCAGGATGGAATCCAGAAAAGGGGAGGACAAATCCAGCCAGAAGTACTCCTTTGAAGAAAGCCCCAAAAAGGCTTCCACCAGGCCAGGGACGAACAGGCTCCCTGACCGCTCCTGGATTTTCTTTCGTATACCGCAGACCTGCCCCAGAATTTCACGGTCTTTATCGATCAGGATATCGATCCGGTCGGCAAGGTGTAAGATATGGCTTCCCATCGGTACCGGCTCTCCAGCCGACTCGATTCCCCTGCCATCCTGCCAGGGAAGATGATGATAGCGGACCAAGGTTGCCTCTTTCTTAAGCGGAGGAAAGTTTTTCAGCAGTTGATACCCGACCTCCGCGTGACCACAGAGCATCTGGGTATCAAACTGAAGAATGTCCAGCCTCTCCTTGAGGGAGAAAGTTCCACAATCATGGAGCGCTCCAGCCATAACCAATTCATCCTGCTCCTGGATCGAAAGGCCAAGTTCCGCAGCAAGACGCAGAGCAATATAGCTGACCCGCTTCTGGTGATTGACAACCATATTGCTGACCAGATCCATTACTCCGGAAAGGCACATCAGCAGCTCAAAAAGAGAAAGCAGCATTTTTTCTACCATTCAGCTTTATCTCAATTAACCTGATACCATGGCCAGATTGTATCCCTGCTCCGGATTGCATCCCTGCCACCTGTCCTGGAATAGAGGCAGGGGATAGGAACAGGTGCCCCCTCAAGCTCCGGTCCCCCCCACCCCCTGTTATCCTTACTCCTGACTCTTTTTCCCTTCAAAATGCATGATCAGGCCCCCATCTTCCATTCTCTCTTCACCTTGTCGGTGACCATCTGTGAGGGATAGCCGG
>JBFMGO010000073.1:20000-31646 GCA_040752695.1 bacterium
TTACCGGATAGTATGTGGAGGTATCGGTAAGGAATGGTTTTGCACCGGCATCTTTGATCAGATCAACGATCTGTTTAATAAAGAAGGGACGAACGTAATTGGGGTTTCCAAGCTCTCCCATATGAAGCTTTACAGCCACCAGATCGCCTTCATTCACCACATCGAACAGATGCGCGGCCTGGTACAGATCCCGGGTTTTGGTAAGCATATTTACATATGGGTTCCAGGGAGTAAAAAAGACCGTTTCAGAGTCCATGACCATCTCCTTTTGCCTTTCCATTTATTTACGGTTATCTTTTGAGGGTATTACCTGACATTCCCTGCTTTACGCTACTCTATAACATCGATATTTTATATGCAAGGAAATATCTTAAAAACTCGCTATAAGTCTATCTATCCCAAAAAAGGAAAGACCCTGTAACTTTGTATATAAAGACCCTGCAATTTTGTATGTAACGATTTAGCGTTCCCGGTACGATATAAAATCAACCGGTACTGAATTTTTTTTATTAAATATTTAGTAGGTTATACAAAATAAAGGGAAATAGCCATGCATACTCGAAAAGTAAAATTTGTCTCCGTAGTCCTGTCAGTGCTCTTTTGTCTCGGAACTTCACTATCGCAGACCAGCGCAGAAACCCTGCAATTCAAACGCGATGATCCTGAAAACCTCCGAAAGGCGCTTCATGAGCTTTTCACCATATTTAAGACGTATACACCCTGTGCAGACGACAATTCGGATCAGGTTGCCAAGCTCGAACAAAAACTCGACGAGCTCAACAGAGAAGAGCTGGCCGCTGCTGCCCGGTCATTCGATATCCCAAGGCTCACTGCCCGTGTGGAGAAGCTGAAGGCTGATATCGCAGCTTCAGGAGGATCGTCTGACACTTCGGGACGCGTGCAGTCGACCCTCGACCCACCGAACTACGAATTTGGCTGTTCTCCGCCGCGAAGACCACCGGCCATCGTCCTTCTCGGTTTCGTACTGGTTATCAGTGTCCTGGAGGAGGCGGAAACTGCGTCAGAAATTCTATGCGTAACGGCTTCATCGCTCCCTACTCCGGAGGGGGGCAATCTCGGTGGTCTTGGCAATCTCGGTGGTCTTGGCAATCTCGGTGGTCTTGGCAATCTTGGCGGTTTTGGCGGTTTTGGCGGTCTTGGCGGTCTTGTCAGTCTCCCGGTTTGCGTAGCTGCTCTTTTCATAGAATCCGTAGCCATACTTGGGCGGACGGCCCTGGCATTATTTGTGACCTGTAGCGCCAGCATCGATTCTGCTGAAATTGAGGCTGCCTGGAAAAACACGGTAGTTATTCATGATGACCTGGCGGTATCGAGTGAAAAATTGGATCGAAGATTCAACGCCATCGAACAGAAGCTTAACAGTATCGGCGTCCAATTGCAGAAGTATTTGAATAATCAGGAGGTTAAGGATTAAGAGGGGGGTGTTTTGGGCTCGACAATCTCTTCACGGCTTCTGTTATAGACATGAGCACCGGGCGGCACTGATTTGATGATCCAGGTGTTTCCGCCGATCACGGCTCCCTGGCCAATGACGGTTTCACCGCCAAGGATCGTGGCATTGGCATAGATGATGACATCATCCTCGACATCAGGGTGCCTCTTGACACCACGCAGGGGGACACCCTTTTGGTCAAACGGAGAGAGAGCGCCGAGCGTGACCCCCTGATAAACTTTGACGTTTCGTCCAATGGTGCAGGTTTCACCAATAACGACACCGGTCCCGTGATCGATAAAGAAACCGGGGGCTATCCTGGCGCCGGGGTGGATATCGATTCCGGTGCGTGAATGGGCCCGCTCGGACATGATGCGTGGGATAATGGGTACATCCAGCTCATACAACTGATGGGCGATGCGGTAGGTCGCAATCGCTTCAATGCAGGGGTAACTCAGGATGATCTCGTCAATGCATTTTGCTGCGGGATCACCCTCGTAGGCAGCCCGGATATCTTCAAGAAGTACGGCGTGGATACAAGGGAGTGACTCGATGAGATGAATGAGTGCCTGATCGGCTCTTTCCTCGCAATTGCAGCTTTCAGCAAGAGTGCCATGGTGACTTGCACACGTGTCTTGAAGACAGTGATAATGAAATGCACCCTTGATGTGCTTACACAGTTTAAAGCTGCTGTGGCGAAGCATATCGTTAAGAAAGAAATTCATCTCGCCGGGGGAGATCTTTTCCGCGCTGTGGTAGCCTGGAAAAAGCGCGGCCAAAAGATTATCCAATACTTCATAGATATCGTGGCGGCAGGCCAGATTGAGTCCGCCCTCGGTGTAAGCTTTCAGGATGCTCTTCTCAAGCAGGCCGACAACGCCGGTGAGCTGGATATTCATCCATTCTGCCAGATTCATGCGCCTTTACTCCTTCTGCTGCCTCTTTTCCCTGAATACTCCTTAAGAATCCTCCGCACTCTCTTTCCTCACCCTTATCTCCCGGCTCCTCATACTCACCGCTGCTCGTCATGCTTCTTTCGGCTCTTCAAAAATCCAGGTCGAGAGGTATCTCTCGCCTGTATCCGGCAGAATGACCACGACAGTTTTTCCCCTGTTCTCAGGACGGCTGGCCACCCGGCAGGCTGCAAGCACGGCAGCGCCGGACGAGATACCGACCAGAAGTCCTTCTTCTTTTGCCAGCCGCAGGGTCATGGCAGCGGCATCGGCTGAGTTGACCCTGATGATCTCATCGTATATGCTCGTATCCAGTACTCCGGGGATGAACCCGGCACCGATTCCCTGTATCCGGTGCGCTCCCGGCCGCTCGCCCGAAAGCACCGCCGATTCGTCAGGCTCCACGGCTATCACGCGGAGAGCGGGATTGCGCGATTTCAAGACCTGGCCGCACCCGGTAATGGTTCCGCCTGTTCCGACACCGGCCACAAAAATATCGATCCGGCCATCGGTATCCCTCCAGATTTCTTCGGCTGTAGTCCGGCGGTGGACCGCGGGATTTTCCGGATTATTAAACTGCTGCGGCATAAAGCTCCCTGGGCTCTTGCGATGGATGCTTTCGGCCTTCTCGACAGCTCCTGCCATGCCGGATGCGCCGGGAGTCAACACCAGTTCTGCTCCAAGCGCCTTCAGGAGTTTCCTGCGCTCGATGCTCATGGAGTCTGGCATAGACAGAATAAGGCGGTAGCCCCGGGCCGCTGCGACAAAGGCAAGCCCGATGCCGGTGTTTCCGCTTGTCGGCTCGATGATGAGACCTCCTTGCTGAATCTGCCCGCTCTTTTCGGCAGCATCGATCATGGCTACGGCAATTCTGTCTTTGACGCTCGAAAGCGGATTAAACGCTTCGAGTTTGCCAATAAGAGCGGCGCCGGTCTCGGACGACAGCGAGCGGATTTTTAAAAGCGGTGTATTACCTGTCAAATCAGCGATGTGTTCGGCTATTTTCATAAAAAGCTCCCCGCACCCTTAATACCTGCACCTTTTTGATAAGGATGTAATAATATTTACGGTAGAAATTAATTACTATAATCTTTTCCAGAAAATGTGTCAAGAATAAACCATCTGTTTTCATTGCCTGTGGTACAGAGAAAAATATAGTAAGAATTAATTTATCTAATGCACGAAAAGTAAATCAATAATATAAGTAATTTACATCAATATTTTAACTATTAATATGTAATGGATACATTATATAAAGTGTATTATGTAAGAAGCATTATGTGACGATATGGAGAAATATTATGAGAGAATTTATCAATTCACTGCTAATAGCAAGTCTAGTCGTTCTTTTCCTACCCCTTTGTTCCAGTGCAGAATCGTGGCGAAAAGTCGTTGACACCGGATTCGGAAACCCCAGTAACGATTATGCCTGGAGCATGGCAACCTTTAAAGGAAAGCTCTATGTGGGGACACTCAACTCCTTGCAGGGGGCTGAAATCTGGAGCAGCAGCACGGGAGAGCCAAGGAGCTGGGATAGAGTTTACAAGACCCCCGTTGACACCTCCTGGGGAGTGCGCTACCTGTATTCTGACAATGATGAAAGTCTATATGCATGTTTATTCAACATCATGGGAGCTGTAATTTTAAAAACCGAGAACGGACGAAGATGGGTCACCGTGGCCAGAGGAGGACTGGGAAATCGAAATAATTACACGGTCCGCTGCATGACCCGGTTTAGAGATTACCTCTATGCAGGTGCAGGGAGTAATATGGCTCAACTGTACCGGAGCAAAAACGGATTTAACTGGGAACTGGTCAACGCCAATCCGGACTTTGGATCCACCAAGGTCATTGAACGTCCAACCGGCATACCTGTCACCAATAACCTTTTGATCGGGGAACTGGCGGTTTTTAACGGGCAGCTCTATGCCTTTACCTGGACCACCGACTTTAATATCCAGGGGATGCGCGGTGCACCCGCTACGGATAGAATGGATGTACAAGCTGCGGATAGAATGGATGTACAAAAAAATCCGGTTGATTTCGAAACCCGTGATCTTGACCCGTTTGAGTTTGTTATCCCGACCCCTGGAGCCTTTGAAGTGTGGCGAAGCTATGACGGCGAGAACTGGGAGAAGGTGGTAGGGCTGGACGATGCTTACGGGAACGGAATGGGCTTTTGTCTGCATGATAGTGAAAATTTGGATAATGACGCTGTCACCTCAACGGCCGTATTCAGGGGACAATTATACCTTGGGACCGAGAGTGCCAGTTCAAACAGTTCGGTGTGGAGAACATCGGATGGAACCAGATGGGAAAAGGTTTTGGACTTTTTTGATTTGGCTGAGAGGCATAACCGTTATATCTGGCGAATGATTCCCTTTGGAAACAGGCTGTTTATCGGCACTTTCAATTCAGGCATGAAAATAGCGAGGGCAACCGGAGCGCAAATCTGGGCTTCCAGTTCCGGTGATCCGGGAAGCTTTGACAACCTTGTTCGTGATGGTTTCGATGGGGAAACTACATCTGTCTACTTTGGGCAAATACCCAAAAACTATGGCATCCGCTCCTTTGGAATCGTCAGGGGCAACCTGTTCGCAGGCACGGCAACCATACTCAGTATTATGGAGGTGGGTGGAAAACCCGGAGTTATGGGTCAAACGGTAGGCTGTGAAATATGGGAACTGACACCGTAAAGGGAAAAAGGACCTCGAACGGCAGGGGAAACCTTAAGAGCACCTCCTGACGAGGGCAGGTTTTTACTGATTGATAAGCCTCGAAATGTGCAGGGACTTCAGTCAAAACGGACTTGGTAACTTTTCAACGCCATCCGAAAACCTGCCCTTGTTAAGGGAGGGATTTGCAGGCTATTCCACCTCAAGGGGAAGAAAGCGGCGGGCAAGCAGGCCGCATAGATCCTGGCAGCGTATTTCTGACATTATCAGGGTAGCCGAAGTTTAATATTAGCCGAAATTATGCATTCTTAGATAGAAATTTACTCCATTATAGTGTTTAAATCGATAATGTCTTTAGGCATATCTAAATAAAATGTGCGTCTAGGTTAATATTATTTTCCGATGGCCTTCACAACCGAAATCGATAAGAAAGTGAGTGAGATATTTCTGTATTATATACTAATTTAATGTGATTTTGATTACTTTTTACTTCTATTTATATACGGTGCTTATGGCATACAAAAAATAAGGGCCTTGCAAGTTCCACCACACGCACCGTAAAGGGAGGTGATGCCTGGCATAAAAAGGCTTTATAAAGACAAGCCTCGGGTTTTTTAGGACTTACTGGTTACGGCATAGGAAGAGGCGGATAAAGGATGGCTCGTGCGGAAAGTTTGATTCGGTACCAGCAGGATTCAATAATTGTTCCACGATCGTTCCACGTGCGAAAAGTTGCATATTGACGAGGAGATTGATAATGACTACAGAACATAATAATATCTACAGCTTCAGTTTTTATGTGAAACTCGCTCCCAGAAAAATCCTTCTCACTATCCTCATGCTTCCTCTCATGAGTATATCAAGCGCCCTGGCAGCAAATCCACCCAGACAACCATCATCAGGGCCCGGTGGATCTGATTACACGCATCGGTCAGTTCGCAGCTCAAGCCATGGCTTTGGCGCTCTACAGTACTACATCTTTGAGCCTGATACTCCCCAGCCGGCCAGCGCGCCACTGATCGTTTTCACTCACGGCTATGGGGGAACCAATCCCATGTCCTACGGTGCCTGGATCGAACATATCGTGAAGAAGGGAAATATTGTCGTTTACCCAAAATATCAGTCGATGACGAGTATGATTGGCGGATCTCGCCAATATACATCAAACTGTATCAAATCAGTGCAGGACGCTCTCAAGGTACTCCAGGGTTCGGGCCATGTCAAACCTGATCTGGATAAATGTGCCACCGTGGGACACTCCTATGGGGGGCTGTTGACCGTCAATATCGCTGCCCTGGCCCAAAAGTCGGGAATACCCGTCCCCAAGGCTGTCATGTCGGTTGAGCCGGGTATCAGCATAACTATGCCACTTGAGGACCTGTCATCCATTCCTCCCGAAACTCTCCTGCTCACCATAGTAGGTGACCGGGACACTGTCGTAGGCAACAGGGATGCAAGAAAGATCTTCCGCCTGACACCTCAGATTCCTCCAGAGAACAAAGATTACGTTCTCATGGTTTCAGACAGGCATGGTACGCCTGGCCTGAGCGCAACCCACTTCGCACCTACATGCATGGCTCCTGTCGGCGGCATGGTATCAGGTCTTGGCAATCTTATCCCTTCTCTTGGCGGATCGCTGCCGAATTTGGGCGGTCTTGGACCGGACTTCGGCAGCCTCGAGACGGATCCTTTCGGTCCTGCTTCTGAATCCGGCGGCTTCTTGGGGGCATACTTCGATAATCTTATCTCCTATTCCAGCGACACTGTTTCAGTAATGAACGACAGTATCAACGCAGCAGCCTTGAGCGACAGCACCGCTGACCCGATAGCGGACCTTGCCGCCATGCCTGACTTCGAGTTCCTCCTGCCGGTTCTTGCCAGTGCAGGCCCGGATGTCAGCGGCGGTTTAACGCCGATGTTCGGCACCAACGCTCTCGATTACTATTGCACCTGGAAGCTGTTTGATGCTCTCATCGATGCGGCCTTCTTTGGGAAAAACCGGGAATACGCCCTTGGCAACACTCCTTTGCAGCGGTATATGGGGGAGTGGAGCGACGGAAAGCCGGTCAAGGAACTGGTCGTTACCGATAATCCCTGATATCTTCTTTCTCACCGGTCTTGTCCTGTCTTCAAAGAGGAGGGGTCTGCCACCTCTCCTCTTTTTGCTTTTCTTCCTTCTTTTTGCTTTCCTTCTTACTTTCAATTACATGTGAGGAGAATCCATTCTTTTTTGACACCTAAATGCTCTATCAGCTATAATTTAATGAAGGCACGATATGTGCCAACTCCTGCCAGGAACAATTCACCTCACCCCAACAAGTGAAGAAGGAGGGAAGGAATGAGAAGGGAATTCCTAATCATTTCGGTATTGTCAGTATTTTTTGTAAGCAGCGCAATCTCTTTGTCAGGCAGTTTTCATCCAGCTCTGGCGCAGTGTCCCGAGTACCTGGCCATATGGTCCAGTGATCTGAGGATTTTTGCCCAGCAGCCTGACACCAGGGTGAAACTGATCGATATCGATACAGGAACGCCTTTATCGCTCACTGATCCCAGAATTGCCAACTGCAATATAGCTACCAATCCCTTTATTTTAAGCAAGGCCGGTGATTCGTTCGAAGGCATCGCCGAAAATGCCCAGATCCGGGTCAAGATCGTAGCTACTGATATCTCCGGCAGGGGGAAGCTGAAGCCGCTGACCGTCTGGACCGGCTCCCTGTCGAGTCAGTACCGCCATCCTGGTCCTGACATCAACGCTGCCGAACTCGAAGAAACTCCCAACCCCTGGATGGCTTTCCTTCCAGCCTGCACCAAGGATCTTTCCACCCTCCCCTCGAAAATCGGGCAGGAATTCATCGGGTTTACTACGGCTGAAATGTACATTTTTGCTCAAAAAAAGTCTTCCGCCACCAGGATCGTGATCGAAGATATGAAAACCAACACGGATTCTGACTCGGATGATACGATCATGCTGGATGCCAACAGCCCCTATTGCACCTATAAGGACAATACCGTGCAGATTTTCTATGTCAACATCTTTGATGACGATACGGTGCGGATTTCCGGAAACACGAAAATGGCTGTACTGGCGGGTCTTGGCTCCCAATCCTCTCCGGACTGGGCAGTGTCTGTGCCAGCCTTTGATACCGGGCAGGAATCGGGTATGGAATTTTACACCTTTGCCCATGACCAGCTTATGGTCTTCCCTATGCAGGACAACACCATCGTTTCTCTCATCGATTGCTCCGATTATGATGACAGCCGGGTCTGCACCCTGGTCAACGGCTCCCTGACCAATACCTCGTATGATCTTCTGGCCATCAGCAAATCGTCAACCGGCAGCGGAAGAATTATCCCCCGGTCCGGCAATCCGAAAGTAAACATTATCCCCGCTTCCTTGAATAATAACGTCTTTGACAATGACCTGATCAAGATCACAGCTACGAAACCGGTTCTCGTCCAGGCAGGCGGAAGCATCAATGACCGGAGCTTTCTGGATGTGGCTGCCACTTCCATGGACACGAATGATTCGAAAACGTATCTTACCTATGCTTATGTTCCCGGCTGCGGAAGCTCGACTGACCGGAACGTGCATATTTTCGGTTATGATGCCACAACCCGCTTTTCCATTACTTCGCTTTCCTTTACCGGCTCCTCTGCCAGTTTTGGCCACCACGACATCGACCTTGACGCTGACAGCATCAACGCCGACTTTCCACAAAACTCCTGGACATCCGGGACCCTCGATGGAGAGGTGTTATGGGCGAGCGGAGACTTTTGCGGCGAAGCGCTGAGGATTACCTCGAATAAGCCCCTTTTGATTTTCACCGGCAGTGAAAGCACCCCAAACTCCGGCACGTTTGTCCCCTGTCAACCAGCCATCTTTCCTCTTCCACCGGCAGCCGTAATAGAATCGGCAGGCGGGGGTTCCTTTCTGTCGCCGGTTGTCTTTGATGCCAGCGGCTCTTACGACCGCGACAGTATTCCGGGGAAAAAGCTGGCCTACTACTGCTGGGACTTCGATATCTCCCTGGATACGGATGATGACGGAATCACTGATAACGATGCGGACAGTTTCATGCCAACCGTCACCCACTCCTACCCCAGGACCGGTTCATACACTGCCCGCTTGACCTTCTCCGATGACGACGGGCAGGTTGGCTTTGCGACCGTTCACATCACCGTCGGCGAGGATGGCCTGAAGTCTCATGACGCTCTTATCACCCTTCTTCCCTCCGCTCCAGAGGCAGGATCAGCAGTTACAGCCACGGTCGAGATCCCCCTTCCTGACGTGAGCTACCACATCAGTTTCGGTCAAATGACCCAGGAGGACAATACATTCAAGATCTCTGTCGAGCTCACCCCTCCTCCTTCTTCGAGCACTTATCATCCGGGGATGACAATCCAGCAGCGCTACACCTACTTTCTCGGAGATCTGGAAGAAGGCGATTACCTCGTGGAGGTTTACGAAGGCGCTATCCAGGATGAAAATGTACTGGCCAGTAAAAGCTTTTCCGTTAAAGCATCATCCTCTTCTTCATCCGCATCCAGTTCTTACCTCTTGAATACCTGGCCTTATTACACTTCATCGGGCGGCTACTCGGGATACTATACCTCACCTCCCCTGAGCACTCCCCCGGTGTTTTCAATCGGGACAACCTCCCCCAGTTATACGGTCTGGACCTCCCCCCTGGCCAATCCTTCACTGTCTACTCGAAGCGCCAGCAGCATTTCGCTGTGGCCTTCTTCTTACTCCTCCGGGTTCCCGGTCGTGAGTTACCCGGTTAATTCATGGAGTACTCCTTCACTTTCCTACTACTCCGGGGGAAGTATACTAACGCCCTACCGCTCCACAGGAAGCCTGCTTCAGCCCTACTACCGCTCAAGCTTCGTAAGCATGAGCTGGTATTGATATTGATGCACTCTCAATCTGAACTATTCAAAGGCAGAAAAAGCACCCCCTCGAAAGGGGGGGGCGCTTTTTCTGCCTGGTAAACATCCAGTCAGTTAAAACGGTGCCCTGGCTCCTCTCACTCACTGCCTTTAAAATAATTTCACTCCAGTTCCCGAATCATTCGTTTGAGCTGGCCGATCAAATAATATGGAGTGGATGCGGGATGGATGTGATGGTTAAAGGGTACGTGCACACAAAATGCCAAAAGTAGACATAAGCAGGGTACATATAATAAACATTGACACGCTGCAGCTCATCGATACGCTGAATGTCGGGATAATCGCTCTCAACCGCAAGATGGAAATTGTCCTCTGGAACCGATGGATGGAAGAGCACAGCAAAATCGATAAGGATCAGGCACTGGGCAGAGTAATCACCCTGTTTTTCCCGGACATCGAAGAGAAGAGGTTTTCCTGGAAGGTACAGGCCGTATTTAAACTTGACCATCACTCGGTTTTCCCGCAGGAGCACTATCAATGCCTTTTCCATTTTCCTCATCAGCGGCAGATTCAGGCCGAGGTCAGACAGATGCAGCAAAACTGCATCCTGTCCCCTCTTAAAAATGAAGAGGGAATGGTTGAATACGTCCTTGTTACCGTATATGACGTAACCGACGCTGTTATCTATCAGCAACAGCTCATCACAGCTAAAAAACTGTATGAAAGGTTAAGCGCAATGGACGAGTTGACCGCAGTGTATAATCGTCGGCACTTGTGGCAGAGACTTCAGGAGGAATTTGCCCGATATCTTCGAAATGGCCAGCCGCTTTCATTTTTACTGCTGGATATAGACCATTTTAAGCGCATCAATTATCAATACGGCCATATGGCCGGAGATTACGTACTCAAGGAGCTTTGCGCAACACTTCCTTCCATTCTGCGCAAATATGATATCGTTGGCCGATACGAAGGAGAGGAATTCGGTGTGATCCTGACAAACACAAACATTTCCTCATCACTGATGGTTGCAGAAAGGATGCGATCGCATGTGGAGGCGCATGACTTCGTTTTTCAACAACAGAGAATACCGGTAACCATCAGCATCGGCCTGGCCGAGGCGCATTGCGGCACTACCGATATCGAAGGGCTTATCCATCAGGCGGAAGAAGCGCTCTGCGAGGCCAAGGATAAGGGAAGGAACAGGGTCTGTTTTCGAGAGCATACTGCCTGCGATGAGCAACATGAGGAGTTGCAGGTGTAGTATTTTACCATACTTCATGACCGCTCGCCTGTTCACCGCTGAGCTTTATTCATCAGCTTTTTTCATTCCTGCATGCAATTACCTGCCTTTGTCCGACTGTACTTAGAGGCTCTAAGAGCCATCTGATTCTGCACTCGGCTCTCTATCTGATTGTACACCTGCCAGGAAGTGTTGAATAAAGCTGATAATTTGCTGGTGCTCTTCCTTTCCGCTTCCCTGGATAGTCATGGGTTCCCCGAAGGCGAAATAAATATCCCGGTGCTTGCCGATCGGCCCGATATCGCTCACCAGTTTGCCTATCCCCCAAAAATCGGTTTTCAAGGCAATAGGAATAACCGGAACTCCGGCCCTTTTGGCTAATTTAATTCCCAGCGTGTTAAAGTGTTCAGGATCAACATGAGTATGCCGCGTGCT
>JBFMGO010000074.1:0-31435 GCA_040752695.1 bacterium
GAAACTGCACACGATCACCCAAAGGGTCATCCCCTTCACTCACAAATCAGAAGCCGGACGGGTGGCAGCCATCATCCAGCAATACTGCAGTGCATTGAAAGGACTGGCAGCCAAAAAGGAAACCATTGAAATGATCGCCGGGCTGGAAAGGGAACTCGACAGCTTTCAGCCCTCGATTACCCAAATAGATCGATAGATCATGAGAAAGGAGTGATGATACCATATGAAAGAGCCGGAACAGTTCTTTATTCTCATCAACAATTTTATCGACAGCAACCTCTTATCATTACGAAATTCTTCCTCGATCCATGTTTCCTTACGGGACAAAAAAGGAACCGTAGTCGAGGAGATCACGGAAAATGCGCTTTTATCAGACAAGGATTTCCGGGACCTGTCCGGTTTGTCGATCGGCCTCACCAGGGCAAAAAAACTCGGTGCCAGAAAGATCCTGATTGTAACCAATAATATCTTTCTGGGAATCCTGATCAAAAACGAGCCTGGGAAAGCATGGAGAGACAACTATGGATTTCACGCCGATATCAAAAGGCTGATCAACACCTTTGAACTGGTAGAGGTTAAGATCGTCAGCCACGAGGGAAAGCAGCGCAAAGCTGCCTAGACTGGTCTTGGCCCGTACCCGAAAATGGAAGGAGGAATTTTAACGACATGATGACGAATATGAGCGTAGACGACCCGGTAAGTTTGGTGAGAAAGGATAGAGAGAAGGATAATAGTAAGGATACAGAGGGTGATAAACAGAAGGGAGCCCAATCGGCCATATCTTCCAAAAACATAGCCAAAAAACTGCTCCGTCTCAATATGTGGTTTATCATGGTAGGTGTTTTGGCCCTGGCCACGGCTTCGATTGTTACGTTTATCATGGGTGTGATTCGGTTTTTCCTGCTCATTTTGAAAGACATTCATTGGCATCATTTCAGTGTGCCACACAATTTCAACGCGGTAATCTGCGAGATTCTCGAAATAAATTTAATTGCCGTAATTCTTTTCATTTCCGCTATCGGGCTTTACCTTCTTTTCTGGAAGGATATCCGGGTCCCTGGATGGCTGGCCGTAAACGATGTCAACCAATTGAAGGAAAAGCTGGTCGGTATCGTCATTACCGTTATGGGGGTAACCTTTCTGGAGCATATTCTGGAATGGGCTGACCCGAAAGGGACTCTTATGTTCGGGGTGGCTATTGCCTTAGTTATCATTACGTTAGTCTTTTATATAAAGGTTATGGTTTCTGAGGGGGGAGAGGGAGGAAACAGCAAGCATGAACATCACGGATCGGGAGCATGATGTCTATCCAAGCAAAGAACCCCGACAGGCATTGAAAGATCTTTTGCGCCTGGCCGAGACCAAGCTTGATCTTGTCTGGCGCTTTGAAGCGGGAGAGGAGATTACCAGCCTCTGCGTCGCTCATTATACGAGACACGGTGAGCAGCAAAATCAGGTCATCGTTGGCTCAAAAGACAGCTGTGTATATTCATTATCCATTCATAAAGAGCTGTTGTGGAAGTTTTGCGCCCAGGATGAAGTCATGGCTCTTTGTACCTCGGACCTGACCGATGACGGGTCAGAGGAAATCATTGTCGGCTCGAAGGATCATCATATCTACGTTCTCAGTGCGGAGGGCTGCCTCGTAGGGGACTATCTATGCGAGGGGCCGGTAAAAGCGGTAGCTGTGGCTAAAAGTGAACAGGGCTTTTCCATCATAGCAGGCTCTTCAAATGGATATATCTATTTTTTCGACTATCGGGACGGAATCCGGTGGAAATACTTCTGTGGTGATCATTGCAGAGTCAATGGGCTGTGTGTAGCCTCTTTAGGGGATGCGAGTGACAGTGTCATTGCCATTACCAGCAAGGGGGATGTCATTATCCTGGATTACCATGAGAAGAAACTCCTGCGCAGGGTTACCAAGCCCGGCTCGCTTTACGCTGTCATAGCCCAGGACATCGATAACGACGGGGTCAAAGAGATCATCGTCAGTTCCGACTCCTGCTGCGTCTATGCCCTGAACAGTTACGGCCGTGAGAAATGGAGGTTTAAGACTCAGGACTCGGTCTATTCCATCCACTGTTGTGATATCGACATCGACAACCGCTTCGAGATTGTCATAGGCACACGGGATGATTATGTCTATGTGCTCGATGCCGAGGGCAGGTACGAGTGGAAGTACAAGACAGACCACAATGTCTGGAGTATCTACAGTGCGCCCTTTTCCGATCAGATGAAATTCTGTGATCTTTTTGCGGGCCTGAGCAACCGGATGGTCTATTACTATCGGTTGCGTGACTGGCGGCATTATTCTCATAAGATCGATGAGTGCTATACCAGGATCCTGAGTACAGGAAAAGGAGAATGGGAGGTTTTAGAAAGCTTCAGCAAAGATGAAGATGAATATCTGCGCCAGTTTGCAGCACAAAAGCTTCTGACTCTGTCCAATGGCCAGCCTTCGACACAAAATATCCTGGTTTGCTTAAGGAGCATGCTCAAAGACCACTCTCCCAGGGTCCGGGCTGCGGCGGTGAGGAGCCTGGTGGGGTTATCTGAATACAACCCCGATCTGGTTGTCAGGATTTTCTCTACCGAAACCTTTGAACAGGATGAAACCGTGCGCCTGCGGATCATTCAGGGATTATCCGTCATAGCTTTGAATTCACCGGCCAAAAGAGGAGATATTTTCAACCACTTGCAAAGACTGAGTCAGCAGTGGGAGCAAATCGACCGCAAGGCCATTATCAACCTGTTCGATGTTGCCCAGACTGAATTCATTACCGGCAACCTCAATGAGGCCATGATCGATTTTCAGTTCCTGGCCAACCGGGGAATCGACCTTGTCTCGAAATATAAAACCGACGGTTATGTGTGCTCTTTAGCCTGCGGCACCATGGGCCCGTGCGGTGGCAGTTCGGTCATTGCCGTGGCCTCGCGGAACAATCATCTTTATGTCTTCGATCACCGGGGAAAACTGAAATGGGACAGACTGACGGAAACCTATGCCCAGAGGATCTTTATCGAGGACGTGGACCTGGACGGTTGTCCCGAAATCGTCGTTGGCGAGGCCAATGGAACATTCCAGTTCTTCTCCGAGCATGGAGAGGAGAAAGGCAGATTTGTCTTTCAAACTCAGATGAATGATTTTTCCCTCGTTAAAAACGGATATGGAAAAGTCGATGGTCTGGTGATCGGGACCCAGGAGGGAATGGTTTATTTCTTCGATTCTTCTTGGCAGGAACAGTGGCGGTTTCAAACCAAAACCTGTGTTTTGAGTGTTTATGCAGAGGATATCGATCGTGACGGATTCCCCGAGATAGCTGTCAGCACCCTGCATGGCCATCTGTTTCTCCTTGACCAGAAAGGGAAAATGCGCTGGGAGAGAAATTTTCAAAGTGACATCAGAGCCATCAGCTCATTGCGGGAGGAGACAACGGACCTGATCATCGGCACCCGGAGCTGGAAAATTTACGCCATAGACTGCCGGGGCACAATCAGGTGGCTGCAATCGAGCGATCAGGTGATCAACAGGATCTGGATATCTCAAATTCATGATTCCAAAAGGATTGTGGTCGCTACCCAAGGGGCTTCGCTCCTTGTTCTGGATGCCAAAGGGAACAAGACCGGAAAAGTGGAGACCTTTTCCAGCGTCACTGCCCTGGCCTGTGCCGATATCAATCGGGACGGACAAAAAGAAATTGTCCTTGGGACCCAGGACGACTATGTGTATATCTACCAGTTCATCGACAGGCAGGCAGTTGATGCCTATATCAAAAGGTGTAAGGAATTATCTGAGATTTTTGGCAAAAAATTATCCTTTCCAAGAAACGATATCCTGAAGCTCATCAAGGTCAATTTTGAAAGCAGGGAGAAAAAGGATAAAGTCGTTCTGGTCGGCTATCTTGGGTCTGGGAAAACGAATCTTCTCTGGCAGGTCGGCTCTGGAGCCTTGGGTGCCCGGTACCTTCCGGTCTATATCAATCTTCAATATGCCAGACTCGGCAGCCTGGCTGATTTCGTCTGGGATTTTGCGGAAAAAATCACCAAGGATCTGTGCCGCAAGGGAATAAATCCTTCCTGCCCTTCCAAATCCGAATTCGCTGACAATTGTCTTGAGGTATTCCGCATCTTTTTTAAAGGCATAGCAGCTCAGTTGGACGAAAAGGTACTTCTGATTCTCCTTGACGATTTTGACCGGTTGCAGTCAGAGGTTGCCAATGAAAACATGAGCTATGACATCTTCAACCTGTTTGAAGGCATGATCAATACCGATAAGTGCTATTTCGTTCTGACCGCCTCCTCCTATGATTTTGACATGGAGAGAAGGGAAGGAAACAGCTTCCTGAGCAACGCCCTTATCAAGGATGTGAACTTTGTTGACCGGTTCAGCGTCCAGCAGGAACTTTTCCGCCAATTGGGAGAGGATCTTGAAGACAAGGAGGATGCAGTCAATAAAATCCTCGAGATCACCGGCAGTCATGCACATTATCTGCAGATCGCCTTCAATATCATATCGGCCTATCTCGAACGGACCAAGAAAAACCGCCTGACCAATAAGGACTGGGCTGACCTTTATTTCAGAATCATGGAAGCCATCGAGGAAGAACTCCTCAACCCCTGGGAAACGTTTCAGGCATGGGAAAAAGTGGTTCTCTCCTCCCTGGCCAGACTCAATCCCTACGGGGCAACTATCTCGGACATCAAGAAGAACCTCGGCCTCTTTACCCCCTTGGTCTCAAGCCATCATCTGGCCAACGTTCTGAAGGACCTGACCAGAAAGTCCATTTTAAACGAGATATTCACCGACAGGGATATCCACTACAATTTTACGATCTCCGTTTTCCGGGACTGGATAAAAAAGAAAACCAATCCTTTCCAGGTAATCAGCGAGAATGCCGAGGACATCCTGCAGGAGGTCCCCTTACGGCTCTTTTACCATCAGCACAGATCCTGCCAGCACAGAAAGCAGATGGATTTATTCCTCCAGACGATCGGCCTTGAATTCAAGCAATGGAAGGTGCTGGCAACCTTATCTCAAAAGTGGTCCCGGTTGATTGACCGCAAAGGTGAAATCAATAAAACGGCGCTCCTGGATTTTGTCCGCTGTTTTGCCAAACTGCTGGGCTTTTCAGTCAACGAAGTTCTTGAGTATCCCAGGCTTTCCTGCTTCCGGTTCGATACGCCCGCTCTGCGCCTCAAAAAGCTGGCCGGTATGATCCTGGCCGTTCCTCTTACCTGCAAGCCGGACGAGACCGATTTTCAGACCCTGATCGGCGTGATTGCCAATCTCGATGCTGCGCCCAATACCTTCATGGTCCTGGAACTGGAAGAGACTTGCATCTTCGAGAAACTGGTAGCCAACTCCAAGCTTGACCTTGTCCTTTTGGACCAGGAGCGTATCAAGAGTATTTTCCTGTCCGAAAATTATCTCCAGGCCCTGATCGATGACGTTATCCTGCGCTATGTGGACTTTGTCGATCTTTCTCCCTACGAGACCATGGGACCGGTGGACAGCATGTTTTTCGGCAGGCTGGAAGAGATCAAGACCATGAGGCAGCTCTCGCATAAAAGCTTTGCCATCATCGGTGCCCGGCAGCTCGGCAAGACCTCGCTTATGCTTAAAGTCCGCAATCTCATCTGCCACGATGCCAAGATCAGAACCCTCTTTTTGGATTGCAGTACCTACTATGATTCCCTCAGCCTTTGTCAGGCCATTATCGATGGAGTTCACCCAGCTTCTGCCAATGACAAAAGCCTTGACCAGAGGGGCTCTTACCTTATCGAAAATCTGGGTGATTTCAAGAGAACCATCCACGAGCTGTGCAAAAATGAGGGAATCAAGCTCGCCCTCTTCCTTGATGAAATCGATACCCTTTTAGCTATCGACAAAGAGCAGAATGAATTACTTTTTAAAACCTTTCGCGCCCTGTCACAGGAGAATGCGATCAGCCTGATCGTGGCCGGGTATGAGGAGCTTTTTATCAGGACAAAAGACATTAAATCGCCTCTGTTTAACTATCTGGAACTGATCAGGCTCTCCTGTCTGGACAAAAGAGCCGCGGCCCAACTGGTTACCGAGCCGATCAAGGAATTGGGTATTCGCCTCCAGGACGAAAAGGCCATCGTCGAGGAAATCTGCGAAATCAGCTCCTGTTTTCCGAACCTTATCCAGTATATCTGTAAGAGGTTAATCCACCTCATTGCCTCCCAGAGACGCAGGGTGATTTACCCTACGGATCTGGCCCAGGTGAAAAAGGATCCGGACTTTCAGGATTATCTTTTAAGCAGGTTTTTTACCAACCTCACTCCATTGGGCAAGGCCATCACTCTTCTTCTGGCAGGAGGGAGGCAGGAAATGACTCTCTCCCTGGTTGATGAAAAGTTAAGGCAGAACAACGTTTACCTATCAATGCAGGAATTGTCCGAAGAAATCGACAGATTGATCATAGCCTCCGCATTTTCCCGGACAAAACAGGGCCTGCGGTTTACCTTACCCTATTTTTCACAGATCCTTGCTCAAAATATGGAAAAGGAACTCTTATTAAAACAACTTCTACGAGAGGTATATAATGGAAAATCATCAGCGACCATCAAAGACCATTCCCTTTAAATTCACCGGTCCCCTGGACCCGGAGCAGGACAGCCTGGTCAGCATTATCAGACACGAGGAATTAAAAGAGGTTATCAAAGGGGTAAGCAATCAGACCTATTACGCACTGGTTGGTCCACGGCAGACGGGAAAGACAACCTTCCTTTTTCAGCTATCGAAGGAAATCGCTCACAGTTTACCCGGCTTTTTGGGAGTCTATCTTACCCTGGAAGACCTTGTTCAGGTAAAACATGAGGAATTCTATAAAAATTTCGCCCGCAAAATCGTTTCTTCCATCAGTAACCGCTATCAGCTTCAGCCAGCCTCACTCAAGGACCACTACAAAACGATAAGCACGAACCTGGACCTCAAGGATTTCCTCCTGGAATTAGCCAAGGCCAAACTGCGGCCCCATGACCCTGACGAACTGCACTCTCAGGATGACGAAGGGTGCATAGATTTCGAGCCGAAAGAATATAAGGGCTTGAAATTTATTCTCCTGGTTGACGAGATCGACGCTATTCCTCACGATATCATGATCGAATTCGTCAAAACCGTCCGCTCCCTTTTCATCGAGCGCCTCTCCGTGGCAGGATTCAGGTGTTACACCATGGTTCTATGCGGTTCGGCTGATCTTGCTTCGCTCACCTATGGCAAAACCTCTCCCTTTAATATCAGCAAGGTCATTTATCTCAGAGACTTCTCTTATGAGGAAATCCGCAGGTGGCTCAATGGAGCCTTTCAACACCTTGAAATCCACTTTTCCGATTCCTTCGCTCAGCAGCTTTTCAGCCAGACCCAGGGACATCCCTATCTCACCCAGATACTCTGCTTCAAAATTCTGACGCAACTTCAGAAGGAAAACCGCCATGAGGCAACTGTGGATGATTTCCAGGTGATCGACGAGATCATTACCGATGGAGACATCAACCTTCTCACTACCCTGGAGAGGATCAAAACGGATGAAATCCTGCAGGAGATGACCCTGAAAATTCTAAAAGGTGATGCTATTCGATATTCAAGAACGCATGATATCATTTACCATCTGGAACTGGCCGGAGCCATCCGGAGAAAAGATGAATATTGCCGGATAAGAAACCCTATCTACGAAAAATTTTTTAAGCAGCATTTCAGCTTTTCTGATCACAATGCATCTTTAAACAATTGTGCTCTCAAGAATTGAAGCATAAGGGGTAGAAAGATTGAAGCACAAAGGGTAAAAGAGATTGAAGCATAGGTGAAGAAGAGATCGAAACATATGTGAAGGAGAGAAGGACACATGAAAGATGGTTACACGAGCGATTCCCTCCATACCATTGAGCGGATTTTTAGAGAACCATTTGAAATAAAAGAAGGCAGGGACAGCCGCACCGGCAGTGAATCTTCTCTGCACATTCTTCTTGTCGATGACGAGGAAATTGTCCACCAGACCATCGGCCCCTACCTTCGGGATTGCGGCCACCATGTGGACAATGCCTGGGAGGGCACGAGTGCTCTGGAATCGATCGAGGAAAAAGATTATGATCTTGCTCTTATCGATATCAGGATGCCGGGAATGGACGGGCTCTCGGTGCTGTCAGCAATCGGAGAGATCCGGCCTGAATTGTCTGCGGTCATTATCACCGGTCATGGCAATATGGAAACCGTTATCCAGGCACTGAGACTGGGTGCGGCGGATTTTCTGACCAAGCCGATCAAGCTGCTTGAACTGGATGCGGTCCTGGAAAAGTCGATTCGTATACGCAATCTGCGCCAGGGGCAGCGCCGTTTGAGGGAAACCATCAGAGGGATACAGACCTCGGAGGACAGCCGCTTCAAGAACCGCTGTCTGGTGGGAGTCAGCCAGGCCATCGGCGAAGCTCACCGGCAAATCCGGGTGGCAGTGGACGCAGGATGCGAAAATGTCCTGATCTCAGGAGAATCCGGCACAGGAAAAGAAATCGCAGCCCGCGAGATCCACTTTCTGAGTGGAGGAGACGACAGGCCGTTCATAGCGGTAAACTGCCCTGCCCTGCCTGACCCCCTGGTCGAGAGTGAACTGTTCGGCCACGCCAAAGGAGCATTCACCGGAGCCACTATGGACAAGGCAGGCTATTTTGAGCTGGCTGACGGCGGCACGCTCTTTCTGGATGAAATTACCGATCTTTCCCCTTCAGCCCAGGCCAAACTACTCCGGGTACTGGAAACACGAAAATTAAGGCGGGTGGGCGGATCGAGCGAAATAGATATCCATGTCCGGCTCATCGCCACTACCACCATCCCCCTGGAAGAGCTTATGGAATTGCCAAAGTTCAGGAAAGATTTTTTCTACAGACTCAATATTTTTACGATCAAGCTCCAGCCCCTCAGGGAGAGACAATTGGATATTATCCCCCTGGCCGAGCATTTCCTTTCAACCTACCTGGCTGGCCGCAACAACCGCATCAACGGCTTTTCACAGGAAGCCAAGGAAATACTGCTCAATTACCCCTTCCCCGGTAATGCCAGGGAACTGCGTAACGTGGTCGAGCGAGCAGCTATCCTTTGCCGCTCCGGCCTGATCGAGCCGATACACCTCAATCCGCCCAAGCTCACGCCAGGAAAAAAAGATTAGGAGGCAAATGGTTAAGATGCTGAATCCCCCATTTTCGAGGTTTTATTTTTTTTAATACTCACGATAACATGTAAAACAATGAGTAAAGATATTACGATACCTTTCCCCCACCAGCTTTCCAGCATTGGGAATGCAGTTGTGCTTTTTGAGGTGCTTACTTCATTGGAATAGATACTTTCACGTCGAAAGGTATCATAAGCAGTAACTACAAAGAAGTAGATTTTATTATCGCGGAGCTTATGGAGGGTAAAAGAGGTAACGTTGCCCACATCTATCGGTGAATTCCCTTCTCTTGCTCCGACTCCCTGATAGGGTGGACCGGAAGAATCTGTTTTGTAATAAAGATAATAACCTATACAATCAGACTCCGTATCGGCATCCCAAGTCAAAGTAACATCAAAAGCATGACCAGGATCTACCAAACAGGAAATACCTATTACAGAACAAAAAAAAACTAGCGAGGTAAAAAGCACTGCATTCCAAAGAACTTTAATGAAACTATGAAACAAAACGTAATCCTTATACTCATCCCCCCTTATTCATTATGTATTTAAACTAAATCGCTCTTATATTAGGAGCCATCACATCTTTTCTTTGTCATTCCCGCGCAGGCGGGAATGACGGGATTTGAAGCCTTTGGTGTGTTATCTTATAAATATGAGCGAACTAAATTTAAGTTCATTTCATATTTTATAAAATATAGATCGTGCACAATTCGACTCTTCCCAACAATGCTTTCCTATGCCCGGCTCAAGTCCGGTTTCTTCCCCTTGAGATGAGGCAGCCTGCCAGTACTGCTATCGGTATGAGGCAGCCTGCCAATCCCATTGTTGTATGTAGTATTGAGGTATACTCGTATAAGTCGCGGGAATTATGCAGCCAGTCTGCGGAATTTTTACCATGGAATTCTGTTTTGAATAGGTTCATCATTTCACATTTAACGTTTTGTTATTGATTTTCTTAGCTTATTGCTCTTATATTACCTTACACATTTTTCGTTAACTTTGTCAAGCTTTTCTTGGCTCCTTTGTATTTTGCCGGAGATTTCTCACCGTATGAGGTCAAACCAGATCGGTTCGACTACGGTATCCCACGAAAATACAGCAGCGCTTCGTCTTCCCTCCCATGCCGCCGGAATTCCTTTTTTATATTCGCTCATATACCTTAGCCATCACATCCCTTTTTTACCATTCCCGCGAAGGCGGGTATGGCGGTATTGATTGCATTTTATCAAGTTTGTTGCCTTATAAATATGAGCGTTTATATTTAATCACGAGGAGAAAATTTATGTTTATCAATCGTGAAGATACCGGGAATATGAACGGTTGGTTTAACAGCAACTTTTGCTATCAACAATTACCAATCGTATATGTACACTTTCACCATCGACCGGTCGGCAGTTAATTAATAACCATCTGTTTTTAAAGATGTTTTTCAGATTTCTCATCTCCTGGCACATTTATTGCTTTTTAACATGATCAAAAGGAGGTTATCAAGATCAGGATCATCAAGATTGTAAAAACATTGCCAGGGAGGTAAATGACAATGATCCAGAAACTGCGAAGCTTGGAACTCTATGAAAAGGTTGTTTTGGTTTTCTGTACTTCATTTTGTATGCTTATATTATCTCTTATCATCAAACAGGGCATTTAAAGGATCTTATAGAAGATATGAAATATCCATTTTTACCTTACAGCCGTGAATTACAGGGGGGAGACACTGTGAGTTATGAAAAGAAAGGAAGAATCTCAGATATAGATGCCGGGGAATGGAATACTTCGGAATCACTGAAAGCGAAATTCATGAGGCTTGGGGATAAGTTGAGAAAGATGGATGAACTTATTGAAAACCTTCAGTGCAGGCTATGTCAAAGCAATGGGGAATTTGATGAACATTGAAGTACCCATGTCAGAAGGCCAAAATGAAGAACGTTAACTTCAAGAGTACAACACATTAGTTCTCCTCTTTTTTCAACCTGCCCCCAATTCCCTCAAGAAGTGGTCTGTCTCAATTCGAAGTCAATCTTCAGGTGTAGAGTTTGATTTCGTTGCGAGTCAGATCAGCTCAACTTATTACACAGATCATCGAGAGAAGGATTTACCTTGCTTACACACACCGTTGTGCTTATCCGCGCTCTTTGCTTTCATATGATCTCTCCGCATCCATAGTAAATTCTTCCGAAGTCTGTATAATCTGTGCAATCTGTGTATTTCCTGTGATCCCGGCGATCTGTCTGAAGTCTGTAACCCCTTATGATGTCTATGATCCCCCGTGTGCTCCCTGTAATGAACTTTTAAATTAACTAGGCCAGGAGAAGAGCATAGGGAATAACATTGGGCATTAAGCAGGGAATTACATAATGCAAAGGGTAACCCTTGCAAGTACCCCTTCATTCAACGTTCCTTGCGCATTACCCCTCACATCCCACAAGGGGCAGGAATAATGTTCCTGCCCCTCCTATAGGGTGCCTGAATGTCTGAATAGCCGAAGTATAAGCCTGCCCGGATCAGGGATTAAAATTTTATTCGAAGAGGAAGTGGAGAGGTGGAGAAGATAGCATCGAGATTTTTCGAAAATCGACTCGACTCCCTGATAAAGTCCCTGATGAATTTTATCAGGGAGTCGAAAAGTGGCGCGCCCAGAGGGATTCGAACCCCCGACCTACGGATCCGTAGTCCGTCGCTCTATCCATCTGAGCCATGGGCGCATTATTCTACTTTATTCGACTTTTTACCTTATCCAGGGAATGTGTCCATTAGATGTTTATAATAACTTATTAAACTGTACATTAAATACTGTGGCCAGACAGGGTCATCCACCGTGCTGCTTATTGCCTGTCCAGGCAGCATGAACCAGCCGCGTAATCACCGCAATGCGTATTTATAGCGATTCCCACTTGAGTGAACTACCGCTTGAAGGGGAACAGATTTGAAATCTGTTCCCCTTCTGTAGAATACCCAAAAGGGAATTGCTATAAAGCCCATCCCAAAACTATGAGTCGAAAGACGATGAGAGCAGTGGCTAAAAGCCAGAGTGCTCAGTAATTGCAAGCTTTTTTCTCCCAGCGGGTACGTAGCTTTCGCATATTATTGAGCCAGGAGATGATTCTTTCTACCTTCCAGCGGCGTGGAGGGTGGTGCACTTCACTAATACCTGTAGCAGGAGTTTTTTCCCACTGCGTTTGGTATGGAGAATGTAGCCTTGAGCCTGTAAGAACTCATCAGTCTCTGGAGCATCATAGGCTTTATCAATGCATAGACGCTGGAGCCTATCTCGTGTCAATAGTGACCTAGCTGTCAGAAATCCCTCACCGATCAATTCGGGGATGCCTTTCATATCGTGTCGGTTGGCAGCAATGAGGTGGAAGGCCAAAGGAGTCCTCTTGCCATCGATCAAAAGGTGTCGCTTGGTTCCTATCTTGCTCTGATCAAGTCTGGTTATGCCCTGTTTCTTCACCTCCCAGGGAGAGCGGGAGCCAGTTTGGTATCGATAGATTGCCACTCCCAATCGATGCCCCTGCCCTATCATACCAGGCTAGCATTTTCTCCACACACCATTGAGCATTCTGCGCGAGGGAATCGCATGGCGCCCAAGGATACCAGGCTCTTTTTCTCCTAAAGGTCGCTTCTGGATTTCTTTCCAATTCGCATCAAGGACTTCCCATATCGTTGGAAGTTGCTTCTCCTGTAACTTTTGGTTATAATATTGTTGGTACATCCGTTTATTTACTTTCATTTCATTTACTTATATGCCTAAAATGAAAGTATAAACGATGTGCCTCTTCCTTCTCCCTTTATTTTTATCTCTCGGCCCTACATTCGCCATTTTGGGGTGTTGGGATAGCCTCTTAGCTTAGGAACTGTAAATAAATCATCGCTCTTGCTGAGCTTTTGAGATTCGCTATTGAGCCCGGCAGTCAATAAGCAATGACTTAACATTTTACAATGCCTTAGCTAGAATACTTATATTAATAGTCAGTTTATATCATATTTGGGGACCTATGTCAATCACCATTGCAGGGCAACACAGGGCGAATGCATCTATAGCGGTTTTTACAAAGGGGAGATAAAAACCTTTATCGTAAGGGGGGAGAGGATTGGCTATCATGTACAGCCGAGGGCAGCTCCAAGCTTACACCTGCTGGATCTTCCACCCCTGAATGCTAATAGCCCTGAATGCTAATAGCCCTGAACGCTAATAATGAAAGGGAAGCTATTCCAGGAGCTTCTGCCATCTTTTGAGGATCTTCAGCGCGTCCTGGGCCGGCAGTTTGGCGGTGTCGAGCGCGCGCAGCTCAGAGGCCACGTATTCTTCCGGAGAAGTAAAAAGGGACAGTTGCCTGCTCTTTCTTGGTGCTCCGCTGCTGCGGAGGGGAAAATCATCGGGCTGAACAGTGGCCTGGGCATTTTGCTTTTCCAGGGATTTAAGAATCTCTCCGGCCCGCTCGATGACTTCATGAGGGAGTCCTGCCAGTCTGGCCACTTGAATCCCGTAGCTTTTATCCGTGCTTCCTGCCATGATTCTGCGCAGGAAGATCACCTCGTTATTCCACTCCCGGACAGCCACACTATAATTTTGGACTTTTTCCAGAGAATCTGAAAGGCGGGTCAATTCATGGTAATGGGTAGCGAAAAGGGTCTTAGCCCCGGTTTTTTCCAGGTACTCAGCCACTGCCCAGGCAATGCTGATCCCATCGAAGGTGCTGGTCCCCCTGCCGATTTCATCGAGGATAATCAGGCTTCGGCTGGTGGCGTTATTGAGGATATTGGCGGTCTCGTTCATTTCAACCATGAAGGTGCTCTGCCCCCTGGACAGATTGTCGGATGCACCTACCCTCGTGAAGATCCGGTCCACCAGGCTGATGGCAGCTTCCTGGGCTGGTACGAAGCTGCCCAGATGAGCCATGAGGGTGATCAGCGCCACCTGGCGGATGTAGGTGGATTTTCCGGCCATATTGGGACCTGTGATAATCAGCAACTGGTTATTTTTACCATCAAGGTGGACGTCATTCGGCACAAAAGCCTCATCCTTCGACAGGTGCTCTACCACCGGGTGGCGGCCCTCGATGATATGAATGGCTGATTCAGAGTTCACGACCGGTTTTACATAGTGATAGCGTTTGGCGGCTTCGGCCAGGGCAGTCAGAACGTCCAGGGTAGCCAGAGCCTTGGCGGTCTCCTGCATCCTTTTGACCTGGCCGGTGAGTCTGGCCAGAATTTCCTGGAAGAGGGATTTTTCCATCTGTGCCATTTTTTCATGCGCAGTCAAGACCCTGGTTTCGTAATCCTTCAACTCGGCGGTAATGTACCGCTCCCCATTGGCGATGGTCTGCTTGCGGACATAGTGATCGGGTACCGACCCAAGATGAGACCGCGTTACTTCTATATAATAGCCAAACACTTTGTTATACTTGATCTTAAGTGAAGAGATTCCGGTTTTTTGACGCTCCTCGTTCTCCATCCTGGCAATCCATGTTTTCCCCTCGAAAGCAATCTGGCGAAGCTCATCCAGCTCCGCAGAGTACCCCTCCCGGATCATGCCCACATCCTGCGAAAGGGAGGGAGGAGGGTCAGCGAGTCCTTCATCGATCCACTGGTATAGGTCCTGAAGCTCGTCACATTCCTCCTTTAGAGAAGCCACTAAAGGAGGCGGCGGGAGAGATGATGGCTCTTGGTGTAAAAAAAGGGCCTTGATCCGGGGAATAAAGGCTATCGAGCTTTTCAGAGCGATCAGGTCCTGAGCAGAAGCGGAAGAGAGGGCGATTTTGCCCGAAATCCGCTCAAGATCATACACTTTTTTAAGCAGCTCCCGAAGCTGCTGGCGCATGTTCTCATGGTCAGCCAGAAATTCAACTGCATCCAGCCGCAGGTTTATATCCTCGACTGTCAGGAGGGGATGAAGAAGCCACTGTTTGAGCATACGGCCTCCCATCGAGGTCTCGGTCAGGTCAAGAATGGCCAGCAAGGACCCGCTCTTGCGGGAATCTTTCCATGAGGCAATCAACTCAAGATGCTGCACGGTGACTGCATCGATGATCATGAAGTCATTCAGGTGATACCAGCGCAAGCGCCGCAGGTGCGAAAGGTCACGCTTTTGGGTCTTTTGCAGATACCGGATGGCCGCAGCAGCAGAGAGTGTGGCCATCTCCTTCTCCTCGCACCCGAGACCCGAAAGCGAGTGGACCTGAAAATGCTCCTTAAGGCACTTTCCTGCATCGCTTTTGTGATACTGGGCATCATCCCGGTATTCGATGCGGATATGGGGAATCTGTACCCAAATTTTCCGCAAAAGGTGATCCGCAGCCAATGATCTGGGGATCACCATCTCCCTCGGGGATTTGCGGAAGAGCTCGGTTTCGAGCTTCTGATACCAGTCCTCGCCCTCATACTCAGTCACCCAGAGTTCACCGGTCGAGATATCCGCAAAGGTCAGCCCGAACCTTGAGGAATTCGAGAAGGAATGCAAGGTCAGGCTGGCCAGAAAATTATTCTCTTTTCCTTCCAGGAGATTCGAATCTATGATGGTCCCAGGGGTAACCACTCTGGTCACCTCCCGCTGGACAATCCCCTTGGCTTTTTTGGGATCTTCCACCTGATCGCAGATGGCTACCGTATAACCTTCCCGAATCAGCCGGGCAACATACCCTTCCGCTGCATGATAGGGCACGCCGCAAAGGGGCGTGGCATTCTCTTTGTTTTTGTCCCTGCTCGTCAGGGTAATTTGAAGTATCCGGGAGGCAATTACAGCGTCTTCTCCGAACATTTCGTAAAAGTCACCCAGCCGGAAAAAAAGAATCGCGTCGCTGTATTCCCGTTTGATGCGGCTGTATTGCAGCATCATAGGGGTAAGGGCGGCCTCCTCGGATGCGGAAAGGGAAGCCGCAGCGGGCTGCTCATTATGTTGTTCATTTGCATAAGGTTTTAAATCTTCGGTCATTTTTGCTCTATATGTCAGGCATCAGTCGCGGCGCCGCCTCTTTCATTCAACATTTGCAATGACATAAGAGGAGTTTTTGACCCGATGACTTACCTGAAAATATCTGGATTGGGCTTTGGCTTAGACTGGGTTGGCCACGTAGCTGTCCCATTCCTTACACTGCGGGCACTTCCACTGGATTTGGGAGGATTGATAACCACATTTCTGGCAGGAAAAGTGCTCATTCTTATCCATAATCTGCCCTGCCAGGTACTGATATTCCTTCACTGCTTCGTCCTGGCGGTTTTCCCGGATAAGCATTTCGGCCAGCGTGGAGCGAAGCGTCAGGGATTCCGGGCAGACTTTCAGCCCTTCCCGCAGCTCGTCGATGGCCTTGGGTAAAAGCCCTTTCTTGTAATAGTAATCGGCCAGAATAGCTCTGGTCCGGGTATCCTGGGGACGGCGGCTGAGAATTTCCTGGTAGACTGATTCAATGCTTTCGAACTTGCCTTTCTGGAGATAGGCCTTTTCCAGAAGCTTATAAACGGCAAAGGAGAGTTGGTGCTGCTCTGAAGAGATAATCTTGTTGAAAATGGCAATAGCCTTGGCTGTCTTGTCCTCTGCCAGATAGATATCGCCGAGAACCAGATAGGCTTCGGTGCAGTTTTTATCCAGGGTGATTGCTTCTTTCAACCTCTTCATTGCCAGGGCGTAATCCTCCTGCTGATAAGCCGTTTTACCCATTTCGGTCATGATATGTGCCAACCGGGAGTAATTGCCATCGGCTTCGGAAAGTTTCTGGATCTGTTTCTCCATCTGATAAGCGTTCTCCCAGTCCTTTCCTTCCTCGTACAACTCTTCCAGCAGCTTGTAGGCTTGCAGATTATCCGGATCATGCTGCAGGACTTCCTGATAAACCTTGATGGCACGATCGATAAACCCCCCTTTTTGGTAATCCATCCCCAGGCTCATGAGGGCAGAAATCCGGAACTCCTTGTCGAGGGACGGTCGCAGAAGTATGCTCTGGTGAATCTGAATGGCCCGGCCAACTTCACCCCGCTCACAAAACAGATTCCCCAGATCCTGGTAGATTTCAATGGTATTGGAATCTACCTGCACAGCCCTGGTAAACTCGGCGATAGCCTTGTCAGGCTGGTTGGAAATGATATATTTGAGCCCTCGAATATAGGCATCCCGGTCATCAAGGCCGGCTTTTTTCTCCGGTTTCGGCTTTTTGGTTATGGCCCGCCCCAGCCATACCCCTAAGGCCAACGAAAAAGCAGCAGTAATGTAGATAGTTATATTTTGCATTTTCCCTTTGCCTCAAGTATCCCTTTCAATCGATCCGTTCTATGGCTTTTTCATCGGTAATCGGTAAATTCCGCAGCGAATTCAGCTCCTTCTCCATCTGGACAATTCTCTTATGCTCTCCCCTCAAGGCCCTTCTCAAGTGAAAGTTTTTTATAAACGAGGGGATGCTCACCAAGAGGGCACCAAGAAGAACATTGCCCAGGAACAGGAGAACCAGTGGAATTTCCTTGGTCTTATACCTGTGATACTGAATCTCATAGCCTTGTTCGATAATCCATCTGTTTTGCATAACAAAGTCAACACTTAAGACGATAATGATCATAATCAGTAATGTTTTTATAACGGTCATTACTTTTTCTCTCCCATCCTCAAATTTATGAAAAGAACGGCTTCAGGATTTCAAAAGTAGTGTCAAGATGCTGAGGCAGCACCTTGGTCTCTGCTAATACCGGCATAAAATTCGTGTCCCCACACCAGCGGGGAACAATATGAATATGGAGATGATCGGCAATTCCAGCTCCAGCAACAGACCCTATATTCATGCCAACATTATATCCATCAGCCTTCATAGCCTCTTTTAAAGAAAAAAGACCCTTTTGTACCAACATCATGAGCTGCGCGGCCTCTTCACAAGACAAGTCTTCCAAACTGGCCACATGCCGATACGGAGCAATCATAAGGTGCCCGTTATTGTAAGGAAAAATATTCATAATGACAAATCCAAGGGTGCCGCGATATAAAATGTAATTTTTTTTATCTTCCTTCTCTTGCACCTTTTCACAAAATATACAACCACTCTTCTTGTCGGAAAGAATATATTGCATTCTCCACGGAGCCCAGATTTTTTCCATAATTATCCCCTCTCCTAATTGTATAATAAGCGCTCTCCATTTTAATTGATTTTGCCTTTCTTGTCAAATAATTACAAACTTTAATCAGGGACATGTTTTTCTGAACTCAAGAGGCATGTTTTTCCTGAGCTTTTCATCTGACTGGCGGACAAAAAAACAGAAGTATAAATAGTACAACGAGACATTATCCAAGCTCTCGCAGAAAGGCAACTTTTCAGGTAAGGCAAAAAGGGCAACGTTCTGAAACTCTCGCAGTACTAAACTTTCGCTCAGAATGACATTTTGAAAGTCTCTCTGAAGTAATGAATCCAACGTTACATAAGGGAGCTCTCTCCCGTTACCGGTTCAATTCCCCTGCCGGTCCGCCTGGTAAAAAATTAAACAGCGGTTGTTTTTGAGCCATCCTTCTTCTTTTTCAGTCTATGTCCTGAAATCTCCAATAGTTAGCCTGATGTCCCTGCTTTGAAGAAAAGTTGGCATAGAATTTGCTTGCTAAAAAACCAAAAGGTTTTTCGGCAAACTCATGACCTGAAAATAGTGTTCATAGTGTTCTTTGAGGAGGCTCTTATTTATGGGATATCCGGAGATCAACACCTTATTAAATTTCTGCAAGGAATACTTTCTCAACCGCTATAATGAAAATCTCACAGACCAGGAGTTTCAGGAGCGATCTTTAAACCTTCTTGAACGATTGCACAAATACTGTCAAGGCGAATCCGTTTATGTTATGGGAGAGGTGGCTCATTCAGATACCCCCCCTAACTATGACTGGGTCATGAAGAAGGTAATCCGCCCTTTCTTAAAACAGTAAAAGAATGCGATTGCTCTATGAAGAAGCTATCAGAATTCATTCCTTTTTCATACTCAAATCACCGAGCACAAACTGAATGATGCTGATAAGAGCTAAAGATGCCGTTTCCGTCCGCAAGATGCGAGGTCCCAGATGGATGGGCTCAAACCCCTCCTGTCTTGCCAAAAAAACTTCATCCAGAGAGAATCCCCCTTCGGGACCTACCATGACCGATATTTTCTGATTGCCGCACATCCGGCTCAGAAAATCAGCCAGGGCTGGTCCGGCTCCTTGCTTTTCCCAAAGGAGGATCCGGACCCCGCTTTGCCGGGCAAGGTGCAAGGATTCCTGAAAGGTACAAAAAGGAAAGATCTGCGGGATATCCGGTCTGCGACATTGCTTGGCAGCCCGAAGAGCGATTTTTGGCCAGCAATGGGCTTTTTTCTGCTTCTTCTCCCTCTCTTCCAGGGAGGTGGATTTTTTCGATTTGAAGGGGATAATGGCAGAAACTCCCAACTCCGTGGTTTTCTGGATGATCCACTCCATCCGCTCCTTTTCAGGCAACGCCTGATGAAGGATGATTTCCCGTTCCATCCCTTGAGGCATATCGCCCCTCTCTACGACATGTATCCTGGCCCGCTCGACTGATAATTCATCGATCCTGACCCGGAAGTTTTGCAAAGCTGCATCCTTGACCGTGATGATTTCTCCCCTGTGCGGACTCCAGAGCTGCAGGGCTTGGCGGAGAGATCCGGTCAATGCATACTCCTGCTCCACTTGAAGCGTATCAGGAAGAATGATCCGTGATTTTAACATAGCCTAGCCGAATCAGGAAGAATGATCCGTGATTTTAACATGGCCGACGGAGAGGCTTCTTTGAATTTGCCTCAATATGCCACGCAGAACCTTTACTTCCCTGCCGGTAAGGGTTTTGTGGTATAGCATCTCTTTGATTGAAAGCATCATGTGCCTTGAGTTCTCCGGGGTGATAAACCCGATTTCCCCCAACACCTGCCCGAGGTGGAAGAAAAGGTCCTGAAGTTCTCCCTGACGGGCCAGCCTTGGTTGACGGGGCTGCGGCATTTGGGCAAAGGCATCCTCCTCCCGACTCCGGAAAAGCTCCCAGGCCATGACCATAACCGCCTGGGAGAGGTTCAAAGAGCAAAACCCTCGTTGCGTAGGTATGGTAACTGCCTGATGGCAAAAGCTCATTTCGTCAGTTGTCAGCCCGTATTTTTCCGATCCGAAGACAAAGGCTACCTTGTGTTCCCGGCTCATGGAAGCTGCTGTCCGGGCAATCTGCTGGGGAGAGGAGATATCCTGCTGATACCGCCTCTTGCGGGCCGTAGTGCCGACAACCCAGTGAATATCCGAAAGTGCATCCTTAAGACTGGTCTCGATCCTTGCCTGCTCAAGTAAATCCTCTGCACCGCAAGCCATCTGGATGGCATCAAGCCAGTTTACAGGCCGTGGATTGACCATTCGCAGGTCCAAAAAGCCCATATTCTTCATAGCCCTGGCTACGGCTCCCACATTACCCGAATTTTTGGGAGAAACCAGCACGAAAGAAATATTTTCCATCCGTATGCTCCCATGGGGGAATAGAATTTGTGCAGGCATAAAAATATCCTTTCCTAATCTTACGCAGTAGTATATCATAAACGAGATGAAGGTGTGAAAAAAATGCAAGGGACATACAAGCTAAGGGGCATAGGGTGAGAGGTCAAAATTCAAGGGACAGGGATTATCATTGCAGACCATTATCGGAGACAGTTCCTCTTTGATTTATTTGAGTAAGGTCAACCTGCTTCGCTCCTATGCTCGGATCGTCAGTCTGGTCATCTCTTCCCAGGTTTACGAGGAGTGCACGCGACAGCTCTGGTCCGAGGATGCCCGAAAGATCCGGAGCCTGGTTCAGGAGAAGATCATAACGCTTTGCCAGGTCCCTGAAGTGAACCAGCTTGCCCTGCCTCATCTGGGAGCCGGAGAAAAAAGCACGATTGAGCTTTACTACCTGCTGAAAGCTGACTCGGTCATAATCGACGACCGCAAGGGTATCCGAATGTGCAAAAAACTCCGGATACCCTTTCTCTGTGCGATCCTGGTGCCCGGAATGCTTCAGCAGAGCCATATGCTCAGCGGCCCGGATGAAACGGACCAATTCATTGAAAAAATATGCCAGATCGGCAGATATGGCGAGTGGATTATTCAATACGCCAGGGAAAATAAACCGCCAAAACCGGATAAACTCGTTGAAAAAGGTACTCATACATGTTTACAGGAGACAGATCAGGAGATAGATAATGAAATGGCTTCAGTTGACCATACCGATTTCTCCTCAGATTGAGGACGCCTGCGTTAATCGTGTCCACGAACTTGACGCTACGGCAGTGTTCACGGATTCCTCTCCAGGCAGCACTCTTTCCTTTTTGCATGGGATTTTCCCCCTTGAAGCAAATCGGGAATGGATTGAACAGGCTATAAGGATCTATCTTGCCTCTTTGCAGGACCTGGGATTCGAGGTTCCTGACCTTAAGTTTACCATTCGGGAAATCGACGAGGACGACTACCTGTACCGGTGGAAGGAATATTTTCAGCCGATCCACTTTGCCGATACCCTGGTTGTTGAACCGGTCTGGGACATCGATCACGCCCGGCCTGGAGAAAAGGTACTCAGGATCGACCCGGGCATGGCCTTTGGAACAGGGCAGCACTTTACGACTCAGTTTTGTCTCGAATGGATCTGTGAGCACAAGGATCATCTTAACAGCCTCGCTGATCTTGGCTGCGGATCAGGAATCCTGTCCATTGCCGCATCCCTTTTGGGAGTGAAGCAGGTTGTGGCCCTTGATCATGACCCTTTGGCCATGCATGCTGCTTTGCAGGGCATGATGCTCAACAGGATCCAAAAGGGTGTTTTTCTGATTGCCGCCGATGTTTTATCTCTTCCACTAAAGGGCACCTTTGATGCAGTTATTGCCAATCTCCACACCAGCCTTCTGCTTCAGGTCAAAGAAATCCTGGAGGCACTCCTTCGCCCCGGAGCTTCTTTAGTCCTGACCGGTATCGGGTATGCCCGGCAACAAGAGGTCCTGAAGCGGTATTCAAGTCTTCGCCTGCAAACAATTCAGGAAGATCCGCAAAAAGAATGGGTAGGGATCTGGTACACGAAGTAATTACGGGTTTTCTGGATGCACAGGCCAGCACAGCCTTGTATACAGCAGCCAGCCGGCAGCATCCCGCCACTCGCTGTCAGCATAGCATCCAGTATCCAGCCGCCGGCATCGAATCCGGCAGCATCCAGCCGCCGGCAGCAATCTGCCAGTAGCTATATCCGCCGGTATCTATCCTGCCAGAACCTTACCGTTAGCAGCTACCTGCCGGCATCCAACCGCCGGCAGCAATCTATCAAATATTCCGCCTCCAGTATCCAGCATCTTTCCCTTGCCGCATTTTATGGCATAAACCTTGCTTTTTGTATGAACTGAAAATTTTTATGGATTAAAAACAGCAAGAGAGGGAATGGGAATGGCGATTCAGTACCAATGCGACGAAGTTTCCAATATCTTGGGGAAAAGTGAGAAAATTCGAGAGATCTGTAGACTGATCGGAGTGGTGGCTAAGACCAAAGCCACGGTCCTGGTTCAAGGTGAGAGTGGAACTGGTAAGGAATTGGTAGCTAACGCTATCCATGCCCATAGTCTGCGATCCAATAAGCCTTTTATAAAGGTAAATTGTGCAGCTCTCAGTGATACCCTTTTGGAAAGTGAGCTCTTCGGTCATAGAAAGGGATCCTTTACCGGTGCCTTTGAAAGCAGAAAGGGACGATTCGAATTGGCTGACGGAGGGACCATTCTCCTTGACGAGATTGGAAATATGTCTTTTCCGGGTCAGGCCAAGCTTCTGCGAGTCTTGCAGGAGGATGAAATCGTGCCGGTTGGAGTATCTACTCCGATCAAAGTGGATGTCAGGGTAATAGCCACTACAAACGTGATCTTGAAAAAAGCTTCTGAAAATGGCGCCTTTCGGGAAGATCTCTACTACCGCTTAAGCGTGGTCACTATCTTCCTGCCTCCCCTTCGGGAAAGGAAGGAGGATATACCGATACTGGTAAACCGTTTTATCCAGTTGGATCATTGCAGAGCAAACCGTAAGGTGAAAAGGGTGTCCAATGAGGCTATGGACATACTCGTCTCCTACAATTGGCCGGGAAATATCCGCGAGTTGAAAAATGTCGTTGAGAACTCAGTAATTATGGAAAGCAGCGATACCATTCAGATTCAATCTCTGCCGCATTACCTGCTCACCGAGAACCGGCAGAAAACGATACCGCCTGAACATGAGTTTAACCTGAAGATGCAGTTAAAAACCTATGAACGGCAGCTTATTCTCAAGGCATTGAATAAGGCAAATTGGGTAAAGACCAGAGCCTCCAAGCTGCTGGGGATCGATCAGCGCAATCTCAGCTACTTTATCAAGAAGCACCATATCCTTGACCCGGAAGAAAGAAGAAGAGCCAGGGGGAGTCTAAACTCCATGGATTCTATGAAGTGATTCATAAAAACACCGGAAGGTAAAAGGCTATTTTACATAATGACTTACTCCGATCGCCAGCCAGAATGGTTTTCGGCAGGTCGTAAAAAACGTAAATAACCGCTTGGATGGATAGGGTCTGCTTATTATTTAAATGGACTTGGATTAATAGATAAGATATTTAATTACAATATGTTGTCGTAAACACGAAAAAAAATAAGAGTTGGTATTTCTCTTGCAGATAAGGGAATGCATGGTTAAGGGAAAAGATAGCCAATAATACCATTTATGATAAAAGGCTTAACTATTAACATCCCCCCCAATGGGTAGGCCGGCGTTTGACCGGAAGAAGCGGCTGCTTGTCAGTCGCTCCTACCCATTGCCCGTTATCATAAAAAAGTTAGTTAAGGAGGATGATCCATAATGGGGGATCTGTTAATCTTACTTGTAAGTAAAGATTCCTTTGCAGATTATATCTGTAATTATCTATTAATGGATGGTCACTACGTTGATGTTGTTGAAAATGTCGAAGCGGCAAAATTTATGGTTCAGGTCCGTAAATATGATCTTCTCATTGTCAGCTATGAGATTTCCAGGGAAGAGGAAATTGCTGTTAACAAGCAAATGCAACGCATTGATCCAGCACTCAAGATCATTTTTCTGTTCAGGCTGCTTACTCAAAAAGCTCTCGAGATCTCCCAACTGGATCAACCCAATACGTGCCCGATAAAATCTTTTGTACTGAAACATCTGCCCATCCTGGTCAGAGAGGTTCAGTTCACCAAGGAATTCGAGAGCGATCCGCCGCCCAGCATTGTGCTTAATGACCGAAGGAAGGAGATCCGTGCTTCAACCAAGATCCTGGTTAAGTACCACTTCAGTGATACCTATGACAGATTCCAGGAGGAAATGATCTCAAAGGGTATGGATTTAAGTAAAGAGGGAATTAAACTGGTAGTAAATGATTCAACGAGAATACTCCCTTATGTCACGCTGAATATCCTGCTCCCCTTCTCTGCAGATCCAATCCATATTTTGGGGGAAATAAAATGGGCCAGGGGGCATTTGCGGTTCCCCTGGAAGGATGTGGGAGTGAAGTTCTTTAATATCAAGACTGAAGATATCCTCAGAATTACGGACTATATCAATCTGGCTTTTCGAAGACCCTTCATTCACTGACCCTGCGTCTCTTTCCTTGCCCTTCTTCCGGAAGTTCCCCCGTGAGCGGGGCGGATATCTCGATTTTTCCGGTAAAAGAGCCACTGCATCTTTGTGTCATAATTTTTCATGGGTCATAATTTTTTATATGTCACTCGTTGACCTCTAAAACGGCATAATGCTGAATCCACCCTGCTCATCGAAAAGGAAGGAGCATAGGTGTCTTTGGAAGATAGTGCCTCTTCATAGCCAAGTTTGTGAAGACTGGATTCTAAGCTTTCGCTCAGAATGACGAAATGGCAGACCACAAATTTAAGAGTGAAGAGGCAGTAGTTCGATCATGCGAAATTCGCTATAGTATAATCCAAATGCAGGAGGAATCCAAGGTGTTAATGCGTAGTACATGCTGCATCTGGAAATCGTTATAAAGCGTAGAACTTATCCGATTTTTCATATACTTTATACTCACGTACAACTACTTGATAATGTAAGGTTAAGTTCTGTAGTAACCCTTGCTCCCCCCATGAATCAATCCCATCCTCATCTTGTCCAAGGCAAGAGAATAATCTGCCTGCCTTTGGCGATAAGAACCTGGATTTATTGATAAAAAGCTGACACTTGCCAGTATCTTGCGTGTTCATCTTGAGAGCCGCCTTTCCTCATCCGGGCTCCGGCACGGTAATTGCTTTTTACCAAAATGAACTAATATCAAGGATGGTTCGCGTGGTATAAGATCCATTCGGGATTTGTAATCCGGTTATTGGCTGCATGAGTTTAAAAGCCAATACCAATTTAGATCAGATCAAGGAGGTGAGTGACGCCGGTTCTCATTTTGCTTTTCATCTGTTCACTGTTTCTCCATAGATAAAGAATAGCGCTCCGGATAATGGAGCAGCGGGATTTACCTATTGAAAATTCAGGTTTCTTAAGTTCAAGTTCCTAATACACCGAGGTTGGGAGAGAGGGAGGAATATCCTACTATGAACATGTCAAGAGCTAAAAATTTCTTAGTGATTTCTCTATTCTTATTTGCTCTTTCGCTCACTGGATTGCAGAGAACTTCCTATGCCTACTATGGTGGCCTCTATGGTATAAGCAGTCTTTATGGCGGATTATACGGCGGTATTGGTGGCCTTTACGGTCTGGGTGGGTTGTATGGTGGGTTGTATGGCGGGTTGTATGGCGGGTTGTACGGTGGCCTCTACGGCGGATTATACGGCGGAATCAGCAGTCTTTACGGCCTGGGCGGGTTATATGGCGGCCTGTATGGCGGATATGGCGGCCTGTATGGTGGTGGAATCAGTCCATTTGGATTGCAGAATATGTACTTTCCTATTGAAACCGGGACAGGATTAACCTATGAAGTACCTTTCCTGCAAATTGCTCCACTGCTGGGTGTAGCCGGGCTGTACAACACTCTCTTCCCGAGCTTGTTCGGTCCTGCCTCTTCGTCTGCTGCAGAACAGGCTGGTACCTGGTCAGGGACATGGACTTCGGGCCTGGTTTCCGGTCCCATTACCATCAACCTTGTTAAGGATCCAATCTTATTGACCTTAAGTGGCTATGTCCAATTGCTGGGGAATCCCTATCTTGGAACTTTGGTTGATGTCACCGGTACGGTCCTGAACAACCAGGTCCTCCTCAGTGGATCGGGCCTGGGAATCGGCAGCCAGACCATTAAGATCGATATGGTCTGCACACTGACCTCAACGACAACGATGACCGGTACCTACACCCTGATCAACAGCTCCTCGATTATTGATACGGGAAGTTTCAATGCCACGGCGGTTGCACCGGTTGTTTAATGAATCTTTCATGATGCGTTTCAGAACGTGAAACCTGATCTCTTTTCATCAGGTTTCATCTGCCCTTAAAACATAAGGAAGGTATTAAGGGCTGGCGCAAGAGAAAACGCGCCAGCCCTCACATACCGAACCCGCAAGACAGCCTGTCGCTTCTCCAGTATTCGTATTCCCTGGCCTCTTATCTTGTGATATGCCTTACGGTTATTGATCTTCCTTATGATTATGAACTTCTATCAGGCTGAGGCCGCAGCAGCAGCGGACGAGGGTGCTTTTTCGGCTGCTTTGCTGCCGGTCTTATTCTCGCTTACCGTGTCGCTCTTGGTCTCTGACGTCGTACCGTTTGATTTCTTTTCCTTGGCAATGCTCTTTTTTCTATCCGGTGAGGGATTGTCAGTTGCATACCAACCGCCGCCTTTCAGGATAAAGGAACACCGGGAAATAAGCCGCTCTACGCTTCCGCCGCACATCTGGCAGGAATGTAAGGGTGGATCTACAATCCGCTGATCCACCTCAAAATGGTGGCCACAGTCGTTGCATTTGTATTCGTATACTGGCATGTCATCCTTCCTCCTTAATTATTGAGATTAAACCCGCGTTGAATATGTTTACTCTATCTCATTGTTTATAGATTCTGCATTCATATACTTGATAAATCCAATTACAACACCAATAACATTCACTTGACCGGCTGTAAAATCCTCTGTCTTGTGGGTGAGGAGATTATAAAGGGTAGCCTGGCCCAATCGCATCCGAAATCTTCGAAAAACCTGGTCACTATTGAATTCGATTAAGATAATATTCCCTTCCCTGCAATCCCTTTCTGTATCAATGATTGCCAGGTCTCCTTTTTCAACACCAACCGCTTGTAAACAACAGTCAGACACGCGAACAGCAAACAATTGGCGGTCGTTTTTGAGAATATGAAAGCCTCCCGTATCACAATTATCCCTCAAGGGGGAAGGAGAAAACTCAAGTAAGAGCTTACAGGCTGAATTGACGATTTCAACAGAGCGTGCACGTCCTCCTGATAGATGGATATAGCCCTTTTTTTCCAGCGCCTTCAAATGGTCCCTGGCCGTTGCCGTAGATGTCCAGCCAAACTGCTGACAGAGCTCCCGATACGTCGGAGCTGGTCTGCCTTCTTTGCTGTGCTGCTGGATAATCTCCAGCAGGTATCTTTGAATCGGAGTTAAGTTTCTCATAACTTCGTAAAATACCACTCGGACGAGTGGTATGTCAAGAGTAAAATTTCACCTGGAAGCTTACCGGTTAAAATCATTTCCCGCTTTCATCTCCTGCTCTTCTCAAGGCAGGGGGGATTTTTTAAGTTCCTTCCTCCTATTTTCTGTCAATAGGGAAAAAACGTGATTTTCCTCTGCAAAGCCGTTCACTTCTGAATCAGCCTCGACACCAGGGGTATACTTAAAAAAGTAAGATAAGAGATTAATTTCATGAATTTTAACCTTAACATTTTTATATTTTCTAATCATGAACTCCAACCGTAACCATTACCATTAACTCATTCAACATACACTGTGGCATCTGCCCGAAAGAGTACGGGCGGCTGCTTTTATGGGAGGGTGAGCCAAAATGTCAATCGTGAGCATGTATGATTTTCTGGATGACGTTAATCCCGATTATGCCTTTACTCTTTCGGTAGATCCGCAGGAAGTCATGGTCATCTCAGGCGAGAAAGAGGTTGAAATCCACCGTGGCCGGGGCAGGTCCGAGGAGCGGGTCATTCTGTCGGATCAGTCAAGATTCTGGGCCAAACTGCAATGGAGAGTTATGAATGAGGCTGATCACAGCACACTCTTCGATTTTTACCACGATCCGAACAAGGGGTGCGGAACAGCCAGAACCTTCTTCTGGGCCCCACCGCCCCAGTATGACAGCCACATTTATGTGGTCAGATTTGATTGCCGGTGGGAGTCATTCATGCAAAATTACAAAAATTATGGAGTAGCCAATTTGTTGTTCTCCGTTGCAGGGAGGAAACTGGAATTATGAGAACAGGTCTAACGCCTCAACAGACGCAAATACTCAACGCAGGTGTTAAAAAGGTCTCCTGGCTGTTCGAGATTGACCGGGATAACGACGGTACGGTCGATTATTACTGGTCTACGGAGGCAAGGGCCTTCAGTGGACATGATTATACTTACAAAATCATCTCCTTCTCTCCGCTTGTCATAAATATGGGCGAACCGGAAATCGGGATTATTCCGCCTGCCAAAACCACGGTTCTGGCCTCTTTTTCGGGAAATACGGCCGATGGAGAGCCTGGAGGGCCCGGATCAAGCGCTTTTGAGGGCGCATCAGTGACCATCCGGCTGGTGTGCAAAGCCGAGGTTGACTCATGCTGGCAGGAAGCCCAGATCATGGCCTGGCGCTTTCGGGTCGTTTCGGCCTGTGCAGTGGACCAGGTCCTGACCCTCGAGTGCCAGGACTGGTTCACTCCCTGCCTTGAAGGGGATTATCCAAACACTCCTTTAGTGAGTGATCTTTTCCGGGCTGACGTTATGAAGAATGACAATGTGTGCGTACCCCTTGTTTTTGGCACTCCCTTTTTCCCGATCCGCTGGATCAGCAGTTCGCGGGATGCCGTATACGTGGATGAGTCCACTTTCACCGTGGCCGGTGATCAGACTGCTCTGTTTTCCCCCGGCAGGTTCGCTCTGGCTCATTGCGGAGTGGATGGCACAAGGGTACTGTGGGTGCAAGGCAGTTCCTATACCTCCACTCCCTCCGCATTTACTACGGTCACGCTCTCAACTGCCAGCGGCATATTGACCGTCAACCTGACCAGAGTGAGCACTGACCATTATCTGCTCGGGCCTGCGGATAAAAGTTATACCATAGACCGGGCACGCACGCCGCAGGAGGTCAACTTCAAGACAACCTATCTGGCCGAAGACTATACCTTTTGTCAGGACACTCTGACTGGCTCAGACGGAGCAAGCTACCGGGCTATACAGCTTTTGTGTGATGACGCCAATAAAGACGGCATCAATGATGCCAATGGATTCTGGGGCGTTGCAGGCAAGGAAATCTACGACCTGCCCTTGCGCTTCTCCCGCAGCGATCTTGTGAACACGACCAACCCCAGCGACATAGCAGCCTGGGTATTTGCGGATTGGGGTATACCGGCGGGTGAAATCGATGATACATCCAGGGCAGAGGCATCGGCGGCTTTCAGCGCCAGGGGACTTGACCTGCACATCGGGCTTTGGTCCCGAATGCCAAGAGAGAAATTCATTTCCAAACTTTTCACCATAGCGGGGATGATTCCCCTTTACCGGGATAAAATCGGATTCAAGGTCTTAACCAGGACAAGTCAAATGGTTATCGAAGAGGACCTGATCAAGCCCGGCTCTTTCCGGATCAGCCGAACCTATACCCAAAAGGAAAAGGATGCTGGATACGTGACCTGGCAAATACCGACAGAGCCGATTGACCAGGTGAATAAATCTCTTATCGCTGCCAAGAGCACGACAAACAGCTACTCCGACACCACAATCGAGGCTGAATGGATACCCGATTCAGTCAAGGCTCAAAAAAGCGGGAAACTGGCTCTGCAGCGCATCCTGCTCAGGGATAAAACCATCACCTTCACCGCTCACAGTCCAATTTTAATCCTGGAGCCGGGAGACATGATTACCATAGACTCGCAGAACCTGGGAGCAGAAAGCACTGCCTACGATTGCCTGATTACGAAAATGACCATCCATGAGGATTTACTGATCGATATCGAATGCGTCAGATTTTCAGAAACCCTGGACAATTGGGAGGACCTTACAGCAGATGACATCGTAATCGATGAGACAGCCAATACAGACCGGGGATATTCGCCTGTTTACCAGGGGCCGGTTGACGCAAAAGGCCCGGCTGATCAGGCCAATCGGATCACTGGTACCGTCTTGATCGGCGAAGGCGGCATTCTGGCAACGAATTCGAATCCGGCAGCTCAAGGCGGATTCCAGGCCACCAATGAGTACCTTACCTGCTACAACACGAGCGGACAGGTGAGGCTCAAGGCAGTCTATGCCGGAGCCGACCAGGGAGACGTGATTATCGGGGATTACGATAATGGCCGGGGGATTAAATGGGACCAGTCGGCTGCGAAGCTGAGTGTAAAAGTCGATTCTGACGGCGGAATATCGGTTACCGGAGGCGGGGACATAAGCCTCGAAGGAAGCGATACTGACCCTGGCAGAGTAAAATTCACAGGCACCAGCTATTCGGTCGAGATCGGCGGGGATACCGACGGCAACCGCTTCCTGATTAAACCAGACACGAACAATGCCGTCGATTGCCACATCGGGATAAATGGTGCCTGGTGGGGTGAAGAAGACACACGGTTTCGTGATATCCGGCTCTATGCGAAACGACAGGGCTTTCTTGCCTGTGGTGACTGGACTGGCGCGGTAAACGGAGCATCGATCGAAGTGGACGGAGACGCTCTGGATTCCGAACCCGTCATTACCTTTACCCTCTACGACAAGACAAGTCAGACACTCTCGCAGTACACCCTCAAGCATGGCCACTTCAGGCCCGTGGATCACAAAACCTGCGATCTGGGAGGAGCAGCGGCAGCCTGGGATGACGCTTACGCCAATGACTGGCACAATGTGGCTGATTTTTTCTTTCTCGATCACAGGAAAGAAGGTGAAAACCTCACGCCGGTAGACGATGTGGAAGTGATTAAGGCCATCAAATCGAGCGGCGTGTTCGACCCAAAGACCGGCCTGGAATTGATCGATGACAATACACTGCCCGAATGGCTCCTGAGCAAAGATAAGGCGAGCGGAAAACCATTCTTCGATGAGGAGGGAAAACCCTATCTTTCACTCAAGGCTATGATCAGCCTGTGCCTTGGAGCTATTCGAC
>JBFMGO010000075.1:0-31049 GCA_040752695.1 bacterium
GCGCGGGAAGCGCCAGGGCCGCACGCTATGGTTGATTTCACCTTTTTTGTTTATTCTTTTTAATCAGTGTTTGCTCTTTAATCATTGAATACGAGTCTCAATGCCGCTCTGGCCCAGTTGATAGCCTCTTTGGTAGCATTGCAGCCCTGGCAGCCCATACAACCGGAATTTTCCGGGGATGCATTATCTACCCCATGCTTTACCAGCACCTTCCCAAACTCCTTATGGAGTTGCAGGACCTCATCTTCCCTGCCGATATACGTAGGGATAAATTCTCCCAGGTTTGGACTGCCTACGCGGAGAAGAAAGATCGAGGTCATCACCCCGATTCTGGCTGCTCGCTCGATACCTTTGAGCGTGACATCGTAATCTTCATCAAAGCCGATGATATTGATATTCCATACCTTCCCCCGGCCAAAACAGGAAGCGGCCATCTCCCAGCTTTTCATGTAATCTTCCTGTGTAAATGCCTGCGCTTTGCCGGGACAGATCTTACGGCGCACCTTTTCATCAAAAAATTCCAGGAATATGCCGATTGAATCAACCGTACTGCTCAATTCTTTCATCAGGCCGGGATCGAGGATCGGCTCGGTTTGTACATGAACCGATAATCCGGTCTCCTCCCTGATGCGCGCTGCCAGAGCGAGCAGTTCCGTGCCCGTTTTTTCCGGAGTGTCCAGAGTGCCGCTGGTCACACTCACCGAGCGAATGGAACCGTTCTTTATGGCCAGTTTAAGGTACTCAAGGTTTGTCTGGTCGGGTTGTCGTTTTGGAAGGTTGAATTTATTGGCTGTTAAGTCAGTAGTGCAGAACTTGCACCCTGCATCTTTTTCCAGATGCCTGCAACTCCGATAAAGGCATGCAGAGTAGGTCCGATAGGGATGCATCCGCGCTTTGAGCGACCTTATCGTGGCCCAATCACCGGGTGAAATCCCTTTCCATTCGTGGCCCACTTCTTCAAGAAAGATACCGTCATCGGTAGCTATGACTCTTTTCCGGATATCGGACGTATCCTCCTCCCCCTTCCACCACTTCGTCGGAATGGCATAGTTGGCCATATAGTGATCTTTTGGATAAACCACAAGACTGATCTGGCTGTTATGATTGCCTGGGGCATTACCAAGATAACAGGCTATACCCTGAGGGCCTGAACCGCCCCGCGCTGATTGCATATGAATCGCCGGGATTGACTCATCCGGCAGGACAACGCCTCGGGATAACAGATTGATTCGGCTTTTTAAATTTTGCAGCGCATTCTCTTCATTCTCGGGTCTCAAGATGTTTCTCCAATTATATTCATTGTTGACGATAAATTTTGCAGTATTTATTAAATTTATTGATGTATTCGATATAGTTTATCGGTATAGTCGGGATAATAGAGCGACAGGGAAAATGAGTCATTCATATTTCAATAGTCAGCATGGACAAATTGGGGCATAAGAGTGGGAACGCTGAATACGGGCAGGAATTTGTACTACAATCAGATTGGGAAAATTGTCTCGAATACTTCGACCAGCCTCAGCATTTCATGGCAAGATATTACGGGACTTACGTTTATAAACTACAAGTACGATGTGGTTTACTCCATTGAATATTATGCAGGAAAGGGCACCAAAGCTGGCATTAGAATCACGGACACCACGAAAGACTTACATCAATATCTGCCGTCATTGGTGGGTTATAAGGTCGTCATTTGCAGCAGTCCGGGAAGTTCTCAAAAAATTGCCATAGGTCAGGTCGTGCAAAGTCAGCCCACCTGGTTCGAGGTAGATCAATGGATTGACTGGAAAGCCCGCACGGGAGTCCCTATTGGAGGCATACCTGCAGACGGAACGGTCGGCTACTACTTCTCCGTAACAGGAAAGACCCTGATGTGCTCCGACTGCCATAGTAATAATGAGATTTCCGGGACTTCAGCCCAGGGGCCGCATGGCTCCACAGTCAAATGGATGCTGAAAGGGCGAAACAGGGCCTGGCCTACCTTGTCAGCCTCAGAGAACGGAACGGGAACAGGCACTTTACGCAAGATCGGAAACACCGCTACTCCTAACCATAGATCCGTAAAAGACGGGAATCCGGATGGGAATGGCCTGTTTTGCTTGAACTGCCACTCCACGGTGAGTTTTTCCAAAAATAAATACGGAGTCCAGGATGCCACCAATATCCATCTTATTCATGCTGCTGGTTGGCCCGATGGGCCTGAATGTGTGAGGTGTCACATCCTTTGGCTAAAAATATAAAAATGGTTTTTTTGTCCAACGCCCCGAAAAGGCAAAATAAGATCGTTGGTTTTTTCTCCAGTGCTATCACGACTTCAGTATTCCTTCCGGCATAGTTAACCATCTGATTAATGCTCATAAATGATCAAAATCTATTGCTTCTAAATCCATTTAGTGCTATTATAATAACAGATAAGCAAGAAGTTATTGGTAAGGTTTCAGCAAAGAGGTGCTTTGCAGGTAAACACTCTCTAGCGAACATTACCAAGAATAGAAAAAGATTGGGCCGTCAGCATTATAGGCTTTGCGAAAATCTTCTCGGAGAGGAAACTCTCCGGGAGGATTCCTACCCGAAAGGGTAGGTAAGCGAAGTCTACAATACTGGCGGTCTTTTTATTTCTGCCCGTCAAGAAACGGTGGTGGATGCTTTTGGCAACTGTGATTATGCCCTGCTAAATTCCCCGCCGATATCCTATAACCGGCATAAACCCAACATTTGTGATACCAGCCGCAATAAGGGTAATATCAATTAGAAGAAACTCTATTTCTTCTTGACTAACTTCTAACTACAGTGAAAAAATAATTCTATTTTTGACGTTTTCTTTAATATCCCATAGTCCAAGCGGCCTTTCTGTTCTATTCCACATTTCAAGAGCAGCATCCATGGCCTGTTGGAGGTCTGTATATTCCGGATCATCTGGAATCGGTTTTGTTCTGGTACTGGCCGCCAAGGCCTCCCTGAGCGGAAGGTTTGCACGTCAAAAGCAGAGCGGGGGACGGAAAATAGAAATCCTCTTGTCATTATTTCACCCTCTCCCACAGGTTGTCTGAACTGCCATAAATTTTGGTCACTTAATCACCTCTATTCACCAGTGCATTTCTGGTGCACGTTTTTATGGGATATTGATAATTAATAACTTATTGATAATTAATGAAAATGGCTAAAGAATAGCATTTTTATCAATAAAGTGCTATAATCGGCATGATATTATTACCAGGACAATGCCATGTCATTTCGAACAAAGGGGTATGAATGGCGCTGTCCTGCCTTGAATTTGAGTGAAGGAACAGGCTGTCTGTTCCGATCAGATAACTGATCGGCATATCCTTCATAGATAAGTCCGTCTTACCAGAGTTCTCATTAATATATGCGGCTTGGCTGAGCCGCGAGCGGGATAATCCGTAAACCAGAGGAGGTCAATGATGAAAAAAAGTACAGCTTGTATCGCAATCTTAATCTTTTTTACCGGTTCTGTTTGTTTGAGCGGCTGCGGAGCCAACAATTTAACGAAAGGTGCTGGGATTGGTGCAGCAGCAGGTGCGGCTATCGGTGGCATCATAGGAAACCAGTCGGGGCATGCAGGTCAGGGCGCTGTTATCGGAGGTGTTGCCGGTGGCGCTCTTGGTGCTCTTATTGGGAGGCGGCTGGATAAGCAGCAGGAGGAATTACAAAAGGTTCCTGGAATGCAGAGTGTGCAGGTCGATGAAGAGAAACAGTCGATTAATGCAGCGCTGCAAGTACTCTTTACGGTAAACAGTGAAGAGATTAAATCGGGTGAAGCCCAAAAACTTGATGAACTTGCAGCAGTTTTTGCCAAATATCCGGAAAATATCGTGGTCATTGAAGGGCATACTGACAGCGATGGTTCGGAAGAGTATAATCAAAAACTTTCAGAAAAAAGAGCTCGGTCTGTAGAAAATTATCTCAGGGGAAAAAGAATCAATATCGCAAGCCTCAGTTCTGTAGGGTACGGCGAATCAAGACCGATTGCGTCAAATTATACTTCGGAAGGAAAAGCGGCTAACCGCCGTGTAGAACTCAAAATCTCCGTTGATCCGAACAAGGTTCCACAGGAAGAAGTAAAAAACTAGGGGTCCCCCCTGTGTTCCAGCCTTTGACTTTTAGAAGGGAAATTGAATTATGATAGGAGTAAAAGGTAGTTATTTGCTCTTAATTCAGATCTGTTATAGAGTATTGAGGTTATGAACTGACACCCAAAGAGCGGGCATTATTGAGTTTGGTGAAAGATGCATGTAAGCAGGCAGCAGCAGCTCTCTATGAGCGTCTCAATACATCATCGGCCACGGCCGTGATATCTCCCTGATATACTTACAGTGTTTAGGTACACTATTTACGATGATGTACCCTGTGCCCCGCGCTGCAAAATGCCGGTGCAAAGAAGCCCGCTGGATTGTTATGTCAGTTCTTTTCGGTCAGGCTGCTTCAGGATATTTGCAACGAACTGCTTCAATTCCTCGATTCGGAAGGGCTTATTCAGGAATTCATCCGCTCCCAGTTCCATAGCGTTAACGTATGATTTTTGGCCACCAAAGGCGGTAATCAGGACAATTTTCACCTCAGGGTCCTCCTCCCGGACTGCCCTCAGCAATCTGACGCCTCCCATTTCGGGCATGTTTTTGTCCGTAATGATCAGGTCAAAATCCCCCTTCTTGATCTTGTCCAGTGCCTGCCTGCCATTCTGTGCCGTGGAGATGGAATATCCCTCCGCTTCCAATGCTTCCTTGAAGACGTTGCAGAGTTCCTCTTCATCATCGACAATGAGTATTTTTTTTGGGGAGTCCATGGAATCAATTTTTCCTTTCGTTTTTCTTCTCCGGGTTACTGATCGAAAGTTTTTCGATAGTCAATCGGCATCCATCCAAACCCCTGAATATTTCTTCAGGCTGCTTGCTCATCCTCCTTTGGCTCAAGAAGGTATTCGTCAGCCTGTACACCGTACCATCCAAGGTCTCAAACCGCCAGCTTTCCACCAGGGACAGATAACAAATCAATGATATTTCCATTCCCTCCAATATATGCTATAATGAGTGATTTGTAAAGATGAAAAGGGAAAAATTGCTGAACACGCGCAGTTCAATATGAAAAAAGTTCCCCTCCCTCCAAAGGAGCAAAAACTATGGAACAAAAGTTTCGCAATCCCCTGCCTACAGCGGACATTATCATTGAGGTAGAGGGAAAAGGAATTGTTTTGGTTCGCAGAAAGAATCCCCCCTATGGTTGGGCCATACCCGGCGGTTTCGTAGAATACGGAGAGTCTCTGGAGGAGGCCGCTGTCCGGGAGGCCAAAGAGGAGACGGGCCTCGATGTACAGTTGATCCGGCAGTTTCATACCTATTCGGACCCCAAAAGAGACCCCAGGTTCTGCACCGTTTCTACCGTATACCTGGCTACAGCCGAAGGAACCCCGGTGGGTGACGACGACGCCACAGAGGCCCGCATATTTACGAAAGACCGGCTTCCTTCCGATCTGGCTTTTGATCATGCAAAAATTCTGGAAGATTACTTCGAAAAAAGGTTTTGAACGCTGGATGCCGGAGAGCCCGGCGGCTTTAATGCCAGTGGCAGGATGAAGGGGGAACCGATGGCGAGATTCTGACTTCTGGCTCCTGACTTCCTGACTCTTGGCTCCTGCTTTTTGATCCTTTGATAGAAAAGGCGATTTGAGTCGAAAAAGAAAAATATGAACAGAACGCTAAGACATACTTTATTGCAGCGAATCCGGAAGCTTGTCAAAGAGTATCGAATCCTGGAGCGGGGGGATAACGTTCTCGTTGCTCTTTCAGGCGGCCCTGATTCGGTTGCCCTCCTTCATCTTTTGCGTGCATTGCAAAAAGAGTATGAACTGACGCTTGTCCTGGCTCATCTTGAGCACGGAATTCGGGGAAAGGAATCGCATGAGCAGGCAGGCTTCGTCCAGCAGATCGGGAGGAAAATGGGGCTCAACTGCTTTATTCGCCATATGGATGTGCCATTGCTTAAAAGGATGAGCGGCCTGTCCCTGGAGGAAGCGGCAAGGGAAGCCAGGTATCAGTTTTTCCGGGAAATGGCCAAAAGAGCCGGATCGACTAAAATTGCCCTGGGGCATACAGCCGACGACCAGGCGGAGACTTTGTTGATGCGTCTTTTGCGGGGGGCGGGATTGGATGGTTTGGCAGCTATGCGTCCCAGACGGTATGAAGAGATCCCCTTGATCCGGCCTCTTTTGAATGTTTTTCGCCGGGAAATTCTGGATTTTCTGCATGAGGAAAAGATCCCTTTCTGCCTGGATTCGACCAATCAGGAGTCAGACTACCTGAGGAACAGGATTCGCCTGCACCTGATCCCCATGCTGAGAAGGGAGTATAATCCGCAAATCGGCTCGGTCCTGCACCAGACCGCCTCCATTCTCGGAGAGGAAAGGGAGTGGGTGTCCTCTTTGGTCCGGGAGAAATTAGAGCAGTGTCTTGAGACCAGGAAGGGGAAAAAGATGCGTCTTGGTCTGAATTCTTTTTTGGCCATGCCTCTGGCCCTTCAGCGTGAGGTATTGCGGGAAGCGGTCCATGAGGTCACTTCGGATCCTTACAAGATTGGTTTTGTGAAGGTTTCAGCAGTCTTGCAATGGCTCAACGAGAGCCGGTGGGGATGTCTGCACCTTTCCCGAAACGTGTGTATCCAAAAGCGGGCGGGAAGCTTTTGCATCGAAGAGAAAGAGCCTGAGCCCGAAATTTCGCCCCGGGATTTTCACTACCGGCTGAACATTCCGGGTGACACCTTGATTCAGGAACTGAACCTGACGGTTTCGACCAGGATTTTGAATGACTGGGTGACGGGGTGCAGCCGGTTTGAGGCTGAAAAAGCCTATCTGGATTTTGATGCGCTGACTCTTCCTCTTTTTATCAGGAAAAGGCAGCCGAAAGACCGGTTTCATCCGCTGGGAGGGCCGGGTCATAAGAAATTAAAGGAGTTTTTCATTGATGATAAGATCCCGAGACTGGAAAGAGAAAAAATCCCGGTAGTAGCTTCCGGACATGAGGTGGTATGGGTTTTCGCAAGGCGCGTTGCTGAACCCTTCAAGATAACCGAGAGGACGAGGCGAGTTCTCTTAATTGAGAAAAGAATTTGAAATTTGTTGGCTCTTCGATCGGAAAATTGAACTGAACTCCCTGTTAGTATGTTGTAATATGGAAAATGTTGTGCTATCATTAAACACGTCCCGCTATATATGAGCATATAAATACAGAATAATAGAGAAATAAAAGACAAATACTAGAGAAATAGTTCGAGAAAAATACATGCTTGTGGAGGCAAGATTTTGAATAATTCATTTTACAAAAACTTGGCCCTGTGGCTGGTCATGGGACTGGTCCTGATCCTGCTTTTCAACCTCTTTAACACTCCAAGGTCGCAGGTAAAGAAAATTATTTTCAGCGATTTTTTAGAAGAAGTTCAAAGAGGGAACGTGGCTGAAGTGACCATCAAGGGAAACGATATCCAGGGTGTCTATCAGGATAATACCCGCTTTAAGACCTTCGCTCCGAATGATCCGGAACTGATCCAAACGCTCCGGACAAACAAGAATATCCGGATCGAAGCCAAACCGGTGGATGAAAATTCCTGGTTCACGAATCTTTTTATCTCCTGGTTCCCCCTGATTCTGATTATCGCCATCTGGATATATCTGATGCGGCAGATGCAGGGAGGAGGGGCCAAGGCGCTTTCCTTCGGCAAAAGCAAGGCCAAGATGCTCTCGAACCCGAAGCAGAAGATAACCTTCGAAAATGTAGCAGGTATCGATGAAGCCAGGGACGAGTTGCAGGAAATAATCGAATTTTTGCGCGACCCGCAGAAATTCCAGAGACTGGGAGGGAAAATCCCCAAAGGAGTGCTGCTCATGGGACCCCCGGGAACCGGTAAGACTTTACTGGCCAGGGCCATCGCTGGTGAGGCGGACGTGCCGTTTTTCAGCATCAGCGGTTCGGACTTTGTCGAGATGTTTGTCGGTGTTGGTGCTTCCAGGGTACGGGATCTGTTCGAGCAGGGAAAGAAAAATGCTCCCTGCATCATTTTCGTGGACGAGATCGATGCCGTAGGCCGGCATCGCGGCGCAGGATTGGGAGGGGGCCATGACGAGCGGGAGCAGACCCTCAACCAGTTGCTGGTAGAGCTGGACGGTTTTGAGTCCAATGAAGGAGTCATTATCGTGGCCGCGACCAACAGGCCAGATGTCCTTGATCCGGCCCTTCTGCGACCCGGCAGATTTGACCGTCAGGTGGTGGTTTCCCGTCCGGATATCAAGGGCAGGGAAGGCATCCTGAAGGTCCACGCAAAAAATGTACCTCTGGATGAAGACGTTGATTTAAAAGTAATTTCCCGCGGCACGCCGGGGTTCTCCGGTGCGGATCTGGCCAACCTGGTCAATGAATCTGCCCTTCTGGCAGCCAGAAAGGGAAAGGAAAAAGTGGCCATGGAGGACTTTGAGGCTGCCAAAGATAAGGTCATGATGGGTAAAGAGCGAAGGAGCATGATCATCAGCGATGAAGAGAAAAAGATCACTGCCTATCACGAATCCGGTCACGCCCTGGTAGCCATGATGCTGCCGGGAACGGACCCGATTCACAAAGTGACCATCATTCCGCGTGGCCGGGCTATGGGGTTGACCCAGCAGTTACCCCTGGATGAAAAACACAATTATTCATCGGATTACCTTTTGAAAAACATTGCCATTTTACTGGGCGGAAGGGCTGCCGAAGAGATCGTCCTGAACAGCCTGAGCACGGGAGCGGGAAACGATATCGAGCGGGCTACGGAGCTGGCCAGGAAAATGGTTTGCGAGTGGGGAATGAGTGATAAGCTGGGGCCCCTTTCCTTCGGGAAGAAGGAAGAGCAGATCTTTCTCGGACGGGAATTTGCCCAGCACAGGGATTATAGCGAAGACACCGCGGTCCTGATCGATCAGGAGATCAAAAGGATCGTGAACGAGAATTACAACCGTGCGCGGGAAATTTTAACAACCTATCTGGACCGGCTGAATGCGCTCGCCAATGCCCTTTTAGAGAGGGAAGTTCTCGATGGAATCGAGATCGACGCGCTGGTTAGAGGAGAAATCCACCCGGCAGCGAAAGATACTGCAGGGATCAGCAAAAACGCCCCTTCAGTGGCGCAGACCGCTGTCAAGACAGCGGGCCCAAAATGAGATGTCCTCTTCATTCTTCCCTTTCCCCTTATGAAGGGAGTCATCTGGAGGAAATCATCCTGCTTGAGGAGATGATCCTGTATGGCAAAGAGGAAAAAATACACTCTCCCGCTGCATGATCGGACTATCCTGCTTGGAACGAGAACCTGCATTATGGGCATCTTGAACATTACCCCTGACTCGTTTTCCGATGGGGGTAGGTATTTTGCCCTTGACCAGGCTATACAAAGGGCTCAGCGGATGGTTGAGGATGGAGCGGATATCATCGATATCGGCGCGGAGTCAACCCGTCCCGGTTCCCTGCCGGTACCTGCCGAGGAGGAGATCCGGCGGCTTCTGCCTTTGGTTGTGCACCTGAGAAAGGAAAGCGGGGTTCCTCTGTCCATCGATACCTATAAGGCCGGGGTGGCGCAAGCCCTGCTCGATGAGGGGGTTCACCTGATAAATGACATCAGCGGCCTTGCTTTTGATCCTCGCATGGCGTCTTTAGTGGCCAGATACAAAGCAGCCGTGGCTTTGATGCACATTCAGGGGACACCTCGCGATATGCAAAAAAATCCCCATTATCAGCATCTTGTCCCGGAAATAACCAGCTATCTGCAGCACAGCATCGACCTGGCACTGAAGGCCGGTATCGCACCTGAGCGAATCATGGTGGACCCTGGTATCGGCTTTGGAAAAACTGTGCTCCATAACCTTGAGATCATTCAGAAACTCGACCAGTTTCAATCCCTGGACAAGCCAATTCTGCTTGGCCCCTCCCGAAAATCTTTCATCGGCAAAATCCTGGACCTCCCTGTCGAGGACCGGCTTGAGGGGACCGCTGCTGCCGTGGCAGCCGGGATTATGAACGGGGCGCATCTGGTACGCGTTCACGATGTCCGGGCCATGGTCCGGGTAGCCAGGGTAGTGGACGCCATCATGGATCCTCGCAGCCAACTCGATGGAGCACCATAAAACCCGCTCTTTCGAGAGGGTTTACTACCATCCGTAAGAAACATCACGCTATCGTAAAGAAAGATAACAAGGAGAAAGGTGGATGACCAAGCTAGGAGTTAATATCGACCACGTTGCCAATATTCGAGAGGCTCGAAAAGCAGTGCAGCCGGACCCGATAACCGCAGCCGTGATCGTGGAAATGGCAGGTGCCGATGGCATTACCGTACACTTGAGGCAGGACCGCCGCCACATCCAGGACCGGGACCTGAGGCTTCTGCGGGAAATTGTCAAGACCAGACTGAATCTTGAGATGTGTGCAGAACAGGAGATGATCGATATCGCCCTCAAGATCAGGCCGGATATGGTCACTCTGGTTCCGGAAAAGGCGAATGAAGTGACCACGGAGGGCGGATTGGATATAAGCCGGCAAAAGGAAGTGCTCAGCCGGCGGATTCAATCCCTTCAGACGTCCGGAATGAGGGTGAGTATTTTTATCGATCCTGACCTGACCCAGGTGAACCTGGCCCGGGAAGTCGGGGCCGATTACATTGAACTTCACACCGGATTGTATGCTGCGGCCAAGACCGAAAAGAGCAGGAAAGATGAGCTCGAAAGGATCCGGCAGGCAGCGAGGGCTGCCGCCAGCCTGGATCTAGGCGTAAATGCAGGTCATGATCTGACCTATCAGAATGTCACTCCGATTGCTGCCATTGAGGAGATCGAAGAGCTGAATATCGGCCATAATATTGTTGCCAGGGCAGTTTTTGTCGGCCTGGAACAGGCGGTCAGGGAGATGCTCGCCCTGATCCGGTAGATGAAATAAGCTCTTTTTACCCGATAAGTAAGGTTATGAAAAAATATTCTTTCCCATATCATGACTCTTTATCGTTTCTGCTCGGTCTCATCGGGCTTTTCCTTGTCTTCGCAGCCTCTTGTCCGGCACGGGTTTTGGCCGGTCAGGCAGGCACCTCCAGCGGGAAATTACAAAGGGAGTACCCCCCGGACAAGCTTCAGGAGGTCATCCGGCAGATAGAGAGAAAATATCTCGGCGAAAGCGCGGAAGGTCTGATGACCATGCAGGTCGCTACCCGCCACTATACCCGCAAGATGCGCATGCAGTACTGGTCCAAGGGGAAGGACCTGTTCCTGGTCACCATTCTTTATCCGGCTAAGGATGAGGGCATCAGCACCCTGAAAGTCGGCAAGGATATCTGGAATTACCTGCCCAAGGTAGACCGAGTGATTAAGATCCCTCCTTCCATGATGGGAGGCTCATGGATGGGGAGTCACATCACCAACGATGACCTGGTGAAAGAATCTCAGATTGCGGATGATTATACCTTTCGCCTGATCGAAGACCGCGATGGAATCTGGGTGATCGAAGCTCTCCCGAAACCGGAAGCTGCGGTAGTGTGGGGGAAAATGATGTACGAGATCATCATGCCTGATCTTGTCCCCCGGCGGATTTCCTACTTTGACGAAGAAGGAAAGGAAGTGAGGGGGATGAAGTATTCGGATATTCAGGAAATCCAGGGCCGCAAGATTCCTCTCTCCATAGAAGTAACGCCTCTGGACAAACCGAACGAATCTACCACCTTGCGGTATGAAAAGATCCACTTTGGGATTTCCCTGAAAGATGATTTCTTCTCTTTGAGAAATCTCAAAAAACGGTAAAACGGCAATATGTGAGACGTAAAAACGGGAAAAGGGAAAGGATGAGCACCGCCCAGAGGGGATAGAAGGGGACAACGAGGGGGACAATGCTCACGTTGAAAATGGCCTACAGGAACCTTTGGCGAAACAAGCGCAGAACAGGCTTGAGTATTCTGGCTATGGTCGTTGCCTCATCCATGCTGATGCTGGCTATCGGTATTATCAATGGCATGATATCCGATCTGATTACTTCCTCTACGGACCAGTATACCAGCCATATTCAGATTAGCCGTAAAGGTTATCCGGATGTTCGTGACCTGTACCAGAGCCTCGACCATTACCAGCCCATTCTGGACCTGGTGAGAGGGCTGCCGGAGGTTACTGCGGCCTCGGCCAGGCTGCGCTCTTTCGGGCTTCTGTCTTTCGGCAGCAACACCCAGGCTGTGGAGATGCTGGGCATTGAGCCTCCGCAGGAACTAAAGGTTACTACCTTAGGCCGCTCCCTCATCCGGGGGAAAATGACATCCCCGCCCGGCCAGGTGGTGATCGGAGATGCTCTGGCCCGGAAACTGAAAGCGGGGGTAGGGTCACAACTGGTGTATGTCACCTCTGCGGCAGACGGTTCGATCGGGAACGACCTTCTCACCGTGGCCGGTATTTTCAAAACCGGCAGTTCTCATCTCGATGGAGGATTGGCCCTGGTCAATCTCACCTGGCTGGAGGATGTGGTGGCATATCCAGGCCATATCCATGAAGTTGCGATCAGGATAAAAAAGCCGGACCGTGCTCCGGAAGTGGCCGCTAAGATAGCGCTTATGGCCGATGATCCTTCTTTGCAGGTGCGCTCCTGGCAGGAGATTCTCCCGGACATAAAGCAGGCCCTCGATTTTTCCGGTATCAATATCCTGGTGACTCTCTTTATCCTGTACCTGGCCACGGGTCTTGGCATTATCAACAGCTTCTTCATGATTGCCTATGAGCGCACCAAGGAGTTCGGGCTGATGCTCTCTTTAGGCATGACGCCCCGTGAGATCCGCTGGCTTATGGTTACCGAAGCCACCCTGATGGGATTGATATCCATGATCCTTGGTGGTGCACTTGGATTGGGACTACTGACCTGGTTCCATCTTCATGGAATTGATCTTTCTGCCTGGATCACACCGGTAAGCTATCTTGGCGCAACTTTTCTGCCGGTCCTCCATGCCGAATTCAGTTGGCAGGGGATTGTCTACCCTCTGCTCTTTTTGGTGTTCACCGCTGCCGGATCTGCCTATATACCTGCCTTACTGGCTTCAAAACTGGATCCGGTGCATGCCATGAGGAGAGTGTAAGCGATGCTGGATCCGGTGCATGCCACGGGGAGAGTTTAAACGATGAATGAAACGTGCAGGACGTGAGGAAGACATGGACGCACGGGAGATCATGAAGCTTGCCTGGAAGAACCTTGGCCGGCATCGAATCAGGACCACACTGACGGTGCTGGCAGTCGGGGGGAGCCTTTTTCTGGCCATCACCTTCGTCAATATGGCTAAGGGAGGGTACAGCAAGATGATCGATCAGGGCGTGCGCGCAGGCTCCGGCCATATCGGGGTCTACCGGAGGGGGTATCTGGAGGACCGGGTGGCGGAGCAAAATTTCCTTGCGGCCGACCTGCCGGAAAAAGTCCGGAAACTTCCCGGCGTAGCTGCGGTTTTGCCTCATATCCAGCTTTCAGCCCTGGCCCAGTCCGCCTATGAGTCAAGAGGAGCCTTTTTAGTCGGACTTGTGCCCTCTGAGGAAGCTTCAGTCAATCCCTACATCCAGAAATTATCTCAGGGCCGGTTCCTGCAGGATGCAGACATGCGAAAGGCAGTGATTGGCTCCATCCTGGCCAGGGAACTGAAAGTGGAGACAGGGAAGGGCTTCGTGATTACGGTGCAGGATAAAGATGGGGAGTTGCAGAGCGAAAAATTCCGCGTGGCCGGTATTTTTCATACCGGGATCAAGGAGATCGATAATTCCCTGGTCATGGTGAATTTAAGAGAGGCGCAGAAGCTCTCGCGCTTAACGGGCAGGGTGCATGAGCTTTCGGTGCTCCTTTTGTCCGCCTCATGGCAGGAGAGTGTTCAATCCGCCATCAGGGATCTTTTATCGGATCGCCAGGACCTGGTGGCAGAGGGCTGGCACCGGGCCATGCCGAATCTTTACCATGCCATTCAGTACGATTATGTCTCCTTGCAGGTAATTCTTCTGCTCCTGGTGGTTATTGTGGGTATCGGCATTATAAACACCTTCCTGATGTCCGTTCTGGAGCGCACCAGAGAATTCGGCACGCTCATGGCCATTGGCACCCCGCCGGCTTTTTTGCGCTGGCTGGTGGTTACGGAAGCCTTCCTGACCGGAATCATGGGCATTACCCTGGGGTGGATCGGCGGATGTGCTGCCACCGATTATCTGGTGAGGTACGGCCTGGATCTGACCAGCATCATATCGAAAGGCCAGGAGTTTGGGGGAGTATTTTTTGATCCGGTTATCCGGGCAAGCTGGAATTTTTCCACGATGGCCTTTCTTTCACTTTTTTTGCTCCTGGTGTGTATTGGAGCTTCCCTCTATCCGGCCTGGCAGGCCGGGACGGTGAATCCGGTAGAGGCACTGAAATAGGATCGCTTCCATGTCTTTAGTAGAGTTACGCGAGGTAAAAAAATATTACCACAATGGGGAGAGTATCATACGGGCGGCAGACGGGGTCAGCCTTCGAATTGAGCGGGGGGAATTTTCCGTTCTGGCCGGCCCGTCAGGCAGCGGGAAGACCACCATCCTGAATTTGATCGGAGGATTGGACCGCCCGGACAGCGGAGAGGTCTTTGTCGATGGTGACAATTTGACCAAAAAAGACCAAAAAGCCCTGTCAAGGATACGAAGACATAAGATCGGCTTCATTTTCCAGGCCTACAACCTGGTTCCTGTGCTTACGGCTGAAGAAAATGCGGAATTTGTCCTGATGCTGAACGGCGTACCGGCCAAGGAGCGCAGTCAGCGGGTTCTCGCATTACTGAAGGAAATGGGTATGAGCGGACTTGAGTACCGCAAACCTGGGGAAATGAGCGGCGGCCAGCAGCAGAGAGTTGCCGTGGCCAGGGCCATGGTGACAGAGCCGGTCATTATCCTGGCCGATGAGCCCACAGCCAATCTTGACTCGGAATCGAGCATCAATCTTTTGAACCTGATGCGAAGATTCAATGAGACCAAGGGCATCACCTTTCTCTTCAGCAGCCATGATGAGCGGGTGATTCATCTGGCCAAACGGATTATCCACTTGCGTGACGGGAAGATCGAATCGGACCAGAGAGAAGGCTTATGAGAATAAGGTGGGAAGAGGGTGAGAACAGGGCTGGAATGAGATGGAGATGAGGTGAGAAGAGGGCAGGAAAAGGTGATGAGGATAAGGTGATGAGGATAAGGTGAGAAGAAAATGAGAAGAATGCTGAGCTTCCGGCTGTTTTTTCTGTGCCTTCTATGCGCTCCCTCGCTGGTCTTTTTTGGACAGGGAAAAGCGTCCTGCCAGGAGCCTTTTGCCGGGCAGGCAGAAGAAAATTCCCGGTTTTCCCTGCCCCTGACCATAAAAGGGCATTTCAAGTCCTTAAACCGGGTCCAGAAAATGCCTCTCGAAGAAGACTATCACGGATTTACCGGCACTCAGGCTCGTCTCGATATCGAACTGACCCTTCCATGGCCGCTCGAGCCGGGGTCGCTCAATCTGGCCTATTCCCAGGTAGCGGACCTTCTGGTAGGAGAGAACGCCCAGGCCCTGAGCGGCAAAAGCCCCTTTGACCTGCCCGATCTGGACGCTGCTCCCATCGACGAAGAAGATACGGTGGTTAAACTGCATCCCGACCGCCTGAATGTTAACTGGGAATCGGAAAAATTTTCAGCCACCATAGGCAGGCAGGCCATCGGCTTTGGAACTCTCCTTGGCTTTTCGCCCCTGGACATTATCGCCCCTTTTTCCCCCCTTGCCCTCGATAAAGAAATCCGTCCGGGCGTGGATGCAATAAAAATGGAATACTATCCTCACCCCTTCAGCACGGTCACATTTGTGGCTGTAATTCCCGCCAAGGCACGCAACCGAAGTTATCTTTTGCTTTACACCCTTGCCGGGGAGAAGGGAGATTTCAATGTTCTGCTCGGAGAAAACCGCAATAAACCTGCCTTGGGCTTTGGGTATGCGGGTGCACTGAAGGGCATGGGAGTGCGTGCCGAGAGCTTATTTTTTGGTGACGAGCATGACGGGAACAACTCCGGGTATGCTTTAGCGGGCCTTGAGGTGAGTTATCTTTTCCAAAATAATATCCAGGTAGACCTTGAATTTTTTTTTCATGGTGATGGAGCCGGTGATGCGGAAAACTATAACCTTGCGAATAACGATGCCGATTATCAGACCCCTTTTGCTGGCCGCTATTACACGATCCTGGATATGAGCTATGATCTTACTCCGCTTTTAAAATTCAGCCCGGCAGCGATAGCCAATCTCGGCGATGGGTCCATGCTTGTTTCCCCCAGACTCGTCTACTCTGTCTCGGATAATTCCGAAGTGCTCGCCTTCATCGATCTGAGCCTCGGTCAATCACCGGACCGGGATGGTACCATCCGCAGCGAATACGGATCATCTCCACGTGGTGGAGGGTTGTTTCTGCGGCTGTTCTTTTAGCTAACCTCGCTTTTTTCATCTGATCTGCACATTACTTTCCTTATTGTTACATCACCGTGCGTTTGAATCATAAATTCATCCGATATAATTACACGAATTATTTAATTCAATAATCTATATTTTTAACCTCATAAAAAGGGAATAGAGAAAGAGATTGCAGGAAAATTTTAAGGGATAGAGCCATGCCCGATGAACCTTTTCGGATAGAGGAAAATCCGGACTTGATTCTGGACGCCTCAAATCGTAAATCATCTTTTTGGCAGAAGAGGGGGATGGGGTTTTTGCATCAGCTTGGTTTTGCCGTTTTACACCCCATTCTGATTTTCGATGAGATCCTCAGCGAGTATCTCTACCCGGCCATCCTTACCCGGAAAGAGGGAGTAACGTTGAAGGGGAGGATAATATTGAAAGGGTTTCCCCTGGTCGAGATAACCGAAGATGCGTCAATAATCATAGGAAACAGGGTAACACTCAATTCACGGAGCAGGGGGTATCATATTAACCTTCATTCCCCCGTGAAACTATTCGCCGACAGGCCCGGTGCGGAAATTACGATCGGAGAAAGCAGCAGGATACATGGGACCTGTATTCACGCCTGGAAGAAGGTCAGCATTGGCAGGGGGTGCCTGATAGCGGCCAATACCCAGATTTTCGATGCAAACGGACACGAACTTTCATTTCCGCGGGTTGAAGACAGAATCAATACGACCGGCGGCGCTGAAGCGGTTACCATAGGGGATAATGTCTGGATCGGGGCAAATTGCATCATCCTGCCGGGTACATCCATCGGCAGCGGAAGTGTCATTGCGGCTGGAAGCGTAGTGGTCAAGAGCATACCGCCTCTGGTGGTTGCAGGCGGGAATCCGGCCCGAGTGATCAAAGATTATTCAAACCTCCATGCGTAGGTTTTAAGAAAGTCAGTCAGCAGCCAGACCTTGCAGGAGTCGGACTTTGCAGCAGTCGGACGGACAAAGGACACCGTATTGCACAACGAGAGAGAACCGTATCACCACAGCCAGGAGGAAGGTTATGAAAAAACTGCCCCTTTTTATTCTGATCGGATTGTTAGGATTTCCTTTTCTTTTGGCTCTGCCTCTGGGAAAAGTAATGTGTCCGAGAGCGGTTGCCAGCAATATCACTTCCGCGAGACTGGCCGAAAGTGCCTGGCCATGCCGGGGGCATGATCCGGGTCATACCGGCCTGAGTTCCTTCCCCGGCGTAGAGACTGGCAGTCTGAAGTGGACCTGCCAAACGGGGGGAAGTGTTTATTCCTCGCCAGTCACGGGGGTTGACGCTACGGTTTACATCGGGAGTTCGGATGGCCGGATTTACGCTCTCGATCCGGTGAGCGGCAGCCCGAAATGGAGCTACCAGACGGGGGGGAATGTCTATTCCACGCCGGGTGTAAGTGCTGATGGTACGGTTTTTGTCGGGAGCCTGGATGGTATGGTTTACGCTATCAGGGCTCAGGACGGCGGCTTGCGATGGAGCTATAAAACCGGCAAAGAGGTTTACTCCTCACCGGCCATAGGGCCGGATGGCACGGTCTATGTCGGAAGCCTTGACGATGCCGTCTATGCCCTCAATCCGGAAAGCGGCAGCCTGAAATGGAGTTATCAGACCGGGGACGATGTTTATTCTTCCCCTGCCTTGAGTGCGGACGGTACGGTCTATGTCGGAAGCATGGACGGCGCTGTCTATGCATTGCATCCTCAGAATGGCAGTCTGAAGTGGAAATACCAGACCGGGGGCAGGATCGATTCCTCACCTGCGGCAGGTGAGGATGGAACGATCTACGTTGGAAACATGGAAGGTCGTATCTACGCGCTCAAGGGCCAGGACGGCAGCCTGAAGTGGAGCTATAAGACAGGGGCAGCGGTTTCTTCCTCCCCGGCCTTGGGTGCGGATGGCACGGTCTATGCCGGAAGCCTGGATGGCCGGATCTATGCACTTAAGGCTCAAGACGGCAGCCTGAAGTGGAGCTATAAGACAGGGGCGGGAGTTTCCTCCTCCCCGGCCTTGAGTGCGGATGGCACGGTCTATGCCGGAAGCCTGGATGGCCGGATCTATGCACTTAAGGCTCTGGACGGCAGTCTGAAGTGGAGCTATAAGACGGGGGCGGGGATCTGTTCTTCTCCGGCCATCGGTGCAGATGGTACGGTCTATGTCGGAAGCCTGGATACCAGAATCTATGCCTTTGGTTCTCCGGAAGGTCAGGCTGGCAGCAGTTGGCCGTGCTGGAGGCTTGATGCAAGGCACACTGGCCAAAGCCCGTTTGACGGCGCGCAGAGCAATACCCTGAAATGGAGTCTTCAGGCAGGGGGTGCGGTTTACTCTTCCCCTGCGGTAGGTGCGGGGGGCACGATCTATATCGGAAGCTACGACTACCGCGTCTATGCCCTTAACCCGGATGGAGGCGGTCTGAAATGGAGCTACCTGACTGCCGGTTCCGTCTTTTCCTCCCCTGCCATAGGGGACGATGGCACGATTTACGTCGCAAGTCTGGATAACAAGGTCTATGCACTCAAACCCCAGGACGGCAGCCCGAAGTGGATCTACACGACAGGGAACCGGGTTTTCTCTTCGCCAGCCGTGGGGCCTGATGGTACGGTTTACATCGGGAGTCTTGACAGCCTGGTGTATGCACTCAAAGCCCAGGACGGCACCCTGAAGTGGAGCTTCAAAACCGGAGACCGGATCTATTCTTCCCCTGCTGTAGGGATCGACGCTACCGTGTATATCGGAAGCTATGACGGTAAGGTCTATGCCCTGAACGCAACGGATGGCAGCCAGAAGTGGAGCTTTCAAACCAAAGACGCGGTGTATTCCTCCCCTGCCATAGGGGATGATGGCACGATCTATGTCGGGGGCCTGGATGGCAACGTCTATGCCCTCGATCCGGGGAATGGCAGCCAGAAGTGGAGCTTTCAAACCGCTGGCCCGGTTTACTCCTCACCTGCTGTCGGCAGCAATGGTGTCGTTTATATCGGGAGCCTGGACGGCAAGGTTTATGCCCTCAAGGTAGAGGATGGAAGCCCTGTATGGAATTTTCAAACAAAAGATGCCATCTATTCCTCACCGGCCCTCGATGCCGGGGAAGCGGTCTACATTGCGAGCCTTGACGGCATGATCTACGGTCTTAAAATCCGCGATGGCGGTTTGATGTGGAGTTATCAGACCGGCAGCGGCGTCAATTCCTCGCCTGCCATCGGTGCTGACGGCACGGTTTATAGTGCAAGTTCGGCAGGAAAGATCTTTGCCTTCAGCAGTGACAGGGATAAAAGACCTCCCAAGATCAGTTGTCCGGACGATATGAGCGTTTCAGCTACAGCCAGCAAAACCAGAGTGAATTTTACCGTAACAGCCGCTGACGATGTGGACCCCAACCCCGCAATAGCCTATAGCCATAAGCCGGGCACTGAATTTCCGCTCGGAATAACGGAGGTCAACGTAAGTGCCAGCGATTTTTCGAAAAATATCAGTTTCTGCTCTTTTCGGGTGACGGTTAAAGACATCGAGCCTCCTAAGATTACCTGCCCGGCGGATATGGAAGTTCCTGCCACCGGCAGTAAAACCAGAGTGGGTTTCAAAGCGGAGGCCATAGATAATGTAGATCCGAATCCCAAGTTGTTTTATGACCATTTGCCAGACTCTGAATTTCCATTGGGTACGGAAACGGTCAAGATAATGGCGAGCGATGCATCGCAAAATTCCAGCTTTTGCACCTTCCGGGTGACGGTAAAAGATAAGGAACCGCCGCAGATTAGCTGTCCGTCCGATTTGACGGTTAAGGCCACGGGTCCAAAGACCCCCGTGTCCTTCGAGGCAAAGGCGGTGGATAACGTTGACCCCTTCCCCCGGATAAGCTACGATCATGAGCCTGGCTTCGGTTTTTCAGTGGGGACCACACGGATTCTGGTGACAGCCACCGATGCATCGGGCAATGCCAGTGAATGCACTTTTGCGGTTACCGTGATCGACGATACACCGCCGCAGATTACCTGCCCGGCTGCTCGGAGGGTTAAGGCCACAGGTCCCGAGACAGCAGTGTTTTTCGAGGCAACGGCAGTGGACAGCGTTGACCCTGCCCCCCGGATAACCTGTGACCGTGCATCCGGCTCCGGTTTCCCAGTGGGGACCACACAGGTTTTGGTGGAAGCTGCCGATGCATCGGGCAACGCCAGTGAATGCACTTTTGATGTTACCGTGATCGACGATACGCCGCCGCAGATTATCTGCCCGCCCGCTCAGCCTGCTGTTGCCAAAGATGGCAAAGCCAAAGTGGAGTATGAAGCAAGAGCCATCGATAATGTCGATTCCCACCCCCGGATAACCTTCGATCCGCCGTCAGGCTTTGAATTTTCGGTCGGCACGACCGAGGTCACGGTAACGGCAACCGACGCATCGGGCAATGCCAGCACCTGCTCTTTCCCTGTGACGGTAACGGCAACAGAAGGGAAGGATACCCTCCCTCCCCAGATCGCCTGTCCGGCAGATCAGACCGTTCAGGCTACAGGCAGGCTGACCACCGTGTATTATGAGGCAACGGCCACTGATGGGGAAGATCCTCATCCGGTCATCGCCTATGACCCTGAACCAGGCTCAGGATTCCCGGTTGGACCGGCGATAGTCCAGGTGACTGCCAGTGACGCATCGGGCAATGCCAGCACCTGTTCCTTTCAGGTGACCGTGATAGATACCGTGACTCCTCAAATTACCTGTGAGGACACGATGACGGTTTCAGCTACGGGAGAGCAGACTATCGTATCCTACACGGCATCGGCTATAGATAATGTCGATCTCGATCCACGGATAACATTCGATCCTCCACCGGGTTCGGAGTTTTCTGTCGGGACAACACCAGTCATAGTGACCGCCACCGACTCGTCAGGTAATTCCAGCAGCCACACCCTCCAGGTGACGGTGAAGGACGACATTCCTCCTGTAATCATCTGCCCGGATGATAAGACTGGCAGGACCCCAGGCAGCAAAGTCACGGTGAATTTCGAAGCAAGAGCCATCGATAATGCAGATCCAGCCCCCCGGATAACGTATGATCCTCCTTCGGGCTCGGATTTTTATGTTGGCAGAACAGAGGTCATGGTAACAGCAGCCGATGCATCCGGCAATGCCAGCACCTGCTCCTTCTGGGTAACCGTAACACGTTCAGGCGGAACATCGGGAGGCGGAACATCGGGAGGCGGAACATCGGGGGGCGGGACATCGGGAGGTGGGACATCGGGAGGTGGGACATCGGGAGGCGGGGACACTACTCCGCCCGTGATTCACTGCCCCGGATCCATAACTGTCCCGGCCACGGGAAGCCTGACCAAGGTGACCTTCACCGCAGCCGCAACAGCCACCGATAATGCAGATCCCCAACCCCGGATAACCTATGAGCCTGCATCCGGCTCGGGATTCAGGGTAGGGACGACACAGGTCTTGGTGACTGCCATTGATGCATCGAATAATAAAAGTACCTGCTCCTTTCAGGTAACGGTGAAGGATACGGAAATTCCCAAGCTTACCTGCCCGGAAAATATAACGGCTCAGTCCTCGGGCACCAGCATCAAAGTGGAATTTACTGCATCTGCCATAGATAATATCGATCCCTCACCCGCGATAACCTTTGTGCCTGCTTCTGGTTCAGAATTCCCACCAGGTACAACGCCAGTCAGAGTGACCGCTACCGACTCATCAGGCAATGCAGCTACCTGTACTTTCCAGGTGAAGGTCAATTCCACGGACACCACTCCTCCCCTCCTCACCTGCCCGGAAAATATGACCGTCTCTGCTACAGGCACTCTTACCAGAGTGTATTTCACGGCAACGGCCACCGATACCATAGACCCCTCTCCACGGATAACCTATGATCATGCACCGGGCTCTCAGTTTCCGGTTGGAACAACGTGGGTCAGGGTCACTGCCACCGATGCATCCGGCAATTCCAGCAGCCAATCCTTTCAGGTGACGGTGAAAGATACGATTTCTCCTGTGATTATCTGTCCGGAAAATCCGATCATTTCCGCAACAGGTCAAAAGACCAGGGTGAATTTTGCAATAACGGCTACCGATAATGCGGACCCCAATCCACGGATAACCTGTTATCCTGCTCAAAACTCCGAATTTTCGATTGGAACGACACCGGTCAGGGTAACTGCAACTGATGCGTCAGGCAATACCAGTACCTGCGATTTTACGATAACCCTAAAGGACAACGAACCTCCTCTGGTTACGCTCTCGCTCGATGATAAGACGGCTTATAGTACAGGTCAATCCGTCTCGCTTGATGAAAAAGCCCTTTATGATACAACCCAATCCATAATGATACGGTACACCGTGACAGATGGCTGTGATCCTGACCCCGTGGTCAAGGTGGAAATTGCGAACAACGGGAGTAAACCGGTTGACTTTTCAACTTCATCGAAGTCGCCCATTGCCTGTGCCCTGTGTGAATTGGCCGGACAGAACGTGGTCACCCTGACAGCTATCGATGCCTGCGGTAACGTAGGGAAAGCTTCGGTGGACTTTGAGGTGGCCCTGAAACTGGATGAAGGTCACGTCTCCATAAAACCTGAAATTCTCAGAATCTTTCCCGGCGCATTTACCGTCTCTCTAACCTTCCCCTCTCCCTACGATGCTTCAACAATATATGAAGTTATTGTCGATGGGGCACAGAACAAGGATATTGTCTATAATCCAAGAACACAGAAGGCAATCTGTGATTTTCTAAGGTCTGATATTCCTACGCTGCCGGTGGACCCGGCCTTTGAGGTTACAGGCTTCTTCAGATATAAAGGTGCAGCATGCAGATTCATTGGCTCCGATACCATCCGGCGCGTATTGTGGCCGTCCAGAGGAACCAGGGAGAGCATCCGGTTGATGAACGAGGATTGTCAATGGCCCTTTTGCTGGCGGGCAGGGGGAGGAACAGGGGTAAGAGAATGGGGATCGGGCGTAAGGGAATGGGGATCAGGGGATGGGGGATTTCTTTCGTCTGTGACCAATCGCCTCCCTGCCAATCCCTGAAGAAAGAAGCAGTCTTAAAACCCCCCGCCTACACCCGGCGGGGGGAGCACCAGTTCGCTCCTTCCCCTGCTGGAGAAGAGATGCAGTCAAAGGCAGTCAGCGATACCCTATAGAGAAGGAGCGGTAATCCACAGAGTGGAAGCTAACTTCGCGGAGAGGAAGCGGCATGTCTTCTTTTAATACAGATCAGACCAAAAAGGCCGCCGGAGGAGGCGAGAAGCAAAAATCCACCACGAATGGGAGTAAAGATCATCGTTTGATAGTCAATTCCATCACCTGGAACTAATTCAACAATATAATTCAATGGATTGGTACTGGTTTTTATAAATTGGCAGATGTACACATCCTTTGCCCTGCTTCTTCTTCCCGTCTCTCTTGTACTTTTCTTACTTGTCGTGATATACTCATTGCTGTTTTCTTTTATTTCAAATAATTATCCTACTGTCTCTAGTGGATCTTCACACTTGAAATTGTGGGGACAAGCGTTTAAATGAGGGGCAAAAACAACCTCTCTCCTTCACAAATTCAGCCGTGAAGACCCACTAGCGCCATATGATCTAAATCATATATGCAAGCCGCTCATCCAGGATATATTCAGGGGATATGATTCTATGAAAAATACATTTGGGACGTTAGAACCCTCTTCATTGAAAACAAAGAGGAGTGGCTTAATACTGGAGGAATTCCCTGTCTTTGCCACCCTTTCAAAAGAGCATCTCAGTAACATAGAAAAAATTACTCGGCAAATTCTGCTCAAAAAGGGATCGGTTCTTTTTAGTCCAGGGGATGCCGCAGAAGGGTTTTATGCAGTCCTTGATGGTGCTCTTCGCATGTATAGAGTTTCTCCGAAAGGGAAAGAGATAACCTTGGAGATTGCCGGTCTAAAAAGTACCTTTGCCGAGGCCAGTCTGTTTTCGGATACGTATCATTGTTTTGCAGAGGCATTGAAAGATAGTGAACTCTACCTCATAAGAAAGGCTGAATTCTTAAACATGATAAGGGAAGATATTCAATTCGCAATGGAATGGATACGCATCCTCTCAATGCAAGTTATCCATCTCAGGCAACGTATAGAAGAGCTTTCTCTCAAGTCTCCAAGAGCGAAAATCTCCAGCTATATTATCTTATTGGCTGAGATGCAGAATTCATCCTCTGTAACCCTTCCTGTCCATCGAAAAGCTATTGCAACACTTTTAGGCATGACACAGGAGACATTCTACCGGACTGCAAAGGAACTGGAAAACGAAAGGATAGTGCACTTTGATGGGCAAAAAGTTGAAATCATAAACTACACTCTGCTGGAGGAAATGTTCGAATAAGTTGACCAGGAGCCTGTCCAGCTTATGACAAAAAGGGAGATCAAATGAAGGTATTGAAAATTACGATCGGCTGCGCCTGCTTACTCTCGCTTATTGGTTGTACTCAGACCAATCTTGTAAGGGAGATTGTGCAGGCGCAAGCGCCAAAATCACCTTCCACCGCTTTCACAGCCACAATAGAAAGGGGGACGGAGACGACCCAGCAGGGAGGGGTGGATACATCCAGGGGAAGGCTCGCAACAATGCCTGATCCGAACATCAGCGGCAGGACACTTACTCTGGCCAATTCCATTCGGATCGCTCTTGAGCGAAACCCCAAGACGAGGGTTTCCTGGCGTGAGAGCCTGTCGGCAGCGGCCAGGGCAGGGGAAGTATCTTCGGCCTACTGGCCGGATGTGGAGATTTCCTCCGGTGCCGTGCGGGCTGATTCTGTGACGGCTGGAAGTGCGAAAGCCCAGGGACCCATCAACACGTATAATGCCGATTTTGGAGTGCACTATCTTCTGTTTGATGCTGGCGTCAGGTCAAATCAGGTGAAAGGTGCCAGGGCCGAGCTTCTGGCCGCAAACTTTCGACATAATGCAAGCATGCAGGATGTGGCTTTTCACGTTGAGGAAGCTTACTATGACCTTTTGACCGCCGGTTGGCTGGTGAAGGTTTCAGAGGACAGTCTGAAGCAGGCAGAGCGCCACTGGGAACTTGCTGCCGCACGACATGCTGCCGGTGTTGCCATCCGCTCCGATGTGCTCAAGGCTGAAACGGAAAAAGCACAGGCAGCACTGGCCCTTGTTCAGGCCCGCAGTGCAGAGCGGATAGCCCGCGGACAACTGGCTGACGCTATGGGCATCGTGGTTTCGCAGGACTTTAATATAGCGGATGTTTCCTATGATCTGCACAAACAGGAAGTTGCCGATATTGACCGGCTCCTTCAGGAGGCAGCCAAAATGCGTCCTGAGCTTTTGGCCTCTTTAGCCAGAATCGAAATCCAAAAGGCGCAGGTCCGAACCGAACGGAGCAGATACTGGCCTGCGCTGACCGCAGAAGCTTCCTATGGCTTGAGGGACGATATCTTCCTTCCGGAAAAAGATGAATGGTCAATCGGGGTTGGGCTTCACTGCCCCCTCTTCACGGGTTTTGAAAGGGAGTACCGGATCGAGCGGGCAAAGTCTGATCTGGCCAGAGCACAGGCTGAATATGAAAAGGCGCTGCACGGGATCGAGCTTGAGGTTTGGACCGCTTATGTCAATGTCTTAGAGGTGGATGAGGCCATCGGTGCAGCCGAGACCCTGGTCCGGAGCGCTGAGGAAAACGCTCTTGCAGCAGAGGCGGAGTACAAGAATGGCACAGGCACCATCATTGATCTTATCGATGCGCAAAACTCCTTGACTTCGGCCAGGGCGCGGCTCATTCAGGCACGGCTTGGCTGGTATAAAGCCACAGCCAGGGTGGAAAAGTCCATAGGCTCTTTACTCGCCGGGCACATGCTGGCAGTCGGCCTCCGATCCTCTGGTCAGGGCAGAACCAACTATGAGCAGGGAGGAACCAAGTGAAAAAGACGAAAGGAATAAAAATATTGATAGTGGCCATACTTCTGGCTGCTGGAGCCACTGCCTCGGTTTTTTGGTGGCGAAAGACGCTTGATGCCAGGCAAAAGGAATTAAAGCCGCTCATGGCAACTGCCATCCGACGGGATTTCACCTCGTCGGTTCTGGCCACAGGTGCGGTCAGGCCGCAGGTAGGGGCTGAGGTACATGTCGGTGCCCGGATATCGGGTAAGGTGACTCAGTTGAAGGCCAATATCGGGGATATGGTGAAAAAGGGGCAGGTAATTGCCGAACTGGAGAAGGAAGACCTCGAAGCTATGGTAGCCCAGCGTCAGGCCGAGCTTGACCTTGCCAGGGCCAAACTCTCGGCGCTGGAAGCGCTGCGGCCGAAGGATATCCCAAAGGCCCGGGCGGAAGTCGATCAGTGGGAGGCCACGGTAGCTCTGGCCCAAAAAGAGCTTGAGCGTGAAGATGGCCTGCTCAAGGATGATTTTACCACCCAGCAGGCGCGGGACCGTGCCAGGGAGCAGTTATCAGTGGCTGAGGCGCAATTGGTCTCCGCGCAAAAAAGGCTTGAGGTGCTTATCACCCGCTATGAGCAGGACCTGAAGCAGGCGCAAACCGAAGTGGCCCGCGCCAAAGCCGGTCTGGATCAGGCCAGGGTACAGCTTTCGTATGCTACTATAGTGGCCCCTATCGCCGGGGCCATAGCTTCCGTCTCCACCCAGGAGGGGGAAACGGTAGCCGCAGGTCTCAATGCGCCGACCTTTGTCACCATCATCGACCTTGACCGCCTGCAGGTGGATGCCTACGTGGACGAGGTAGATATCGGCAAGGTCAAGCCCGGTCAGAAAGCCATATTCACGGTCGATGCCTTTCCCGATCAGGAGTTTGAAGGCAGGGTCAATGCCATTTATCCGAAGGCGGTTATTCAGGAAAATGTGGTTAACTATGATGTGGTGGTCGAGATCACGGCGCCGCCTGCGGGGCTCCTGCGCCCCGAGATGACGGCCAGCGTGACCATTTTTCTTGACCGGCGAAAAGATGTTTTGGCACTTCCGGCCAAGGCCATTGGCAGGGAGCAGGGGAAGAACGTGGTCTATGTGCCGGATAAGGATGGCCAGCCCAGCCAGCGAGAAATCAAGATCGGCTGGAAAGATGGCCAGTGGGTTGAGATTGTCTCAGGTTTGAGCGAACGAGAGAGCGTACTTCTTGATCTTCCACCAAAACCAGACAAATGAACGGAGTAAAAGAGCATGATTGAGCTTGATGGCATTACCAAAACCTATACCAAGGGAACCGTTACCACACAGGTCCTGAAAGGGATCAGCTTTCGTATCGAGGCTGGTGAATATACCTCTATTATGGGCACTTCAGGCACGGGCAAATCGACACTGATGAATATCCTGGGCTGCCTTGACAAGCCCACTTCCGGCCATTACCACCTGGACGGCATCGATATGATCAATCTGGATGACAGGGCACTGTCACAGCTTAGAAACCGCAAGATCGGCTTTGTTTTTCAGCAATTTCATCTTCTTGACCGCACCACTGCCCTGCGCAACTGTCTTTTGCCTCTTATTTATGCGGATCATTACCCGGACGATGCGCACAAGCGGGCCAAAAAGGCCCTTGAGGCAGTGGGACTCTCGGACCGGATCATGCACAGGTCCGGCGAACTTTCCGGCGGCCAGCAGCAGCGGGTAGCCATAGCGCGGGCGCTTATCACCGATCCTGAAATCATTCTGGCAGATGAACCTACGGGAAACCTGGACGAGCGAAGCGGCCTTGAAATTATGGCCATATTCAAACGCATGCACAGCTCTCACAAGACCATCATCATGGTTACCCATGACCAGAAGGTGGCCGAACAGGCGGATAGGATCATTGTTCTGAAGGATGGGCTGGTAGCCGAAGACCGGAAAACAGCCCGATCCCGCCACTCTGAAATCGAGCATCAAGAGATGGCTGATAAGGAGAGAAGAAAATGAGATCGATCAGGATTGCCAGGGAAGGGATGAGTGCACTTTGGGCTAACAAGCTGCGTACCTTCTTCATGACTGCCGGAACCATTGCGGGCATAGCTGCCCTGACCATCATCATGTCCATCGGCAAAGGGGTCGAGAAAAAGGTAGCAAAGAGGGTAGCCAGCTTCGGCTATGATGTTATCATGGTGACAGCAGGCGGAGGCAAGGGATTTTCGCCACCCCAGGAGGGCATCACTACCTTAAGAATGGAGGATGCTGAGGCTATAAGGGAGCAGGTGCAGGGAATTGAAATCGTCTCTCCCTTTGCCATAAAGCGGGATATGGCCGTGAAGTCAGGCTCAAACCGGCAGTCGGCCTCCGACCAGACGCAGACCATAGTCATGGCTGGAGAGCCGAGTTTCCACAAGGCCTGGGGCTGGTACCCGGAGGGCGATCCCATAACCGATGAAGATGAGGCCACTATGGCCCGCGTGTGTGTCCTGGGAAAGAACCTGGTGAGGGATCTTTTCGGAACCGAGAACGCAGGCAGCGTGATTGGCGAATATATCCAGATCAACAACATCCGGTTCAAGGTCAAGGGGATCCTTGAGACCCGTGGTCAAAGCCCTATGGGCGATGATTTTGATTCACGGCTGCTTATCCCTTTGTCCACAGGGCTTCGGCGCACCTTTAACCAGGATTACATCACCAACATCAGGGTCAAGGTCAAAGATCCAGGCCAGCTTGTTCCTCTGGGAGATGAGATCCGCAACCTTCTGCACGAACGGCACCACATTACCCCGCCGCAGGAGGATGATTTTGCCATATTCTCCGCTGCGGAAATCGCCAAAATGGCCCGTGGAGTCGGAAGGACGCTGACTATCCTGCTCGTTGCCCTGGCTGGCTTGAGCTTGCTGGTGGGTGGAGTTGTTTTGATGAACATTTTGCTCATATCGGTCGGTGAAAGGACTAAAGAGATCGGGCTTCGGCGGGCGCTTGGTGCGACCCGTAAGGACATTCTCTGGCAGTTTCTGGCAGAATCTCTGGCCGTGACTTTCCTGGGGATGGTTCTGGGAGGATCTTTTGGACTGGGAGTTTGTCTTTTTCTGGGCAAATTTACCAAAGTGCCGATGGCACTCTCCTGGGAGCCTTTTGCCTTAGGCTTATTCTTTGCCTTTATAGTCGGTATTTTATTTGGGAACCAGCCTGCGCGGGCCGCAAGCCGGTTGCATCCTGTGGAAGCTTTGCGATGAAACTGATTCGAAACACGGTCTTATCCCTGGAAATTCTGGCCAGTCATAAGGTGAGGACACTTTTGAGCCTCACCGGCATTGTGGTCGGCGTCGGAGCAGTGGTCCTGATGGGGTCGCTTGGCCGGGGTGCGCAGGCTCGCATCCTTGGCCGCATCAGGGCTATGGGCACGAATCTGATCGTAGTGAGTGCAGGAAAAACCCAGATTATCGCTGGCCGCCAGCGTCAGATGACTATCGTGACCACTCTTGTTCCAGACGATGCCAGCCAGATTATGAAGCACTGCCCTTCCGTGGAACTGGCCGCTGCTGCCACACGCCAGAATCTTGCGATTCGCTGGGAATCGGAAAATGCCATGACCAGTGTCGTGGGCATGGCTTGTGATGGCTTTCGCATCCGTAATATTACGGCTGCTTCGGGCCGTCTCTTCGATTCGAAAGATAGCAGGGCCAGACGCAGAGTGGCCGTCGTAGGCCCCACCGTGGTTCAAAACCTTTTTGGTGGGGCCGATCCGGTCGGCCTCACCATTCGAATCGGCAAGGTTCCTTTTGAAGTGATCGGTGTCAGCGCACCAAAGGGCACAGACGTAAATGGCGCGGACCAGGACGATCTGATTCTGGTGCCCCTTGAAACTGCCCTGCGAAGGCTTCTTAATGTTACCTATGTGCAGACCATCTATGCTCAGGCTCGAAATTCTGAAGGATTAAATCTTGCGGAAAATGAAATCAGACAAATTTTACGGCAGCGACACAGGCTTGGGAGTAATCTGGCAGATAAACCGGACGACTTTACCATCCAGAATCAGGCGACCCTGCTTGAGGCTGAGGGAGAAACGATGCGCTCCATGATGCTCCTGATAGGCAGCGTAGCGGGAATTTCCCTGCTGGTGGGTGTTTTTGGGATTCTGGCAGTCATGACTATCTCCGTGCGAGAGCGCAGACGGGAAATTGGCTTGCGCCGGGCAATTGGGGCAAGCAGGCAGGATATTCGAAACCAGTTTCTGGCAGAAGCCACGATCCTGTCCGCAATCGGCGGACTGAGCGGTGTTCTGCTCGGAGTCGGCATCACCTATGCCGTGGCTCATCTTGGCTACTGGGATGCTCTTATTTCCTGGACTGCTGCTGGTGCGGCCATGCTCTTTTCATTGGCTGCGGGGATTGTATTCGGAATTTACCCTGCTGCACGCGCTGCCGCTCTTGAGCCTATCCAGGCGCTGAGAGCCGAATAGTACTGAAAATCTTTTCTGATAGCTCTAAGCCTACCTGGCAGTGTTTTTCACTTCCTTGCCATGTATACTGTATCGATTTATTCCCACGAAGTATGTATTTTGAGATAAATTCTTGGTAGTGATAAACAAGTAATGCTGGAGGATTTTTCCGGATAGAGTGAGGAAAGTAGACGACAATTCATTAGAGTTACTTCTAAGCGATAAAACTTCTGAAAAGGAGCCAATAATGAATTGTCCTT
>JBFMGO010000076.1:0-30795 GCA_040752695.1 bacterium
TTTAGGCAGGCATGAACAATCCCTCATGGGCCTAACCACTTGGAAGAACATGCCCCCTGGTCATCTCACCAATTCCCTGCTGTTATTTTGTTCCTGCCACTTCTTATCCCTGCCACTTCTTATCCCTGCTGTTTTTTATCCCTGTCATTCCTTATCTCTACCATTTCTTATAGGGCAGGAATTTCCCCGACATGGTGATTTTTACCCGGTCTCCTTCCGGATCTTGTTGCTTATCAACAATCATCGTAAAATCAATGGCGCTCATGATTCCATCACCAAATTTTTCGTGGATTATTTCTTTCAGAGGCATACCGTAGACCTGCATTATCTCATAGAAGCGATAGATGAGCGGATCTCTCGGCACGGCAGGGCCCAACCCTTTAACAGGCGGTTCGGTGAGCACTTGAGCTACCTCAGGGTCAAGCCCCAGGGCAGATACCAATGCCCGCGCCTCATCTGGCGAAGCGCTCGCCTGACGGTAAACACAGGCGGCAATCCAGACCTCATCTCGTCCGACAGCCGCTTCCAGCGCCGCGAAAGTCAATCCCCTTTCCTTCTTGGCTGCCAGGATCTTCCTGGTGACTTCCGGTAATTCCATAGCTATCTCCTTGCGATAAAAGTAACTCTCAAAAAGAGATGAATCATGGTGGCCCGCCCAAAAACGTACTGAAAGCCATGGCAGTGAAAAGGGCATCACCATACTTTTATTTATCGGGGATTAGGAAAATTACACATTATGCTTGAAATGCTATTTTCTTTTATATTTCGACTACTTAAGGACGATAATCCCCGACTTACTTACAGTTTATCCACAGTTATTGTGAGAAACTTGTTAAACATACTGTTTTTAGAAGATTTCGCAGACTATTCTATAATCTGTCTTTGCAGGCTTTAGGTCCTCGTCGTTCCCATTTATATCTCATAATGGGTATTCAGGCTTAAGGAACGCCTGGGAATTACTATATTCCAAGCCCAGGGAATGTATTCGATTCCCCCCTTGGCTATTGCAATATCCATTTTAATCGTCACAAGTTGATCTTACCCTTATAGCTTTTTTTCAATGGGTTAGGTTATAAAAGAGACTGTTTGAAATCACAGAGTTATAATTATCAGTTTTCGCTGTGCCGGGGTAAATCTTTCGGAGAAATATGCCCGATCTGAAGTGCGTGGTTATCAGGCGAGAGAGGTGAGAAGGGCAGATTGGGGAGAATTTATTGGGTGAGGGAAATGGCTTCTCTTTCGGCGAGCAAGAGCCTTCCCTCCCCCAATATTAGTAAGATGGGTAATAGAAGAATGGGGTAGTAAAAAGTTTACAGAATGAGCGGTTGGGGAATGAGCGGCTAAGGGAGTAAGTGGTTGGGGAATGTGCGGTCGGGTAGGGGATGGCTGAGAAGTGAGCGAAATGACCGGTAAAAGTATCGTTACATGTCTCGGATGTGTATCCATACATATTTTCTCACTGAGATTTTAGGTTCGTCCAGGAAGGGCGATATCTTGACGGAGAATGCTCGATGAAATATACTATCTATGGAGGACTGGGGAACAGCAAAGAAGGTTTTTCTTTCCTTGCAGCACAGTATAATATCTTAATATAACATCTGATATATAATACCTAATATAATACATAATATAATACATAATATAACACCTTACGATAATGCCTTATGTCCCGCATCCCCGACGTATGTGCAGCATATCGTAATGCGCACATACATACAGTATACTGGAATCTAGTCAAGCGGAAAGCGGCTGAGGTATATACTCTGTTAAAAATCCCCTTATCCCCCTTTAGAAGCATGGGGGAAATCGTTCCTGCAACCATAAGAGAGGAATCCAATGATTAACCTGGCAATAGAGGTGGCGGCCCTGGCCCATCATGGGCAGGTCCGCAAGGGTACGGATATCCCCTATATCACGCATCCTTTTGCTGTGGGCATGCTCCTGCAAAAGGCAGGCTGCTCTGAGGAAGTGGTGGTGGCTGGGCTGCTCCATGATACCATGGAAGATACCTCCCTCACTGTGGAGGAGATCCGGTCGCAATTCGGGAATAAGGTGGCAGGCATTGTGCTTGGCTGCTCCGAGCCGGACCGCAGGCTGACCTGGGAGGAGCGTAAGCAGCACACTCTGAATTTTCTGCGCACCGCACCCATGGAAATCCGCTGGGTATCCTGTGCGGATAAACTACACAACCTGCGAAGCCTTGCCCATGACCTTAACCGGGTTGGCGATCAGGTATGGAGCAGGTTTCATCGGGGACAAAAGAAGCAGGAGTGGTATTATCGCAGCCTAGTGGAAAGCCTCTGGCACGGATTAAAAGACCTGCCTCCAGGATCCTTATTCCACCAGTTCAAGAATGAGGTGGAAAACCTCTTCGGGAAATAGCCGGAATGATACGGGTGGCTCAGAGAGTTTAGTATAGGCTGCACGAATTTCCCGGCCTGTAATTGAATGGGGCCATTTGTTGAAGATCCCCCTGCTCCCCCTTTACAAAAGGGAAGATAAAGACCCTTATCACAGGCACAGGGGGGAGGCCGGTAACGGGTAGCCCTCTTTCATGTGCGGTGTGCTGAAAGCCACCCTATCCGGGGAAGCACTCCATCCGAGAAGGCACTCTATTCGAGAAGTCCTGATGAGCCGCATCAGTAATGGATCTATCCTACTTTTCGGATAGGCTTTTTAGGTGGTACAGGAATTACACAGACCTGCAAATTACATAAGGTTAACAGGATCGACATCGATATCAAGCTGGATTCCTTCTCCGGTAAATCCTGCCTGGAATTCGATGATTCCTTTGCGGATAAGATCATTGAGGGCAAGGGACTGGCTCGACTTAAGGAGGATCTGGAACCGGTACTGTCCGCGGATCTTAAAGATGGGTGCCTGGGCCGGTCCAAGGATACTGACTTCGTCCGGCTTCAGTGAGACCAGAAGATTCATCAGCCTGGTTGCGGCAGCTTTGAGCACATTGATATCCCCCCCCTTGATAATGATATTGATCATCCTGCTGAAAGGGGGATAGCCCAACTCCTGCCGGTAGAGAATCTCCTGTTCGTAAAAGGCCCGGTAATTCATCCTGCTGGCACATTGCAGGCTGTAGTGGGAGGGGGAGAAGGTTTGCACAATAACTTCGCCCTGGATTTCGCCTCGTCCTGCGCGTCCCGCAACCTGGGTTATCAACTGAAAGGTGCGCTCTGCTGAGCGAAAGTCCGGCAGGTTCAAGATGGAATCTGCCGCAACTACGCCGACCAGGGTAACCTTGGGAAAATCCAGCCCCTTGGCGATCATCTGGGTGCCGATAAGAATATCGATCTCACCATTGGCCAGTCTGGAAAGGATCTTTTGGTGTGAGGTTTTCCGGGTTACCGTGTCCTGATCCATCCTCTCGATTCTGGCCGATGGGAAAAGGCATCTGGCCTCCTCTTCGACTTTCTGAGTGCCAAATCCGATATATTGAAGTTTCCCTTTCCGGCAGGCCGGGCACAGGTGAGGCGCAGGGGAAACGAAGTTGCAGTAATGGCAGCGGAGCCTGCCTTCATAGGCATGGTAGGTCAGGGATACGCTGCAATTTCTGCACTTCGGTACATGGCCGCAGTCACAGCAGAGCAGGAAATTGGAGAATCCCCTGCGGTTGATGAACAGGATCGCCTGTTCCTTTTGCCGGATTCTCCGCTCAATGGCCTCGATCAGGACGCGGGAGAAGAGGGGCCGGGTATTCCCTCCCGTCTTTCCTCCTCGTGGTCCGTATGGATTCCCTTCCGCCTTTCCTTGTGGTGTTCCCCCTTGTGGTGTTCCTCCAGGTGTTCCCCCAGGATTTTTTCCTGGTGTCCATCTCTGGATTGCTTTTGCTCCCTGGATCTGTCTTGATTCCTGGATCTGTTTTGCTCCCTGGGCTTGTTTTGATTCCCGGATCTGTTTTGACTCCTGGATCTGTTTTGGTTCCTCGCGTCGAATTTCCGTTTTCATGTCTACCAGTTGTATTTTCGGCAGGGGATGAGTTGTGGCTCTATCAGGCAAGGTGAGGTGGCCGAACAGGCCCCCTCGTGCAGCATGAAAGGATTCCAGGGAGGGAGTTGCCGATCCGAGAAGCAGGAGTGCATTGGCCATTTTTGCCCGCATCAAGGCCACATCGCGGGCGTGGTAGCGCGGAGAATTATCCTGTTTATAGGAAGTTTCGTGCTCTTCGTCGAGAATAACCAGGCCCAGCTTTTGCAAGGGAGCAAAAATTGCAGACCGTGCCCCGATGGCTACCGTGGCCTCCTGGCTCAAGACCCTGCGCCATTCGTCAATCCTCTCCCCTTTGCCGAGGCCGCTGTGCAGAACGGCAATCCGGTTGCCGAAAAGGTTATGGAAGCGATTAACCAACTGGTGCGTCAGGGAGATTTCCGGAACCATGACCAGGGCTGTTTTTCCCATGGCCAGCGCATGGCTGACGGCCTGGAGGTAAACATGGGTTTTTCCGCTTCCGGTGACACCATGGAGCAAAAATGGCGAAAACTCCTCTCTATCCAGGGCGGATTTGATGACCTGGATGGCCTTTTGTTGATCCTTGTTGGGGATAATCTCTTTCTTTGCGGTCTCGTCCTGAAAAATGAGCGGATCACGAAAGATCTCCCGCTCGTATATTTCGATCAGGTTCCTTTGGGCCAGACACTGAAGGCTGTTGCGGTTCGCTCCGGTGGACTTGAGTAGAGCAGCCAGGCTGAATTCCTGCTCTTGCAAGGCCAGGATGACCGCCGCCTGCCTTGGAGCTTTCTTTCCCTGAATATGAAGAAATTCCTCCAATTCGGGGCTTTGTGCGATCAGCCGGACAAATTTTGCCTTTTTGACGGGAATCGACCTTTCCTTAAATCCAATCCCTGCTGGCAGAGAGCCTGAAATCACGCTCCCCCAGGAGGCCAGATAATAGTCGGCGATCCACTTGGTCAGGCGAAGAAGTGCTGTGGAGATAAAAGGAGCATCGTCCAGAACCTCCAGAATTTCCTTGACATCCCTGATGCCAGTCAGATCAGCTCTGGCTGTGACCGCGACAATATAGCCAATTACCCTGCGGTTTCGAAAGGGAACCAGTACCCGTTTTCCCACAGCCGCTTTCTGAAGGAGTTGATCAGGAATCCGGTACGTAAAGGCTCTATCCAGCGGGACATTGATGACTATCTGGGCGAACATGAGCTAGCCTGGTCACATTGGTCGCATTGATCGCACTGGACATGTAGGTCATGCTGGTCGTGCGGGTCATGCGGATTATCCTGGTTATCCTGGTTATGCGGGTTAGCTTGAACGTATTGATCGTCCAGATTATCCAGGTCACCTTGATTCTTCTGGTTCTTCTGGTTCTCCTGGTTCTCCCGATTGTCCCGATTGTCCGGATTATCCTGGTTCTCCCGATCTCCCTGATTTGCCTGATTTTTTTGATTTGCCTGATTGTTCTGATTGTTCTGATTGTTCTGATTGTTCTGATTGTTCTGATTGTTCTGATTGTTCTGATTATTCTGATTATTCTGATTATTTTGATTATTCAGATTATCCTGACTAATACACTGCTCGTATTCTTTGCGGATCAGTTGCATGTCCTGCCAAACGAGCTTTTTAATTTCGCGGCATTTGCTTTCATCTTTTGAATATTGAAGGATATACTCTGGAGAATAGGTGGGGATAACCTTGATCTTGCTTTCCTGTGTCTGGGTTCCCTCTCCACTAAGCTGCAAAGGAAAGATATTTCCTCTTACATCATCAATGGAACACGGCTTACCCAGCACCATCTGGGTGGCCAGACTGTCAGCCGGGTTGTCAAGAATGCAGATGATCCGGGGCTTGAGAAGCTGCAACTCCCGAAGCAGCAGACCCCGACACCTGCGGCAGGTCATGCTGGTCTTGCCTGCCTGTTGCTCTTGGCTGGCCTGGTTTCGGCTTGGCTGGTAGCTTTGGCCGCTCTGATAGCTTTGGCCAGGCTGATGGCTTTGGCTTGGCTGGCCGAGCCCGCCGGGCTGGAAGCTTTCACCGGGCTGGCCGGGCCAGCCGGGCCGACTTTGGTGGTTGCGCTGATTAATGCCCTCTGAAAGAGGGCATTTCACGGCATAGGTCAGATAAATATCCTTCCTGGTCAGATTGATGGAAGCGAGGATCTTGTCGAGCAATTCCCCTTGCTCTCCCTGGAAAGGCTTCCTTTTGGCCACATTATTGCTCTGCGTTACTCCCGGTGCTCCCGGAGACCGGCCGACAAAGACCAGAATGGGCTTTGGGTTGCCTTCACCCGACACTGCCTGCTGCCGACTTCTAGCCATCAGGCAACTGCGGCAGTGGGCAAGGTAACTTTTGAGCTCTTCCAGCGTGGAAAAGGTAGATGGCGGATCCATCTGGAGCTCTGAACTTAAAGGTATCCCGGTCATACCAATATTTTGGCAATAACGGATGTAGTTTTCCACCATGTGAATTATACGGCTATATTCTTTCTTGATCTGAGATCCAGCCATCTTGAGGTCCTGTTTTTTGAGATTCTGTCATTTGAACGCCTGTTTTAAAACCGATGGCAGCTATTTGTAATATACAACTACTTAGGGCTGTATAGCCTGTAGGCTGTCAGTCTAAAAGCCTTTCTTGCGGTCGGGACGCATTGTCTCCTTCTCCAGAGGATAGCCTCTTAGTGCAGGCCGCCCAAAATACGCCACTGGTTGACCTTGCCTTTTTCGCGGACACCTTTATGAAAAAGTCCGCCCAACGTCATTCCCGCAAAGGCTTAGAATCCAGTTTTTTCAAGGGCTTCTGGATTCTAAGCCTTCGCGGGAATGACGAAGAATTACTACATGCTAACTGGTCGCGGAATTAAGGCGATCAGTACTTAGTATTTTCAAGGTAATCTGACTGATCAAGGTAATCCGGCTTATCTTGTATTCTCTGGATAATTGCCGGATCATGACCGGTGGTTCATGTCAGTATCTTAGCACCTTTCGTAGCACTGATTCAATAAGGCAATCTTTATGCCAAGTGGTGTAAAAGTATGCCTGAAGATAAAAAGTCGGTGTGTGAAAAAATGACAAATGGTGGATTAATTATGTCGAGTTAAAGGAGCGGTCCGTTAGCCGCTCACCTGCCAGTTTCACTTTGAGAAATTCGTTAACTCCAGAATCGAGTAAAAGCTCTACCCTAATCCATCGCTCCATTTGTCGAAAATCCCCCTACCCCCTTTTACGAAAGGGGGGATAAAAACCCTTATCGCAGGGGGAAGGGCAATAATCGGCCATGTATTTAACGCGATCTTGCAGTAAGATGTGCCTTTGGAAAAAGAAATGGTATGTGCCTTTATAAAAGATATGTGCCTCTATAAAAGGGATAGGTGCCTTTGGAAAAGCGGGAGGGCAGGTGACCCTTGATTTAACCAAGTGAAAAACGCTATAGCAGGATTCTATCGGGCATCTCATCAACCAATAATATATTTTCTACCGCAATATATTTCATCTGCCGCCGTACATCAACTACACCGGCACAGCATACCGTACAGCGTACAGCTCACCTACTGACATCGCTGGCACAGCTCATCTACTGGCGTCGCTGACACAGTTCACCCATCGGTACCTCTCCTTATATTGCTCAAAATTCCACCCATGCAGGAATGTCTCGGCTGCTTTCACTCCTGACTCAAAGAGTTTGTTGCTTTTTTCTCGCGACAGGTCAAATTCGGTTGTCCTTACGTTACAGGTATGAATCGGGATCGTGCGGACGAAGTGAGCATCTTTGATATGATAGCCGTCATGAGCTTCCATCATGGTGTCGAATAATGCGGCAAAGAGGGTGATGGGTCCGTTGATAGTGTGAGGTTTTCCTTCTGTCCGATCGATCAGCTTAAAACCAAATGTAGGCCAGGGAGGATTATCTGAACCGTCATCCATAAGCCACACAGGAAAATTGCTCAGGACACCTCCATCCACTATGTAGCAGGGATGCCCGCTGAGGTCCTTAATGATAACGGGCTCATAAAAAAACGGTATGCTCATACTCATTCTGACTGCATGGGCTATGTCCAGATCATCAGGATTTATTCCATAATCGACAATATCACGGGGGAGTACAAGCATTTTCCCTCGTGAAATATCTGAAGCAATCACCTGAAGCTTATATCGAAACTGAATATTGTCCTTATAATCCTCCATAATCAGATCCCTGAAGGTCCTGACCTTTCCTTTCGGCGCATGTTCAAGAAGATCCCGCAGCCAGGATTCGAAAAATTTCCCCTCATAGATGCCCTTTTCAAAACCAAGGCTCAAGGCAGGCCCTAAGCCCGGAATTTTGTCTAACCAATTCTCATCCTTGAATCTATTATAATCTAAGCTCTCAATAATTCTTTTTAAATCTTCCGACGTATACCCTGCGGCAATCAAAGAAGCAACGATAGCTCCAGCAGATGTACCGGCGACATTTTCAAACTGAAAACCTCTCTCTTCCACTATGGAAACTGCTCCGACAAGGCCGATGCCCTTGACCCCGCCACCTTCAAACACAGCATCAACTTTATTCCTGCCATTTTTACTATCGGTCATGATTTATCTCCTCACAATTGGATAAATGTCGATAATAACTGCAATAACTGCCGTAAAACTGATTGTTATGGAGTCCTCCGTCTGCCTTAAAGCTAATCTGTCTGCCCTAATGCTAATATCGTGATATCTTTTCTTAAGACTAATAGAAGAAATTTGGTATGTTGCGGTATTGATAGTTATATTATCTTTATAAGGTTAACATCATCATATTAAAAAATCAAGTTAGCACTTTTCGGGTTGACTTTCAGTCCGGCTCTATACATTTATAATGAGTGTGTACTGCTGGCGGGATAGCTCTTTATATAAAAGGGGGAAGGACAATAACCGCTCGCCTATTGAGCGCGCAATGGAATAACATTTTCCTTGACGCACGAGAATTTTCGTTTTTATTTGTGCAGCTTACCAGAAGTATCGTTGCTGCCTTACAAAAAGTATCATTACTGCCTTACAAAAGCGATGCTGGCAAATCCTATCACCTGTTTTCTCGCTCTGGTTGTATCGCCTGAATTCTCATAATCGATGAGCTGAGCTGACCATTTCTTTTGCCTGGCTATCTCCATGAGAACGGCAATCGAAGTCTTGCCGCAGGCATCTGAGGAGGCCAGGGTATTGAAATCGAAAGAGGTAATGGCTTTGGTGGTTTTTTGGTCCAGGGATGCGGCCTGTTCGTAAGGATGCTGCTCAGACAAATCGGAACTGGCAATGATGAGACTGTCGTCGTTTAGGTAGGGCAGGATCTGCTGAGCCAGTTTTATCGGGTCTACCTTGCTGCCGACAAGGATGGGGACGAGCTCAAACTGCTTTAAAACCTGCTGTAAGAAGGGGAGTTGCATCTCGATGGATTGCTCATGGGTTGTCTGGCCCTTGGGAGGAGGCACAAATCCCGGCTGTTTGCGGAGCTTCTCGGCTATTCCTGCCAGGGGTATCTCACCCAGAGGTGTCTGGCAGGACTTCTGTGCTAGAACGGAAGCTCCGGAAAAATTGGCCTGATGGCTTGGGCCAAAAATAAATACCGTCTTGATCGGAGGAACCAGTTGCTTATAGCCTGCTGCGGCCACGATACCGGAGGAAAGATACCCATGGTGGGGAGATAGTAACCCGGCAATTCTTCCTTGTACTTTGTTTCCTGTAGCTGCGGATAATAGTCGCTGCACCAGGAGCCGAAGCATGGCCGGGTTCGGCGGGTAGGAGCGGCTGCCAGCACGCGATGGACCTGATTGCATGGCCGCAGCGGGCTCCTTCGCCCGGCTGGCCTGTTGTCCCTGGGCTTTGCTGGCGGTAATCTGGATAAAGTGTCCTTGCGCTTTGCCAGCTTGCCGGGCTGTCTGTCCCTCCTGGGTTTCGCCTGCTTGTTGCCAGGCAGCCAGATCCTCCTGCGCTTTGCCAGCTTGCCGGGTGGCCTGACTCTCCTGCGCTTTGCTGGCGGCAGGCTGGGCAAGGCTTTTTGCACCTGGTTGGGCAAGACCGATCGCAAGCAGAATCAAAGATACTGCTCCGAGCAGGAGCAAAAATCCCGCTCCGGGCAGGGGAAAAGGGGAAAAAACGGCAGGCCATCGACGCATTTTTTTATTCCTCCTTACAAGATTTGATAGCGTATAGAAAACATCACAAGATCTTGACAGCAGAAAGAAAGCATCCGATACTCAATGTACGGGCATCTCCTTGAGCAGGCTGGATGCTCTTTCTTTCAGCCGGCTGGGTGCTCTCTTTTGATATTGCGTATTTTAGTGAATTAGTAGTGTAATTATAATAAATAATGTGGGCTTGTCCAGAAGAATCTAAAGCCAGGGAGGTTGGCCCTTCGATATCCTCGTCTCTATTTACTACTTGAATTTGCCAGGTCTTGCCATCATGGGCGGCATACATTAAAGCGTGCGCAGTCTGGCTGAAATAGCTTATATGCGGCCTTCCCTTATGGTCCAGGGCAAGTGCTGTAAAATCACCAGTCTTTTCCGTTGTCTTGTCCGGCGAGCCGTCGACTGTTTCTGTGATCCATTCTTCGCCGCTGCGAAAGGCGTACTTCAGGTTGCGATTGGTCCAATCACAGTAGCTGATGCAAGGGCGCCCGTCTCCGTCAACGGCCAGAGATGGAGAGTATCCAATATTTCCATCGCTGTCTACGGTCTCCATGGACCAGTCCTTCCCCTCCGTCTTGCAGGCGTACTTAAGATTTTGTTGAACCTTGTCATAGTAGGCGATATGGACATTCCCCGCTGAATCGAGGGCAAGGGAACTTTCCGTACCGGCACCCTCGGAATCATCAACAACTTCGCTCACGAATTCAAACTCATCAATGGATTCACGTTTACTCTCATTGAAGGTTACGTATTTTAACCTTTTTTGCCTGGCATCATAGTAGCTGATATGAACCACTCCCTGTGAATCCATGCCTATTGAGGCAGAAGGGTTAATATTTTTCGAATCATCGATAATATGGGAAGCCCATTTTCCACCCTTCTTATGGGCATAGATCAAATGGCCATCGTATGAGCAATAGCAAAAATGAGGGTTATTTGAGGTGTCAAGGGCAAGGGCGGCAAATCCGTTTACCTCATTAACATCATGTATTTCTTCTGCCAGCCAGACGAGATAGTTCTCCCGGTCCAATGAACGCAGGTGGTTAAGGTTGCCTGCTCCGTCGCCGTAAGCCAGATGCACACATTCCTGATCATCCAGGGCGATTGAGTGGATAGAGTAATAGTAATTAAAGTGATTCAGGCTTTGAATAGTACAGATTTTCCAGCTTGCCTCGGACACGGAGGGAATAAGCAGCACGGAGGGAATAAACACAAAGGCGATAAGCACAGAAGCAATAAGTACAGAGGGAACAAGAAAACGGAAAAAAAAAGAGATAGAAGTAATAATGGCCGGAAATCTATCCATACGCTTAAGAAACATGGTCTCACCTTATCCTTATCCTCCCCCTCCCCTTACCTCACCCCTCAGATTTCACATCACAAACAGCCCCAATAAGCGAGAGAATCACTTCCAACTCCCATACTTGGCTCGACAATTCTTCTGCGTTCATGTTCATTTTCAGTGAAAAGCTGGGGTAGTTCAGCAATTTCGTCATTCTGAGCGAAGGCTTAGAATCCAGAAATAATTACCAGGATTCTTGGTGTTCACGAACGCTGGACATGAGCATTCTTCTAATATAGTAATATAGCAGGTTGAGAAAGATTACTTCAATAGCAGCAGAGATTTTACCTCTTTGAATTTTGGTGTAAAGTGAGGAGTTTATTTCATGGTAGAGCTGAGTTTACACACTCATATGGACAATTTCAAGACCTTCCCTCGAAACCGGTGTCGCCGACTTCCATTCTGTGCACTACAAAGACCTCCATCCTGCACATTAAAAAGACAAGTTCCTTCGCTTCCTTTACCTGGCGAAAGGGTCAGGAGATGTTCAAAATCCCCATATATTTAAAAAAGATACAAGAAGTTAACCCCAAAAAGTAACCCACTTTCCGATGGAAAATCCGATTTAATATCATCAAGGTAATCTAGTACCTCTTCACAGTCAAGTTTGTGAAGACTGGATTCTAAGCTTTCGCTCAGAATAACGAAATGGCAGACTACAAATTTAAGAGTGAAGGGGTACCAGCTTATGTAATACCATTTCCCAATTTAATTGGTGCATAAGTATCCTTGTGGCCAGCGCTTTAAGGAAATGATTTATGCCTGGTTTCATGTGAGAAATGATATAAGATTGTCAAATGAGGATGAGGTGAAAAAGATGAAAAAGGTAATGATTATATTCCTGATATGCATATGTATCACATTATTCGTTACGGGTACCTCACATGCCCTGGCGAATGACGGTAGGGAGGATTTCTCAATAAAGCCTGATGCTAATACGAGTGGTGTACTCACTCCTGGTCAAATCCTTTATTCTCTCGAGGATGGAGCAAAGGAAGACGATTTTATAATTCCAACCGGAGGCTTAGACGTGACAGGCATTTCCGGTCATCATAGGTGCGAGCCCTGGAATCACAATGTAACGCTCTCGGCTATGATTGAAGGCGACTACTTCTTGAAGTACTCTGTTTGCGGTAGTTCGGATATTTTTGAGTGGTGTATAAACGGACCTCAACCGGTTCCTTCCGGGCCTGGGCGAAATGTCTCATTCGCCCATATTCACGATACTGCCGCAGACTTAGGTCTAACCGGTCAGGATCTCGATGCCCTTGAAGCCCATGACCATCCGCTCTATCCAATTCCGTATCCCGGAGTGCCGCTCGACTGGGAGGATAAAGCGGTCTATTACGCGGTTGATAACTGTAATGAAGTATATTTTGGCAACTTTTCATCTTGCTGGGGAACTGTATATCACACTTTTCCCGAGGCTATTGATGGCTTGATTGTCTATGATGTGACAGGTGGATTGGACACTTTCGATGCCGGAACTGACATACTGGACAGCGATGCCATTTTCTACTCTTTAGTGCCAGGCGAAACGGATCCAATTGGAGATAACATCTATTGGTACAGTGCAGCATTTGGGGGAATTGGCGGGCTTTATGCTGATCCACATCTTAGTGAAAATGTGGATGCCCTGGATAATCACCCTGCGCCGGAACAAGTCCAGTAATCCATCTTTGCATGGAGCACAGAGGTGGCTTATATTCATCTAATTGTACATGGTGCGTAAGTGTGTGGTATTGTAGTACTTGGTATATAGTGTGTTATGCATGGTGCATAGCGTGTCGTGTAGTGCACAATGCTCTGTGCGAGGTGCGTATCTTATGGGAGGATACTACCAAAAGATCACCCTCACCTATCCCCTCCCTTAAGGAAGGGGATAGGTGAGGCCCACCTCAAAGGGGAAAAAACCGGCGAAAAATTTTCGCTGAGCTGTAGTAGTGTGTTTATTCCCACCGCTCATATATGTCAGACAACATACCATTCTAAAAGAATGGATGTGGTGGCTATCTAATATGAGCGAATCCAGTTACCCCTCAACATTCAATTGACAAGCCCTTAGCTACTGATCCAACTTCGGTTCTTTTTTCGGTAAATGTGTAGACTGAATGTCAGAATAGTGCAAAAAAACGAAGAAATGGCAAGGTACAGTTTTGATTCCGCAACCGGGTGTTTTCGTTTGGTTCCGGTCTGAATAATTTTCAAGCTTTCGGCATGGATATCCAATTCCCCTCCATGCTGCTTGCATGCTTTATGAAAGATACCGCTTACCTCGACGGTATCGCCGTTCTGCTTGTAGTCTCCGATAAACCGAATGGATTTAACCATGCTTGTGGGACAATAGATCCCAAGGGCCTGAGAGCCGTCATTGACATTAATCCAGCAGTAAGCACCCCGGTCCATGATATCGCCCACAACTTCACCGCGAAACTGAACGGTTTGTCCATCGAGCCGGTTACTCTGATTAATGAGCGTATCACTGGACAGAAGCCTGCCCTGGCTGATGCAAGGGGAGAGAACAATCATCAGGGCAAAGAGAAAAAAGAAAAGGTGGTGAGCTTTTTCCCGAAAATTGTTCTTCGTTCCTTCTCCTGCCCGGAAAATTACCCTTTGACTCAAACTCTTCATCAAATCTAAGCTCTTTATCTGACTTAAACTCCTTATCTGGTCTAAGCACTTCATCTGATCCAAGCTCTTTATCTGGCCTGTATTTTTCATCGTCCCCTCACCTGAGCCCAGACAAAAGCTATCAAGGCAAAAATCGATATGAACTCCAATCGTCCAGCCCACATCATAAATATGTAGACTACTTTCATAACAGCAGGCATGGCTGCGGAGGTCAGGCCGCACGAAAGACCGCTGTTGCTGCCTGCGGATACAGAGTCAAACAGCGAGGGCAGCAGAGGATATCCATAAAAGAGGCCGACCACGGCCCCAAGGAGGTACATCCCCATGTAGGAGATGGTAATTAAGCCTGCGGCGCGCACGTGGCGGTCTTCGAGCACTATGTCTCTTATATGGTGAAATTTGTGCGTTATCACGGCAGAGTCAGGAGAAAAAATCCGGTGAATATCGTTGATCAGGGATTGAAAGAGAACACCTACCCGGATGCCCTTGATTCCACCGGCAGTGGAGCAGGCACTGCCTCCGATGGACATGGCAATCATGATGCCCATGGTGGCCAGGATATTCCAGCTATTGAGAAATTGAACGGGATACATGGTCGCGTTCCCGGTTGTCGTGTGAGCCGAGACAATCTGATAAAAACAGCGGCGAAATAAAGAGGCAAGATTCGGATAGAAGAGTGTCTGCATCAATCCGATGACGCTGACCACGCTGGTAACCAGAACCGTCGTGGAAAAGGAGACCGTTTCAATGTTGCGGCGGACTTCCTTATAGTTTCCCTGCCAGATAGAATAATGAAGGGCAAAATTATAGGATCCAATAACAAAGATAACCATAGTCACCAGTTCGACTAAAGAGCTATGGTAGTAAAGCAGGTTTTGGGATTGCGGCGCAAATCCTCCGGTGCTCCAGGAGCCCATGAAAATCCACAGGCCGTGCAGCAGGGATCTTAAAGGTGTCATCCCGGCCAGGAGATTGGCTACAAACAAGGCGACCGTTCCAACAGTCAGATAGGTCAGACTGATCATCCATATGGCCCGGGCAGTCTGAACGACGTTGGGCAACAGCCTCTCGTCCTTGCCCTCACCTACATAGAGGCGGTAGGCCCCTGCCGTCCCCTTGACCAGAAAGGTGATGGCAACCACGATCATTCCCTGGCCGCCCAGGTAAGTCAAAAGGTGCCGCCACATATTCAGGCCGTGTGAAACATGGTCAAGATTTTGGATCATGCACAGGCCGGTAGTGGTATAGCCACTCATGATATCGAAACAGGCATCGAGGTAGGAGAGAAAGTGCCCACTGAGATAATGCGGAATAGCCCCCAGCAGCGTAGCCAAAGCCCATGAGAAAGCGGCGGTAACCATACCGTGCATCCAGAGTAAGTCACGGTCGGTTTCGCAGAGCATCGTCAGGCTGAGTCCGACTATGAGGCAGGCACTCATGCCGATGGCAAAGTCGAGGGCAGGGTTCCACTCGGCGAAGAGCAGGGAGGTCAAAAGGGGCACGACCATAACCAAGCCAATGCCTGTGATGATTTTCCCTGTATAAAAGCCGATGATCAGGTAATCTTGCTTTTGGGGTTTTAGTAACATCGGAACAACAGGCTCAAGGCAAATACGACAATCGATGCTACCAGTAAAAGAGCAAGAGGAAGGGATGATTCAATAAACATCCCCCGTATTGACATGATGACTTTTCGAGATAAAGCTTCTGAATTGATTTGATCCATAAATGTATAACCTTATGTATTCCCTCTATAATCCTTATATAAACTTACTCGCTCATATTTATAAAGCAACATACCTAATAAAAAGCATCCAATTCCGTCATTCCCGCGAAGGCGGGAATGACAAAAAAGGAATGTGATGGCTACTATATATGAGCGAATCCGTATAATCCGGGTTCTTAATCCTCCAGCTTTCCTACCAGCATGCTGAAGGCTTCTCTTTCTTTTTCAATAGTAGTCAAAGCCACCACCTCATCTCCCTCCATAAGCATGGTATCGCCGCTGGGGATAAGCAAGTCCTCTCCCCGCAAAATGGACACCAAAACACAATCTTTGGGCAGTTTGATTTCCTTCAGCTTTTTATTTTTAGCTGGAGAAGAGGTAGGTAAATCCACGCGGACGATGGCCAGTTTTCCCTTTTTAAAGGTAAACAGGGGGATGATATCCTCCAGGGTGGTTTCTTCCTCAATGATTTTGGCAATGATTGATGTGCTGTTAACTGGAACGTCAATTCCCAGATGACTGAACGAAGACTCATTCTTCGGATCATTGACCCTGGCCACTGTCCGCTTGATGGCAAAGGACTTTTGGGCTACCTGACAGGCAATGAGATTGTCTTCGTCATTACCGGTTACGGCAGCCAGAACATCGGCCCTTTCAATGCCCGCTTCCCTCAAGTATCTTTTTTCACAGCCATTCCCATTGATAACCAGGCCGTTCAGCCTTTCAGCCATATATTGGCACCGGTCTTCGTCCCTTTCGATGATTACTACCGTATGCTTGTCTGCGGCCAGAGACTTGGCCAGGTGATAGCCAACTTTTCCCCCTCCGACTAAAATAATATACATCGCTTCTGATCCCCTGATTTGCCCTTTTGCAGAAAAAGAGGGCTTTGTGTGCCTTTCCTGCTGTGGACTGTATGAAAGCCTATCCGAAAAATACCTTCTCTATCCCTATCGGAAGATACTTTCTCTCCCTTTCGAAAAATACCTTTTTCTCCTTTTTTCGGATAGATTACTGAATGTGAATTCTATGTATCGTAGATTCACATTGATTATGGATTCACTTCGGCAGAAATTCACTTTGCCGCGCATTGAATTTACTGCGAATTCAATTGCGGTCCCAGCAGGTCCAGAACGTCGGCCCTTTTGGCCTGATTTAAGAGGCAAATAAGGATGTCCTCTTTCCTTATGGTCATTTCCGGCGTGGGCATGAGCAGGCCCAGGCCATTTTTGCAGGTAACTACCGTAAGAGTACCTGGAATATTCAGAGTGCTATATTTTTTACCGATAATTTTCTCATGTGATGGAATTTCTACCAACTTTAGCTGGCCTTCGCTCTCACCATAGCAGGAACGTAGGGAATCTTCGATAAAACGGTCCCTGATCATCTTGGAAATCATGACAGTAGCATTAATGATGTCAAATCCGAAGTCCTGGAGGGTCTGGGCCAGTTCCGGATCGTAAATTTTGGCTATAACCCGTTTTACCTGGTAAATCTTTTTTGCTATCTGAGCGACCATGGCGTTGCTGGTGTCCGAATTGGTCACTAAAGCAATCCCGTCTGTTCTTTGGATTCCCGCTTCTTCCAGGAGCTCCCGATCAGTGCCATTTCCCTGGTATGTGATTCCATTGAATAGAGCGCCCAGACGCTGAAAAGACTGCTTATCCTTGTCAATAACCACCACATCGTGGCCTTCTTCGGACAATTGGTTGGCCAGTCTCGATCCTGATCTGCCGCATCCTACGATGATGATATACATTTTTGGTGCTCCTTCTATATATTACTTCTTATTCTCTGATTTGCACTGTTCAGAGAATAAACGAGGCAGATTATAATCCTACTAAAAGGAAAAATCAATAGGGTATTTTGGGATTTGGATATTGATTTTTTTTCTTATTCTAAAAAATGAGGAAAGAAATACCAATCGGATAATCCACCATTGCCGTAAATCAGGTTCGCTCATACTATTATAGTAGCCATCACAAATTCTTTTTTTGTCATTCCCGCGAAGGCGGGAATGACGGAATTGGATGCTTTTTATTAGGTATGTTGCTTTATAAATATGAGCGATCAGGTTTGATTTTTGTGCGGTAAGCTTATAAAATACAAAATGTAAAAATTAAAAAGTCAAATTCAGCCGCTGGAATTCTGATGCTGGAATTCAGGAATCGGGATTCAGGAGTGAAGGGTTAGAAATCAAAAGAAGCTGTAATTAAAGTTCCAAAAGTTACTACTCGAAACATAGACTGTCATACATATTCGTTATTTTTATTAATGTATGGAGAAAGGACTTTTTCATTATGAGGACCAAAGCAGCCTTAGCCGAAAAGCGTATGATTTTGTTTTACTTTGCCGTATTGACCTGTCTATTTTTGTGCCTGGCCGTTTCCGCGCCGGGGGAATCCTTTGTGTTTGACGATTTCGAATACTGGGATTCGCCTCTTAATCATGGATGGCAAAGTTCGGATTACGCCTATCCCGTTATGGGTTATGAAGTAGGGTATGGGCATCAGTCTACTCAGATTGACCTGTCTGAAGGAAGCCGGGTACTTATGATACATTGCATTCCCTCTGTTTTCAATGGCTTGCAGCCATACTGCATGGCCAATTATAACCTGCGTGACCCCGATACCGGTACCGTGCCAGAGAAAACCTGCTTCAGTTATAAAGTGAAGGCCCCGATCAGTTTCGAGGGCTTTACCCAGATGCGGTGCTGCCTGCTGATCAAGACACGGGAAAATGAATGGCTCTGGTTGAGTTATCTCCCGATTGAGGCAACGGGTGTGCAGAGTTTAGGCGATTTTTCTCCCCTAATCCCTCCACCTGCTGATCTTACTGCCGGTCTTGCCGGTAGCCCTGTTCGCTGTCTCGGCTACCCCGCAGGGAGAGAGATCCAGGACTCCACCTGGCACTGTGTGGTCAGGAATCTGCAAAAAGACCTCGATCAAGCCGTAGAGGAAGGTTTCCTATCCGCACCGCAGCACCTTGAAGGTGTCTATGGAATCATCCTCTCCGGTAATGAATATTCTGTGGATGAAATCACCTTCTTCGATGATCTTTCGCTTTACGAGAATCATCACCCGTTTGTCTGGAATCCGGGACCTCAGTTTGCCACCCTGTTTGAGCCTTTTGAATTGATCATGTATGCTTCAGATCCGGAAAAAGCCAAACTTTCCTTTCATATTCAGGTTAGTGGATGGGGAGCCCATGGAACTGGTGGCAATGAACTGTTTTCTCTCAAGGAATTAGGCCCTGACGCAGCTGACCCCTGCCTTATGCAGGACTCTTCTCTTCAGAGGGCCATAGTGAGATTCACTCCTCAGGTTTTCGAGGATTTGATCGTGGCGGTTACGGTATCTGACGGATATACCAACGATACCACCATGTTTCCTCTGTCCGTAGTCAATTACCCTGTCCAGAATCACCCTCCCGTCATTCAGAGAAGCGGAATGCTTTCACGATTCGTTGCTCATGTTGGAGAGACTTTCACCTATCGGGTCAAGGTGTTTGACAAGGATTATGACCAGCTTACCTACTCGGCTACAATCAATGGCCTGCCCAACTATCAATACGGCCCCTGGCTGGAATCCATCATCGATCCCCATACCGGTCTTATTAAAATTACGCCCCGGTTCGAGGGCTTTTTCCAGATTACGGTAACCGTCCGTGATACAAAAGGGGCTATAGCACAGGCCACCTGGGATCTTACCGTGGCCAATCCGGGCTCCTGGCTCAACCATCCGCCGGTACGGGTGGTCAATGTCCCCAGTCCACAGATAGTCCGTGCCGGCGAGCTTTACACCGTGGCTACCAGCCTGGTTGATCCCGATGGCGATGACCTGTATTACAGCACCAATATCGGAAGTGTTACTCCGGACGGAACTTTTTCCTTCCTGACCTACTTCCCTGGCCAGTACAGCATAAGTATCGTTGCCTATGATTTTCAAGGGGGCTATGCCTACCAGAATTTCCTTCTCGATGTGCAGCCCTGGTGGAGCTATTAATCAATACAAAGGTGTTCGTTTCCATAGAGCCGAAAAGTTATGGGGAGCTGCATCACTGTGATAGCTGAACTCCCTTTTCGGATAGGTAGTATATATGGAATTCCTTTAGTCCGTGTTCAGTTAGAGCGGCTCTTGCTTGATCAAACTACAGGCCCTTTGCAAACTACTGCGAGTCGCCCTCCGTTTGCCAAAGGCACATGTTTTCCCCCTATAAAGGTACCTATCGCTCCCCCTTTATAAATAAAAGGGGGCAGGGGGGGATTTCAACATAGGAACATACTGTATCAGAAGCTCAATGATTTACCATCTGACAACATCAATTCCAACCTCTTCGAAATTGCCGATCAGCTTTTTGATATCAGGAGAAAATCCATAAGAATCCATCTCCTTCCGCTCACTTTGAACCATGGCTCTTAAAAAGACATTATTCGTTAAAACGGTGACCTTTTTGATTCCATGCTTCTCTGCCGTATTAAGCCCAATATATAAGCCGGATAAGTCACGAAAGTTGTTATCTGAAAGCAAGGCATTCTCCTGGATCTCTTCTACTGTTTCTCCCTTGCCGTCTTGTAAGGAAACATGGATAGATGACGAATGACCGTTAAGCGGTACAGGGTTGACGAGAATAAAAAAATGTTCATATTCGTTCATAAATGTTCCTCCTTTTGTTTGGTTTACCTGATCTGACCTCAGCTTCTTATTTTATTCCTCCCCGATCTCGGTGATGAGGATTTAACTGTTCGAAAGTCAGAATCCAGTAGCGAGGAGTTAGGATAAAAGGTTTTTTCACATTCGGAACGTCGTGGGGTTTAATAGAGAGAAAGAGAACTCTCTTTTCTTAAAAAGAAGCATAAATAGTGCCGCGGGAATAGATAAATGTTCATCGACTATGTATGCTACGGATAAAAGAATAGAACCAACAGCCCCAGAGACATTGATACACCGAGGAATGCTTTTCTTTCCTCTGCTTTTTCAGTGGTTACTTTCCTATCGTTTGAGCAAGTGGAAGGATCTCTAGGAATTAATCTATTTTATTTATCTTGTGTCTATTTATATGTATATGTTGTAAAAGCAGGCTCTATTTTTTAGACTGAGTAGGAAAATCGGACGATGCTCATCACTTGACGATGCTCCTCTGCTGAGGTGGTATTGACGGGCGGACCCCTTACTGGGACTGGTTATCCGGTATGGGGACCGTTCAATGCCGAAAAATCGTCCTTGACAACCTCTGATAGATTGGGATATCTTCTGAATAAAGATTGCTTTTTAAATAAAGATGAAATTATGGAATCATCTGCGTTACAATTTTTTATATAAAAGTGCAAAAGTTTAGAGAAGCTCAGTGCACTGCACGTGAACTACGCAGCCGGTTATTGGAATGGGGCCATATGTCGAAAATCCCCCTCCTTTCTCAAGGGGATATAAAAACCCTTACAGCAGGGGGGGGAGGACAATATAACCGGCTATGTATTTTAAGCGCGGTGTATCGAGTTCTTTGGAAAGCATGAGCTTTGCCCCTTACGTTCAAGGCGAAAAGGAGAAAAGAATGGCTACTCTGCACAGCATGAGTGAACCCCTATACGAGGAAGATATCTGGACTTACCAGGATTATCTTGAACTTCCCAATGATGGCAAGATTTATGAAATTATAGGAGGTACTTTACTTATGGCACCAGCGCCTACAACGAAGCATCAGAAAGTATCCAGAAACCTTGAATTTTTCATTTGGGATTACGTTCGGAAGAACCGCCTGGGAGAGATCTATGATGCTCCCATAGACGTTATATTTGATAAATTGAATGTTGTTCAGCCTGATTTGGTTTATGTCGCCAGGAAAAGAGCCCATATCATCAAAGAAAAAGGGATCTTTGGTGCCCCAGACCTGATCGTCGAGATTCTTTCCCCTCATAATGCTGAGGTAGATATAAAAAGAAAGAAGCAACTCTACGAACATTTTTTTGTCCGGGAGTACTGGTTGGTAGATCCGGATAAGAAAGAGGTTGAGGTCTATACCATAGAGGGTGGAAGATATGGGTTGAAGGGAGCTTATTGTGAGCAGGAAAGCATAGAATCCAGTCAGATTGCAGGGCTGATGGTCCCTTTCGGCGAAGTCTTCTGCTAAAAGTTCCTTTTGCTAAAAGGTACTCCAATCCTCATCAAGATTATCTCCTCATCAAGATTATCCGGTTTCCTCTAAGGTTATCCAGTCTCCTAAAGGTTATTCAGCCTTCTATAGAAAGATAAAAGGGAAATGGGTCGTAGAAAGAAGATATTCCTAAAGTCTGTCCGCTTTAAAATCACCCTTTGGTATATGCTGATTCTGGCTGTTGTACTGTGCGTGTTCAGTGTCTTGATCTACCAGAACCTCGAAAACAGGCTCTATGAAAGTGTAGACGACCTGATCCGGTCAAGAGCGGAAGGGATCGCGGATGCCATTGATACGTACTGGGAAACCAAGAAATTGGAAGCGCTGGAGGATGGCGAAAACATAGAAACCTACAGCAAGGTAGATAATAATAATTTCGCAAAAATCGCTCATAACTGGGTTGAGGAAAAATCTAAAGACGTTAAACTGATCAATACCATTGTGCAGATCTTCGATTCGAATGGAAAGCAAATCGTTTCTTCAAAAAATATATCCGGCAGGTTCACTCTTCCGAGGGAAATACTCTGTTCCACTTTAAGGGGTAATGACCATCTCTATAACTTAGATATCGATATGCCCGGAGATAAGGAATTGCCGTTGAGAGTGTTCACCATGCCCGTTATGGAGCGTGGACAGACAGCTTACATTATCCAGGTTGCCAGTCCATTGAATCTGATATTCTCCGGGCTCAATAAGCTCAAGGCAACCTTATTGATACTCGTCCCCCTGTCGGTATTCTCTACTGCTGCGTTGGGCGTATTTCTCGTCACCTTAGCGCTTAACCCTGTTGACAGCATGATCAAAACCATACGCCAGATCACTGCTGAGAATTTAAAACTCAGGATAGATATACCTGATACCAAAGATGAGATTAAAAGATTAGCGGACACCTTCAATAATATGCTGGCCAGGCTCGATCATGCCTTTTCATTCGAGAAACAATTCATTCAAGATGTTTCTCATGAATTAAGAACCCCTTTGACTATTTTAAAAGGGGAACTCGAAATCACTTTAAAGAAAAATCGCTCCAGTCAGGAATATAAGTCAGTCCTGATGAGTAGTTTGGAAGAGATTAATAAAATCAGCCGGATGGTGGAGAGTTTGCTCACCCTCGCCCGGCTTGACAGCCAACAGATTAAGTTTTCCATGGAAAGGCTGGAGTTGACTGATTTGTTGGAGAGGGTTTTGGATGATATGAGAGTATTGGCTATCCAGAAGGCTATCGGCATTGATCTGTTTAATCAGGATAAGATCACCGTGGAAGCTGATGAAAATCAAATGAGCTGCGTTTTTTTTAACCTCCTGGACAATGCGGTTAAATACACGCCGCCAAATGGCAAGGTCACGGTAGAGGTACATAAAAGCAACAATTTTGCCAGAGTTAAGGTAAGTGATACTGGTATAGGTATACCGGAAGATGCACTCCGTCATATATTTGACAGGTTTTATCAAGTGGAAAAATCCCGCAGCACATCGGGTTTCGGCCTTGGTCTTTGTATCGTTAAATCTATCGTGGATGCCCACCACGGCCAGATTGAGGTAGAAAGCCGCCAAGAGCAGGGCACAACCATCACTGTTTCCCTGCCCTTACTCCCCTCACCGTAAGTATCTTCCTCACATCACCTCCATAACCTCTATTACACCTGCCACCTCTATCGCATCTATCACACCTCTATCGGGCCTGCCATATATAATCATGCCTGCTCCATGTATCGGGTATATGATACCTGATCAGGCAAGTTATTCCTAAATAAAAGCCATTTTGCACCTGCCAGGCCCATCCAATCATGTTATTTCAAGCATTAAGACGCCTTTGAAGATTAAAAATTTTTAATTCTGCTTTAAGGTTGTTTTAATGATCGATATGGTAGATTGCTCCTCTAAAATTAGAATATAGGTAATAAAATCATAAGATAGATGAAACAAAATCAGGAAGGAGGTGAAGATTGACGGCATAAAGATAATGGTATGGAGTAACCGGGAAAGGAAGCGCTTATTGCTTGTATCATAATATAATCATGTAAGAATCCTACTATGAGGGCCATAAAATAGAAAAAAGGAGATTCAATATGAAAAAGGTATTGGTAATGATGGCTGCTTTACTGATATTTGCCGGGTTTTCCACCTTTGCTCAGGGTCAGAATCCGACTTCAGAGACACCGGCTAAAGAAGCGATGGAACAGACGATCACTGCTGAGCCAAAGGCCGAGGTACTTGCTGGCAGTATCAATTCTCTTAACCTTGAAATGAAGACTCTGATGCTAAAGGTAAATGAAGCTTCCGGTGAGGTTGAGAAGAAGATTGCTGTCGATCTGATCGATCAGAGCACCTTGTCTACATTAAAGGCTGGCGACCAGGTCAAAGTGACCCTTAAGGCAGGTGAAGAAATGCGGGCAGAAAAGGTAGAGGTTATGCCGAAATCAGTAGAAAAAGTAAAGGCAAGAGCAAAAGGCAGAAGCAGCAAAGGAGGGGCGAATAAATGAGATGGCTTATTACAGCCATCTGTGTTTCTTTGCTCATGACAAGCAGCCTGTGCGAAGCACAGGCTGCTGAAAATTCGGCCACACTGCCGCCGGCTACAGTGATGGCAGCATCAAGGGTTACTCCAACCAAAGCGACGGTTCTAAAAGCGACTGAGGCCAAGGTTCTGGTTGGAAAAATTACCGCGATTACTCTTGCTGATTCCGCTCAGAATATAAAGCCGCAGATCGTAGTAAGGGATAAGAATGATAGGGCAGTAACCTTGCTGGTAACATCAACGACGGATATCTATGATGTTGGCTGGAATGCTGTTGCTTTGGGAGATCTGAAGGTGGGCAGCAAAAGCAGAGTCAAGTATTCTACACCTGAAGATGGCACGAATGAGGCCCTGTCGATTAATATTATAAAGTAAATCTGGCAATTAATCTTATAAAATAAATTCTTGGATAGGGCCAAAGAAAAACGGCAGACATGTCTTTGATATCTGCCGTTTTAGCTTTTGCAGCGCGGCTTCTGACCGGTAACAGAGCAGTGTATTGTCTGAAAAACAGCCAGGTTTTTACCTATGAGTGCTTCCTGTAAAAGTAAACAAAGTTTACCTCATAGAGCATGTCGTTACCGGTCTCCTTCTCTTTTCCCTTAGTCTTTCCCTATTTTTTCCTATCTGCCTATTTTACCACTGGGAGGCTTATATGGTACGATCGATGAGCGTAAGAGGTGTCTTTGTCATGAATTCTCCTTTGTCATGGATTCTCCTTTTGTTTTCTCGATCTTTTCGTCAACACAGTTTACACTGACTATGATCGCTTTAACCCTCACGTGAGCCATAGAAAGCTACAGCCTCGTGATAATACTCGTTATATATTAACTTTTATCTGCTTCTAGCACTATTTCAGCAGCGATAACTTCAAATAGACAGAGTTGAATTGCCGATTAATAATAATAAAAACACTGTTTGACACCGCACCTATTTAAGAATGGAAGGTCAGGGTTTATTCAATCAAAGGTACAAGATCCCCTTACTCCAACTGGATAGTACATCATGAGGGAGCAGAGAAATAGGTACTTCTCTGAAAGAATGATATAAGATCCGTTTTTTGGCATGCAATATGCAAATAGATTTACCATGCTTGATTGATTTACAAGTGAAGATACACGGGTTAATACCATACTCGATGAGCTACGAAAAGAGAGTATTCGAAAAGGCCGGGGCATCGGCATTGCGATCACATTCACTTTATAGACAACTGCTACTCTAAAAACATACAAAAAACGACGAAATAATATGAATATAGCCAACAGCTACTCTGATTGGGGACTTACTCAGGACAGTCTTCTTTCTCCTCCGATGGGTCCAGGAAGTGTAGAAGTGAAAATGGTACATAGTATTTCCGAAAACGAGCTCATCAAAAGAATCAGGGATGACATCCCTACCTTACCTACAGTCGTTGCGCGTATTTTGAACATCGTCCTTGATGACAAAAGTTCCATAAGTGATCTTTCAGAAGCTGTCCGTGTAGATCAGTCCCTCTCTTTAAGAGTACTGCAGATGGCCAATTCCGCAGCATATGGCTTGAGGGAAAAAGTCAGCACACTGGAACACGCCATGGTCATTCTGGGCTTGGATACGCTCAAGAAACTGCTTCTATGCCTCTCGGTATTCGGTAACCTGTCGAAGGAAAAACAAGAAGGGTATCTATTCCCTAAATCCCGATTCTGGTGTCACTCTCTGGCTGTGGCTATCGTAGCCAGGAGCCTGGCCGAGCTCATTCACTATCCTTATCCCAGTGAGGCTTATGTTGCCGGCCTTTTGCATGATGTAGGAAAGATCCTTATCGAGCAGATCATGCCTGAAGAATACTTCGACTATATGAAAAATCTTAATTCAACTCCGGACATGTCTGTGCGCTTCGAAGAAGAAAACCTTTCCCTGAATCATGCCACGGTCGGCAGGCTGGCTTTCGAGAAGTGGAACCTCCCGCTCACCTTGCGGAAGGCTGTTGAGCTGCATCACGGCTCGAAAGACGAGCAGGAAGAGATACATGAGCTTGCAGCCATTGTTTCTGTAGCCGACTTTATTTGCTGGACTCAGGGTCTCGGCTCATTCAGTTTTTGCTTTTATCCTACGCTCAATGTGCAGGCAGAGAGGATTGTCAATCTAAAAAACCTGAAGATAGACCCTGTCTTAAAAGAAATTAACAGGGAACTGGTTCTCAATGCAAGGATCTTTAACCTGCAGGCAAGCGACTTGAAAGGATTCAGAGAGACTCTCCAAAAAACAAATTTCGAGCTGGGAAAAATCAACGCTCTCTATAGTGATACCAAGAGAAAGCTGGAAAGACATATTCAAGAGCTCAACGATACGAAAAAAAATCTGGAAAACCATGTCCACGATCTGAATACTCTCAATGAGATTATCTGCAAAACCCGCGAAACAATGGATCCGTCCCAAATTATTCAAAATGTCCTGCAGGGACTCGGTGAGGATTTTGGCTTTCCCAGGCTTATCTGGTTTTCCATAGACGCACAGAAAAAAAAGGTCATTCCCAAGGCAACCTACGGTGATTTTCACAGCAATCCGATCCTCAATGAGGAATGCATGTGGGATGAGCATAATCCTTTATTACCTGCCTGCATTCAAGACAAAAGGATCCTTCATATTAATTATGGCCAGATCAAACATGGCCGAATCAAACATGATCGGACAAAACACAATCTGACCAGCCGCCATGGACAGGAGGAGACACCGTGCAGTTCCTGCCTTCTGCAAGGCCTGCATGGTAATGAATTGATTCTTATCCCTGTCAGCACTGACCGGGAAATCACCCATCTGATTCTTATCGATAATCAGGAAGGAACCGTTGCGATCTCCTCCGATACGATTAAGGTGTTCGATATCCTGGCCGTCAACCTCGGAATGGCTTTAGAAAATGCAAAACTGTTTCAGTATGTTAGTCAAATGGCAGTTATTGACTTTCTCACCAATGTCTATAACCGCCGTCAACTGGACACATCATTGAACAACGAAATTAGCAGATCAGCGCGCTTTCAGCAGTCATTTTCGATTGTCCTTTTTGATATCGATTATTTTAAGATAGTCAATGATACCTATGGCCATCAGGTGGGAGATTTGATCCTGAAGGATGTGGCCGCAATCATAAAGAACAATTCCCGAAGCATCGATATTGTCGGCAGGTTTGGGGGGGACGAGTTTCTGGTCATTTTACCCAATACTCAGATTGAGAGCGCCCTTACCTTCGCAGAGAGAGTTCGGCTCATTGCGGAGGAATACGGCTTGTATAGTAAGAAACTATTCCCAAAATGCCAGATCACTCTCAGCATCGGATTGGCCGAGTTTGATAATTCCCTGCATACCTCTGAAGAGCTTTTACAAAAAGCTGATAAAGCCCTCTATCTTTCCAAGCAAAAGGGAAGGAATAGAGTCACTGCGCCTTTTGAGGACTAAAAAAGCAAAACGCTCTCAGGGCATAGGAAACATGGGTCCGCATTGGTCATGGGCTCATACGGGGGCAAAACAGAGCCTCGGATAATACATGAGGACGCCTGGGATCACGGCTCATATGGGGGGTAAACGGGGTCACATAAACCAGTTGGCATTACCGACATGACATGTAAATATGTGACCCCACGGTACATCTCCCAAAAGTTTAGGGGATCGCTCCACCCACGCCGGAAATCCCACCACCACCCCCGCCGCCGGTATATCCGCCGCCGGTAATCCCTCCTCCTCCTCCGCCACCACCGCCGCCCTTAACGGTCGTTGCGACTGGAACGACTGATGTAACCAAAGACGGGATAGGGGAGGTTGGCGCAAGCGCAGTACTCGCCGGATACGTAACCGGAGGTTCCAGTATGATAGAAGCAGTCGAAACAGGTACTGCACCATCAAACAACAGGTTAAAGAGCTTGTTGTAAAAAGTGTCTCCAGTACTGACACCTGAAAGGGGATTCGGAAGTCCACTAAGCCCCAGGAGGCCACCGCCTAAAAGACCGCCACCCAAAAGGCTTCCACCCAAAAGGCTTCCACCCAAGAGGCCGCCACCCAAGAGGCCACCGCCAAGACCATAAAGACCGAGTCCTCCTCCCAGGCCGTAGAGTCCCCCGCCAAATAAACCTACCCCGCCCAAACCTCCCAGGGGTGACCCAAAGGCACCCATAGCCAACAGGGGCGATCCTCCCAGCCCATACCCCGTTCCGAATGGTCCGCCGATTCCCAGGCCCAAAGGGCTAAAGAGGCCCAGGGGAGAAAAAGGCAGCAAGGGAGGAGGATAGAACGACGTTGCGATCCGGTAATCCACAGGCGTATACTCTTCCACTGTCTTTGCCTTCTCCAGATACAAGCCTGAGTTCGTCATTACTGAATACTCCCCTGAGTTGGCGGTCCTGAAATACCATTCCCCAGAGCCGGTACCAGAGCCAGTAACAGAACCAGTACCAGTTCCGGAAGTTGATGACGAGGATGTGATGGGAGCGGAAGACGGTTGCCATGAGGCTGAACCCTCTGCCCGGAGATAGGAAAAGGAGCCTCCTTGAGCATCCTGCTCTTGTAAAACCTGAAAACATTTTGGACTGTTATTTGAGCTCCAGCCAAGGTCAAAAACGGTTTTTCCATTCTGGAAAGGAAAAGCGATCACCAGCCCCTCATAACCTGAAGATATCGCAGAAGAGGCTGAAGTCGAGGCGGAAGAGGATGCCGAGGGGGGAGAGGATGATGAGGAGGACGAGGAGGATGATGAGGATGTTAAAGAAGATGAAGAAAACCGGACCTTTTGTAAATCAAAGCGGTTTCCCCGCAAGCTCACCCGCTTGACTGAGGAAAAGGCGTGCTGTGCCCATTGAAGATCATCGGCTATATTTGCCTGAAGCGATACCCAGCCGGAAGAGCTGGCGTTTCCGATCGGCACCTTGATTACTTCTTCGTTTGTCAGGGTACGGGTTCCCTCTCCGGTGCAATAGTCGATCCATACCGTCGGGTGAAGGCTGCTCTGAGTTTCCACTGCAACTGATATGGCAAATTCCTCTCCATTTCGGATGACCACTTCCAGGAGGGGCAGGTTTTGTAACTGCTCATAATAAGGAGACAAGTCCTTGGTCAGGTAAACAGGGTCCTTTTGTCCTGCCCGGGAGGGTCTGACTGGCAGGAAAACCATGGGGGCAACCAGAAGAAATAACAGGAGAGGACTTGAAATTTTGAATTGAAGAAAAAAGATTTTGGCGGCAATAGCCTTTGAAGTTTTAAGTCTTTGATTTTTATTCATTATTGTCCTCGTTAAGTTCATGCATTACTGTTTAAACTATTTTGGGGGTATCTGGTGGATAAAAGATTAATCGGTCAAAAGGGAGGCTGTTTTTATATCTATTGAGCTCATATTCAGCTAATACTTGATACCTATCCGAAAAGTTAGAAAGGCTTCACTACTGATGCGGCTTATCAGGACTTTTCAGATAGTAATTCTTAGCAGAAACTTGGCTTATATTTATTATATAACTGATATCTACGGTTATCCTGTAGCCTCATAGACCATTATAAGTAAATGAAAAATCGTACATTTAAAAGTAAGTGAAAAACCATACGTTCTTTTGCTCCCGGAACGTAAATTGATAATATAAATAGCTGGGGATAATAATTATTTCCTTTTGGAAAGGGGGATAAAGAAAATCAGTATCCAAAGTTCAGAAGGGAACGATCACCATAATTTTTTCACCTTTGGGGAGCAGCAAGATACACCTCTTGTCAGGTAAATTCAGGTGAGCTCATGGTGAAAAAATTATGCGTCTTTTTATGAAATTTCGCAGGTCAATTGACGTAGTACGGTGCAGTTTAACCGATGCATTTTATATATTATATTTTTACTTGCCTCACCTTGTCAAGAGATTTCCTCAAATATGGAGCCACCTACGGGCAGTACGAGAAAGGGTAAACTTCTCATCTCCAGGGGATTCCCATTCCTCTTTTCTAAAAAAATTATAGAAACGGCAACCGAAATGCTATTTCCTTTTATCTTATTGCTACTTAAGAAGGTAAGTCCATGACTTATGTACAACTTTTCCACAACATTTGTGGAAAAGACAGTAAAGTCGTTGTTTTTAGGTAATGCCTTGAGAGAGCCCTTAAGCCCTGCTGTGGTCAGACGTCAAAGGACAGCAGTCAAGAGTCGGCGGTCAGAGAACAGTAACTGGTTTCTTCTTTTCTATACATTATTTAATTCTATTTATTTTATTAATATACTTGACATCTGATAATAACTTATTCTATCATTTTTATATACTACATAACTGGATAGGAAAATGATTTGATAAGTGATCTCCTGTACTTTTAAGAAAAGACGCCGGATG
>JBFMGO010000077.1:0-30749 GCA_040752695.1 bacterium
GCGAATTTTCCCACCGATCATTCAGAACGTAAAGAACGATACAAACTTTGATTGCTAAAAATCAGTTCTTATAGATTCTCAATTTCTCTTTCTATAATTCATGATACCCTATTTCCTCATTCAAAAAGGAGGTGTATCCACCTGATTTCGTAATAATTCCCTCTTAACAAATGAATACTGATGTGGAAAATCGAAAACGCCTGATGAAAACATGGACCATACGCTGACCCTACGAATTCATAAAGGAGAAATCGTATCATGACAAAGAAATGTGCCTATCTTCTTATTTGTTCACTGACAGCTTTCATACTCATTTTGGGAGGATGTAGTGGTGAAGAGGGGGGGAAAAACGACCAGCCCCAAGCTAATAATAACACCGATAATAATCCAACGCTCCTCATCGGCCAATGGATTCTCGAAGATGCCCCTGCCGGGGAGGATGTTCCAAAGGCGCTTTTGTCTATCGAGGCAGATTCAACCTGGAAATACTGGGATAATGCTGATGCCGCTCAGTTTATTGAGCCTGATCGTACGGGGACGTGGGCTATTGCAAATGGTGTTTTAACCTATGTTGATATTGAGAATGAAGAATCTGAGTCTGCTACTTTCAGCGTTACTGAAGAGCAGTTAGTTCTTGATTTCCTTGGATCAGAAGACGATCACTGGGAATATGGCCGGTACAGTGAAGAGTCCGCCTCCGAAAACACCGAGGAAATCAGCCAGGAATCACTCGACGCGATGATTAACGCAGCCCTGAAAGCTTTGCAGGATTCCGATTCGCCTGAAGATTTAGAGGCTGTCGAGGAATCCATGGCCTATGTAACGGAAGATGAGGGAAACCCCTCTGTCAGCAGGTCTCTCAAATTGGAAATGGAAAGCCAGACAGAAAGAAAAAGGTACCTGGCCGTTCCAATCGACTTTGAATGCGGGACAATGTTTATGAGTGGATTAACGTATAATTTTGAATTTACCGGTGATTCAACCTGTGTGTTTCATTCAGGAAATGTGATTCTCGAAGTTTTGGGAAATGGGAATATCACCGTTACGTATGAAGACTTGACGAGTGATTACTGTACCCTTAACGGTGTAGTACTGGTTGAAAAAACAGATGATACGGCTACTACTACTTATACCTTCGAAAGCTTTAATTCCTGCGGACATACCCTCGATGGAACCTATACCGTTATCAAGGATAAAGATACCGGTGAGATCGTGTATGCCTATGGTCAACATAGTGGGGTCTATTCGATAGGGAATCACAGCGCCACAGTTACGACGAATCTCAGTTCGGATGATCAGGGAAATTATGATGGCACCGCTGCCGTCAGCCTGGGTAATTATGGAACCTATACATTCAATTTAAGCAATGTCTATCTTGACGCAAATTGCAGCCTCCCGACCTCTGGAACCATGACCATGACGGGCCAAAGAGGCAAAACTCTCCAGGTGTCTTTTGAAGGTTCCAGTTGCGATAATCCGGCGGCCACATTAAGCTCAGGGAGTTGGCAGCATACCGTTAATCTGAACGCGCTGGTGAGTGGTGAGTAACGAACTCAGGGCAAGGAGTTCGCAAAACAGGCTCTCTTTAAAAGGAAGCCTATCCGAAAATTCGCGAAGGATTATTTATCTCCAGGCAAAAGTTTTCGGATAGGCTTCAAGCCTTTCGATTTTTTCACTTCAATGGTTTTCTGTTGACTGGACTACTGTCTCCCTCTGCGGCAGCGGGAAACGGCAGAGGGAAAATGTTCAGTCTTTTTTTACGTCTTCAGCATACGAGTAAACTTCAATCCCCAAATGATCGGCCACAATTTTTGCCTTATCGTCTGCCATGGGAGAAATGACAATTTTCCGGTTAGCCTTGCAGTCGTGCAGCCTTTCATAAAATTTGACTTTTCTGTCAAATATATACATATCGCCCTTGCTCATGGAGGACTTGATTTCACAAATAATCAGGAGCCCGTTTTTAATAAGAAGATCCATCTCCACTTGATCCGGATGACCAAATACCTCTCCTGTATCGTCAAACTCATGAATATGTAATACCTTCACCTGAAAGAATTCCCCTAAGATACCGGCCAGTGCGTTACGGAATGAAGCTTCGGAGTGCAGCCCCCATCTCGCTCCAAGCGCTTCGATCGTTTGGTCATGTTTACGGTTCATGGCCTTGATCTCCTGAAACGTCTGCTGAAATCGCTCTTCAATGGCTTTCTGATTCTCCCACCACTTCCGCTCCTGCTCCTCCCACTTTTGGTCTTGTGCTTTTTTTTCTTCCGCCCACTTTTCCTCCCACTTGCGGGATTGCTCTTCAAGGGCTTTTTGGTTCTCCCACCACTTTTGGTTTTGCTCCTCCCACTTGCGGTCCTGCTCCTTCCGCGTACGGCTTTGTTCCTCTCTGTCCCTCTTAAGCTCGTTGAGCATACGGTCGAAACGATCTTCGGTTTCTTGTTTTCCAGCATAATACTGAGAGGAAAGCCGCAGGATAAATCGCGCTATTTCCTCATCAGTCTGCATTATCTTAGGCAGTTCCTCCCTGATTATTTCCTTGATTTTATTCAGTTCCATCAGTGTATCGTCTCTATCGATTATGGCAGATCTCCCCCTGCTTACCAATAGTTATATTCTTATTATACTCTGAATTTTTCGGCAGCGAAAAATTTTTTCATCGTTCAAGAGCGAATTCATCAAAGACCAGCGGATATTTTAGGCCAGTGGGGATGGCTTAGCTGTCCAAATGCGAGAGCGAAACCAGCTTTACCTTTATGGGGTATCCTCTACCATCTGAATTCCCGGCGTGACTCCGGGGACGGCGCCCATTTTTACATAGAGCGGGTAGATCATAGTACTGAGGGCTGGAAGTTTTATGGCGAATATAACAGAACCTGCGATGCAGCAGATCCCTCCGATCATGAGGGTATTGGGTGCTCCGATCATACTGGCCAGGCCGCCTGCCAGCAGGCTGCCAAGGGGTTCCATGCCGATGAAGGACATGGTAAAAAAACTCATTACCCGGCCGCGCTTATCTTCCTCCACAATGGTTTGCAGAAGCGTGTTACTGGAAGCTATCTGAACCATTATTCCAAATCCGACCAGCAAAAGGAGGAACAGAGAGAGAAAAAGGGCACGTGATTGGGAAAAAGCAACAATTCCCACCCCAAAAATACCTGCCGATATGGCAATCATCTTCCCCAGCCCTAGAACACTTCTTTGCGCTGCAAGGTAAATGGCGCCCAAAAGCGCGCCCACGCCTGATGCCGCTATCAGAAACCCCAGAGTATCAGGGCCTCCGTGCAGGACATTTTTTGCAAAAATTGGCATTAATACGGCATAAGGCATGCCCATGAAACTGATGAGCGCAAGGAGCTGTAAGACTGACCTGATAGGAGCAGATCCGAAGGTATAAGTAAACCCGTCTTGCAGCTCATGTATTATATAGGATGACTTTGACGCATCTTTGGGCTTTTGGTTTATCTTCATTGCCAAAAGGGCCGCAATAACAGCGAGGAAGGTTATCCCGTTGAGAAGGAAGCATATGCCCTCTCCGACAAGGGCAATTGTTATGCCGGCTATGGATGGCCCTATCAGCCTGGCTCCGTTAAACATTGAGGAGTTGAGGGCGATGGCATTGCCCAGATCCTCCTTTTTGTCAATCATATCAACGAAAAATGCCTGCCTGGCTGGAATATCGAAGCCATTCACCAGGCCGATAAATATACTCAACGATATGATATGCCAGGTTGCGATTTGGCCCGTCAGGGCGAGGGCCGCAAGAATAAATGCTTGAACCATGGCCAGTGTCTGCGTGATGATCAGAAGACGGCGGCGGTTCCACCTGTCGATCATCACACCGGCCAGAGGGCCGAAAAGGAAGGCAGGGATCTGACTTGCAAACTCTACAGCGCCGAGCAGGAACATCGAACGGGTCAGATTAAATACCAGCCACCCCATGGCAACGATCTGCATCCATGTACCGACCAGGGAGATACTTTGACCAAAGAAAAAAAGACGGAAATTTTTATGTCTCAGGGAACGCAGGATCAGCTTCAATCCTTTTACTTCATGAGAATTCGTTGGCGCAGATTCCATATGTTTTCGTTTATTTCCTCACTCTATAATAAGCACTCCTTTTTCCTGTAGGCCATAGTAATTATGAATACGCGACATGTTCTCCAGTACTCTTTTAACCGTTCATTATACAACCTATAACTTTAAATGACAACGAAAAGATGCAAGTGAGGATCATCGCCAGAAAAAATCCCATAAAGGCCGATTGATTATCTGAATGAATATGCTACTTATATTATTTTAGAAATAGCATAACTACTAAAACCGACACAAGGAGAGCTTGGAAGTGGACTTTATTCTTTTAAGAAAGGACCGATGAGAGATGAAAAGAATTATCCTTTTTGCTTTAGCAGGATTAGTGGTACTCAGTTTCATGACTGACTCTGGATTTGCCTGGGGACCTGCTACCCATATCTACATTACCAGAAGGCTGGATAGAAGGCTTGGAGCAATGAATTTTCAAAAGATATACGGTGGCATAGCTCCTGACATCTTTAGTTACATATACCGGGTACCATCCCGAAAGTACCTTGAGACGCAAATGCATACTGAGGTCATGGGATTATTGGCCGCAGCCGATAAAAAGGAGCTGAAAGCATTTGCCCTTGGATTTATGGGTCATAATGAGGTTTGGGGAGCGGATTACATTGCCCGCCATGAGCCGGACTATATAGGCAGGAAGTCTGATCAGCTCATAGCCAGGATACAACAAAATCCAACTCAGTTTTCTGAAGAACTGAGAAACACCATGGATGCTCTGTTCGAGATTGAGGGTGAGTACATGCACGGGCTCTGCTGCATTGCCGTAGAATACAGCGTGGACCTGTTGATAAAACGAAATGAAGATCCTGAAATCGGCGCACGGATAATCCTCGCAACTACGCTTCGGGATCCCAATATTCCCTCTTTACTGACCAGTGTTTATGGCCGCAATCAAGAGGAGATCCAAACCATTCTGAGTAGTGAAATGGAATTCAGAAAGGCGATGCTGGCCTACGGAAACAATCTTTTGCTGGATGAAAGATCAGCGGTTAAGGCGGTTGCCGGAATGATTGCCGAGATTGCCCCGGATGCGATCTGCATAGACCTCCCCAACCAGGATAAGCTGACCTCCATGGGGATTGAGCTCTTAAATGCAGCTCTCGTCATTTGCAGGTCCGATTATTCTCAATACGTATCAATAGCAATCGAGACGGTAAAGAGAAAGATAAATACCGGCTATCTCAATACCGATTTAGATCCTGTGGAGGAGGAAGTCTCTCCTTGGGAGGATATAATCTCTCCTCCTCAAACAGGCATATATCCTTTCGTACGATAGACTGAAAAGACGTGGTCCCCTCCCGCTTAAGGCCCCCGGAAAAGGATGGTCAAGGGAGGGGAGACCGAAAAACCTGTGCCCGCTTGAAGTTACACTTCATCTTGCTCCTCACAGGGATAAGGCGAAGTTCAGATAGAGCTGAGCCGTTTGCACTACCTGGAAAAAAGTCAACGATTCTTCAGGAGTATGGGCCGATTCGAGCCGTCCAGGCCCCAGGATAATGGGGTCCGCGCCTGCTGCCCATAACACGTTTCCGTCCGAATGACTTCTAAAGACCTGAGGCTCCCAGGGGAGCGACATGGATTGATACACTTCTTTCAACTTCTTCACCAAAAGTCTTTCCTGGGAAATCCGGTATCCTGAATGAGTATTTTCAAATCTGATATAAGCATCCAGGCCGGGGATATTCTGCACCGCTGATTCCACGATCTGCTCCAGTTCCGCCTTGAGCACATCTATCCTCGAATCAGGTGGAGCATGGAGGTCGAGCCACGCTTCGCAGGTATCCGGCACCACAAACCCGCCGGGAAACCCCAAAAGCTGTCTGATGTTATACACCAATCCATGGGGCACGGAAGTCGTGTACTCGGTGACCTGTAAAAGTAACCTGAGCATGGTTTCAATAGCATTCTGCCCAAGCTCCGGTAAAGAGGAATGAGCTCTCTTGCCGCGGGTTCTCAGAAGAACTTCCAGATACCCATAATGCCCAAGACAGGGGATCATATTGGAGGGCTCACCCACTACTGCCCAGGGGAAACTGTATTCCCTGACCAGCGTTTTGGCACCATCGCTCTCTTCCTCCTCGCCCACTACCAGAGCAAGGCCCACCGGAGGAAGGGCATCGCCTCTTTCAGTCAGAGCGATGAAGGCTTCTATCATAGCTGCACAGCCAGCCTTCATGTCCGTAACTCCCAGACCGAAGGCAAGGTCACCCTCTTCATAAAAGCCGTAATTTTCCAGATCAAATGCGGTAATCGTATCCAGGTGCCCTACAAAGCACAGTTCCACTTCGTCCGCCCCTTCAGGCAGCACTACAATATTGTAGCGGTTCTCGTCAACCGGCTGCCTGGTCATGGATACACCATGATTATTCAGATATTCTTCTACATATTTTAGAATTTCTTCTTCTTTGCCTGAAGGGCTGTATATGTTCACCAGATCCTTAAGGAGTTCTTTCAGCCTTTCAGGTTGTATACCCGTTGACGTGGTTTCGGTTGTTTCCATTCCTCTGCCTCTTCCCGGAATTTCCCGTTTTCTTTTGCAGCTTTTGATAGGTACTCAGATTCAAAGTTAGATATATGTGTTTCTGGGGGTTGCGAAAACCCTTTTTCTTGAAAAGCTGAAGAGCCGCAAAATCATTTGCCCCTGTATCCACCAGAAACATATTCACTCCATCATCGATCATCTTCTCGGCAAGTTTATCGAACAGCCGGCTGGCGATCCCCTGTCTTTGACAGGCGGGGACGATGCCCAGCCAGACAAGGTACCCATACTTCCATGATGATCTTTTTTTGGAGACCGTTGTCCCTAAAGCAAATCCCACTATCTTTTTATCGCACTCCGCCACCAGGCAGTATTCGCTATCCGAATTAAAGAGAGAAGTTACCTCGTATTCATCCCAGGTACGGTAAAGCGTCGGCACTTCCTGGGCAGTAAAAATCATCTCACCGATATGAAAAACTTCAGGAAGATCACCTATCTCCATCTCCCTGATGTTAACCTCAAGTCTCTTTTTTTTACAACTGATTTCCGCGTTTCTTTCCTCGTCCTTTTTATTTTCTTTCGGTTTGTTCTGGTCAACTGGTTCACCAGCGTCCATAAAAATAAAAACCTCCTTGCATCTTATATATGGGTTGTGAGTTCATGAGCCAAACTTCAGAACGTGGAAAAAGGTGCGTTTACTCCCAAAGGCTTACTCCTGACTTCTTTCCACTCAATAAGTAAGTATAACAGCATCTTAATGCCATGTCAAAGCTCACTCCACAGTCAAAAACCAAAAAAACCGAAAAAGAGCTCTTGGCGGGTATGAAGGCTTAAGGGCAGGTCTCTAAGATATATGCCAAAAGGTTGACCTATGCTAAAAGATTAAGATATATGCACAACCTCTACCATACGGCGAAAATCATCTTCCTTCAGGATTGTCAAGCCAAGGGCCTGGGCTTTTTGCAGCTTTGAGCCTGGATCTTCACCCACTACGACATAATCGATGGATTTTCCTATGCTCGTGCCAATTCTGCCTCCCAGGCTTTTGACCAGTCCTTCGGCCTGAGAGCGGGTGAAGTACTGAAGCGATCCGGTAAAGATAAAACGCTGACCAGAAAGCTTCCCTTCCCCTCGCGCTCTTGCAACCCCTTCCCCTTTTGCCCCGGCCAGCCCGGCCTGACGCAGATTTTCTAAAATCGCATGGGTCCTCTCGGCCTGAAAGAAGGATACGATACTTCGGGCCATAATCTCTCCAACCCCCGGAACCCTTTGAAGTTCTTCCTGGCTCGCGGTCTTGAGCTCATCGAGGGAGTGATGAAAGTGTATGGCCAGGTTTTCGGCTGCAACCACGCCGACATGCCGGATACCGAGGGCAAAAATCAGAGCTGATAAGGGCCTGCTTTTACTTTTTTCCAGAGCTCTGAGAAAGTTTGTTGCAGACTTTTCAGCCATCCGCTCCAAAGGCAGTAAATCTTCCAGGCGAAGCGAGTAGAGATCTGCGGGATTTTTCACCTTTGCGCCTGCCATGAGTTGCCGGATCAGGGCCGGACCCAATTCCTCGATATCCATGGCCGATCGGGAGGCGAAGTGCTGAAGGATCCTCTCCATCTGAGCAGGGCAATCGAGATTCTGACAGCGGTAAGCCGCAGATAAAGATCCTCCCTCTTCCTCCTCCTCCCGGATGATCCTCCCTCCGCAGGAAGGACAATCGGAGGGCATGGTAAATTGTTTTTCCTCCCCTGTCCGGGCTGAAAGTACTACTTTGATCACTTTGGGGATAACCTCTCCTCCCTTTTCAATGATTACCCGGTCCCCAACCCGGATGTCTTTTCGGCGGATCTCATCCTCGTTATGGAGCGTGGCCCGGCTGATGGTTGATCCAGACAGATTTACTGGCTCTAGAATGGCTACCGGTGTGATTGTTCCGGTTCTACCCACCTGCAGGTGGATGGCGCTAAGGCGCGTTGTGGCCTGTTTAGCGGGGAATTTATACGAAATGGCCCAGCGCGGGCTTTTGGATGTCTCACCAAGCTGCCTTTGCTGGATGCATGAATCGACTTTGATTACCAGACCGTCAATATCGAAGGCAAGGCTTTCTCTTTTTTTTTCCCACTCTAAACAGCAATCGATAACGGCCTGAATACCAGAGCAGAGCTTCCAGCCAGGAGTGACCTGAAAGCCCATTTTCTTAAGAAGTCCCAGAGTTTCGGCCTGCGTCCGGGGTAATGCCGGATGGTCAGGAGCAAGGTCAGGGGTAAGGCAGGAATAAAAGAATAGATCGAGCGGTCTTCTGGCAGTAAGGCGGGGGTCCAAAAGCTTCAAGGAGCCGGCTGTGGCGTTCCTCGGATTGGCAAAAAGCGGCTCTTCGGCACTTTCTCTGACCTTGTTCAACTTTTCGAAGTTCTCCCTGTTCATGAACACTTCACCGCGAACCTCGAAGGGAAGCATTGAAAAAGGGATTTCAGGGGAAGAGAGAGTCAGGGGAACCGATCTGATCGTTTTCAGGTTGGCAGTAATATCATCACCATGAAGGCCGTCTCCCCTGGTGGAACCCTGCACCAGGCGTCCATTTTCGTAGCACAGGGAGACTGCCACCCCATCGACTTTGAGCTCCACTACATACCGGATTTCATCTGCTCCAAGGCCCTTGGCCGCCCTTTTGTCAAACTCCAATAACTCTTCCTTCGAATAGGTATTGGCCAGACTCAGCATTAAAACCTTATGTTCTACCACAGGAAAGGAGGATAAAGGCTCTCCCCCGACCCTTTGGGAAGGGGAATCCGCCGTAATCAGATCGGGAAATCGCGCCTCAAGGGCTAAAAGCCGCTCCATCAGGCGGTCGTACTCCTGGTCTGAAATTTCTGGCTCAGCGGCCCCATAGTAGCACCGGTCATGATGACGGATCTCCCGGCGCAGACTCTCTATCTCCTCAAGGGCCATAGCCCGGTCCGGATTCTCATCGCTCATCCTTAATCAGCAATCTCCTCGGTCCAAAGTGCCTTATTTCTTTAGTTTGCCGTAGTTCCAGCCGGCTTTACCGTCACTGATGGGTGGTCTCTTTTATCTATCTTCTCGGTAAGGTTCTTGAGCCGCTCCTGGAACTGTTTCGTGAGTGACCTTCCCTCACCCTCACTATTGACAATATGCGGGGTAATCAAGATAATCAGCTCAGTTTTATTGACCGTGTCTTTGGTACGCGAGAATAGATAGCCCAGAATGGGGATATCCCCGAAGAACGGAATACCGGTTCGTGACTTGCTTTTTTGCTCCTTGATCAGACCACCGATGACCAGAGTTTCTCCATTGTGGACAACCACCGAGGTTTCGGCCTTTCGAGTACTGAAAATGTATTTAGTATCGCTGGAACCCGGAGCCAGTTGGCTTACCTCCTGCTTTAACTTCAAAGAGACCATCCCCTTTTCGTTGATGTTGGGAGTAAAGTTCAACTTTATTCCGGCAGTTTTGTAATCATAAGTGATAGTGGTCCGCTGCGAGTTAGCGTCGTAAGACTCTCTGGCAACAGGATAATCCTGTGTAATTTCAATCGTCGCTTCCTGATTATCGGAAGCAAGAACGTGAGGACTGGAAAGAACATTCAGTTTATTTTCATCCGCTTTGGTATTGATAAGAGAGAGAAACCGGTCCTGCCTGTTGATCATATAGCTGATCCCATCCGGAAGTGCATCAAGATCGCTCGTGTTTCCAGAAAGCCTGTCTCCAATCTTCTGACCTATTCGATAGCTGGTTCCTCCGGAGGCCGGGCCGCCGGACAGCGTCCAGTCGAGGCCGAAATCTTTTATATCATCAATGCTGATTTCAGCTACCAGAACTTCGATCAGTGCCTGTTTCGGCTGTATATCCAATTTTTTGATGGTTTCCAGAACCGCCAGCCAGTTCCGGGGAGAGGTAGTGACAACCAGACCGTTGATGTCTTCGGCTGCCACGATGGTCACATCACCCTGAACATCCCCTCCATCGGAGCCGCCAAAAGGAGGAAATCCGAAAGGAGAATTCGGCACCGGCTGATTCGGCACCTTGGGAGCTCCAGCGGGTTGCTGAATGGGAGATCTCCAATCATCTTTTTTGGCAGTGCCTTTTTTATAAATGGAAGTGAGGGTAGTCGCTAACTTTTTAGCGTCTCCATTTTCGACATAATACACAAAAACCTTTTCTTTGGGCTGATAGAGGGGCTTATCAAGCTCCTGGACAAACTTCAAAAGCCTCTTCATGTTATTGGCCGTGTCGTTAATAATCATAAGATTCAGATCGTCGTGCTGAATGGGCCGGGGCGCCGACTTGGAAAGGAAAGGCTGCAATATCGCGATCATATCTTTTACCGGAATGTATTCCAGAGAAATAATCTGGGTAATGTACGTCTCTTCCTGAGGAAGATTATCGCCCCCTTTTCCGGCCATTACTTCGATAGGATACTGCGACGCCTCTTTTGCGTAAATTACCTTAAAATATCGACCCGATGGGATCATGGTCAGTCCGTTGACTTCCAAAACGGATTGCAAAATGGGAAAAAGTTCACTGATAGGAACAGGCTTGGAGGTTTGCATGGAGATTTGCCCCTTGACTCCAGTTCCCATAATGTAATTCAAGCCAATGTATTCGCTCACCGTATTGATGATGTCATCAATAGCAGCGTTCTCAAAATTCAACGTCACATACTCTTCCCCAGAGGTATCCGCTCCGGAAGAGAGGATTTTCTGCTTGATTTCAGAAGGCATCATGGAAGGCGGTGTCTTTTGGCTCTGCGCCTTATCTTCGGGATTGTAGGGTGTAAACAGAGCGCGATCCTTTTCTTCCCCTTTCCCTTCCTCGTGCACCTGTCCTTCTTCTGCCTCCTTGTCCGATAATTCTTTCTGACCCCCATGTCCCCTGCGAAGATTACTCTTTTCCTCTTTCCCTTCCTCAGACTGACTCTGGCTCCTTCGCCTTCCTTCTTGTTCATCCTCTACCTTGTCTATTTTCGTTTTATAGGAACCCCTCCTGTCGGAGGTAAGAGCATCCTGTGAGGCCACAGAGTTATTCCCCCGGTTAGCAGCGCAGGAGCAAAGGAGCATTATCAAAGCAGCAGTTAGAAAGAACCCCTTCAATGGTTGCTGATGGAAAACATTATATCTCATATATTGACCTCCGGATACTTAAACAGTAGATTCTGTAATCTTCATCATAATCATGCACTATATTTCTTTATCAAGATGGCCCGCCACCCTGCCGAAAGGGATTCAAAAACGGGGCGCCCTGTCTTCCGCGAGGAGGAGCTTGAAAAGCGCCGGGAGGCGGTGCATAGATAGGTCGCTGTATTGGAAACCGATATGGTGCTCCTGGGGGAACTCCCGGTGATCCAGGAGGTGTTAAAGGCGGATAAAATCCCGGTTGCCCCGGCTGTCCTTGAGGAGGCTGAAACGCAGGGAACCCCGGAGGCGGCTGATAAGCCGGATAGCCTGGTGGAGGGTTCGGAACTGGATAGCCTGGGGGAGGAGTAAAGCGCGGGGGCGCCTGCGGTTCCGATTGCGGATTTCGCACTCTTGGACCTCCCTGCACGTTTTGCGGAGGTTCTGGTTCCTGACCTGGAATCTGGGCATTCGCTGGCGCAGAGGGCTCCCGAAGGAGGAGCTCGTATTCTTCTCCATTTTTACTCAAAACGACCCGATCTGGCAAAATATCGACTATTTGGGATTCGGAAACTTCATCTCCGATCCGATAGACTCTGGTCTTATCATCCGTAACCCTGCCAGGGATCGGAGGAAGAGGAACATCGCGAACTTCTCCATTCCCCAGCCTCACCTTCCTGGACCGCTTTTGAGGCTCCTCCCGGATCGATCCTTTCATAATTGCGGATTTTTTATCTCTGATAATCACTATCCCATACAGCGTTGGCTTTTTCATACCAGGCTGATTGCGTTCCGCCGGATATTGAGGGATTTCCATCCGCGGCTGATCGGTTGCATCCGTCGGAGGAGGAGGAGGTAGCCACTCCGTTCTTTCAGGCCGGAACAAATCCTTGTCCGCAATGACATCATAGGTATATAAGGCAGGTTTGGAGTCATCCTCGTCCTGGGGAATTACTTCCTTCGCGGAAATATTCCTTTTGGAAACCGGCAGAGATCCTTTCCATGTTCCATTTACAATCGGAAGCCAGATCTGGTAAGCATTAAAACTCAATAAAGATACGATGACAAAAAGTCCAAGATTTATCCAGAAAATACGTTTAAACAAGAGGTTCTCCTGTATCGATATCTCTTTGACGGTCGCTCATGGTTTTAGGTGGTACCTTTACCAGTGCTGCCCTTGCTGTTTAAGATAAAGCCGGAAACATCAATTCTCGCTTCAACGTCTTTAGGGTCGCGTATCCTATAGACTCTGATATTGAGGTCAGAAATACTCAAAAACTTGGGGTATGATTCAATCTGGAAAAGCAACTCCTTGAGTTTGGTAATGGTGCACTGCGTAGTGATCTGAACAGGCACTTCCAGGAGGATACCCCTCTCTTTTGGGTTGATGATTCTCTGGCTGTTAATCGTAAGCTCGTGTTCGGATGCCATATCATTCAGTATCGTCTGCAATTCCGCGGCAGCCACGGCTGGCGTATCTCCGGACAAGAGCCGCTCATCAAACGCAGCCCGCTTGCTCTTTAGGTACTCCAGGCGGGCTTGAATACTCCCCTTTTTTTCAGCGATCGAGGAATAACTTTCGATCCTACGCTTTTTTTCTTCAATCTCTTCTTTCGTTTTCGTATTTCTGACTATAATCGGATAGACAATGCCGAAAGCGAAAAGTAAAAATCCGACAATGCTGCCAATGAGCAGGACCGGCTCTTTATTTTTTTCACTAATCCTTTTCACGGCTTCTCCTCCCCCTGCTCGGCATTCTCGCCGGTTTCTTTCTCCTTCTCAGGGGCTTTCTCTTTACTGCCCGCTTTCTCTTTTCCCGAAGGAACTAAAGAATCCGCAGCATCCTTTCCCCTTTCGACATTCGCTTTAATCTTGAAGCGCTCCTTGCCCGGACCCATCTTAGTGATACTGGAGGCAAATTGAACATTTTCAAGCAGAGGGGAAATCTCCAGCATGGGGATTAAATTTGATGGAGATTCAGAATAGCCGCCAATTTCCAATTTTTCATTTGAAACATCCATATTATCCAGCCAGGTATCTGCCGGAAGAGTGGTAGTCAGCTCCTTTAAAATTTCCATTTTACTGACCTCTGTACCAACAACCTTATCAATATTGGAGAGTTCCTTATCGATTTTCTCGATATCCAGGGAGATGTTCTTTACCTCGGTAACATCGGGCTGCAGGGATTTAAGCCGCCGCGTCATCTCAGAAGATATCAGACTGCTCTGGTAGCTTAAGCCAATAACCCAGGCCAGGCTCATGACTACGATCAAGACCATAAAAACGACCGTAGCCACAAAGTGATTTCTCTTTCTTTTGATTTTCTTTCCAGAGGCCAGGAAATTCAACATGAGCGGCTGATCTTCCAGCCCACGCAGAGCCAGCCCCGTAGCCGCCGATAAACTGGAAGTAATCTTGCCCGGGATACTCCTAGTCGTGATATTTTTGAGCGGATTCAGTATCCTGGGCTGAACACCTGCCCGGGCATGAATGTATTCGGGTAAAAGGCCGCTGTACGCATCAGTCCCGGTAAGGATAATGTTATCGAGCACCCTTTGATCCTGGAAATCGGAGAAGACGTGCATGGCTATTTCCAGTTCCCGGATAATGTCCTGCCCCAGAGCGGATACACTCTCATCAACGGGCTGGAAAAGGGTTGACGATTCTGGCTGATGCGCCCCGGGTACGTCACCGGATAGGTCATTTCCCTTAAAATTCTCCTCATCCTGATTCTGCCCCTCTTCCACTATGGGAAATGGAGCAGTGATGGAGGATGGAGTCATTGTAGAGGATTGAGGCGTAGTTGAGGGTTGAGGCACAGTAGAGGGTTGAGGCATGGTAGATGGTTGAGTCACGGTGGAGGACTGATACACCGATGCTTCGTCCCTGGTCCATGCCTGGCCTGACTCTTCGCCCGTCTCACTGGTGAAGGACTCTTCCAGGTATGCATCTTCCAGGCGACTTTCAATCCGCCTGAAGCTCCTGGTTATCCTGATTTCCTTTCCGGCCAGAAGGCCCAGATCCACCCTGTTTTCCCCGATATCTACCAGTGCTGTGGTTGCATCTTCGCCCAGGTCATTCTGAGCAATCAGCCAGTTCACTCCGGCAACTGAAGTGATGTCTACCACCACCGGCTTTGCCTGCTCCAGGTCCAGCATGGTGAGTATCTTTTGCAAATCATCTTTTTTGACGACACCCAAAAGAACCCTCAACGAATTCTCTTCCCTGCTCAGGATCTGATAATCAAAGGCAACGTTCTGAACCGCAAAAGGAATGTGTCTCTCAACCTCATACTCCAGCATCTCCTGCAACTGCTTTTCTTCAACCTTTGGCAAGAGAATCTCCTTGAGGATCACCTGTTCCTTTGGGAGCCCGACAACGATCTGGTCCGGCTTGACCCCCCGCTCCCGGACGTAATTGCGCAGATCAAGAGCCAAAGGATCGGGTTCACCTTCCACTGCCGCCTTACCCTGGGGGGAGGGCGCCGGCGGGTACTTTTTGATGAAATAGTCGATAAGGACAATTCCCTTCAAAGTCCGCCCCAGGTGAACGATCCGAAGAATACGATCCCGAAAATCAATACCTAGGCTTTGTTGTAGATATAGCAACGTAAAGCTCCATCTATAAGCTGTTTTCTGTTTCTTCGCCGGTTCTTCATTCTTCCGCTTGTTCTCATTCCTTCACAGCCGGGTGCCTGCTTCTTCGTTAATCCCTGTTTCTTTTCGCTTTTTCTCATTGTTTCTCTTCATCAGGCTGATCCAAAACATCTGTTTTAATTTCTTCATCGTACTTGGGAATATAATTATCATTCCAGGACAGGGGCTTCCAGTAATCCCGGTTCTGGACCAAAAAGGAAGCCATGACATGCCGCTGGACCGGAGAATTTTTTATAATTCCAGTTGAGATAATTTGATAATAGCCGGCAGCAAACGCCTTATCATAAATACCGCCATTTAACTCCTTCTGACGTTCAACTTCTTCAGGGGATAGACTTCTGGGCCATCCGATGTCGTATGCATTCTTAATGACCTCTGGCCTGGCAGTATTGTAAAAAATATCAGCCTGAGGATTTCTGCCCTCATTATCAAGGTCATTATTCACCTTATAATTCCTTTTAAAAGCGGACACTATCTCCTTTTTTCTGGCGGCCTCTTCTTCATTGTCGTCATCTTCAATGCGAAGTCCCCGAATCAGGCTCAGTTCCCCCTCGCTATCAAAGGGAGCATCCTTGCATTCATAACCCCTATCGTGAGATTTATACCAGTCATCCTCCGCTCCGATCCCGGGTGATCCGCCGGTTTGAGTTGATCCACCGATTACGTGATCATCATCTACCCAATCCATAATGGAACGGCTGATATTACTACTTTCCTCTGAAAAAGGGTCAATCTTGCAACTGCTCTCTAAAAACTTTTTAATCATTTCTACGCTTTTTGAATAATTCGCAGGATCAGCTAGCTTATTTAACGGTAACTTATTACCGGCATCTTTAAATTTATAGTGGTATTTTCCACCGCCCAATTCATTGCTCCGGCAGGAAAATGGCATTCTGACCTCACCATCATCTCCCAGGCCAAAGACCTGCTCTTCGGACTCAGGATAACTGTAGTGACCCTTTTCCTGACCGCAGATAGCCAGTTCATAGCGGCCGATCTCTATGCCGGCCCTGGCCAGATAATAGGCCTGGATTTCATCACGAAAGGTTTTAGTCACTTCCACTTCCGTTCTCATGGAATGAGCAAACTCAAGAGCGATAAATCCAAGAAGAATCATAACCCATAACACCATCATCAAAGCGACACCTCTTTCACCTTTGTGCAACGGCGGCATTCTCCCTCCGCTCTACCAGAGGTAGTGGAATTTCAAAGCTCATGCTCATTTCCTGCCCTTCTCCATCGTCCTTTCCTTCCGGCTTTCTGCGAATGGTCACTCGCAATTTTTCCGGCAATTCTTTCAGGTACTTCTCTCCGCTCTGAACATCCTCCAGAAGATTCCAGTCGTCATACCACTTCGGTTCGGCATCATTTCCATCTAACGTTATCGCTTCACCGTGGGGCTTTTTTACTCCATAATACTGAAATGTAATATCAACAACATCCGGATAAGCTGAATACACATACGGCTTCGGATCCAGAGCGTCATCTTCGGCCTTATCTTCTTCTTTTTTGAATAGATACTGACCCAGCCAGAGGCTTTCTTCCATGACAAGACCCGGCTTATCCTCTTCCTGCCCCAGGTAGTATGATACCCGACGTAAGCTTCCTTCTTTCAACTGAGGGTTGATGCCGGAAGCTTTCGTAATAAATGTCACCTTTTTGGGTCCTCCCAAAAACACGACTGCCCAATTCAGGCGGTTCTGATCAAATTTTTTCTCTCCTGTGACATCAATCGTATAGGTAGCCGGCTTCTTTATGCCGATGCAGGATTTGATATCCTGGATCAAGATATCAAAAGTACAACGTATTCTTTGAAGCTCTTCCATCCTTTTCTCTCCCGTCTCCCACGAGCGGATTCCCAGCCGAAACCCTCCCATGGTCACGGCCATGATCATACTCAGAATGGTCAGAGCGATCAGTACCTCAATAAGGGTAAAACCCTTTTTCCAGTTCGCCTGCACAATGCTGTTCCACATCGAAGTGATGGTATATACCTTAAAAGAAATCATACTCTTTTTTTATAAATCATTCTCTTTTTTATAAAACATCTTCACACTGACCAGTTCCACGCTTTTATCATTCTCTCCGCTTTTCCAGGAGACTCGAATCGTGATCTTGCGAAGCTGATATTTTTTCTCTAGCGAACCATTGTGCTTGGACCATTCTTCCTCAAGATCGGGAATTATATACTCCTCATCTCTTACCTGCCAGCGGTAACCTTCGAGAAAACTATTTTCTTCGCCGGTGCCGAACTCGCCCTGTTTCTCCATCGACTCCTCATAATCTTCCAGGTACACGTAGCCTAAGGCCTCATCCATCTTCATTCTCGCCCCCATCACTGCCTTGCTGTAATCTGCCGATATCTTGGTCGAGCGCAGTGATCCGGAAAACAGGCGAAATAACGTGACCAAACCTACCGCCAGAATGGCTACCGCAATCATTACTTCCAGTAATGTAAATCCTTGCGTCCTCCGGCATGCGGACTCTTTATTCATTTTCAGTTTTTCTCTTGACCGAAACCCTTCCCGTAATAGGATCTACCTCAATCTGAAAAGCCAGATTACGGTCTTTTAGAGCCAAAGTGACTTTTCCCCCGCTCGATTCACCCTTGGGATAGAAAAGAATCGCTCCTCTTTTATCGGGCTCGTTCTGTAAGTCTTCCTCCTCACCCTCTTTATGAAAGGAGACGGTTACTTCCTCGGTCCTCAATTCTTTTTGTAAATCGACCTGGATTTGTAGCTCCTTAATATCTTCTTCACCCAAGGCATCTTTATTCGCTTCGGCAGCCTGCTCCTCCTCCGAAATATCCCCTCCATCGGACTCGGAATCCCCGCCTTTTTTCCTTGTCACGTTTACATACGTGTAGGAATGACCGTCAAACGTCACAGCGTATTCCTTTTTCCTGGAGATAGCTGTCTGTCTGGTATACCGCAAAACAGCGGCAAGCTTGCGGCTGGCGGATCGTAACCTCATCTTTTGCAGGGACTTGCCGATCTTCGGTACAGCCAGGGCCATCATGGAACCAATGATGACGATAACGATCATCAGTTCGATGAGGGTGAAGCCTTTTTCCCTCAACAAATCATGATGCCTCATTCTTCCCCTGGCCCATAAACCGGGCCTCTATGACCATCAGAAGCACTTGCCCCGGTACCCATGTTGGAAATGTCGTCATCGGTGTTCTCCTGGCCATCCGGCCCGGCTGAGGCGATTGTATATGAATCGGAGCCGTCGCATGTATAATAATAGTCATGTCCCCACGGATCCTTGGGCAGTTTTTTCACATAAGGACCATCCCAGGTACCTCCGCTTCCTTCCGGATTCGTTACGAGATCTTCCAGATTTGAAGGATAGCGCATGTTATCCAACCGGTAGGTGTCCAGGGCAGTTTCAAACAGGGCTATCTGACCCTGCGCGGCCTGGATCCTGGCTTTATCAACTTTGCCGAACATTTTCGGCCCGACCAGAGCAGCCAAAAGGCCGATGATAATCATGACGATGAGCAATTCGATCAGGGTAAAACCTCTTCGATCGACAATAATGTCGACAAGAAGATGCCGTCCGATTCCAGCCTGCGTGTTGGAGTGCCCTTCGTGTATTAATTTACCTAAAATTCCTCCATCATTTTTCATGTTCTACCCCCATAAATAATTTCTTTTGTTTCTCCTTGCAGGATATCCTTCCCATCCTCTATTGCCCGCAAGGGCACCCCTCTTTATTCTCAAAGAGGCATCCCTTTCCTTGAAGAACATCCCTGCACCCTTTTTAAAGGGGAGCGGAGAAATTTTTATTATGAACGGAAAATATGCATTTTTCAGGCCAAGCCTACATCGGAATATCATTAATTCCAAAAATTGCCATCAGCATGGAGACAACGATAAAACCTACTACCAGACCCATGACCAATATCATTGCAGGCTCCAGCATGGATACCATACGCTTGATTGAAGTGCGTGTTTCCCGGTCATAGGCATCGGCAATCTTAAACAGCATCGTTTCCAACTGCCCGGTCTCCTCTCCGACATCAATCATATGAATGGCCATGGGAGGGAAGAGATGACATTGCATCAAGGGCTCGGAAATTTTCTCCCCTTCTTTGATCCTGCCCTGAATCTCTCTGATGGCCTTGGCCAGAACGGAATTTCCCATGATATCCTTGACAATGGCCAATGCCTGAAGAATGGGCACGCCGCTTTGAACCAGCGTTCCCAGGGTTCTGCTGAACCTGGAAACCTCGATCTTCTGAGTTAAACTTCCCCAGACGGGAAAACGAAGTTTCAAAGAATCCCAGAACCACTTGCCTCCTTCTGTCTGCAAATATTGTCGAAGAGCCAAAAACAGCACCAGGACCACTCCTATGATCAACCACCAGTAGTGGACCAGCCCATTGCTGATTCCCAGTAAAAACCGCGTGGACAGAGGCAAGACCTGACCCATGTCCGCAAAGATCTGGGTAAATTTCGGGACCACAAAGGTCAGCAGTATGGCCACCGCACCTCCGCCAACCAGGGTCAGGAGCACCGGATAAACCAGGGCCGAAGTGATACTTTCTTTAAATTCCTGAGAGCTCTCCAAAAACTCGGCCAATCTGCTCAAGACACCTTCCAGAACGCCGCCCGACTCCCCTGCCTTGACCATGCTTACGTAAAGCCTTGAAAAAACCCTCGGATGGCGGGCCAGAGCATCGGTAAAATGACTTCCGCCGTGGACACTTTTCTGTACATCGGCAATGACCTGCTTCAGCTTTTTATTGTCGGTCAGTTCGGTCAGTATGGTTAAGCTTCTGTCCAGGGGGACCCCCGAAGAGGTGAGTGTCGCTAATTGGCCGGTAAAGATCAGAACATCCTTTTTCTTAATCCTCTGGCTAAAAGAGAAGGAGAGCTTTCGCTCGGTCGGAGATGATTTTCCTTTTTCCTCAACCTTGATCGGAAAAAAATTCGATTCCTGCAGCCGGGTTATTACAGCTTTCTTATCTTTTGCTTCAATGCTTCCGGTAACGAGCTTGCCAAGCCGATCCGTTGCTTTGTAGGTAAAAACCGCCATGAAAAATTCTCATCCTTATCAGAATCTAAACGCATTCGAAGGTAGCTGATTTGAAGGAGGAAGGTCTATATCCCGATAGCATCCAGAACCTCAGTTTCATCCTCCTGGGTGACTCTCAGGACCTCCTCGATCGTAGTCATTCCTTTTTTCACCTTTTCCCAGCCATCTTCACGCAAAGTTTTCAGTCCGCCCTGAATAGCCTTTTGTCGGATAATACTGGCGCCCGTTTTCTCGATAATCAACCTTCGGATTCCTTCATTGATGATCAATAGTTCATATAAACCGGTTCTCCCCTTATAGCCTGTATTTTTACATTCCTCGCACCCCTTGCCCCGATAGACGATAGCATTCTCCTTGTGCGGCAGATTCATGCGGGCCAGGGCCTTTTTATCCGGAATTACCGGCTGCCTGCATCGCCTGCAAATGGTCCGGACCAGCCTTTGAGCCAAAACTCCCTCCAGACAGGAAGCCACGAGAAACCCCTCGACTCCCATGTCCAGAAGCCGTGTCACTGCACCGCAGGAATCGTTGGTGTGCAGGGTGGAAAATACCAGGTGCCCGGTCAAAGCGGATTGAATCGCAATCTCCGCTGTTTCCAGATCCCGGATTTCTCCTATCATCATGACATCAGGGTCCTGCCGGACGATAGACCGCAATCCGCTGGCAAAGGTCAAACCAATCTTGGCATTCACCTGGATCTGATTTACCCCGCTTAACTGATATTCCACCGGGTCTTCGACCGTAATAATTTTTTTATCCGGAGAATTGATTTTGTCCAGACCAGCATAGAGAGTAGTGGTTTTACCACTTCCCGTAGGCCCGGTAACCAGAACAATCCCGTGCGGTTTTCGGATCAGGCCCTCGAAAAGAGGCAGCTTGTCTTCAGGAAACCCGAGTTCCTCCAGGGTCAATAAAATGCTGCTGCGATCCAGGATACGCATGACCACGCTCTCCCCGTACAGGGTGGGAACTGTGGACACACGAAGATCCACCTTCTTGCCCGCGACGCGAAGCCTGACCCTTCCGTCCTGCGGCAGACGCCTTTCGGCAATATTGAGATTAGCCATAATCTTTACCCTCGAAGTGATCGCAGCCTGAAGGCGCTTCGGAGGAGATTCGATATCATGCAAAATCCCGTCAACTCTCAAACGAACCAGGACCTTATCTTCGAAGGGCTCGATATGAATGTCACTCGCCCCATCATCGATCCCCCTCGTAATGATCAGGTTAACCAGCTTAATGATCGGGGCCTCGGATGCCATATCGCGCAATTGATTGATATCTTCATCCTCACTGGTGCTCACCAGTTGCATTTCATCTTCATTCATATCCCCGATAATCCGCTCCATGGTTGTTGCCGCACCGCCATATTGCCTCTCGATGGCAGCCATAATGTCAGTTTCCTTGGAAATATACAGCTTTACTTTACAATTGGCAAAAAGGGCAATCTCATCAATGGTGGAAAAATCCATGGGAGAGGCCGTGGCCATGGACAGGGTATTCGCTTTCATCTCCAGCGGGAAAAATTTATACTGTTTCATAAACTGTGGCGAGAAATCAACGCCCAGAAACGGTGTCTCCGGATATGCCGATGCAGGCAAATAAGGCAGATGCAAATAAGTACTGAGAACCTTGTATACATTCTCTTCCGAAACCAGGCCAAGATCCACCAAAACCTTTTCCAAAGGCTGCCCGGTACTTTTATGCTCCTCAAGAGCTCTGTTGAGATCCTCCTGATCAATCAACTTCTGATTCAACAAAAGCTCACATATCCTGTTTTTATCAAAGCCAATCATTGGGGCCTCAAAATCAAATTAAATGTAAACAAAAAGCTTTGTTTTTCAAAATAATATTTACAGTATAACTGATCTAAAGGGTTAAGTCAACAGTAAACACTTTCTCCTCAGCCACCTCACAAAATCTGCCACTGCGGTCCTTCGATCGGAAGGCAATTCCATATATACTACAACTATCATCATGCAAAATCAATAAATTAATACATTCAGGTCTCTATTTTGTGACCCTTTTTCGGAGAATCATGAAAAACATGCCTGAATGATGAAACAACTGGATAATAAAACAACCTGGACGATAAAATAAGCTGGACGATATAATAACCTGAGCTGTAGAACGGCCGGCCTGGGCGACAAATAATCCGCGTGTAAATAATGTGTCCCTTTTCTCCCGGGCAGGAGACCGGGAGAAAAGGGACGGCAAAACCATTCCATTATCAAAACATGACAATTAAATTACCGCTGGTGCCAGTGAAGCTATAAAGGAACCTGTCCCGATAATTGAGGTACTGTTGATCTGAGTATAAGTACCGGTCATATCAGTGGGAGAGGTAAGTGAGCAAACGATATCGATCTGGATCGTTTGACTGCCAATTCCAAGACCGGCGCCAGAGAGAATAATCTGATTATTCAGTATTTCACCAGTAACGTCTACGATAACTCCAAGCACAGGGTTACCTACCAACTGGACATAACCGGAAACTGCTGTCGGTAGTACAGGATCCAGGACAAGGTTCAAGGTTATAGGCCCTGTGGCATACACTACGCTCTTGGTCGTTGTCGTACTCCAGGTACCTGTCCATGTTCCAGCCTGTTCAGCAAGACCATATCTCAGTCCGCCGTAGAGACTGCTGCCATACAGGCCGCCGTACAGTCCACCGTAGAGGCTGCTGCCATACAAGCCGCCGTACAGTCCGCCGTAGAGACTGCTGCCATACAGGCCGCCGTACAGTCCACCGTAGAGGCTGCTGCCATACAGCCCGCCGTACAGTCCGCCGTAGAGACTGCTGCCATACAGGCCGCCGTACAGTCCACCGTAGAGGCTGCTGCCATACAGGCCGCCGTACAGTCCACCGTAGAGGCTGCTGCCATACAAACCGCCGTACAGACCGCCATAAAGGCTGCTGCCATACAGGCCGCCGTACAGTCCGCCGTAGAGGCTGCTGCCATACAGCCCGCCATAGAGACTGCTGCCATAACCATAACTATAATATGCTTGAACATTTCCCTGAGGAATTACGGCTAATACGAATAATAAAATAGAAGAAATGATTAAAAGTTTGCCCTTAGAAGAATAATTCATGATGATAATCTCCTCTCCTATCCACAAAAAAATCTTGAAAAATTATTCCCTTCTAAAACTCCCCTAAAAACACCCCTAAAATCTCCCCTTTTTCCCATACGCTTTTTTGCAAGTACCTCCCTTGCTTTATGAAGGAAAAATGAGAATAACTTCTCCTTTTTTTGGCATGCACCTCCCTTCCTGAGTAGAGCGCAGTGATGATAGATTAGCTGGCCCTACTGGCTGTTCTCATCCTCTACGAAGGAGAAATGAATCATACATAAAAAGCAAGCTTACCCATAAAACAAGTTCACTTACGGAGCAGGACATTGCACGTGCCCCGGAATGATAAAAACGGGCATCCAGATTACGCATTTGTTGCCCAGTATACTCGTGCTCTGATAAATTTTTACCACACGGCATTTGGCTAATGCCCACTTCGAGCTACCACCGCACTATCAGCAATATTGATACCAGGTAAGACAGGTAAAGATGAAAGACCGGCGGGAAGAAACACTTTTACCTCAACGCCGGGATTAAGGTGTAGAGTGCGCCTTTTGGCCCTCGTGGACAAAAGAGCTCATACGGCTGGCGGGGATGAAAAGGATTTTTTTAATAACGAATAAGGAGGAATTTTTATACATCCGGCAAATGTCCGAAGCTAAACTGGATGAAAATGAAAGGAATGGACTTGGGTTGAGCCTGTCATAAAAACTATAGTTTTTCTGTATTCAAGTTACCCACCTGAATCTGACACAACAGGGTGTCCTTGCGGCAGTGCTCTCTGCCAGCCCTCACTCTTGTGGGGTAATGTTATTCATTTAAGGGGGGTAATGTAACATTGTCAAGTTAGTGTCACGCTGGCTGAATCAGAGGTCTGGTCCCAAATTCCCGCTTACGGGCGGCGAATCCGGATTCCTTCCTCTATCAGGGTAATGATCATGCCCTCTTGAAATTTTATCTTTTCAGTTAATTTTCCCAGCAATCTCATGATATTGGCAGGGTTCAAATTACCCGGACGGATAAAAATGATCCCATAGTGTGGTTTCAACCCGTATACGGCCAAGGTGCCAAAGTCTTTGTCACAAGTCAAGATAACTCTCTTCTCTGCCTGAGCTCTCTCCAGAATTTCATGATCAGTCTTCCCTTGCCAGCCAAGCTCTTTTATATCCAGCACATCTGCGCCACGCTCTCGAAGGTAAGCCACCACTTTAGGAGAAATATTCTCATCAGCCAAGAATCTTATTAAGCCCAGTTCCATCAGACTTTCCCAAGAGGAATATAAATATCGTTTTTAAGCGCGTGGGCCGCATATTCTAAAACTGCATGTATGTCTTCCTCGGTGATATGGGGATAATCTTCCAAAATTTCTGCCTGGGTCATTCCGGAAGCTAACAACTCAAGGATAAATTCTACGCTGAGCCTTGTGCCTTTGATAATTGGTTTTCCCCCCAGTATTTCAGGGTTTATTACGATTCGCTCTCTATACATAGGATAAACTTTACACCTCTCTTAAGGGTTTTAGAAAATAGCTATAGCCTGTTCGGTCTTTTTTGCTCTCTTTGCTTCCTTGCGGCGAATGAAGACTACATGTATGTCTACCCTGTCCCGAGTCCCGAGTTTTGTCAAATGAATGCCCAGCCGTTGTAATGATCCACTGCATCGGCAAGAGCAGAATCTTCACCTGATCTCACACCTGAACTCACATCCTGCGCTTGTCTATGACTCTTTTGGCTTTGCCTGCTGTACGTTCCAGGGAGCGGGGTTCCACCAGGGTAACTTTTATGCTGAGGCCGAGGAGTGAGGAGATTTTCTTTTGAATGCGCCGCACGAATTCCTGCTGAAGTTTCATCTCGTCGTAGAAAATCTTATCGGAAACTTCAATCTGAACTTCCAGGGTATCGAGAGCCCCGTCACGGTCCACGATCAGTTGATAATGAGGTTCAGCGCCCTCCTCTTCCAAAAGGACATATTCGATCTGGGAGGGAAAGACATTCACTCCCCGGATGATCAGCATATCATCGGTACGGCCGGTGACCCTTTCCATGCGCATCAAGGTTCGGCCGCACTGGCAGGGCGATGCAATCAGGCGGGTGACATCGCCTGTCCGGTAGCGGATCATGGGCAGGGCTTCCTTGGTAATGGCGGTGAGCACCAGTTCCCCCACCTCACCCATTGGCAGACGCTCGCCGGTCTCAGGGTTGATGATTTCCGGGATAAAGTGGTCTTCCTGAATATGCAGGCCGCACTTATACTGGCACTCTCCGGCCACACCAGGGCCGATGATCTCGCTCAGGCCGTAATTATCGGTTGCACTGATATAGAGGGATTCCTCAATCTTCTTCCTGATGCCTTCCGACCATGTTTCTGCGCCAAAGCAGCCGATCTTCAAGGAAAGCTCATTGGGATGGATATTCATTTCCTTCATAATCTCGGCAATATGGAGGGCATAGGAGGGCGTGCACACCAGGGTTGTGGTCTTATAATCTTTCATTATCATGATCTGCTTTTCCGTATTTCCACTGGATACGGGGATAACCGATGCACCCAGCCTCTCTGCTCCGTAGTGGAGGCCGAAGCCGCCGGTGAAAAGGCCGTAGCCGAAGGCGATCTGAATAACATCCTCTGAACTGACCCCTGCCGCAACCAAAACGCGGGCCACCAGGTTACTCCAATTCAGAAGATCGCTTCTGGTATAGCCTACGACTGTGGGTTTGCCCGAAGTGCCGGAAGAAGAATGGATGCGCACCACTTCTTTTAAGGGTACAGCAAACATGCCATACGGATAATTGTCCCGCAGGGCCGATTTTCGCGTAAAGGGGATTACAGCCAGATCCTCCATGGTTTTTATTTCCTCAGGGATAATACCCGCATCATCAAAGAGGCGGTTGTAAAAGCGTACACTCCGGTAAGCCCGATTCAAGGTTGCCTGGAGTCTTTCCAGTTGCAGTTGTTCCAAATCACCCCGGTCCATGGATTCAAATTCTTTTTCCCACATAGGCGACATCGGTATGCTCCTTCTTTTCTATCCCCGGCTATTCCCAATTATTCCCCAATTATTCTTGGATTATTCTCTTATCCTTGTCTTATCCTTGCATTATTTCCAACTATTTCTCCTTGCCTATTCCCAGACTTCTTTCCTGGACTTGCCCAGATATGCCCGGACAATTTCCTGATTTCCCAGGACAGTATCCGCCTTTTCCTGCAGCACAACCTTACCAGTCTCCAGCACATAAGCCCGGTCAGCAATTTTAAGGGCCTTGGTGGCATTTTGCTCTACCAAAAGGATCGTGGTTCCCCGCTGGCGCAATTTTGCCACTACCTGCATGATTTCATTGACGATCTTTGGTGCCAGACCCATCGATGGCTCATCCAGAAGCAGCAGCCTGGGGGATGACATCAGGGCCCGGCCGATAGCCAGCATCTGGGCCTCGCCTCCGCTTAAATTGCCGGCTGGCAGGTGCCTGCGCGCGAGCAGGGGTGGGAAAAGCGAGAAAACATCATCGAGGTCCTGCTCGATGGTTCTCTTCCTTACCTTGCCAAACCGGTGGTAGGCCCCCAGTTTTAAATTATCTACGACGCTTAAGGGATTAAATACCTGCCTCCCTTCAGGAACATGACTGATTCCGCATTGAACGATTTTGTGAGGACGAACACGGGTAATATTCCGCTTCTCAAAAATGACTTCGCCTTCCATATTCTTCATAAGGCCGCAAATCAGGTTCAGCAGTGTGGTCTTGCCTGCGCCGTTGGCGCCAAGGAGGGTGACGATCTCTCCCGGAGAAACATGGAGGGAGACGTTTTTCAAAACGTGCACCTGATCATAATAAGCATTAATACTCGTGAGCTTCAGCATGCTTCGAGATCTTCCATTTCGCCCAGGTAGGCGGCAATTACTTTCGGATTAGCCTGAATATTCCGTGGGACATCCTCGGCAATCTTCTGACCGTATTCCAGGACGAGAATCTCGTCCGAGATCTCCATGACCAGTTCCATGTCGTGCTCTACCACCATCATGGCTATCCCCCGCTTCCGGATTTGAAAAATCAACTCCGCCAACTGACCGGTTTCTTTGGTATTGAGACCCGCGGCGGGCTCATCCAGAAGCATGAGCCTGGGGTCTGTGGCCAGGGCCCGTGCAATCTCAAGAAGCCGCTGATGCCCGAAGGGGAGATTGACTGCCGCTGTATGGGCCTTGTCCTTTAGTCCCACGAAGGCGAGGGTCTCCATGGCCTGCTCACGGATCTTTTTCTCCTCGGCCCGCATACCGGGAAATCGAAGGGCAGAGGCCAAAAAGCCACTGTGGGACCGGACATGCCGACCCATCATGACATGTTCAAGAACCGTCATGGTGTGAAACAACTGGATGTTCTGAAAGGTCCGCACCAGTCCCATTTCAGCGATGCGGTAGGGGCTTTGGCCCGTAATCCTCTTTCCCCCAAACGTGATCTCGCCTGAGGAGGAAGGAATAATTCCGCTGATGACATTATAGACGGTGGTCTTGCCTGCACCATTAGGGCCGATGAACCCCTTAATACTCATTGGCTTGACCGTAAAACTTAAATTTTGAATGGCATGTACGCCGCCAAAATCCTTTCCGAGGTTTTTTACTTCAAGTAGTGACATAGCGTTAATCCACGTTGTTTTTTCATCTATTTTGGCCCGCTCCCTAACCTTGTGCCTCTTTGAATCACCAGTGCCTTTATGCCCCTTGAATCACCGGGTTATCGAATCACCGGGCCTTGCCGAATCTTCTTCCAGCATCCGCCTATTGCCTTGCTTATGCCCTGAGGCATAAAGATAATAGCCAGAATCAGAACCAGCCCATAAATCAGGATATCGCATTCGGCAAATATATCCAGAAACTGGGGCAGCATACTCAGAATGGAAGCACCCAAAAGCCCGCCCCAGATACTGCTCATTCCGCCGATAACGCCCATGGTCACCAGCCGGATCGAATAGTTCAGCCCGAAATCAGGCGGGCATAGAAAAGTTGAATAATGGGCAAAAATGCTGCCTCCGATTCCGGCATAAATAGCGCTGAGAACAAAAACCTGCGTTTTATAGTGTGCAATATTTACACCAATGGAATGAGCAGCCACTTCGCTGGAATGGATAGCCCGCAAGGCCCTGCCCACCCGCGAATCAACCAGATTGAGGGCCAGATAAACCAGCACCAGGGTCACTATCCAGGTGAAATAATAATAATTGATTTCTTTCAGGTCACGGCTGTTCATGACATAGCCCAGAAGATGCAGTTTGGCAACACTGATGCCCTCTGAGCCTCCGGTAATCGGCAGGTTGCTGAAAAGGGCTGAAAAAATCATCCCCATGCCAAGAGTGGCCATGGCCAGATAATGGCCCTTTAATTTTAAAATGGGCTCAGCCAGAAAATAGGCTATCACGGCATTCAGACCGATGGACAGGGCAAACCCGAGTAAGGGAGAAAGGCCAAAGTTCGTGGTGACAATAGCGGAAGAGTAGGCACCCACGCCGAAAAAGGCGGCGTGCCCCAGGGAAATCTGCCCTGCGTAGCCCATGAGCAGATTCAGGCCAACCACCACTATGCTGTTGATTCCGGCCAGCACCAGCACACTGATGTAGTAATCGCCAGCATCAAACCGGCCGAGAACCAGAGGGAGAGCCAGTATCAGCAAGGCGAAAAGGAGAAAGTGAATCCGCTCGATCTTTTCCAGAATTCTACCGATCATTAAACTCTCTCCCCGCTTCTGATAAAGAGTATCCCCTGCGGCCGCATCAAGAGCACAGCCAAAAGAATGCAAAAAGAAATGGCATTTTTATAGCTGGAGGAGATCAAGCCGGCTCCAAGCTCCTCGACCACACCCAGAACGAAGCCGCCGACTATGGCCCCTACATTGTTGCCGAGCCCTCCGACAATAGCTGCGCAAAATCCTTTGAGCCCGTACGTGACACCGGTATCGTATTTCATCCCGAAAGGAGCCAGCGCCCCGCCCGCTATGGCGCCCAGTGCAGCACTGAATCCGAATGAGAGAACGACCATGGTCTGAACATTAATACCTACCAGACTGGAGGCCTTTTTATTGGCTGCACAGGCAGTCATGGCCTTTCCGTAGAGGGTCTTTTCATAGAACAGGTGCAGACCTCCCATCGCCAGCAGGGCAAGAGCCAGAATCCACACATACTGCCGGTCGAGAATTGCGCTGAAGAACCGGTAAGGCTCACCGGGTGAGAAAAATGGAACGAATTGATCATGCCGCCCCCAGATGACCATGACTGTCCCCCGGAAAAAGATCGATGCCCCGATCGTAGCCATGATCTGGGTGACTACACTGCTTTCCTGAAGAGGACGAATCATGAGCACTTCCATCAGGATGCCGATTATAGCCACCGTCAGTACGGCCAATCCGAAAGAAACTGCCAGGTTCATGTGTGCATGCTGGTAAAAAGTTGACATAAAAACCGCACCCAGCATCACAAACTCACCCTGAGCGAAATTAATGATGTCTGTTGATTTGTAAATGATGGTAAACCCTAAAGCGATAAGGGCGTAAATCCCTCCATTGGTAATGCCGTTAACCAGATACTGAAGGAGTTGATCAGCAAAATTCATGAGTTTTGAGCTTTCATTCGATGAGCCTATCTGAAAAATACCTCCTCCCCCTTTTCCAAAAAAGGATGGAGGTTTTTTTAACATAGGATCCTATCTTGGGATAGACGCTTAGCCGATAAGTAATTCTTCTATCTCTTTTACGGTAGTGGCTATTCTTATTGCCTCTTTAATGGCATCAAGTCTGGTTATATCCTTTTCTTTTTCTATCCTCGGTAACAGCTTTAATCCCTCTAAGCCGAATTTCAATTCCATCCCCAATTTGATAGCTTCGATAAGCCCTTCCAGCCTTCCTTTCTCAATGCCTTTCTCTATGCCCTTCTCTATGCCTTCCAGCCTCCCTTTCTCAATGCCTTTCTCTATGCCCTTCTCTATGCCTTCCAGCCTCCCTTTCTCAATGCCTTTTTCTATGCCTTCCAGCCTTCCCCTCTCTATGCCCTTCTCAATCCCTTTTTCCATGCCTTCCTGAAAGATTTCCTGTCCTGCCCTGGTCTTGGCCAGATCAAAGTCTAACATTTGTATTACCTCCTCTCGTGATAGATCCCGAAATCGATTCAGAAGAAACAAAGCCAGAACGTTGAGAACGTCCTGGTGATGATGCTTCGGATAGACCCTATAGGCTGTATCCACCCATATACGGCTTCGATCCATGAGCTCATCTTTGGCAACTCCCTTTTGAA
>JBFMGO010000078.1:0-30578 GCA_040752695.1 bacterium
AGATTTAACTACTGCTCACAAATCGAAGGTCATCATGGATGCCATGAGCAAATCCGCGATTCATTGCTTTATCTGCAAGATTCCTTATGGCCAGCATCCCCTGTTTGTTCCACTGCCGGAAGACAGGCTGAATTACCTTCAAGACCTTGCCCAAGCTGATTTAGCCTGGATCATGGATCGATGTATTCATCCCTGTTATAAGGCATTTTTTCCTCCACTCATGCAAAACGGCGAGGTTTTGACTAATAAAAAACAAGCTTCTCCTTCATCAGGAAGTAGCTTATCTTCGCAAGCCTTCCAAATCATAACCACTTCTATCATTAGATGTTGAGCCGTTAAATCCTCACCAAAATGCTTTCGATTATCCTTTAGGTATTAGCTAATCTTTTGACAAAAGATGACTCTTTATAAAGTTTAAAGAAATTAAGTTTAGAGAAATTCTAAAATGTTTACTTTCAGGCAATCCTTTATTCTTCCGCTGGCATTAGCTGTTATTATTTGTGGTATGCAAATCCTGGATGCCCCAGCCTATGCTCACTGCGAGCATATTGAAATCTGTGAATTTCTGGACGTGCTGGGAATCCTGGAGAACGCCGAAAAATCACAAAGGAGTAACAGGGACACAGGGCATGGTCTATCCTCAAGCCGGTTATCCGGCCTGACCGGGAAGCCTTTTTCCGGTTTGCCTCCTTGCTTCAGCGTGAGAAAAAAGAGATGCCGTATGAATTTCGAACAGTATTTCTTATTCTTTTATCGAGATCAAAGTCACGGGATTTTGGAATCCCTGGTTGCGTATTGGCTGAAAAACGTTTCCTTGCGCCAAACATATGTCTTCGAGTCAGAAGATCGTAAATCGCGTTCACAAGCCCTCCAGATCGTTGAAATTTCTATAATCCAGTCCTGATTACGGTAATCCTCAAGGCGAAACCGGCTGCACGAAATTTCGTGGACTGCGTTTGCATATGATTCTTTTCGTGACCGGGTTGCCACAAAGAGCCTTTCCAAACAAATGAACAGCGTTTAGGGTTTGAGTAAGCGAGTTTTCTGGTTAAGGAAGATAGATTTAATAATTACAGGAAGATAGATCGAATAGTCAGATGTTTGGATGTATCGAGTGTGAGATAAATGATAATCAGGTAAGTAAGAGATTTATTATGGTAAAGTATGAAGAATTTTATGAGGATGAGGAAAGGAAGTAAGGAGAAAGTGAAAATGAGGAATACAGATAAACCTTTACAGGTATCTAATGTATTACTATTGGCAATTATTACTGCCACCGTTCTGCCACTGCTCTTGAGCGGCCCGGCAATCGCTCATGAAGCTACGGTTCAGAACGTAGCGCCCCAGTTGTCTCAGCAGACGGTGGTTCCAAGCCAATTGGTTAATTATAATGATCCGGCCAATCCGGTTGGCGGCGATATTCTGATCGACAATTTTGAATACTGGAATAGTGCGAAAGATCATGGCTGGATCATTTGTGAACCGGATTATCCTATCTATGGATATGGGGTAGGTTATGGAAATATTGCGACAGTCATGGACTTTCAGGAGGGGAGCCGGGTATTCGATGTCCATCGCTCACCTTCGGTTTTCCTGCCCTTTAACGAGCCTCCGCTATCAGATCCAAGTGGAGACAAGTATCGATATATGCCCTTCACCATGCTAAAACCAACTAATTATCTCGATGCCACGGGAGCCACCCAACCTTCTGTTCCCGGTGAATTCAGCCTGCTGAGCTTTAAGGTCAGGGCACCTCTGTCTGTTGAAATGTTCGATACCTTTCGCTTTATTGTTGACATTGAAACCCGCAATGGCGGTTGGGCACGCATCGTTCTGATCCCTCGAGACAGTATCGTCGGCTGCAATCTGGCCAGTATTGATACGGTAATCCCGAAAAATGGTCCCTGCAACCTGAGGCAGCCCACACCTGACCCCTGCCTGCCAGCCCCTGCTCCGATTCCCTATCAGCCACCCGACATAATCGAAGTATTCCTCGGCAGGGATATACAGGATGGCAGTTGGCATCTTGTTGTACAAAATCTGGAAGACATTCTGGATCAGTACCTTACCGGCGGTGCGGATCCAGATTTTGACGACATCACCACTATTACCCAGATAATGGTGAGAGGTAATCAGTACCGGTTGGACGATATTACGTTCGGTAAAGGCAATACCCTTGGCATGGGCTGTCCTTACCTTTACAAAACCGGTCCGCTTTTTGTCCAGTTGTTTACGACCATGGAAAAGCTTATCTTTGCAGAAGACCACGTAGGAAATATTTACGACGTTGTCGTCGATTCGGATACAATCGTCAAGACGTGGGCAGAAGATTCCCGTGACGGTTTTGCTGATCCCGATATCTACTGGGATGCAACCGTCAATCCCCCGGTACCGAGAAACGCCAACGACATCGAAACCTGGACTCCTGCAGAAATTGCAGCTATTGAAGCTCATATAGGGAACGCAGCCAGAGATTCCTCAGGAAACCTGCTGCCGGTACTGTGCAATTCGGGCATGAGGAGAAAGAACCTGGGCTATAATAACCATGAGGAAGACATGCTCAGGTTTACCGCTTTTATTGGCGCCAGCGGCAGTACCGGAGCACTTGCCTCCGGTTTGTTAAGACCTCTGGAGATCGTTCCCGGCATTGGAAGACCTGCATTTTTGCCCGCCTACTATCATTTCGGGCTGGAGAATCCCCATGAAGCTCCTCATTATCAGCCAGTCGGTACCTGTCATGAATCCGAGGGAATGTACTATTTCTCACCGGCCAGGGTACAATTGATCGAGCAGGCTTTACTGAACGCCGGCTACACCCATTGGCCCAATATAGCGGTCCTTCGCTATCAGCCGCAGGTTTTCGAAGATCTTACCGTTACCGTAGAAGTAAGCAATGGCCTGTACAGGGACAGGGAAACTTTCCCCATGTCGGTGGTTAACTATCCGGTGGAAAATTATCCTCCTTATATGGAAGACATCGATGATCAAATCGCTCAGGTAGGAGAGATGTTCATATATCCCGTTACAGCCGTTGATCCGGATAGCTGCATCTATTCGAACACCGGCACACATCCCAAGTCCGACCAGTTTACCCTGACCTGGAGAGCGACCATTGCCGGATTGCCTTCATATCAGTATGGCCCATGGTCAGAATCATTGATCAATCCACGGACCGGCGTCATCAGCTTCGTCCCGCAGTTTGAAGGAGTTTATCCGGTAACGATTATGGTGCAGGATGACCGTGGCATGTACACGATCGGCGAATTCGAGCTACACTGCGTAAATGGAGGAGGATGGCTGAATCATCCGCCAGTCGTGCTCGGAGACTGGGATCATCCGCAGGTTTGCCGCGCGGGTGAATTGTTTATCCTGGACAGCGAAATCGACGTTACCGATCCGGATGGCGATAGAGTGTACTATTCCTGCAACCTCGGTTCCATCGGTGCAGATTCACAAGGAAACGTGATCTGGTCGTTCCAGACCCAGTTTCCGGGATTCTACGTGGTTGACATCGTCGCTATGGATAGCCATGGTGCTTATACGACATTTACCATAGATCTCGATGTCCAGCCCTGGTGGTCTTTATAGGATAGAGAGAGATTGAGTTTTTCCCAGGGAGGGGAGCCTTTTTCTCCTTCCTCCAAGCCGCAGGAAGAAAAGTTTTTCTTTCTCCCTGCAAGCCTCCCTTCTATAGCGCGGAAGAGGCAGTCCCCTTGCTTCCCCAAAAGCTGCCATCTTCCGCGCACTTTTCAATCTTCTTGTTACTTTTCCTTTCTCCTTGTTGTTTCCAACTCTTATAAGATGAGAAATCTGGTGAAAAAGGCCAATGCAGCCGAAAAGATGGCAAGGAGGGAAGATTATGAAAATCCAGGTTCTCGGCTGTTGTGGCGGCAGGCTGCCTGGCTTTTATACCACCGGTTTTCTGCTCAATGATCATCTTCTTCTCGATGCCGGGGAGATCGGAGGGGTATTGAAAGTCGAGGACCAGTGCCATATCACTGATGTTTTACTCACCCATGCTCACATGGACCATATCGTAGGGCTTCCCTTTCTTGGAGACACGGTTTTTGGACAGATCCGTGAACCCATCTCCATTATCAGCATCCAGGAAGTGATTGCCAGCCTGCATGAACATATATTCAATGGCCAGATCTGGCCTGATTTCACCCAATTGCCCGACCGGGAGCGGCCTACCTTCCGGTTTCGAACCATACGTCCGGGGCAGTCTTACCCTGTCGCCGGATTCGAGGTTACTCCCTTCTCTGTGAGCCATACGGTCCCTACGGTCGGATATCTGATCCGTGAAGATGAATCTGCCATTCTCTATTCCGGGGATACCGGCAGTGTAGAGGAGATCATCCGGGTTATAAAAAATGCCAGGAAGGTAAGAGCTCTATTCATTGAAACTTCCTTTCCAAACCGTTTGAAAAGATTAGCCGAAGATGCCGGGCATCTGACACCGGCAGATTTGGGTAACCTCCTGGCTGAATTGAATTCGGATATTCCTGTCTGGCTGTTTGGCATGAAGCCGCAGTATATTGAAGAGATAATCAATGAGTGCCGGGAGTTCCAGAGTCGTGCCCGGATTTTGCGGCAGGGAGAAACCTTGCACCTGCCCTGATTGCTTGGCCTGTTCCTGACCCTGTTATGACGAAGAAAAAAGCCAGTCTTGGAGGATTCATTATCAGCCTTTTCATCAGCCTTTTCATGGCAGGGCTCTATCTTGGGCATCCCCGGCTGATGGAAGTCATGGAACTGAAGGTATTCGACCTGCACTTTCGCTGGCGGGGAAGGGTGTCTGCCGGGCCGGAAGTGGTTATCGCAGCCATAGACCAGAAAAGTATCGATGAATTGGGCAGATGGCCCTGGCACCGCAGCAGAATGAAATCACTGGTTGAGGAACTCTCCCGGTGCGGGGCAAAGACAGTAGCCTTTGATATTACTTTTCCCTCACCGGAAATGGACCTTCCCTCTTCCGAAGAGTATGCTTTCGAGCTGCTCAAAGGTCTGACCGGCTCTGAATCTGCGGTCAGCAGGCAGCGCATCAGGCAGGTTTTGACCCGCCTTGATCCTGACCGGGATTTTGGACAGGCCCTTCTCAAAGCTGGCAACACGATTCTGGGTATGTTTTTCTTCCTCTCAAAAGAAGAAGTGCCAAAAGGGCAGAGTATGCAATCCTCTCCCCCTTTTATCGCCTCGCAACGCTATCCTCTGGTACAAAAGATGGACCCTGAAGATACTATGGCTTCTGAGGATTCGGCGAATGGCCGCATCCCCAGAGGGTATGGATTTGAATCCAGCCTGGGTATTCTGGCGGAATCAGCTTTAGCAAACGGCTTTTTCAATATGTATCCGGATTTTGACGGCATTATTCGGTGGGCACCTCTGATCATCGAGTATCAAGGAGATTATTACCCTTCCCTGGATATGCAGGTCATCAGGCATTACTTTGGCCTCACCGAAGATTCCCTGCTGATTCAGATGCGGGGGGCCGGTGTGGAAAGCCTTTTACTCGAAGGCATACCTGTTCCGGTGGATGAGAGAGGCCACCTGCTCATCAATTACCGGGGGCCTCACGATACCTACCCCCACTACAGTATCTGCGATATACTGGCCCGCCGTATCCCAGCTGAAAACCTGCGTGACAAAATCGTTCTGGTGGGTGCTACGGCTACGGGTATCTATGATATGCGCTACACTCCTTACAAGATCATGGCCGGTGTGGAAATTCATGCCAATATTCTTGATAGCCTGCTGCACCTCGACTTCCTCTCCCTCCCGGATCACTATTTCCTGATCGACCTGTGCATTTTACTCCTCATCGGTTTCCTGTTGGGCACCTTTCTTTCTCTTACCCGGCCCTTGACCGGCTTGAGCTTAACTGCCTGCCTTCTGGCAGGCTATGCAGGTTTCAATCAATACCTGTTTACTTCACGGGGAATCTGGATTAACCTGGTCTACCCGTCCGCGGAAATTATGATCATCTTCACTCTGATCAACCTCTACCGGTACATAACTGAAGAAAGGGAAAAGAAAAGGATCAAAAACTCCTTTGAATGCTACCTGGCTCCCGCCCTGGTCAACGAGCTTATCCAGAATCCACAGATGCTGCGGCTGGGGGGGGAAAGGAAGCTTTTAACCGTTCTTTTTTCCGATATCAGGGGCTTTACCTCCATCTCCGAGCGGATGGAGCCCGAAGCCCTGGTCTCCTTTTTAAACGAATACATGAGCATTATGTCCACCATTGTCTTGAATTATGCCGGATTTCTTGATAAATTCATTGGGGATGCCATTATGGCCGTCTACTGTGCGCCCCTGTTCAGGGAGGACCATGCCCGTCTGGCCTGCCAGACTGCCCTTGACATGCGGGGAGCCCTGTTAGACATAAACGCCGGATTTCAGCAAAAGAACCTTCCGCACATCAGAATCGGTATCGGGATCAACTCCGGCGACATGATTGTAGGCAATATGGGGTCCAGGCAGCGAATGGACTATACGGTACTTGGGGATAATGTCAATCTGGCCTCCAGGCTGGAAGGCATTACCAAGGTATACGGTGTGGATATCGTGATCAGTGAGTCAACCTGCCAGTTTGTCCGGAATGAGTTCGTTGTCCGGGAATTGGACAGGGTCCGGGTAAAAGGCAAAATTCAGCCGGTAAAAATCTATGAACTTATGGGAAGGGTGGAGGACTCAAGCCAGCTTGAACCTTTGCTGAAAGGCTATCATGCGGGGTTAAACGCCTACCTGAATCAGCGGTGGGAGGAAGGGATGGAACACTTTCATCAGGTCTTGCAGGCCTATCCATCCGATGGCCCATCGAAATATTACCTCGACCGTTGCCGGCAATACCTGGTTTCTCCTCCCGCACCTGAGTGGGACGGGGTGCTCAACCTGACTGCCAAGTAAAAGAAGGCATAGGCGGAAGGGGGGAGGGAAGAATACATAGGGAGAAACCCCTGGAAAGGAAACAAATATGGAAATCCATGACGTTGATCTTGACGGTTACAGGCTCAAAGGAGTTAAAATTCCAACCGGTAATACGGTTATCTTGATTATCAGGACACCGGAGGGAGGATTCCTCGGGTGCGGCTATTTCGATATCGAAATCGCCAATAAAGTCAATGATGTTGCAGCTATCGTCACTGGGGTCAAAACCTTCGATGATATGCTGAATAAACCTGTCCAGAAGGTCAGTCGGACTGCGCAAGCGCGTGGAATCAGGGTGGGCGATTCGGGAGCCGATGCACTTCGAAAAATGATTGCCTGAAGTTGAGGTGCCGGCTTTTGTGAAGTGGAATGAAAAAAGGTCCGGAAAACCTAATCACAGATTGAAAGATTCAAAGGGCAGGATCAGCAATGGCTCTGCCTTTTTTCTTCCTGAAACCTCACCAGCAGCAGGCTGCTCATACCTGACTTTCTCTTTTATTACCCTCACTGCCGAAAGCAGCTTATTCGGCGACTGAGGGGCTCTTTTGGGGAGCAAAGATTTTTCGTAAGATTTCCGAAAGAATAGTTGACTAATATACCGATAATTGGTATCTTAACGTATGGGCTGGAAGGTTGAATTAAGCAGCAAGGTCTATAAAAACTTAAAAAAGATACCTAAAAGGACTAAAGAAAGCTTTCAGGTTTTATTAGACGAAATAAGGATATTGGGGCCTGTGAGAGGTAATTGGCCTAACTATGGAAAACTTTCTAAAGATTGCCACCATTGCCATTTACAAAAAAAAGGAAAACCCGTTTATGTGGCAGTTTGGAAGGTTACTGACAAAGAAATAAAGATCATAGAGGTGAATTATGTTGGAATACACGAAGGAGCAAACTACGACCTCTTACGTTAATGTAACATATCGTATACCGAGAGAACATTTAGACGAAGTTAAAAAAAGTATGGCTTCATATGGTGCGGAAGAAGTCGTTGAATCTATTCCATGGGAGGAAGCTTTCCCGGAATACAGCGCAAGTGTTGCTCTGCGGGGGGCACGACATAAGGAATCTCTTACTCAAAAAGAACTGGCTAAATTGATAGGAGTAAGTCAGCATCATATATCCGAAATGGAAAGTGGTAAACGTCCTATCGGAAAAGATATGGCGAAGAAACTTGCTCATGTTTTACATATTAGTTATAGAGTATTTCTTTAATTTTGGTGAGAGAACGTTTTTAAACCATAAAAACTCTATCTATTCAGAATACACTTAACGACATCTTTGAATTATATCCTGGAAAGTACTTTTAAGGCTTTCTCCACATGCCTGGACAAACGCTAAAAGGATTGGAGCGACCAGAGCAGGTATAATTCCATATTCATAATCAACAAGTGCTTCTTCACTTTTGAAGAACTTTATAAATCCTTCCATAAGAATTTCTCCTTTTTAATTCTTCCCTTTAAATTATAATCCGTATCCTGGCCAGTAGTCAAAGCATATCTTGAAAATTTTATAGATTAATGTGAGATATTGAATCAGGCAAAAGCGCAGTTGGAGAAAGTGAAGAAGGTACAGGTGTTGGGGGGAAAGGACAATGTTGTTGATTAATAGTTGATTAAATGAAGATTTATGATATAATTCTCCTGTAATTTTTATTTACCTTCAGGCTGTTGCATTACTACAAAATAAGAAAGAGGATTGCTTCCTTTGAAATCCGGAACATTTCCCAGGGCTGCCCTGGTCAGCCTTGGTTGTCCCAAAAATCTGGTTGACTCCGAAGTGGCTCTCGGTCTGCTTCAGCAGGCTGGCTTCACCATTACCCTCGATGAAAGCGAAGCTGATGTTTTAATCGTTAATACCTGTAGCTTCATCGAGGATGCCAAGCAAGAATCCATAGAAACCATCCTTGAGCTGGCAGAGGAAAAAAGAACGGGCTCTGCCAGGCTGCTGGTAGTGGCAGGGTGCCTTGCCCAAAATTTCGGGGATGAGCTTCGCCGGGAGATCCCGGAAATCGATCTGGTAATCGGGACTGGAATGGTTCCCCGAATCGGGCAGATTTGTAAAAAAGTACTGGAGCGAAAAAAGACTGATCGGGAATTAACGCAGACTGGCTGGCCTGACTTGCCTGTTCAGTCTGTCTGGGTCAATGAACCGGGCTTTCTCTACACGGAAAAGACGCCACGGATCAGGGCGACCCTTCCCCATGTGGCCTATGTAAAAATAGCCGAAGGATGCAACAACCGCTGCTCTTACTGCATCATTCCCCGTCTGCGGGGGAAGCTCCGAAGCCGCACTGCCGAATCCATTGTGGCCGAATGCCGGGAATTGGCCCGTCAGGGGGTGAAGGAAATCACCTTGATCGCTCAGGATACAACCGCTTACGGCCAGGACCTTCCTTCCAGCCAGGACAAGCTGGTTCCGGTGCTCAGGAAGCTGGCAAAACTGGAAAGCCTGCACTGGATCCGGCTGCTCTACACCTACCCGGACTCCATTACCCCGGAGCTTTTGACCTGCATAGCCGAGGAGCCCCGAATCTGCAAGTACATTGATATGCCTGTTCAACATATCAATGATGGCATCTTACAGGCCATGAACCGAAGGAGCAGTCGAAAAAAGATAGAGGCCGCTCTTGATCTTATTCGCGAAATCCTTCCGGATGCGGTTTTAAGAACTTCCCTGATGGTCGGCTTTCCAGGAGAAGGGAAAAGGGAGTTTGAGGAATTACGCGATTTTGTCGCTGCCGCCCAATTCGACCGTCTGGGAGTGTTCTCCTTTTCCGCCCAGGAAGAAACACCGGCTGCCAGGCTGGCCGGGAAAGTCTCTCAAAAGGTTAAAGAGCAAAGGCAAAATGAAATCTTGCAGCTTCAGGCTGACATTTCCACCAGAAAAAATCATCAGCTCATTGGAACCAGTCAGGAAGTTATCATAGACCTGATCGAACATGAAGGAGGAAATTCTGCGGGCTGTACTGCTCTTGGCAGAACTTCAGGCCATGCCCCGGATATCGATGGGCTTGTCTATGTGCAGGGTGAGGGGGATGCTCTCTGCTTTCCGGGACAAATTCTGCCGGTTAGAATCGTACGGGCCGGAACCTATGACCTGTTCGCAGAACGCTTAAATATCGACTAACACTCCGTCAGTGTATGGAAGACAGTCCGTATATATAAGTCTGTCAGTGTATGAAAGAAGGTGCCTTTATGAAAAAAAACCGGCAAAATATATCTCTTTGCCTTGTTGTTTTTTTCCTCATCGGATGTGTTTTCTCCTCGGTTTTCTTTCCTGTCCGGTCTGAATCTGCTGACCCTGGTCAGACAAACGGCGATATCTGCATAGCTTTTTTCGGTGCCGAAGGCTGTGACATCTGTCAGGAGATTAAAGAGAATTTTCTCCCCGGAATCAAAGCCCGATATCCTCAGGTTAAAATCCACTATTTCGACATCGATGATATCAATAATTATCAGCTCCTGGTTCAATTGGAAAAAAAGTACAACCACCAGACCGACGAATCGCCCGTATTCATTATTGGAGATAAGATTCTGGAGGGCCGGCAGGAAATTGAGCAGCACATGGAGGAATACATCAGGATCTATGCTCAAAAGGGTGGCTGCCCTTTGCCTGACTTTGAGAAGTCAGTATCTGACCAGCAAACGAAGGTGGATGATTTATCCTCTGCTCAGCAGCACGAGCAGAGCTCACCCGTCATTTATCTGGCCCTGTTCACCAAGCCAGGCTGCCAGAAGTGTGACAGAACACAAGCCAGTTTGAAGCTTTTAAAAAACAGATACCCTAACCTGCAGATTAAACAGTTTGACGTTTCTCAACCCGAAAACATTCTGGTTCAGGAAGCACTGGCTGAAGCGGCCGGGATTCCGGAAGATCAGGCCCTCCTGGCCCCTATGGTGATGGTAGGACAGGACTTTCTGGCCAAGAACATGCTTACTTTTGGAAATATGGAATTATTAATTCAAAAATATCAGTCCACTGGAAGCTCCTGCTCCTGGGAAAAAATCAATGCCAATCAATCTTCCCCCCGCCTTTCTCAAAAAATTGCAGACCGGTTTCAGAAACTCGGACCTTTGGCAATTCTCGGCAGCGGCCTTCTTGACGGGATCAACCCCTGCGCTTTTGCCACGATTGTCTTTTTAATCTCCTGGCTGGCTTTCATCGGCAAGAAGGATAAAGACCTGATCTGGGTGGGAGGTTCCTTTACTCTGGCCGTATTCCTGACCTACCTTTTCATCGGCCTTGGCATGTTTCAATTCCTGAAAAGACTCAGTGCAGTGAAGGGGGTTCGTATTGTGGTCTTCATGGCTATGGCTCTTGTCACCTTTATTTTCGGTGTCCTCAGCATCAGGGATTACTTTAAGGTCAAACAGGGGAAAACAAAAGAGGTAGCCCTGCAGTTGCCGAAATTTCTCAAAAAAAGGATCCACCAAGTAATCAAGGAAAAAACAAACGTGAAGGGAATTGCCCTGGCAGCCTTCATCATGGGAGTTACCGTATCCATGCTCGAACTGGCCTGTACAGGGCAGGTGTATCTGCCTACCATCATAGCGGTTACCGCCATTCCCAGTCTCAAGCTGCATGCCACCCTGTATCTGATACTCTATAATCTCGCTTTTGTTCTGCCCTTGATCGTTGTCTTTCTGGTTACCTATAAAGGGGCATCTTCCAAACAATTGGCTGGCATCATGGATCAGCACATGGCGACAACCAAGCTCCTGACCGGCATGTTCTTCTTCCTTATGACCGCGGTCCTTATCGCCAGCCTCTATCTCCGGCTGTAACCTGGCTGCGGATAGCCGGTGGGTCCAGGGAGGGGACAAGAGCTTTTTGTTTTTTAAGATTCTTATTTTTTCTTGAAAATCGCTCTCCAGCCTGTGGGTTGCTGAAGGGAAGGGTGGGTTAATTTACTTACACTTCCTACATGTTCTATGATATAAAAGGCATCCGGGTCGATCTTTTTGACAGTCGACACGATGCCTTTCAAGTTACTCTTTTTACATACGATACATAATTCCGTGACCGGGCCGGATATCCCCTCGCCGGCGAAGGTAGTCACTGCATATCCCAGTTCCCTGATTTGTTCTGCCATTTTCTGGCTGCTCCGGGGGCTGATGATTTTCAGTACAGCGTGGCCGATCGAGAGCTTCTTTTCAAGCACTATCCCAACAGCATTGCCTGTTGAAAAGCCGAGAGCGTAAAAAATTCCAAGAACAGGTTTATCTTTGACCTTATCTACGACAGTGGTTATGACCATCAGCCATATACTGACTTCCAGAAAGCCCAGTACAAAAGCTGTCTCGATCCTTCCCTGGACAATGCTGATTGTCCTCACTGTCCCCAGGGTAACATCTACAACTCTGGCCAGAAATATAGCTATCCCCGTAAGAAGAGTTTCCAAATCGAGTAGACCCGATCCCGTAGTGGAGTGATAATTTAAAATACTATAATAATAGCCAAAAATCATAGTATTAGGTGTCTTTAGTATACCTGATAAATGACCTCTCTGTCAACCTGCTATTTTTTGTTCACCGGCAGCATTTGTTTCCGGCACATGGTTCATTTTCAACTTTAACCATTGAAATAACGATACATCCTAGGAGGGCAAAAGCCATGCCTATCATAAAGGCATACTGATAGCCCCATTTTTGCCAGATCAGGCCAAAAAGGAGACTGGACGGTAAGGTAGTGATACCGGTAGCTCCACTGTAGTAACCGAATGCCCTCCCTCTCAGATTTTTGGAAACAAATGAGGCGATCCAGGCCCTCTCGGCAGGCTCAGTAAAACCAAAATACACACCATGAAGCAAAAAGACTCCGGTGAGAGGCCCCTTGCCCTGAAGGTGAGCAAAGAGCAGATAGGTCACGGCGTAGTATATCCATCCAGCCATAATCATGGGCTTTCGGCCAACCCTGTCAGAAACGCGCCCTCCTACATAGGTTGAAATCATTTTAATGAGATTAAACAGTGCCCATAAGGCTGCCGAATTGGCTGCTTTTACCCCTATCGTATTCAGTCTGAGCAAGAGAAAAGTATCGGTCGGGCGACCGAAGGAAAAGATGATACCGGCCAGAAGAAACAGCAGAAAATTCCTACCCCTTATGGTATGATCAGGTTCCTTCTGGTAAGCTTCTTTATGAGGTGCTTTCCCCTGATCAGCTTTCCCCTGACAGGATTCCTCAACTCCCATCCTTGACGGGGTGCTGGCAGCAGGATTGCTTTTTCTCCTTTCTTGCACCAACAAGATAAGAACAGCCATAGCCATGGCCGCAGGAAAGATAGAGAAAAGAAAAACACTCCGCAGAGAAAGACCAAATTCCTTGAGAAGAAAGACCGCAGCCAAGGGCCCCATGACTGACCCCCCATAATCCATGGCTTTTTGAAACCCGAATGCCCGCCCGCTCATCTCATGGTCAGAGGCATCTGCAATCAATGCATCCCGTGGGGATGAACTGATTCCATTGCCTGTCCTGTCTGCGAATCGCAGCCACAGAACAACGGGCCAGGTTCCGGCCATACCAATGAGGGGCCGCACAACCGAGGAAAGGCCATATCCGGCAATAACAAAAGGCTTTCTCCTCTTTGCCCTGTCAGTGAGATACCCCGATACGATTTTGAGCACTGAAGCGGTTGCCTCTGCAACTCCCTCAACCAGACCAAGACCAAAAGCCCCTGCACCGAGCATGGAGGATAAAAAGAGGGGAAGAAGAGGATAGATCATATCACTCGAAAAGGTCGCAAAGAAAGTGGCTAACCCAATGGCAACGACGGTAAAGGATAGGTCTTTTTGGCTTGATTGTTTCATGGAGTATTATGTAACCTTTTTTTATTCTTCTTCGGTTCCATTAATCGGAGAATTGGAGTGTAATTCATGATATAATTATCGCGTATATTTTGGCGGACTGAACAAGATCCAAAAATGGATGTATTCCAGAAGGAATGACCGACAAGTTAAACGGTCAGGAGACAGGAGTAAGAGGACGGTAGCCGGAAGTTGGAATAATGATAAATAGAGAATATATTCATAATAAAATAGACTGATAAAGAATAGACTGATAAAGAATAGAGTGATGAACTTTTATCAGAGGGAGAAGAAAGATGAAAAACAAATGCCTTGCTGCTTCCTTCATTGCGAGTATCATAATGCTTGTAAATTTCCCGGGTGAGCCGGTGAAGGCTCTGGAACCGGCCGGTATTTCGGAGTCGGTCAAAGATACATTATCAGAAGCCGATAAAAGTATGCAAAAGACCCTGGAACCACCTGCAAAAAGCCTCAAGACTGAACGCGCCCAAGAGGAACTTTCAGTTACTCATCATTCGCTCACCATCAATGGTCAGACTCATGAATATACTGCTACGGCAGGCTATCTGCAAATAAAGGAAAAATCGGACAAGCCCAAAGCGGATCTTTTCTTTGTCGCCTATGAAATGCGTAATCAGAAGGACAGGGCTGCACGGCCTGTTACCTTTGCCTTTAATGGCGGCCCTGGCGCATCGTCAGTCTTTTTGCACCTTGGGGCACTCGGCCCCAGGAGGATATTTCTGAGAGAAGAAGGCAGGAATGCCACGCCACCCTACCGGCTCGTGGACAATGAATATACCTGGCTGCCCTTCACTGATCTTGTTTTTATTGACCCTATGGGCACCGGATACAGCCGCCCCGGCCCTGATGTGGACCCGAAGCAGTTTTATGGCTTGAAAGAAGATGTTCAGTCGGTCGGGGAATTTATCCGGCTTTATATTACTCAGTACAAGCGCTGGTCTTCACCCAAATTTATTGCCGGAGAAAGCTATGGCACGACCAGGGCCGCAGGCCTGGCAGGATACCTGCAAGATGATCTCAACATAGATCTCAATGGTCTTGTGCTCATCTCCCCGGCCCTCGACTTTCAGACCATCATGTTTGAGCCGGGCAATGATCTGCCTTATCCCCTCTTTTTGCCTTCCTATACAGCGGCAGCCTGGTATCATAAAAAACTCCCCCCTGCTCTGCAATCGAGTGACTTGTCAACGGTTTTGAAGGAAGTGGAAGGGTGGGCAATGAGCGAATACACGCTGGCCTTAATGAAGGGAGCAGCGCTTCCCGATGCCAATCGCGAGCAGGTTATTAAAAAATTGGCCTTCTATACAGCTCTTTCTCCAATCTATATCAGGAACCATAACCTGCGCCCCGACCAGATGGATTTCATCAGGGAACTTTTGCGCAGCGAACATCGGATAATCGGCCTTTTGGATAGCAGATTCGAGGGTACTGACCCTGATCCGGGCCGGGAGTACGGTAAATACGACCCCTCGCTTTTTCTGGTCAGCGGTCCCTTTGGAGCAGTCATGAATGACTATGTGCGCAACGATCTTAAGTACATCAATGACCTTCCCTATGAGGTTCTCAACGAGGAAGTAAACCGCTCGTGGGATTGGGGCTCCGGCCTCCATGAAGGACAAGGGTTTGCCAATGTGACCGGAACCTTGCGCAGAGCTCTCAGCAAGAACAAATACCTGAAGGTTTTTATAGCCAGCGGCTACTACGACTTGACCACGCCCTATTTCGTTACCGATTATACCGTGAATCATCTCGGTCTCGATCCGGTCTTGCAGGCTAATGTTACTGCCGCCTACTACGATGTAGGCCACCAGATCTATGTGCATTTGCCATCACTGGAAAAACTGACAGCCGATGTGTCTGCTTTTGTCAAAAAAACGCTCGCTGATTAATGCTCCAGCGAGACTTTATCTTTCAGTCTGGGTAGCAGGTTTGAAAGCAGTATTACAACGAGACATTAAAGGGCTTGAAAGACCACTAAAACTCCACCTGTGGCACCCGCTTTTCCTCTTCAGGTACTTGATAATACGCTCCTTTTTCAAAGCCAAAGAACCCTGCGAAAATCCGGTCGGGAAATCTGGCGATTGCCGTATTATACGACCTGACCGTATCATTATAACGCATTCTTTCCACGGCAAGACGATTTTCCGTACCAGCCAATTCGTCCATGAGCCGGTTGAAACTCTCGTTAGCCTTCAGATCAGGATACCTCTCCAGAATAACCAGTAACCTGCCCAGAGCTGATCCAACCGCTTGAGCGCCTTCAATTTTCTCCGGAATCGTTTGTGCGCCAGCCAGTTTTGCCCGTGCCTCCGCGATCTGGATAAATATTTCTTTCTCGTGAGCGGCATAGCCCTTGACCGTGTTCACCAGGTTCGGTATGAGATCGTTCCTTCTCTTGAGTTGGTTATCGACCTGAGCCCACGCTCCATCGATATTTTCCCTCATGGTCACCAGTTTGTTGTAGTGAGATACTCCCCAACTGATGAGGAAAATAGCAAAGATGGCCAAAACTGCCAAAATTGCCAGGGAAATACTCAGACCTTTCTTCATGTTTCACTCCTCCCTTTACTGACCGATACTGCCTGTCTGTTGCACATACTGGCTGCCTGTTGCTTGATACTGGCTGTTTGTTGCCGGATATTAGCTGTTTGTTGCCGGATATTGGCTGTTTGTTGCCGGATATTGGCTATTGGTTGTGATACCCTGACATTGGATTCCCGGTAATTGACATTGGATACTCTTTTTCCTCTACCATCTGCCGGTAGCTCCGCCGCCACCGCTTGATCCTCCACCGAATCCACCGAAGCCTCCAAATCCGCCGTATCCTCCCCCGCCGAATCCGCTGCCCCCAAAGCCTCCGCCGCCTCTTCTGCCCCAATAGCCGCCGCCCCTGGGGCCAAAGAGCAAATAGCCCAAAAGGCCGGTTCTCCAGCCCAAAAGGAGAAACAGCAAAAACAGGGTAAACAGAAATTCCAGCGTAGAGAACATGTCGGGTTCCTGCTGCTCGCCTTTCTTTGACGTTTTCGGCAAACCGGTAATTTTGACACGATACTCTTTTGCAATCTGGCGAACAACTGCCACGGTCCCGTCCACAATTCCCCGTCCGTAGTCCCCTTTTTTAAAAGCGGAGATCATATATCTTCGGATGATCTCGCCGGCAAGACCGTCCGGCAGTCTCCCCTCGAGCCCATAGCCGACCTCTATCCGGACTTCGTGCTCTTTCAGGGCCAGCAGGATCAGTGCACCATTATCTTTTCCTCTGACTCCGATGCCCCATTTCTCGAATAGTTTTACTGCATAGAGGTTAATATCGTGCGGCGCCACACTATCCAGAGTAACCACGGCAACTTCGGCTGTAGTTTTCTCCTGAAGTTCCCGGATATATCTGGTGAGGGTTTCCTCCTCCTGAGGGGATAGAAGCTCTGCAAAGTCATTGACATACCCCGTGGGCTCCGGAAGATTTATCTCCTGCACCTCACTGTGCGGCGCTCGTGAGAAAGCCCAGAGGGTTCTTCCCCCTGCGACAAGACAACAGGACAGGCACAGCAGAAAGACGATCAGCAAAAGGACCTTATTCGTATCGCTTGAGCAGTGTTTCCTGTGCAGGCAGATCATAAGAGCACCGGCAGAGCATCGACTTTTTGGGCCAGTTCATCGAGGTTCCGGAGATAGTCATCCATGACCTTTTCGAGGTCGGGCTTATCGAGACCGAGTTTTCCTTCCTTAATATGCAGCACCTTCATAAATACCTCAGCCTGAAGCTGAAAATCCGCAACGATCTCTTGAATGACCTTGTCCCTGGATTGCGGAGGAAGGCCATTTTTGAGGCGGATGATACTGCGAAAGGCAGGGATCAGGGCGGTCAGGGAATCGGATAAAAGGCATTCGATTTGACTTTTCTTAAGCCCCATCTCGAGGTAAGCCTGACGAAGCCTGATCAGTTTGCCTTTAATTTCCTGCTCGCACTGAAGGCGAAGATTCGATTTTTCGATCCTGAGCTTTTGAAAAATATCCTCCCCATAGAGAGTGACGTGTTTTTCCTTGATATCGAGGTATTCAATAGGGAAGGTATCGCATGAGGAAAGGATATGCTCCTTGGTGAGAAACAGAGGTGCCAGCACTCTTTTCTTTCGTCCTGAGGCGATCAGTTTCAGGCTGCTCTTCAATACGGAAAAAGGGATGTGATCGAAGACAAGGATGAGGTTAATATTCGATCGCCCAGGGATATAGTCCTCTCCGGCAGCACTGCCATAAATCGTAATTGACTTCAGGTTTCCCTGGTGGATCTGGATCATGTCCTGGCTATACCAGGTAACCGTTGACTGGATATGAGGTGGCACTTTGTCCAGATTTCTGAGCTCAATCACCCTCTTACCTCCTTTGCACCTTGAGCGCTTCGGTAGTTGACTATGGCCTGAAATTTCTATAATTTTTCATGGTTAATTGCCAATGGATAAAAATATCAGGTAAAGGGGAAAAAATCAATACTTCAGGATGGTATCAGAGGCACACGTACTATCACCCTTTGTCCATACCGCATGTCTACCCCTGTCCGTACCTCATGTCAGGCGCGAATCAGCAAAGAGAAAATCGGTATTTGACAATATCCATAAAAATTTTGTATCCTTTTATGAAGAATAAGAAAGATCTCTTTAACTGTATCGGAATAAAACTCTTGCAAGGAGGACTGAACATGAGGCAGGGGGAATCAAAGCGAAAAACATTCGTGCGAACTTTTTCTCTGGTTTTGGGATTCGTGACCTTTATAGCCGTATCAGGAGAAAGAATACGATTAACTCAAGGCTCTCAGGATGAAAGCACCGTTTGTCGGGGTGATCTTAACCATGATGGAAAGATTACTCCCAACGATGCTCTTATTGCCTTTCGGTGTTACCTCCTCCCCGGATCATGCTCCGAGTTCGTTGATGAAAACGTTGATGTAAACCAGGATGGTGAACTTACGCCGGCAGATGCTCTTTGCCTGTTTAGAAAATTTCTCGGGCAGCCATCCTGTCTGGAAAATTTACCGCCATCCTGTCTGGAAGAAGGTTTGGAAAATCAGTTTTCTCTCACCTATCATTATACGGCTGAGGCAACCTATTGTGATGTGAAAATCAGCCAATCAGAATTAATGTATACCTATTTTGGGGAGATTGAAAAATGCAGGTACTGGATCGCTCAGTCCCCCTGCTGGTCCCAAGAAGATCTCGAAACCGTCCGGACAACTCTTTCAAGCGATGAGATCAATGAAGTGATCAGCCTGATAAGGCAGACCGGTTTCATGGATCTTGAAGGCACATACGGCGGAGCGGGTCAGGGCGGGAGGTATTACCCTTATACCCTGTCCGTGAAGCTTGATGAAAGAGAGAAAGAGGTTGTCTACCAAAGCTTTCCGGATGCCTCTCCACGGCCCGTGGCCTTTGTAAAAGTGGAAAACAAAATAATAGAGCTGGTCAGGATGAAATTCACGAAATAAAAAGCACATGTTTTCAATTACGTGCAACTGTTTTTTACCCCCTTGCAATGAAGGTTAAAATGCGCTATCCTCGATATGAAAAGAGAGGTACTTTCTGCAACTTACACGGAAAATTACCCAAAGCGCAAGGGGAAAAGGGGGGGATGTCTCCTTCCTGTGTGAAGATTCCATCCCGTCACACACACATATACAACCATAAGGCAAAAGTATGTTTCGAATCCGTCGTATTCATGACAGTCTGCTTCTTTCGAATAAAGCAGCCATCGCCCAGGTCCAGGACATTCTGCGGAGTCAATTTCCCAAACTGGCAGAGGCGAAAGTAGCTAAGATACCGGATTTATTGGATAATCCACTGAAGTATCGCTTTCGCTCCATCCTTTTTATAGCCGAAGGCTCAAAAGGATACGTTAAGGGCTTTGCCCTTTTAAGTCACGCTCCGAACCTGAATTTCTGTTATCTGGACTATATCTCGGTCAAGAAGCAGAAAATGGGTGGTGGCATAGGAAGCGCCCTTTATGAGAGAGTCCGCCAGGAAGCCCTGTCTCTTAAAGCCGTGGGCATTTTTTTTGAATGCCTTCCCGATGATCCGCGATTATGCCGTGACCCTGAGGTATTGAAAAAAAATGCCGACAGGCTGCGCTTTTACGAAAACTACGGAGCCCGGCCTATCGCTCATACGGCCTATGAGACTCCTTTGACTCCTGAGTGCGATAATCCTCCCTATCTGGTTTTCGACAATCTTGGACAGAATGCCAAATTACACCGAAATCAGGCCCGTTTGATTGTCCGGGCCATACTGGAGGGTAAGTACGCTGATTTATGCACTCCTGAGTATACCGAAATGGTCGTTGAATCGTTCCGGGATAATCCGATCCAATTGCGGGAGCCACGGTATGCATCCGGGGAAATCCTCCTCCCTCAACAGCTCCCTATTCCCGATGACCAGAAGATCCTCCTGGTGGTCAATGATCAGCAGGCTATTCACCACATACGAGAGCGCGGGTATATAGAATCTCCGGTAAGAATAACATCGATTTTGGAGGAACTGAACAAGACCGGCCTTTTCCAGGATATTCCCCCCAGGCATTTTTCCGAGGAGCACATCAGAGCCATTCACGACCACCAATATATCGAATACTTTAAGAGAATATGTGCTAAACTGGAACCGGATAAGTCTATCTATCCCTATGTTTTCCCGATTCGAAATGCTGCCCGGCCCCCGAAGGAGCTTGAAGTCCGGGCAGGGTACTACTGCATCGATACCTTCACGCCCTTAAACCGCAGCGCCTTCCTGGCAGCCAAAAGAGCGGTAGACTGCACCTTGACAGCGGCCCAAAAAGTCCTCGAAGGGTATCGCCTGGTCTATGCCCTGGTGCGGCCTCCCGGCCACCACGCCGAGCGGCGCTCATTCGGCGGGTTCTGCTATTTCAATTCTGCGGCCATTGCCAGCCATTACCTGAGTCGATATGGAAAGGTAGGCATCCTCGATATCGACTATCACCATGGAAACGGGCAGCAGGATGTATTCTATCATCGCTCCGATGTCATGACCGTTTCCATTCATGGACATCCGCGTTTTGCCTATCCCTATTTCAGCGGCTTCGAGGAGGAAACAGGGATAGGGGAGGGTGAGGGGTATAACGTCAATTTCCCTCTGCCTGAGCACGTCGATGGGCTCAAGTACCGGGAAACTCTGGCCAAGGCGCTCAGGCATCTCGTCGAGTATAAGCCTCAGTTTCTCGTCGTTGCCCTCGGTCTTGACACAGCCAAGGGAGATCCGACCGGCACCTGGAGCTTGCGCGCCAAAGACTTTGAAAATAATGGAAAATTGATTGGTGCCTTTCACCTGCCGACAATCGTTGTTCAAGAGGGAGGGTATAATACGAGAGTTCTTGGCATCAATGCCCGCCATTTTTTAAAGGGCCTGTGGTCAGGCACGTATCGGCCGTAACCGGCGCAGGTCTGAAATCCTCCATTATTCTTCCTCAGGGCTCTCTATTATTCCTGCCTCAGCGCTCTGATTTACCTGATTTCCTGTCGTGATAATTCTTTTGATCACCCGAAAATGGATTAACGCATGATAATCAGAAGAAAGGAAGGTTTAGAAAGGAAGGCTTATGCAAGAGATGGAAACGAGATACCGGGATGATTTTTGCCAGCGGTGCGGGGAGATTTCCTGCACCCTCAACTTCGATGAAGCTTTAAAAACCATTTTGGACAATGTGGAACGCTGTCTTGATATTCAGGCATCTTCCATCCATCTGGCTGATCCGGCCTCTCAAACCGCATCTGTTGTCGCGGCCAGAAATCTCTCCAAGGAGTATGCCTATCAGCCTCCTATCCGATTGGAAGACAGTCCGGTGGAGCGGGAAGCATTAAAAGGAAAGACTATTACCATTGCTGATGCAAGAGAAAATCCAGCATACCGGAAACTTGCTGAATCCGAGGGAGTGCGATCCATCCTCTGTGCACCTCTCAAATCCAAGGAGCGTATCATCGGCAGCCTGTGGCTTTTTACACGCGAAGTGCGTCAGTTCGATCCGGGGGAGATCAGCTATGTCACTACCCTGGCCGGGCAGGCGGGGGTAGTACTGAACAACGCCAAGCTGTATCAGAGCCTGCACGCCCTGTCCGAGGTAGGCAAAGCCATTACTTCGCGTCTCAATCTGGAGGAGGTCCTGCAGATGATTGTGGAAAAGGCTACTCAGCTCATGGGGGGGAAAGGTGCTTCCATCCTCTTGATAGCCCGGCAGGAGGAGACCATGGAAGTAAGTGCTACCTATGGCCTGAGTGAGCGGTTTTTAAGAAAAGGGCCGGTACACGTCGAAAAATCCCTCAGGGATTGCCTGGACCGCCAGATGGTGATTCCTGATGTTTCAAAGAGCCCGGATGTGCAGTATCCGGAGCGCCTGGCTGAGGAGGGAATCCGATCCATTCTTTGTACGCCCCTGACGGTCAGGGGAAGATCGATAGGCACCTTGAGGGTGTATATGATACATCCCAGGGAATTTTCAGTGGAAGACCTGCAACTGTTCCAGATTCTCTCGGATTTTGGCGGCATTGCTATTGAAAATGCACGATTATACAATCACATAAAAAGAGACTATGAAGATTTGACACAGGATGTCTGGCAGTGGTATGATTGGGGTAAGAGGGCACCTAACATATGATAAAATATGAACTTATGACCTCCGGGCTGAAGATATATTGTTTATCTTGATGATTAATTGCTTAAGAATGAAGGATTAAGGGTGTAAAAGAATGCAGGGGCAAGCGTTTATCATTGAAAAAGACCAGCTTTTTTCCTGGCTGGAAGAGCTGCAACAGGGATTTCAACTGATCGGACCGGTAGAGGGGGAAGGTGGACCTGCCTTTGTCAGGGTCCAATCCGTGAAAGACCTGAATATACAGTATGGCCTCACCATGATGGGGCCGCAAACATATCTTTTTCCCCCCAAGGAGCGCATGTGTACCATTCAGGAGAGGGATGGAAAGTATGAAGTGCAAACCATGGAAACGGCTCCCCGGCAGGTCTTATTTGGTGTGCATTCCTGCGATCTCCATGCCATTTTGGTACTTGACAAGGCATTTTTGAAACCGGGAATGGAGGATCATAATTACCGTCTGTGGCGTGAAAACACGGTGGTGATTGGCCTTCATTGCCCTCGCGTTTATCCGCAGTGCTTTTGCGCCTCCATGGGCACCGGCCCTTTTTTCGAGCCGAAGGAAGGGTATGATTTCCTCTTGACCGACCTGGGAGACAGCTACCTGGCCGAAACTCTGGGAGACCGTGCACTAAGGCTTATTTCCTCTTTGAATCCGCGTCTGGCTACCCAGGAGCATTTTGATAAAAAAAGCCGGATTGACCGGGAGTTGAGGAGTCAATTTCAAAAGGAGATTGATACGACCCATCTGGTCGAGGTCATTTCGCGTAACCAGGATCATCCGGTCTGGTCGCGGACAGCGGACCGCCGGTGCCTGGGCTGCACCAATTGTACGGCAGTCTGTCCGACCTGTTTTTGCTACAATGTGAAGGACCTCATCAGCTTTGATTTAACGCAGTGTGAACGGACCCGGTATAAAGACTCCTGTCAGGAACTGCATTTTGCCCAGATGCACGAGTTAAATGCCCGCTCCACGCGTACAGCCCGTTTGCGACAGTTTGTCACGCATAAGCTGGCTACCTGGGTGGAGCAATTCGGCTGCTTTGGCTGCATTGGCTGCGGCCGCTGCATGACCTGGTGCCCCACCAAGATCGACCTGACAGATATGGCCAAGGAGATCATGGCTTCGGAAGGCCGCCAGGCAGTCAGAAGGGCTCAAACAAAAACAGGGTGACAAGGGGGAAATTAGTACATAAGGGAGCAGTAAGGCTGACAGGATGATAAAGTTAATTGACTGACTAAGGTAATGGAGTAATAAGGCTATGGATAATCCATACTATCGAACCGCCCGTCTTCTTGAGATTCAACCGGAGACAGAAGATACAAGCTCCTATGTGTTTGCCCTGGAGGATGGGCAGAGTTTCCGGTATTCTCCCGGCCAGTTCAATATGCTTGGCCTGCCGGGTACGGAGGAGGCGGCCATTTCCTTCAGTTCTCTGGCCACGGCGGACAGCAGCCGGTTTACTCATACCATTCGCAGGCTGGGAAATGTAACCAATCTGATCGGGAAATTGAACGTTGGCCAGAGGTTGATGATGCGCGGACCCTTTGGGAACGGCTGGCCCATTGAAAAGGCTGTCGGGTGTGACGTCCTGCTGGTAACCGGCGGACTTGGGCTGGCGCCCATAAGACCACTGCTTTTGCACTGCCTGGAGAAAAGAAACCAGATCAGGAACCTGGTTTTGATTCACGGGGCAAGAACCCCGGATGACATGATTTTTCAAAAAAATCTGACTCTCTGGCAAGATCAGGATAAGCTGACCACTATTTATTGTGTGGATCAACTCACCAGGAAATCTCCCCTGGATCTTCGGGTAGGGCTCGTGACCCAGTTCATGGAGGGGCTGGATCTTGACCTTCGCACTACCCTCGCCTGTGTGTGCGGCCCGGAGATCATGATGCGGTTTGTGGCCCGCACCCTTCTTTTACAGGGCTATAGGGAGGACCGGATTTATGTCTCCATGGAAAGGAGAATGCGCTGCGGAACCGGTCACTGCGGTCACTGCCAGATCGGTCCTAAATTTGTCTGCCAGGACGGGCCGATCTTCTCGTATCCGGACATCAGCCGGTTTCCTGATACGACTTTATAGCAAGAAGGATCAAGGGCAAAAAGGATCAAAGGCGGGAAAAAGGGTGGATACGGAAAGCATGACAGGGGAGCAGGATCGGGAAAGAGAGAGTAACCCGGGGAAAGAGGAAAAGAGGGAGTAACCCATGGTAATACAAAAGAAAAAGATCCGGCTGGGGATCTTTAAATATAGCTGCTGTGCAGGGTGTGAATTTGAATTAATATTCTTTCAAAAGCATGTCAGGGAAGTGTTCGAAAATGCCGAGGTTGTCTACTTCAGAATGGGGCAGAGCGGAGGAAGGGAAGAAGGCCCTTTTGACCTTGTTCTGATCGATGGTGCCATTACCGAGGCCTGGCAGGCAGATCAGTTGAAGAAGGTCCGGGAGGCCACCAGATACCTGCTTCCCATAGGTTCTTGTGCAGTCAACGGTGGCATCCCGGCCATCAAAAACCATACCTCGGAGCTGGACATGGAAAAGAGGGTTTACCAGGAAATTTCTCCCATTCATTCCATGAAAACCCACGCGGTTGATGATTATGTCCGGGTAGACGGGTACATAAAAGGGTGTCCTATCGGCAGGAGGGATCTCGATGAGGCCTTTACCTCCCTTTTGCTGGGCAAAAAAAAGCCCGACTTTTTCAACTATTCGGTCTGCGTGGAGTGCAAACAAAAGGGGAACACCTGTGTGCTGGTATCCTATGGCTGGCCCTGCATGGGGCCGGTCACGAATGCGGGGTGCGGCGCCTTATGCCCTTCGTATAACCGAGCCTGTTATGCCTGCTGGGGTCCAATGGAAGACGCCAATGCACCAGCCCTGGCCCGGCAATTTGAAAAGATGGGGTTAACCGCAGACGATATTTTCCGCAGGTTCACCCAGTACGGATCACCCAAACCGGAATTTCGCAGGGGAGCAGAACTCTATGGATCAACAACATCATCACGCTAAACCTCAACAGGAACTCCCGAAAACCAGAACCATAGTTGTCGATTACCTGGCCCGGACAGAAGGCGAAAGTGACCTGCTGGTAAGGGTGGGGGACCGGGATGTTCAGGAGATCAAACTGAAAATCTTTGAGCCGCCCCGGTTTTTCGAGGGATTTTTAGTGGGGAGAAAATTCAGTGAGGCAGGAGATATCGTCTCGCGTATTTGCGGCATCTGCCCCATCTCACATATGACTACCTCTTTGCAGGCCGTAGAAGACGCCATGGGCATCGTGCCCAGCCGGCAGACCAAACTTTTGCGCAGGCTCATGTGCGTATCCCAGATAGTTGCCAGTCATATTGTTCATCTGTACATGTTTGCCCTGCCCGATTACTTCGGGTATCCGGGATTTGTAGACATGATGCCTAAATTTGAAAAAGAAACCAATTACTTTCTCACCATGAAAGATGCCATAAATAATGTGGCAGAGCAGATCGGCGGACGTCCCCTTCACCCTGTCTCTATGGTGGTCAATGGTTTCACCAAGGTGCCGGACAGGGAAACCCTGGCCTCTCTGGCCGAAGGGATCAAGTCAGTATTGCCTATGGCCTATGATGCCGCCCGCATGATGAGCGAGTTGCCCTATCCTGACCTTCAAACCGAGGGCGATTTTGCTGCTCTTCGAAAAGAGGGAGGGGAGGGCGTCGAGTATGCCATCAACGAGGGCCGGCTTATCTCCTCCCGTGGTTTGAATCTGGAAATTCACCAGTACGCTTCCGCTCTTCATGAGGAAGAGCAGGATTATGCCCATACCAAAAAATCTTTCCTGAAAGACGGAGGCACCATCATGACCGGTGCCCTGGCCAGAGTGAACCTCAAGTTCGACCAGCTTGATGGCGATACCAAAAAACTTGCCCGCGAAATGGGCTTTTGCGTGCCGGATAAAAACCCCTACCATAACATTCTGGCACAGACACTGGAGATCTACGACGGAATGATCGAGTGCATCCGCCTGCTTTCGGAAATCGTTCCTGAAAAGGAAAAACCCCAGGTGGAAATCAGGGCAGGGGAGGGCATGGCTATTACCGAAGCCCCCCGCGGACTGCTCATGCACAGCTATGCTATCAATCGCCACGGCGTGATCGAAAAGGCAAACCTGGTTACCCCCACCTCCCATAACTTTGCCAATATCGAAAAGGATCTTCGTGCGCTGGCTTTAGCCTATGCCCAAAGCGACGAACACGACGCCCTGCGCATGAAATGCGAACAGCTCATCCGGGCCTATGATCCGTGCTTTTCCTGCTCCGTGCATTAACATTTCGTGACTTTATTGAATAATCCGAAGCTCTCGTACTTTTGGATTATTTATATACCACGCTGGCCATCAGTGTGACACCCCCTCTGCCTGCTTCTCTGCCATCCATCACTAGCAAGGGAATGATAAATGACGAAAAGTATAGTTCGGCATTTGTCTTCTCGTTGTTTATATGAGGAATCTTGAATTCGTATTTTTTTCTTGACATAATATACTTATAATCATTATATTATAATATATTACTTTAAATTTAGAAATTTTACCACCAGTCTCAAAGATGAAATTGATAAACAAATTCGCTTATATGTAATAAACAGCACAGGGATTCTTCCATATGGGAGAGAGGCAACGAATTGTTTCCTTAATAGAGGAGAAGGAAGGCAATGAAGAAACTGATTGTTTTTGTAAGTATTTTTATCGGTGTTTTCACTGTTTTTGGGTCTGCGGCAGCTATTCCCTTAGCCGGAGAATATACCGTTAATAATACTGTTACCAAGCTCGATGATGATTCATTCATTTTTACTTACGACATTACCAACAATAACCAGCAAATAGGGAAATCAATGACTGGACTTGATGGTTTTTTTGTTCAAGTGCCAGCTTCAGCTGTTATTACAAACATAACCCTTCCTCCCTCTTACAAACCGGGAGGTTATTGGACAAGCTGTATCACCTCTGATTCAGCATGTAAATCCTCTGAAGATGTTATTTCAAGCAATGCACCAGAGGTAAATTTATTGCCTGGTAATGTATGGTTATTTTGGTGGGGGAATAATCCAGAATCAGTTTATCCAATTGGCTCTACGGTTAGATTCAGTTTTCAGGCAGATGGAGTAAATGTAGGCTTAACTTCCAGCGTTTCAGCTAGTTACTGGGCCTGGAATACACCTCTATCACCTTATTTTGAATCCCCTGGAATCGCCTATTATTCTTTTTTTTCAAACAGCGTGACTGGGCCAGTAAATCCAATAACTATGACACAATCAGGTATCTGGCCGTGTATGGGACATGATCCAATGCGCACCGGACGGAGTCCCTCTATCGGGGCACTGACTAATAACCTGAAATGGAATTATAAAACCGGGGATAGTATCCCTTCCTCACCAATCATAGGTGCAGATGGCACGGTCTATGTCGGAAGTTGGGACAACAAGCTCTACGCTCTCAATCCTGATGGCAGCTTGAAGTGGAGTTATCAGACGGAGAACGGTATCTATTCCACACCGGCCATAGGTGCAGATGGCACGGTCTATATCGGAAGTTTGGACAACAAGCTCTATGCCCTCAATCCTGATGGCAGTCTGAAATGGAGTTATAAGACAGGGGACTTGATCAGATCCTCACCAGCCATAGGTTCAGATGGCACGGTCTATGTGGGGAGTCATGATAATAAACTCTATGCCCTCAATCCAACGGGCAGCCTGAAGTGGAGCTATCAGACAGAGGGAGATGTCGAATCCTCACCGGCCATAGGGACAGATGGTACGGTCTATGTCGGAAGTTATATATCTCTATATATTGAAGACGAGTGGATTCCCAACTGCAAGCTCTATGCCCTCAATCCCGATGGCAGCCTCAAATGGGCCTATCAGACGGGGGGAGGCATCTTGTCCTCACCGGCCATAGGTGCAGATGGCACGGTCTATGTCGGAAGCTATGATAAAAAGCTCTATGCCCTCAATCCCGATGGCAGCCTCAAATGGAGTTATCAGACGGAGAACGGAATCTATTCCTCACCGGCCATAGGGACAAACGGCACGGTCTATGTCGGAAGTGGAGATAAAAAGCTCTATGCCCTCAATCCTGATGGAAGCTTGAAGTGGAGCTATCCCACGGGAAATTGGGTATCATCCTCACCGGCTATAGGTGCAGATGGCACGGTCTATGTCGGAAGCTATGATAAAAAGCTCTATGCCCTCAATCCCGATGGCAGCCTGAAATGGAGCTATCAGACGGGGGGGTGGGTATTATCTTCACCGGCCATAGGTGCAGATGGCACGGTCTATGTCGGAAGTCATGATGGCTATCTCTACGCATTTGGTGACAAGGAGAAGCAAGTAGCCAAACCCACATTTTCTCCCTCTCCGGGCACTTTTACCGATTCTGTTGCTGTTACCATCACCTGTACGACTACAGGGGCTACGATTCGCTACACCACCGATGGTAGTGAGCCAACTGATGGATCGGCGGTCTATACAGGGCCTGTCACTATTACCAAAACCACTATTCTCAAGGCCAAAGGATTTAAAGCCAATTGCTCACCAAGTGATACCACACAGGGAACCTATTCTACGGGTTTGAGAGTTGAGCTATCGGGTACAAACGTCATTTTTCTTGCTGGCCGTACAGATGTGACTATCCCGCTACTGGGTGCCTATGATCCTGATTTTCCGATTCTCCGGCATAGTGTTGTCTCCTCGGATTTTCTCCGGGAAAACTTCCCAATTTCTCTTCCTGCGCATGCTGACATGGTTTTTACCTTTCAAGCAAGTGGACTTATAGACTATTATAATGGCCTTGGTGCACAATCCGGAATCGGTTTTGGGCCTGATGGCGGTGAACCCAACGGGAGCGATCTCTCGAATCTGGATGGTATAAGTGGTTACAAAGGTCCCCAAGGCGCTTTAGTGGGTGTTTTCTTGGATGATTCTAATCCGTTTGGTAAAAAACCACCTAGTACATTGAATTTCTGGGAGGGAGGTATCGGCACTTCATTTGAAAGCCTAACCCCTGCACTAGGACAAGTTTTCTTCATTGGTGACGGAAGGACATCGAATGGCAAGGCTCAACGCTTCTTCACCCCGGCAGGAGCAACCAGATTATTTATTGGAATTCCGGATGGCTGGAATTTCTGTGGTTCACCTGGATATTACGAAGATAACGATGGCTCTTTTATCGTGGATATCGAAACTTTTGCAGCACCCGAAGACAAACCAATACTCTATGAAGATTTTAACGATAATATCACCAACACTTCTCTGTGGGAGATTAAAACAGATGGCTCCGGTCCGATAATTGCTGAAACCAACGGCAGGCTGGAAATCAGTTTTCCTACCAACTCAGCAGATGATCCGGCTAAAGGAGCATTTTCTGCCAATTATTCAAGTATTTGTAAGTTGAAGGGTGATTTTGATATACAAATTGATTATGAGCTTCTTAATTGGCCAGCCAAGAATGGGGTAAGGGTAGGTTTAACGGTCATCGGACCAAGGAGAAACGAGGCTGTAGAGCGTGTCAGTCTGGGCAATTCAGATTTCTCCGGCTATCCGAGTGAAGAATATGTGGTTGATTTTACAAATGGCATTCAATTTATGGCCGCTCCTCCCGACAATCTTTCAGGTAAGTTAAGGCTGGTAAGGTCGGGGGCTACCTTAACAGGTTACTACTATAATAATAGTTGGGTTCCTATATATTCAACAACAGTAACTACTGAAGACGTTGGTTTTTGTTATAGTGCCTGGAGCCATAATTACGTTTTCGCGGATCGAGAGGTTAAGGTAGCTTTTGATAACTTTATTATAAACAAGGGATCGTATACATGCTGCAAAGTATCTAAGCCTGTGCTTGATCCTGCTCCACCAGCCAGCTTTGCTGGTTCCACAACGGTTAAGATCACCTGCGAGAGCGGTGCAACGATCCGCTATACCACCGATAACAGTGAGCCAACCGAAAGGTCACAGATCTATACAGGCCCTCTTACCCTTACCAAAACCACTACCCTCAAGGCCAAAGCGTTTAAAGCTAATTGCTCCCCGAGCGATACCGTGCCCGGAACCTATACCGCATGCAAAGTATCTAAGCCTGTGCTTGATCCTGCTCCACCAGCCAGCTTTGCTGGTTCCACAACGGTTAAGATCACCTGCGAGAGCGGTGCA
>JBFMGO010000079.1:0-29441 GCA_040752695.1 bacterium
AATCTATAAAGTAGATTAAAAACACTAAAGATTTATTTTATTAATGTACGAAAAGAGATTAAAAATTACTTCAGGCTTTTCATGAGCAACTCGGTATGCACCATAAGAAGAACAGGAGGATAAGGGGAACAATATGAAAAAAGTCATAAAGACACTTGCCATAAGGACACTCATAGCAGGCGGCATAGCAGCCGGTCTATTGATTTTTTCTCTCTGCCATTATGTCGGTGCGGAAGAATGGGAAGAGGTAGTGCCTAATGGATTCGGCGAACCGAGTAATGACTATGCCTGGAGTATGGCGACTTTCCGAGGGAAATTATACGTAGGGACACTCAATTCCAACAGAGGTGCAGAAATCTGGAGCAGCAGTAGTGGAGAGGTGGACACCTGGGAGCGTGTATACAATACATTGACTACATCAAATCTGGGAATACGCTGTATGTACGCAGATGAAGATCGGTTTCTCTACGCATGTACATCCAATGTAGCGGGGACAGAAGTTATGAGGACCGAAGATGGATACAGGTGGACCACGGTGGGGAGAAAAGGGTTGGGTGATATGCGAAACAGCAGCATCCGGTGTATACTCAGATTCGGCGAGTACTTGTATGCGGGAACAGGGAGCAAGATGGCCAAACTTTACCGCAGCAAGGATGGATCAGCATGGGAACTGATCGATGCCCAGCCGGGATTTGAAACCACCATTGTCAATTATCCCAGAACACGCATTGGGGTCACCAACAATATCCTGATCGGAGAATTGGCGGTTTTCAAGAATCAACTCTACGCTTTCACATGGACTGACGATTTTACCGCGATCAGAGGCCCTTTTTCACGGAGCATGCCCAAGGACCCGTTTCTGAGAGCTCCGAACAAAACCTCGGTGGTTCAGAATTCTGATGATGGTAATCTGGTTGAAAGCATATACGGGATCTGGACCCGAAGGTCAACCAAGCCTGAGTTTTCCCGCGCTCCTGGCGCCTTTGAGGTATGGCGAAGCTCTGATGGCCTAAACTGGGAAAAGGTAGTAGGCCAGGATGACGCTTATGGTAATGGAATGGGCTTCAGCGGTCATGATCCCGAAAATCTGGCGAATGATCTTGTTACCTCGGTGGCTGTTTTTAACGAAAAATTATACCTGGGAACCATGAATGGTGATGGGAAGACAAGCGTCTGGAGAACATCCAATGGGACCAGTTGGGAAAAGGTCCTTGATTTTTTCAAGATGGGAGAAGAGTACAATTTTTATATCTGGCGCATGATTCCTTTTAACGGCAGACTCTTTATCGGCACCATGAATATGGGTTCTGAACATGATCCCGGCGTAACCGGCGCACAAATATGGGCATCGGATTCTGGTGATGCAGATTCGTTTTACTGTCTTGTTCATAACGGATTTGGCAGCGGAAGCATAAGAGTTGCCGGCATAAGCATGCCGAAAAATTATGGCATTCGTTCCTTCGGTATTCTCAACAACACCCTTTTTGTAGGTACGGCAACCATGCTCAGCATAGCCATGCCGGGACCGCCGTTTGGGGTATCTATTGCAGGCAGAAAAACTGGGTGTGAAATTTGGAAATTATCGGAAAATGACCAGTATTCGAGCGTCCCCAGTTCGCTTCCAGTCCCGACTGGAGATAGTCAGCTTCCAGTGGAAGGTAACCAGTCCCCTGCCGGCAGACGTGGCACTGGGGATCACTCTTTCTGGTGGAGGGTGTCAGGCACAAAATCGGTAAAACAATAAGGAGAAGTTACATGAAAAAAGTTATCAATCTACTCATCATGATCAGCTTTCTGGTTCTTTCGATGAATCATTATACCATTGCAGAGCAGTGGGAAAAGGTAGCTGATAAAGGATTCGATGACCCAACGAATGATTATGCCTGGAGTATGACGACTTTTAAAGGAAAACTCTATGTCGGAACATTGAACTTTTTACGAGGGGCTGAAATATGGAGCAGCAGCAGCGGGAACCAGGATAGCTGGGACAGGGTCTACAATGCACTCTCCCCTCTATCCAATGCCGGTGTGCGGAGCCTATATGCTGATGGCAATCAGGCCATCTATGCCTGTACTTTCAATACCAGCGGGGCTGAAATTTTGAGGTCAGTGAATGGCCGCTTATGGACTCAAGTAAAGAAAAACCGGAGAGCCAGCGGCCAGAAGGACGATACCGTCCGATGTATGGTCCGGTTTGGAGAATATCTGTACGGCGGAGCGGGGAGTAAAGGGGCCCAACTGTATAGAAGTAAAAACGGAATAATCTGGCAACTGGTCAAAACCAATCCGGGCTTCGATTCTACCAAGATTCCTGATCCGAATACCGGTGAACTGATTACCAATAATATTCTGATAGGAGAAGTGGCCGTTTTTAAAGGCAAACTTTACGCTTTCACCTGGACCAGAGACCTCGACATCCGAAACCTGGCCGGGCAGGATAACCGGGACATCTCCACGCTCATTCCCGATTCTCCGGGAGCCTTTGAAGTATGGCGGAGCGAGGATGGAACAAACTGGGAAAAGGTGGTGGGTCTGGATGACCCTTATGGCAATGGGATGGGCTTTAGTCTCCACAATTCGGGAAGCTTGGTCAATGATGCAGTCACTTCAGTGACTATTTTCGATGGGCAATTATACCTGGGGACCCAGAATAATGCTGGAAACAGCAGTATCTGGAGGAGCAAGGAAGGGACACAATGGGAAGAGGTGTTGAATTTTTTCAGTCTGGGGGAGAGATACAACTACTATGTATGGCGCATGATCCCCTTTGATGACAAACTGTATATCAGTACCATGAACCTGTCTCTGGGAAACAATCCGTTTATGGTTGATAAAGCGACCGGCGCTCAGATCTGGATTTCTTCTTCAGGCGATGCCGGTACCTTTTATAACCTCGTCCATAATGGCTTTGATGGCGAAACCTTGATTTTCAAAGGCAAAGAAATTCCTAAGAACTATGGCGTCCGCTCCTTTGCCGTCCTGAACGATACCCTGTTTGCAGGTACAGCAACCGTAGCCAGTTTTCCCGTGCCAAAAGAGGACGACCCGGAGCATAGAACCATTGCTGGCAAGGATGTCGGATGTGAAATCTGGAAATTGATTCGGCCTTAGAGGCAGGAGGATTGGAGAGGGAATCGGTCCATGTTTATATATTAAGAACGAATCCCCCACAGGGGGAACAGAAAGAACAATAACATAGAGGAAAGAGGGTATATCTTGCGTTTTTCTTTGTCCTCTTTGTAGTGATTTGCATTTGATAAAACTACAGGCCCCCGCCAACCCGCTGTGAGGCACCATCCCTTTTTCCCAAGGCACCTATCACTCCTCCTTTCATAAAGGGGGCTTGTGGGAGTAACAGAAGAACACACCTCACTCCCCCTTTTGTAAAAGGGGGCTTGGGGGTGGATTTTCCACATCTGCAGCATATACAATAGAATACCGCTCTTATCCTCCGTGGAGAGTAGTGTTTTCATCATTCCGGCGGGCTCAACGGATTTAAAAAACCCTTAATTCCTTAAATTATATAAGTTATATAAATTACATAAAAACCACTCGAACTAAATTCAATTAATGTACGAAAAGAGGTAAAAATCTATGTATCATTATTTCATAATTAATTTAATATTCAAGCAAGGGGTGTCAGATGAAAAAGGTTTTTAGATCACTTGTCATAAGCGGTCTTTTAGCTCTCTCTTTGTGCCATTATTCCAGTGCAGAACATTGGGAAAAGGTTGCCGGCAACGGTTTTGGCGAGTCGAGTAACGATTACGCCTGGAGCATGTGTACGTTCCAAAAGAAACTGTATGTCGGGACACTGAATACACTGAGGGGAGGTGAAATCTGGTGCAGCGCTACGGGTGTGGAAGGGAGCTGGAAGAAGGTTTACGATAGCCGACATAATGGCAATCTCGGGATACGCAACCTGTACAGCGAGGATGACAAGGCGCTTTTTGCCTGCACGGTAAGCTCCAAAGGGGCTGATATTTTACGGACAACCAATGGTCAGAAGTGGACTGCGGTTGTAAAAGGATCTGAGAGCCGGGATGCCCCTGCCTTACGATGCATCACCCGCTTTGGAGAATATCTCTATGCAGGAGCGGGAAGCGGTATAGGGGCCCAGTTGTACCGGAGCAAGGACGGATTGAATTGGAGCCTGGTAGAGACAAAACCGGCCTTTACATCGACCATGGTATACGATCCCAATATTGGTATTAAGGTAAGAAACAACACCATGATTGGAGAACTGTCGGTTTTTCGTAATCAGCTCTATGCATTTACCTGGAGCCGGGTGTTCCAGTATCAGGACGTGGTTGAACGCATGCTCGGCTGTGAGATGGACCGGGTCAGGGAGCGTCCCTTATCTTCTTCCTCCCCCGGGGCCTTTGAGGTATGGCGAAGCTCGAATGGTTTAAACTGGGAGAAGGTGGTAGGTCTGGACGATCCTTACGGCAATGGGATGGGCTTTTGTAATAAAGATCCGTTCGGACTGACCAATGATGTTGTCACTTCGAGCCTGGTTTTCAAAGGGCAATTGTACCTGGGAACAATGAACGATAATGCACATAGCGCCATCTGGAAGACATCTGATGGGACACACTGGACCAAGGTTTTAGACTTTTTCGATCTGGGAGAGACGGGCAATTACTACGTATGGCGCATGGTCGAGTTTCAGGACAAGCTGTTTATCGGCACCATGAATGTCGGACCGGCAGCGGATCCTGGTGTAACCGGTGGCCAGATCTGGGCATCTGAGGCCGGAGATCCCGGCACGTTTTATAACCTTGTCCACAACGGTTTTGATGGTGAAACCTGGACCAATGGTACAACTATAGAGATACCGAAAAATATCGGCATCCGCACCTTCGGCGTCTTCAATAACGCCCTGTATGCAGGTACTGCAACCATAATCAGCGCCGTGATACCGAAGGAAGACGGTTCGGATGATCGAAGGATCATTGCAGGTAACGATATCGGATGTGAAATCTGGAGGATGAAACCATAAATGGTATCGCTGGGCTGGATACGATACCGGAAAGGGATGGAGGAAAGCGTCATGAAAAAGCCTGTTCAATTATGCATTCTCATTATCCTGCTGGTTCTTTTCCTGAGCCAATACTCGGCTGCCGAGCACTGGGAAAAAGTCGTCAGCAACGGTTTTGGTGATCCGGCCAATGATTATGCCTGGAGTATGAAGCCATTCAAGGGGAAACTGTATATCGGGACAATCAATTGGCTGAAAGGAGGGGAAATCTGGTGCAGTCCAACCGGGGAAGCAGGGGATTGGCAAAGGGTTTACAGTGCGCGCTCGCGAACTATGGCTGGGATACGTAATCTGTACAACGATAATGACAAGGCTCTCTATGCCTGCACCGCGGATACTACCGGAGCGGAGATTCTCAGGACCACCGATGGCCGGAGGTGGAGCACGGTTAAACGAGGAGGTGAAAACCGGGACAATATCGCTTTCCGTGGTATAACACGGTTTGGTGAATACCTCTATGCAGGCGGAGGAGAGATCAAGGCCCAGCTTTACCGAAGCAACAATGGATTGAATTGGGATCGAGTCGACACCAGGTCTAACTTTGAATCGACCAAGGTTCTCGATCCGAATACCGGTGAAATGATCACCAATAATATCATGATTGGAGAACTGGCAGTTTTTCGCGATCAACTCTATGCCTTCACCTGGACCGGGGGAGTCGACTACCGGGTCATAATTGAGAGGGCCTTCGGGTATGAGAAGATAGACATGCCCAGCCGCAGCCGCAGTCAGGCTTCCGCCTCACCCGGTGCCTTTGAGGTGTGGCGAAGCAGTAACGGCCTGGAATGGGAAAAGGTGGTGGGCAAGGATGATCCTTATGGCAATGGGATGGGTTTTTGCCTTCGTGATCCCGAAGGTCTGGCCAATGTAGGAGTCACCTCAGTTCTCACTTACAAGGGACAATTATATGTAGGGACCGCCAATGATCATACTCACTGCAGCATCTGGAGGACGTCCGATGGGACCCGATGGACAAAGGTAGTGAATTTTTTTGACCTGGGAGAGAAGGCCGATTACTATGTTTGGCGTATGATCGAGTTTCAGGACAGGCTCTTTGCAGGCGTTATGAACATGGGGCCGTCAGCGGACCCGGCCATAACCGGAGCCCAGATCTGGGCTTCGGATTCCGGCGATCCCGGCACCTTTTACAACCTCGTACACAACGGCTTTGACGGCGAAACATGGTCTGATGGTGCAGGTATTGAGATACCAAAAAATGGCGGAGTTCGCTCGTTCGGAATTTTCAACGGCACCCTATATGCCGGCACGGCAACCATACTCAGCGTCCTGATCCCCCAGGAGAAACTGGACGGCTCGGAGGGAAGAATAAGCATTGCAGGCAAAGACATCGGATGTGAAGTCTGGAAACTGGTTCAGTAAGGCAAAATAAGTCCGGTTCTTCCTCATAAAATGAGGAAGAAACAGCTCGATACGCTCAATCCGATACGCTCGATGTGTCCACTTATGGGTTCACTCTGTTCAAGACATCAAAGACTCAAATGAGGGATTAGAAATTTTCTCTCTTTTCTAGTCCCTCCCTTCACCCTATCAATACCTCATGGTTTTCGACGCCAGGGCAGAGTCATTGAAAACCAAAAAAATGATAAATATGACTAAAGATTTAATTTACTAATGTACGAAAAGAGATGTAAAGCTGCTCTTATTATGGAGATGCTGAAGGAATGTCCTGTCAATCGAATCTGATGGGTAACCGGATTCTAAGCTCCCTGCTTAGCCTTTTCAGGACAGGCTTCGCTTAGAACGACGTGGGGAGAGGTTACGACAGTCATTACTTTATCCATATCCATCATTACCTTATCCATCAATCGGGGCTTGATCGGGCAGCAGTTACAATCGTTGAAAAGCGCTCCCTAATCATGCAAGGTAAATCAATCTTGGAGGGGAAGGACATTACATTCTATGAGGAAAAATTCTAAACCGCTCATCCTGGCCGCGCTTCTCGTTCTTTTCCTCTATCATCGTTCTCATGCGGAAAACTGGGAGAAAGTTGCTGACAAAGGATTCGGCGATCCAGGCAACGACTACGCCTGGAGTATGGAAACGTTTCGGGGAAAGTTATATGTCGGAACGCTCAACTCCATGAAAGGCGCGCAGATCTGGCGCAGCGGCACAGGAGGTTCTCGCGGGTGGGAGCGGGTATATCATGCTTCGACCGTTTCCAATTCGGGGATACGCTGCCTTTACCGTGATGGTGATCGAGCCTTATACGCCGGCACCTTCAACAGCCTCGGAGGTCAGATCCTCAGAACCGCGAACGGAAAGACATGGGTTTGTGTCGGCAGGTCGGGATTGGAAGATGCAAGAAATACCAGTATCCGCTGTATCGTTCGGTTCGGAGAGTATTTGTATGCAGGAACGGGGAGCAGCGGGGCTCAGAGCGGTCAGTCCACAGTCCTCCCCCAGAAGCCATATGGAGCACAAATCTATCGAAGTCGGAACGGCTTTGTCTGGGAACTGGTCGAGACAGAGCCGGATTTCAGGTCCACCAGGGTTTTTGATCCGCAGAAAAGTGCATGGGTTACCAACAATATTTCCATCGGAGAATTGGAGGTTTTTAACGGTATGCTCTATGCCTTTACCTGGACACAGGATGTAACGGTCCAGACGGAAGCCGGTTTATTGAATATATCCGAATCGATGATTCCACAGATGAATGGAGCGCCTTTTCCTGACCCTCCCGGTGCCTTCGAGGTATGGCGAAGCAGGGACGGGGTCAAGTGGGAAAAAGTGGTGGGACTGGATGATTCTTATGGAAACGGCATGGGATTTAACCTGAAAGACCCTGATCCTGATGCGATGAAGAACAATGTAGCCATGTCAGGCGCTGTTTACCAGGGGAAATTATACCTGGGGACGGAAAACACCACAGGCAAGACTGCAGTCTGGAGAACCGCTGACGGCACGCAATGGGAAAAGGTTCTCGATTTCCATACGTTGAAAGAAAGTTCCAATTTTTATGTCTGGCGCATGATGTCGTTCAAGGACAGACTGTTTGTGGGTACCATGAATATGGGCAACACCGAAGACCCTGGAGTAACCGGTGGTCAGATCTGGGTTTCCCGCTCCGGTGACGCTGATACATTCTACAACCTCGTCCACAATGGATTTGATGGAAAAACAGTGCCTTTTGGGGATATACATATGCCCAAAAATTATGGCATACGAGTCTTTGGTATCCTTAATGATACCCTGTTCGCAGGCACTGCGACCATACTCAGTTTTCCAGCTCCACAACCGGCCAGACCGTGGGCAATAACGATTGCCGGCAAGGATGTCGGGTGTGAAGTATGGAAACTGATTTCCGCAGCCGATTCTTCAGATTCTGGCCAGAGAAGTACAGAGGGTTCGGAGCTATTTTAACATAATTTATTTGCCTCAGGTAACGGCTATAATTTCCCAAGGATTTCAGTCTTGTATCACGGTAAGGGAGGAGATGTAAAACTTTCTAAGTAACCCATAATAAAAGTAACCACTAACTAAGGAGAATTGCATGAAAAAAGCTATTCAGTCGTTTGTTATGGTTATTCTTCTGGTTCTCTCTCTCGGCCGGGGCGCTGGCGCAGAATACTGGGAGAGAGTCGCTGAAAATGGATTTGGTGATTCATCCAACGATTATGCCTGGTGCATGGAGACATTTCAAGACAGTTTATATGTCGGAACGCTCAATACTCTGAAAGGAGGAGAGATCTGGAGAAGCAACAGCGGAAATCCGGACAGTTGGCAGAAAGTCTACAGCTCGCCCACCTCTGTCTTCGGAAATGCCGGAGTGCGCTGCTTATATGATGACGATGGTCAGGCCATGTATGCCTGCACCTTAAACTCACTTGGGGCCGAAATCCTGAGAACGACTGACGGGGAAAGGTGGTCCGTCGTAAAAAAGGGAATCGGAAGGCGATGGAATACTACGTTTCGCTGTATGACCCGTTTTAATGATTATCTTTACGTAGGTGCTGGAGGGTACAAGGCCCAATTGTATAGAAGCAAGAATGGATTGAATTGGGAATTGGTCAAGACCAATCCGAGTTTTCAATCGACCAGAATCTATGATCCGCAAGCGAAAATCATGACTTCCAATAATACCATGATTGGGGAACTGATGGTTTTTAAGGATCAACTCTATGCCTTCACCTGGACCAAAGAGGCCAGATACCGTGATCTGGCAACGCACGTGTTTGACTACAGTGTAGACAGACCCACCTTGAATTCCAATTCTCCCGGTGCTTTTGAAGTATGGCGCAGCAGTGATGGAGTAAATTGGGAAAAGGTGGTGGGAAAAGATGATTCCTACGGCAACGGGATGGGCTTTTGCCTGAAAGATCCTGAAGGACTGTCCAATGACGAAGTCACTTCAACCGTTGTTTTCGAGGGGAAATTATACCTTGGAACCCAGAATTCCGATGGAGACTGCTCTATCTGGAGGACATCCGATGGAACGCAATGGACAAAGGTCCTCGATTTCCACGATCTGGGTGAAAGCTTTAATTATTACATCTGGCGCATGATTTCCTTCCAGGACAGGCTATATATCGGCGTCATGAATGTGGGCCCCATGTCTGAGCCCGGAGTGACCGGAGCCCAGGTCTGGGCATCGGATTCGGGTAATCAGGGCACTTTTTATAATCTTGTCCACAACGGCTTTGATGGAGAAACATGGAAAGACGGCTCAGGCAGGGAGATACCAAAAAACACCGGAGTCCGCACATTCGGTGTTCTGCATAATACTCTCTATGCAGGCACTGCCGTCATTCCCAGCGTCCTGGTTCCCAGATCTTCCGGCTTCAACCCCCGCCAGGCACTCATTGCTGGAAGAAACATCGGATGTGAAATCTGGAGGCTGATCCAGTAGTCAAGGACATTTTGGAGGCTGATTCGGCAGTCAAGGATATCTCAATAAAAGATGATTGCCGATCGCTGGTCTTTTACTCATGTGACACCTTAGAATGAGGGAGGATGACTGCTATGAGAAAAGCTGGTAATGTGCTGGTTATAACAACACTTTTGGCCCTTTCCCTGTCCCTGGGCCCCATATCCTGGCGGGGCTCTGCGGCCAGAGCGGAATCCTGGGTGAAAGTCGTCGACAAAGGATTTGGTGAGCCAAGCAACGATTATGCCTGGGGCATGGCCACCTTTCGGGGGATGCTGTATGTGGGGACGCTCAACACGCTGAAAGGCGCGGAAATCTGGAGGAGCGGCAGTGGAGAGAAAGGCACCTGGCAGAGGGTTTATAATTCTCCCTCTGGCGTCTTCGGCAATGGCGGGATACGCTGTCTTTATGCTGACGGAGACGATGCCCTGTACGCCTGCGCATCGAACCTGCGCGGTGCACAGATTCTGAGAACAACTAATGGCAGGACATGGATACCCGTTGCCAGAGCGGGAACCGGAGAATGGAGAAACTACAGCATCCGCTGCATGGTCCGCTTCAAAGACTACCTATACGCAGGAGCAGGCCCCAAGAGTGCCAGCCTGTGCCGAAGCAAAACCGGCTTCTTTTGGAGACCGGTCAGAACTAATCCGAGCTTTGAATCCACCAAGGTCCTTGACCCTAACACAAATACCCTGATTACCAATAATGTCCTGATCGGAGAACTGGCGGTCTTTCATGATCAGCTCTACGTCTTCACCTGGGTCAAAGACTATACGCCTGACGTGATGATTGGACAGATGGAAGCCGGGTTTGACCAACCGGTGGTATTTCCTGAACCTCCCGGCGCCTTTGAAATTTTTCGAAGCAGCGATGGGGTGCAGTGGGAGAAGGTTGTGGGCCTGGATGACGAGTATGGCAACGGAATGGGCTTTTGCCTCCGTGATCCGGTGTATGGCCTTGAGAACGACGTTGTCACCTCAACGACTGTATTCAATGACCGGTTGTACCTGGGAACGCAGAATTCCACCGGGAAAACCACGATCTGGAGGACGGCCAATGGTACGGACTGGGAAAAGATCCTTGATTTTCCCGATGACTATGAAGAAAACTGCAACTATTACATCTGGCGCATGATCCCTTTCCATGGCAAGCTTTACATCGGTACTATGAACGTGGGTGTTGTGGGAACTCCCGGTGTAACCGGAGCCCAGATATGGAGGACCGATTCCGGGGACCAATACTCCTTTTACAACCTTGTCCACAACGGCTTTAAAGAAGAATCCTTCGTTGTCTATGAAAATATCGTGTTGCCGAAAAACTATGGCATCCGCAACTTCGGCATTCTCAACGATACCCTGTTCGCAGGTACAGCCACCACTATCAGCGCACCATTACCAAAGTATGGGCCGGAAGATAAACTGCTGGACATCGTCGGCAAAGATATTGGGTGCGAAATCTGGAAGATGGTCGAATGATCGGATGCGAAATCTGGAAAATGCTCGAATGAGATGATACGGCCAAATGAGATGATACGGCCGTCGAACAGATCGCATGAAACCACTCAAGGGGCACCAAAATCATTTGGTGCCCCTTGCGGTTAAGGGGCAAAAATGAATAAAGTGTACGCTCCATAAGGCATAAGCATCCCCCTGATTTGGAAAAATGAGCTATATTCCCTCCTAAATGGTCCTTTCGCTAAGTGGTCCTCTCGCTAAAGGGTCCTCTCGCGAAGTAAATAATGCACTAATTAAATGGTTACTTGCAGAGGATCAACCCTACAAGTACAAGGGCTCCCTGTCGTCATTCCCGCGAAAGCTTAGAATCCAGGCTTTTCAAGGGCTTTTTGGATTCTAAGCTCCCCGCTTAATGCCTGCTCAGGACAGGCTCCGCTCAGAATGACGGAGAGGATCACATTGATTGATTCTCCATCTGGCCGCGTATTTAATGTGTCACGTATTTACCGAATGATCCACTAAGCCTAACTCTTTTGGAGCATTAGTGGCAGAATCGTGGCGCGTTACACTCCTAACGTAGGAAATTTCATTGGAGTACTTTTTGCAAAAACAAAATTCGCTCATATTTATAAGATAACACACCAAAGAAAAGATGTGATGGCTACTATATAAGAGCGACAAAATTTCGTAATGGGCGAAATTTGTTTATCGTCTTAGAGAAATAGTTGAGCAGCCGCAGCAGGATTCTTTTAATCCTTTTAGCGAAAAGAACCTCATAGAATTTTTGAGGAATTCATCACCGCATTACAAAAATGTGGTGATCAATGAAGGGGGGAAATATTCTCAGTTTTCAGGTCAATTGGAGTAGAACGTAAACGACAATGGTTCATGCAATGTAAGCCTCCTTCCCTTATCGGGAAGGGCGAAAGGAATTATGGTGAGAGAAAAATGCCAAGCAATAAAATAGATCAGGTAGAACTATTGAGAAACTTGCACACTGGGACGTTTATTTTACAAAAAGGTATTATGGTACTGTTCTTAGTCTTTTCTTTCTTATTGTCGAATATTATTACTACTTTCAATACATGTTGCGCGGAAAATAATGATTATAATCCATATTGTTCTGGAGATAATGATAAGATCCAGGAACTGACTGAGGAATTTCTTCAGAAATATGGTGAAGAGGTTAAAATCAGTCGGAATGATGATACGGGTATACCAGTACGTATTCGTCACGCTTATTACGATGAGCCAGAAGTAAATATGGATGATCCGGCGGGAATAGCCTTTTCTTTTTTGTCGGAGAATTCGTTATTCCTCGGTATTGATATAAATGAGATCGGGTTTGATGATATAAAAGATCTGTCAGAATTATATCAGGTTCATTTTCGTCAATTCTACAAAGGGGTACCGGTGGAGGAAAGTAGACGTGTGATGATTAATGTTTCTAAGAGTGTAAATGGAAGGGTTGAATTATTTTATAAGTCCGATTGCCTTGAGTATCTTACTTGCATTGATCTTGATGTTGTCCCGACAATTATTGCAGAAGAGGCAGCGGAGGTTGTCAGGCAAGATCTAGGCATAAGCAGACTTGTTAATGTACAATGGGATCTTCCTAACCTCACTTACCCCTCTTACGATCCTTACAATCCTTATGGACCTCCTACCTATGGCCCTGCTACTGCTTACAGCTACAATGGAGGCAATCTTTTCAGCCCTGTCACCTATCCCTATAAAAAAGGAACGGAAGTAACGCCGGTTGTACCCAATCTGATTGTCTTACCCGACGCGAGAGATGGAAATGTATATCTATGCTGGAGATTTGCATTCTCAATTGCGGAACCATATGGCCCGTTCGGATCACACTACTATTTTATAGATGCCCATACAGGAGAAATAATCGCTCATACTCGAGGAGAAATCAGTATTACAGCAAGCAACGACACTTCTTCAAATAGCACAACCTCATCGAGTGGCAGTGCCTCTTCGAGTGTCACTACTTCTTCAAGCAGCACTGTCCCCAATCCCTACACTATTATCTACAGCCCGGCTTCTATCTACAGCCCGACTTCCAATCCTTACAACTATAACCATGGCTCTATTTATGCTCCTTACAACCCTGACAATAATTATAATCCCTATGACCCTGTCTATGCTAACAACTCTAGTTATACTGCCTATAGCTTTCCAACTGCTGAAAATAATTCTGGCTGGTCTACTGGTAGTTCCTTAAATCTGACGTTAAATTATTCCAGTAACTCATTTCAACTGACATTACCCCCCTCGATTGGCAGTGTGGGAAACTACAGCAACTCCTTAGGTGCTGGAAACTATAATATTTTTAATAGAGTAGCAAATTATTTTTCGCTCCCCCTTTCTTCTGTTTCTAATTCCTATTATGGCTTCCCGTATACGTTTTAATCATTGATTTTCATGGATTAGACTGCACCAAATTAAATATCTAATGGCAATCTTGATATACTAGGGAAAGGCCAATGGCCTTTCCCTGCACCTATCTTTGCACCTATAGGCCCGCCTACTGATGATTCTACATGATAAGTATAAATATTCAATGTTATTTCTTTCTATATGATACTGGGGAACGGTAAATAAATTACCCTCAGTTCTGATTTCCGGTAACATGATTCGTACCTCCTTATTTAATATATTTTCTTGAATATTTTTTTATCCCATATTTCTACTCCTATTATAGCAAATCATAGGCTTATTGACTATAAACCGCGTTGTAGGGTTAACCTGTGTTCGGAATAATTGCCTATTTTTTTCCAGTTAATATACTGATTATAAAGGCATTTATAGCATAGGTCAAAAAGTTGACCCATAGGCCAAAAAGTTGGCCTATTACACCAGTACTTGCCAAAACAGCCAAAACAGCCAAAACAGCCAAAACAGCCTTTGAGCAGCTCAAAAAGGCTTACACCCGCAAGGGAGCGGCGGAAAAAACGAAAAATGAGTGTCTGCCCCGGTCCAGTCAGCTTTTTAATATAACATCGTAAATCATCCAGTAAAAAGTCCTGACCAAGAGTCCATCCCAAAACCTCCGGCAACAGGCGCGATTACTCATCTGAAAGGAGGTCTTGGGATAGATTCTGAGTTTTAATTTGTGTTTATATATTTTAACTGAATGGTTCCCAATGTTTTTGACAAAAAAACACATCTATGATAAATTTATGAAAAATCTAAATCTGCTCGCCCCATAACTCGCTCCATAATAATTATGATATTCAACATGGCGGCGTGATATTCAACATGGGGGCGCTGCCATTAGAAAAGGCCAAAAAAGACCTATGATCATCCAGGCACACGTTTCACGGCAAAACTTCGATTTACCATCTATTCTGCACCAGTTTGAGCAGAGAGAAACTCATCTGACAGGAAGTATCGTCATTCACAGAGGGAAAGTAAAATTCCCCGGTAAGAAGGTGGCAAATCTATCTTCTGTCCTGCTGGAGGAGCGGTTTGAGGGAAAGACCCAGGAGGAATTATACAGGGTAGGAGAGCGGGCAGGCGAGAAGTTTCACCTTCAGCAGGTTTATCTTAACCACACATTGGGGGATGTCAGACCTGGAGACGATATTCTCCTGGTGATTGTTTCGGCTGCTGACCGGGTGAGTGCTTTTTCGGCTGCTCAATGGATTGTTGATGAAGTAAAAAAAGAGAATATCATAGTCTTAAAAGAGATAGGTTAAAGAAGGTTAAATAAAATGTATGACCCCAAAAAATATGATGATCTCGAAAAAACCAAGGTACTTTTCGTTGATGATTGCCCGGATCTTTTACTCCTTTACGAAACCCTGTTTCAAAAGTGTGACCAGGATGTCATCTTTCGTGCAGTCCAGTCAGGGGATAAGGCCCTTGATCTTCTTCGCGGCGAGCATTTCGACCTGTTGATTACCGACCTGACCCACTGCGGCGGCAGTGGGATTCCTTTTCTTGAATTAATCAGAAATTTCTGGCCGGATTTGCCGGTCATCGTCTGTTCCGGATACAGTTCTACAACCAAAGTCGAAGAGGCCTTTCAATCGGGTGTGAAGGATTACATTATCAAGCCCTTTCATCCGTCCTGTCTGATCCAGGCCATACGCAACGTCCTGTTTGAATCAAAAGTGGGAACAGGCTACATCAAGCAATGCCTGGCTATGGTTTGCCATCATATTTCCTACCTGCTGGCACCAAACTGCAAGTCGGAATGGGGCCTCATCGGTGTAAAGAAGCCGGACTCGATCAGCATCGAAGATTGCAGCGATGCCGTGACTGCGGCCTATAGGATCACGCCCCCGCCCTACTCGGCCAGCATTCCGGAGACTTCCGAAAATTTCCCTCTGGAACGGTTTACACCGCCGACGCTGGAATGCATTCAAACGAAAAATGTGGTAACCCTGGACTTTCCAGGCATCCAGATTGTGGAAAAAAGCCGTGATCAGGCCAGGGTGCTGAGTCTGTCAACACTATTTTGTATCCCCCTCTTTATTCATTTGCCAGAGGTGCAATGCATTCACCTGTTTCCTCATTCCCCCAATTTTCCTGTACCCGTCAGTTGGAGCATTATCCTGAAAAAGGCTGAAAAACAGCTCGCTTCATCACTGCACCCCATTCAGAGGATCAACACAGGGGCATAACGAGACGAATTGGGGTATAACTTGGGGCATAACGAAACGAATTGTCTGCAAATGATGCGAAAAAAATGAAATCCGGATGTGCTGAAAAAATGAAATCTGGATGTGTTTAAAAATGAAATACAAATGAAACCACAGGTTACAAAAGACACAGAGAGAAGCACGGCACTGGCAGCTTTGTTCCTCTGTGCACTCCTGGTTTCCCTGTTTCTGTTTCCTGAACGGCCATCTCAAGGGGACGAGCGAAAAGCTGGCGAGCTAAAAACTGACCAGCGAAAAGCCAATGTGCTTCTAATTACCATCGACACTCTGCGGCAAGACCACCTGGGCTGCTACGGATATCGACCCGGTCAGGGTCAGGCGGAAAAACCTGGCTTCCAGAATGCGCATTCCGGCTATCACCACCAGATCGAAAAACCCGGCTTCCAGGATGCACAATCCGGCCACCCTCACCAGGCCGAAAATCCCGGCCAGACACCCGCCATTGACGCTCTGGCCCGTCAGGGAGTGCTGTTTTGGCAGGCATTTACTCCTGTGCCGATTACTCTTCCCTCTCATGTTTCCCTTTTTACCGGCCTTTATCCCCATCAGCACGGCGTCCTGGACAACGGCTCGTTTCTTCTGAAGAAGGATGCCCTGACCCTGGCGGAAATCCTGAATGCTCAAAAATTTACAACCGGCGCGATCATCAGCGCCTCTGTCCTTGACTCCATGTTCGGTCTCGACCAGGGGTTCGATAGCTTCGATGATCATCTGCCCAGGCAGGCAAAAGCAATGGCTGTTCATTTCAATGAGCGCAGGGCCGCTGAAGTGACCGGTCTGGCTACGGCCTGGATCAAGAGCCAAAGCCGCGAGCAGCGACCCTTTTTTCTCTGGCTTCATTACTTCGATCCGCATGCACCCTATGAGCCCCCCGATCCTTTCGCGAGCCGGTATAATACCCGGCCTTACGATGGGGAGATTGCCTATACTGACTACTGGCTCGGCACCTTGTTCCAGGAATTAAAAAAACTGGGGCTTTTTGAGGAAACCCTCATTGTGCTTACCGCTGACCACGGGGAAGGGCTCGGCGAACACCAGGAAAGCACGCATGGAAATTTTCTCTACGATTCTACCATCAAGGTTCCCCTGATTATCAAGCTCCCCGGAAAGTCAAAGCCACTTTCCGGCAGCCGCAAGCAGCAACGGGGCAAGCAGCAGCAGACTAAACAGCAGCAGACCGGGCAGCAACAGGTCAGGCAGCAACAGGTACAGGTGAACGATCTGGTTCGGACTATTGACCTTCTGCCCACCATCCTCGACCTTTTGGGACTCTCAGCCTCTATCCCCAAAGGAATTGACGGCGAGAGTATCGTGCCACTGATTCATAAAGGGCAGAGCGTTCAGAGCATTCAGGGTACTCAGAGCGTTCAGAGCATTCAGAGTGTTCAGGATATTCAGGGTACTCAGGGTGACGAGAATATCCAGGGATCGGGCAAAGGGAAGGATGCTCTGCCTGTGGCTGAACGTTTCCTCGTGTGCGAAACCTATTACCCCCTCTTTCATTATGGATGGTGCCCTGAACGTGCTGTGAGAACAGCCGGATGGAAATATATCGAAGCGCCAAAGCCCGAACTCTATGACATGGAGAAAGACCCTGGGGAAAAAAATAACCTCTTCAGACACCAGTATTCTCAGCATCCCCCGAATCTACCGAATTCCCCGAATTCGCAGGATACCCAAAATCCGCAAGATCCGCAAGAAATGCAAGATTCGCAGAATTCTGTAGTAGTGCATCTTCGGTCGCACCTTGAGAGCGCTTTCGGCGATCAGCAAAAAATTTCATCCTCCCGGTACTCTTCTTCAGTCCAACCTGGCCAGGCGATGCTGGAGCGGCTGCAAAGTCTTGGTTATCTTCAGGCGAAAAGTCCTGTCTCGAAGCTCCCGCTTTCCCGGAAGGAATGGACAAGCCTGCCTGACGTTAAAGACAGGGTAGAGGCGCTCAGGCATATGGATGAAGGGGTTGCGGATATGACAAACGGACATTATCAGGATGCTCTCCGGAAATTTACTTCGATCATCGAGGCGGACCCAGCCAATGTATCCGCACTGTTCTATCAGGCCTGCCTCTACCAGAAGCTGTCCAACTACCCTCTGGCCATTGCAGCATTCAGGAAAATTCTCGACCTTGATCCCACTCACCTCGATGTTCATAATCACCTGGGGACCATCTATCATGAGATGAATGACCCGAATCAGGCTATCCGGGAATTCCTTCAGGAGATCGGGTTTCATCCCGACTATGTCGAAGCTCACTATAACCTGGCCGTAGACTATACGAATCAGGGAAAAATCAAAAAAGCCTGGGACACCTTGACGACGGTCCTTCGGCTGGATCAAGACCATGCAGAAGGTTATAACCTGCGGGGAAAGATCCTGATCAGGAAGGGTGATCCCGTCAAAGCGGAAGAGGACTTCCGAAAAGCCATCTCCCTGTGGCCGGAGTATGGAGATGCACGCAATAACCTGGGAGTCCTGTACAGCCAGCAAAAAAAATATGCAGAGGCCATAAAAGAGCTCGGAATTGCCAAAGACCTCGATCCGCACAATGCCGGAATCCTCGTTAATCTGGCCAATACCGAGCTTCAGCAAAACCAGTACAGCCAGGCAAAGGAACACTTTCAGCAGGCTCTCTCACTGCAGCCGGATTCGCCAGGGGCTAAAGAGGGACTTGGCCGCATCTTTTTGCAGGAAGGCAGCCTGGAAAAGGCCAAGGGCTTGTTCAATCAGATACTGAAGACCTCCCCGGAGCTGGCCGGCATCCACTTTCTGCTTGGCCAGGTGTATGCCCGGCAGAATCTGTGGCCAAGTGCCAAAAAAGAATGGGAAGAAACGATTCGCCTGGACCCGGGCTACGATTCTGCCTATACACAACTGGGCAACCTGCTTTTCCAGCAGGGGCGGAGCGCAGAGGCTATTACTAATTGGCAAAAGGCGATCAGCCTGAATCCGCAAAACCTTGAAGCTTACCATAACCTGGGCGCCGCATTCTATCGGCAGGGCAATATGGAGGGGGCAATCAAGGCATGGGAGAGCGTCCTTCTCCTTGATCCCGCTTCGGTTCCCGCTCATCTTCACCTTGGCTCGGCCAGGTTTCAGCAGGGGAATTTGCAATCTGCAATTTCGGAATGGCAAAGGGTGCTCGAAATCGAGCCCAAAAACTTCGATGCACTCTCAAACCTCGGCTCAGCTTATATTCGAAAGGGACAGACGGAAGAAGCGAAAAAAAGCTGGCAAAGAGCTGTGGAGATTCAGCCGGACAATGCGGACATTCACTTTAACCTGGCTATCGTGTATCTGCAGCAGGGCCTTTTGGCAAAAGGAGCGAGCGAGCTGGAAAAGGTGCTAAGGATCAATCCGGATTATCCAAAGGCAGGGGAACTGCTGCAAAGAGCCAGAACAGCGGGGAAAGAGCAGTGATCGATAGCACCCCTTCCCATAGAGGCATCCAGCACTATCACTATAAATGTATCGAACACCATAAAGGCATCCTGCAGGAGAGCGGCTCATGCTGACGATTCAGCCAACGCTGACGATTTACATAACCATAATCCTTATCCTTGCCGCCTGCACGCTGGTGCTGATGGCTCCCCTTTCGCTGAACATTAATACCAGAGAGCACAGGTATGTCCTCAGTCTGGCCTGGCTCTTCCAAATCCAATACGGATGCCCAGAGCACCCGGGATGCCTTCGGTTCTCCCTCCCTGGCTGCTCCTGGGTCAGGAAGCTCAGGTGGCCAGTGGCCGCATTTGACCAAAAAGGACTGAAGCGGCTTGGAGGTCTGGTGATGAATGAAAGGGAGCCGCTTGGTGGAGCGCTGCTGAAGGCAAAAGATGCATGGGATGATCTCTTGCGACTGTCCGTCCGGAAGCTGGAAATCAACCTGTGCACCCCCGATTTTATGGCCAATGCTCTGCTTTCCCTGGTCTTGAGCGGACTTTTTGCCAATCGAAAATACGAGGGAATCCGGATAAGCGTCAATTATCTGGAAGAAAACTGGCTGATTGCCTGCTTTACCGTGCGCCTGTGGGCAGCAGGGTGGATATCTGCCAAATTTGCTTTTTCCGGGCCTGTTTCAAGGCTGGGCGTTTCCATAATCCGCAGCCTGCTCAAGTGAAAAAGCCGACAGGAAGAAGATGAGTGACAGAAGGAAGATGAGTGGCAGGAAGAAAATTAAAGAGGATAAGCGGCAAGAGGAAGATTGAAGAAAATGAGTGGCAAGAAGAGGAGGATGATGAGTCAAAGAATGGTAAAGGGAAGAAAAAAGGTAAAGGGTATAAATAAGGTAAGGAGAAGAAAAAATGGAAAATAACATCATTGAAACTTTAACTACTTTGCTGAAGGAGTTCCAGAAATATGGGGCTACGGAAAATGTGATTGGCAAGGAAATGCGCATCGGAGATGTGTCCATTGTACCGGTCACCAGACTTACCCTGGGGGTTGGAGCAGGTGGAGGCGTGAATGACAAAAAGGGGGAAGAGAAAGGGAGTGGCGGCGGTGGCGGATTGAAGATAGAACCAGTGGCTTTCCTGGTGATTCAAAAAGACCGGGTTTCTCTTTTGAGCATGGGAAAGAAAGGGCCGTTTGACACGATTTCCGAGCAAATACCGGGTTTGCTCAATAAGTGGATAGAAAAGCAAACCACTCCCGCAAAGGGAAAAGAAAATGAGAAGGCACATGAGAAGGTGAATGAAAAGGCAAATGAGTGAGGTAAATCCGGTCTTCCGTTTTGCTTTCTCCTGTTTTCCCGCTCCGATCTGCACCTTGATCACTGCCTGCTCTCGGATAAATCTATCCCTCGTTCCCTGGTGAATCAACCGCTCATTCCTGATGACTTCTTACTCCTGTTCCCTAATGGCTTTAGCCACGGTGGTCCCAAGTTTTTGGCATTCGGCCAGATCGGGAGCTTTTGGCTGCCATTTGGCCAGTACTCCTTGAGCAACTACTGGAATACGGCACCGGTTCAAGTGCTCCTCAATGAGTTTGACCGACTCCGCGCTCCAGCCATAGGTTCCGAAGGCAGCGCCAATCTTATTCAGGAACTTCAAGCCCCTTAGGTCCTCCAGAATAGGAGTGATCGTTGGCAGAAGGCCGTTATTCAGAGTCGGCGACCCGATGAGAACAGCCTTGGTCTTGAAGATTTCGGTAATAACGTCATTGCGGTCAGAGACTGCCATATGGAACAGCTTGTAGGGAATATCCTCCCCGGCCAGTCCATAGCCAATGGCTTCAGCCATTTTCCGGGTGCCTTCCCACATGGTATCATAGAGAATGACCGCGCTTTGGTGCGGCGTCTGTCTTGCCCACTCCTGGTACTTTTTGACAATCTGGAGCGGGTCTTTGCGCCATATGATTCCATGACTTGGAGCAATGATATCAACGGCTAGGTTCAGGGCCAGAACCTCATCGATTTTCTTCGTAACCAGCTTACTGAAGGGAGTCAGGATATTGGCATAATACTTTAGTGCTTCCTCGTAGAGCTCCTCCTGGTCTACCTCGTCGTTGTAGCGGAAGCCGGTGGCGTAATGCTGGCCAAATGCATCATTGGGCATAAGGATGTTTTTCTTGGTCAGATAGGTGAACATACTGTCCGGCCAGTGCAACATCGGGGCCTCGACAAAGACAAGGTCGCTGCTGCCGATATTGATAGTGTCGCCGGTTTGCACCACCCTGAAATTCCAGGGCTGATGGTAGTGCCCTTCGACGCTTTCCGCACCACGCTTTGAAACCACAACCTGAGCATTGGGAGCGTGTCGCACAACCGCAGGAAGCCCCCCTGAGTGATCGGTTTCGGCATGATTGGCCACAATAAAATCGATTCTGGCAGGATCTATTACCTGGCTGATGTTCTCAATCAGTTGATCCTGGAATGGACTCCAGACCGTATCCACCAGAGCGATTTTTTCATCAACGATAAGATAGGCGTTGTAGGTCGAGCCCCGGTGAGTGGAAAGCTCGTGTCCGTGAAAATGCCTCAATGCCCAGTCGACTACACCAACCCAATAGACACCCTCAGTCAATTTTTCTACCATACCACGGATTCCTCCTCTCGTCTTTATTGTACAACCGGCTTATTGTACGACTCCTTTTCTATTCCCTATTCTATCCCCTATAAACACGATGCATTAACCTCTGGAGGACGGCAAGGGCAAGGGCCCTTTTCTTTGGTAAATGGGGATGGGGGAATTTTCGTAGCACATTGTTTAATGTTAATAACACTGCTCTGATCAAGTGCCCCCTGCACAATCTATAGAGTCCCCCTTACAATATCCATGGAGTGATAGTAAGGGTGTTTTTTCACCGTATAATTCACCATAATCTGATAGAGCCAAAGAGAAATTAACACCAATTTAGCATTAGTGAGATAAAATAGCTACCTGGATTTCTATTTTATAAGGGATTTCACGGGAGTCTCCGGTTCTATCATTTCAAATGAAATCTCTTGCCGTTTCAGATGAAATCTCTCGCCATTCGTAGCCCTCACCTGCTTTCATTCTTTCATTCGCACTTCTGCCGGTGCTGGCGCATACTCCTGCCTCTCACTCCTCACTCCTGCCTCTCTTCTTACTCCTTCCTTCCCCATTACTCCCTTCTTTCTACTCCGGCCCTAATACGGTGATTCCTCCTATTGGCTTTCGGAATTCGAATCCGATCTTCTGCGAGCTGTAATAAGCGTTTGAGGTAGCGATAGAGGCATGTGAACAAAAGACTGTTCCGTCTTTATCCAGGGCTATGATACCTTCACTTGTATCAGGCAGCTCTATAATCGAAGTTATAACGGCCTCTGACTGTTGGTTTTCGGCAGTTCGGGGTGGCGCTATAACGAGCAGCAGGGATTCCATGGTGAAAAAGACAGGTATTTCGTTTTTTTCAGGCATGAGCTCATACCCTGAGCTCAGGGTGAGATACAGATAATTTTTGCTGGCTGAAACAACACTGTTGCATCTTACTGTGGGCTTGACATCCCTGCGGTATGTGATGTCCTCAACCCAGGAGGGGGGGGAATCGGGGAGCCTTTTAAGGGCAGTATCGGTAAAATCCATCTTCCATGCTGTTGACCCCGAATTTCCTGAATCTTTGACCGCATAGAGAGTGCTTCTACTGACGCAGTAGATCGTCCCGTCAGACCCGACGGTTGGTGATGCCGGCATGATGCCGATATGAAGCCTCCATGCCTTTCCTCCCTCCTTATTGAAAGCAAAAAGGGTTCCTGCCCCATCCAGGACATAGATATGCGATCCATCGGAAGAAACCGCAGGACTTGCTCCACTGCCTGGAGATATCCTTGTTTGAAAAGCCAGCCGCAGCCCGCCAGGACTATCACCGCTGCCGGGAATAAAATCAATGCCGTAGAATTTTCCCTGTACGGTATTGGATCGCTCAGAGGGTTTTATATTTCCAAGAATATAAATCCGTCCATTGGCCGGGTTCACTACCGGAGTATTGGTTACCTTAAACTGATATCCCATGAGACAGTTAAAAATCTCGCTCGTCGAAAGTCCATTGTTTCCAGTGCTTACCATGCCCTGCCATAATCCGGAAGGAGCGGCAAGCCTGTAGCGGTCCCCAGGAGGCTGATCGGGAAGTTCCAGGGGTGGCGTAGCCAGGCGGCCATCCTTTGGGTCGAATACATAGATTATTCCTCTTCTGTTTATTCCGACAATGTGTCCATCCAGAGTGAAAACGGTGGAAGCGAAAGGTCCATCAAGCCCGGAATGTCTCCACTTCAGGCTCCCATCAGGATGAAAGCTGAAAAATTCATCCGCGTCAGCAAGATAGAGGTCGCCCTCGTGGTCTATCAATGGGGAACTGCACAGAGCACCAACATCCAGGAGGTAACTTCGCCACAGCTCATTTCCTTGCCGGTCAAATGCATGCAGATTCCCATATGATTCATCCTTGCCTGTAGTGAAATAGATATTCCCTTCCGGCCCGATCACCGCAGGAGTAACTACCGCGGAATAATCGTTTTCGATCGCATGCCATTTTTGCTTTAATGTGGCGGTTGTAGTAAAGGGAAGGTAATTCGAATTCCTGGAATCCCTGTGTATGGTCGGCCAGGAAGTCTGGGCGTACGGGGATGGAAGATCCCATGAGCTTGCATTTTGACTAAAAACGATTTTTTCTCCAGGTAAAAGCCGGGCGGTTTCTCCTTTGAGGCCAGGATAAAGGAACCATCCAGTTATGGCTGACATAATCAGTATTGAAATTACTCTTCCCACTGTTTTTTTCATGATAGATTCTTCCTTTTCCTCATTTGTAATGAAACGACAGAAATCTGATTATTATCTACCATATCGGCTGCACTGAATTTTTTAACTTAACGGGATGTGAGACGCTGGAGACTGACGGTTGGATGCCGGGTACTGAATAGGGGAGAGGGGGTTGGATACCGAGTGCCGGATACCGGATGCAGGATGCCGGATAACGGCTGATAACAGGTGAGCGTCAGATAGAGAGCCAAGACGCCTCAGATAGAGCCAAGACGCCTTTGAAGTTGGATGTAGTTTGCATGGATTGGGTCCAGTATCTTTACTTCTGAATTTATTCAGACGGCATATTTTTTTTACAGCAGGAGATACGGCAGCAGGCCAAAGTACACGGCGCATTAAGAACCTATCCCAAAAACCCCATTTGGAGTAACTGGTTTATCGTCTGCCGGAGGTTTTGGGATGGCCTCTAAATACACAGCCAGATAGGATCATTCATAATGCTGTTCATTCAGCCCGTCCATGCAGAATGAACTGGCTGCGTAATGCCCGCACTATGCTCTATAACGATTTTCGCTTGAGTGAACTACTATATCGCATTGATGTATTTGCCGATAGGCTGTATGTGTAGCACATGAAACTGCAAACCGCTATAAGCTTATCAGTAATACCAGGTATATGTTTATCAGTGGACAGATGGCGGCTGAATGAGTAAAATATCATTTCCCAATATGAAAGAAACACGGGTTGCGATTATGGGAGGAAACTGAAGAATGAGTAAGGAATTATTGAACACCCGCGAATTGGCAGAATACCTTGACATCAACGAAAAAAAAATTTACAGCCTTATTCTGGAAAAAGGATTGCCATCTACCAAAGTAACCGGCAAGTGGCTTTTCCCGAAACGTCTGGTCGATGTCTGGATTGATAATAATATTCAGAATTACCCCTGGATGCAGGGCAAATTAAAGAGCTTCAGTGAATCTTTGATTATCGCTGGAAGCAATGACCTTCTCCTGCCCCATATTTTGTCTTCCTTTCAGGAAGAGCACGAGGACATTCTCCCCCTCTATAGCAGTATTGGGAGCATGGGGGGAATTAATGCAGTTAAAAGAGGCTGGTGTCATATTGGCGCATCACATATACTCCAAAAGGAGAATGAAGAGTATAATCTGGCCTGCGTGAAAGATATGCTTGGCGATGAATTCACCATGATCAATTTTGCCTATAGGAACCAGGGTCTGGTACTGGCGGCGCACAATCCGAAAGATATCAAAGGCATTAAAGACATGGCCAGACCAAACATCACCATCGTGAATCGGCCAATTGGCACAGGCACCAGATTCCTTTTAGATTATGAATTAGAAAAGAACGCAATCGATTCAAAAAATATCAAAGGATATAATCAGACCTGTCTGACACACCTTGATGTGGGAATAGAAATTCTGTCAGGAAGGGCGGATGCGGGATTAACCATTCAGCCTATTGCTCAGATGCTGGGCCTGAATTTTATTCCGCTGCGGAAAGAACGGTTTGATTTGATTATCAGCAAGAAGCTGTTTTTTGACACCAAGATCCAGGCTTTTATCACTTTTCTCCATTCAGAAGAGATTATTAATTACAGTAAGCGGTTTATCGGCTATGATCTCAAAGATATAGGAAACATCATTTATTGAATGTGGTATCTCATAATCCAAAATCGCTCATATATAGTAGCCATCATAGCCGCTCTTCGTCATTCCCACGAAGGCGGGGATGACGAAATCTAATGCCTTAGGTGTGTTGCCTTATAATTATGAGCGTCCAAAATATGAGATGCCGCTTTTGAATTATGAGATGCCGCTTTTGGAAAAGGAAGCTTTCCCGCCTTTTTCCCTGTTCTTTCCCTCTCTGCGCGAATATACCGTGTCTTAGTTTTCCTGTTTTTCCTTAAATGTAATTTTGAGTTATTACAAGTTATTTATTACTTGACTAAAAAAGAACAATACGTAATACTATTTGATAAAAGATACCTCTCTCCTTTATCTTGCAGATATCTTGAAGATCTCCCATTGAGAGACCCGGTTGTTCGTTCATACATTTTCTGATCAGCGTCTGTCTCATCTGATTAAGGATAGGGAGTTTTTTATGGGAAAGATTCAAAGCCCCTCCAAAAGGAGTTTACGTTTATGCCTGGGAGCCACGGCTCTGATTCTTTGATGTAACCATGTATGTCATATCATACGTATGTCATATCACAAAGGACACGGCCTGCACCCGTCCTGGATGCGGGCTCAAGAGATAGAACAGAAATATACGGGGAATCGGTAACAAACCAGGATTTGGGAATATATCAGGAATTAGGAATATACCAGGAACAGGAATTAGGAATATAGCAGGAACAGGAACATAACCGGAATTAAGGAATTAGAAATCAGGAATTAAGAATGAAGAAAGGAGTCGTTAAGATGAAAGGAATGAAGAAGTTTGTTTCTCTGGCCCTCGTCATGATTTTCACTTTTGGGATTTTCTCTTTTGTTCAGGCACAGGAGCAGCAGCGACTGAAGATTTCCAGTACCACCAGCACGGATAATACCGGCCTGTTCGGAGCCCTCAACCCTCCTTTTGAAAAAATGTTCAACTGTCGCGTGGATGTTATCGCGGAGGGGACAGGAAAGGCTCTCAAGACAGGAGAGATGGGTGACAGTGACGTGGTATTCGTTCACGCCCGCCAGGCTGAGGATAAATTTATGGAAGCTGGATTCGGGGTCAATCGCAGAGATGTAATGTACAATGATTTTGTCATCGTCGGCCCCAAGAGTGATCCGGCAGGAATCAGGGGCTCCAGTGACGCAAGCCAGGCTCTGGCCAAGATCGCCAAGGCTCAGGCCTTTTTTGTCTCACGGGGAGACGATTCGGGCACCCATAAAAAGGAGAAGGAGATCTGGGCAAAGGCTAACCTCACTCCTCACGGTCAGTGGTATGCCGAGGCGGGGCAGGGCATGGGTGCAGTCCTTCAGATGGCCCATGAGAAAAACGGCTATACCCTGTCGGACCGGGGTACCTACCTGGCCTATAAAAGCAAGGTCGACCTTGAAATTTTAAGTGAAGGGGACCCTGTCCTGTTCAATTCCTATGGAATCATGGCTGTGAATCCGGCCAGATATCCCAAGGGGAACTATATCCTGGCCATGGCCTATATCGGGTGGGTGACTTCTCCTGCAGGGCAAAAAATTATCAGGGAGTTCGGGAAGGATAAATTTGGCCAGCCCCTCTTTATCCCTCTGGCTATCCCCTGATCATGTCTTGATTATGTTCTGATTATGTCCTGATAATATACCTCAATGACTGAACCCAATGGGCTGAGCCCTGCTATCTATTATTCATTTTAGGGGCGACTTGTTCAGGGCAATGTCATGAGCATTAAACAATGAGCCGCGAAAATCCCCCCTTGCCCCTATTATGAAAAAGGATTCAAGGGGGGATTTTCCCTTACTCTCTGCTCGATGGTTAATGTACCATGCTTTTAACCTGAATCAAGAGTGAGCGAGTGATGTTTTGGCTTTAGACACCACTCAGTTGAAAGCACACAAGATCTTGAACGACTTGTTGAACATTAGGATCCTTTTTCAACCGAGCATAGGCTTCGGCTAATCTCTGAGCTTCCGAAGCCGTTCTTTCAACACCGCGCAGAATCGCATCGAATATATCTTTGACTTTAGGCTTATGAGCATGAATTATTGCGACCTCCCGGGCATTTCTTGCAATATCGGGAGGAACATCAGCCTGCCAGGGATCTGTGCGCCGCGATTGACCGATCCATTTACCATCAACGCCAAAAGACAGAGGATCTGAAATCCAGCCGGATCCGTCTGACGTAAAAATGACAATTTGAACAGAACCAGTACAACCTATCCCTAATACATTTGTCCAGGATTGCGTAATACATGTCAATTTACCCGACTTAGCGAGCGTGATCTCTGTGGTCATACTCATATTTGTACCAGGAACTAAGTCATGACGCTTCGCTTTCAAGGGGAAGGACGAACCTCCTGAACCTCCTTCATTATGTTGACACTGCGCAATCTTATTCTTAAACTCTGCACTTTCAAGAAATCCATTTAATACTGACTCTCTACTATTGTTGTTATTCAACGAGTTTACCCATCCCTTAAATCCTTCTGGATCGGGTTCTCTTCCAAGTACACCATGATAAAGATCCCGTACAAAATCTTCATTACTGCGCTGCCTGTTCATATATTCTGGAGATAAGAAAAAACTTTTAATTATAAAAGGTTTACTCTTTGGATCAGCATTTAATACACTAACCCAATTCCGAAGGCCTTCTTCATCAGGTGAACGTCCTAAGATGCTTCCATAAAGAGAATCGATAAATTGCTCATTGCTGCCGCATATATTTGTATACGATTGAGAAAATGCTAAGCTAATAAAAAAAAGCATAGAAAAATTGAGAAATGCTAATAGAAGTTGTATGACTCTCATAGGTTTCCCCCAGATTTAGTTTAACTTTCCATGCCAATGTCTAATAAACAGCCACAGCCCGCCACGGGGACCATGCTTGCCTAACAACCAACCCTTCCCTGCGTCGGCTTGAGTAGCTAGCTTATCATGCTCGACGTTGCTCATCATCGTCTGCCAGAAAGCGGGATGAGGACTTTACAGAGCTCTCAGCGGTGCGAATGCATGAAAAAGAATCCTCGCACTGTGAGGTCTGAAATCTACTGCTTTCACTCAATAGCCTGGACCAGCCAGGCGCTCTTTATTCAAATCATGGCCTGTAGTAGCGCGAATGGATCGTCGGGCCCAAACGACCAAGCTCAGAGAGTTGTGTCCAAACGCTCAGCGTGCTTTTTCGCCGAGCATTGGATATCAACTGATGCGTTTTGATGATGTGACAACCATGTAGAATAAAGTATCAGAGCATGCTCCTATTTGAAAGTCTCATCGTATTAATAAAATGATAGTTAAATCAAGATGTTGAAGAAATCTGAAAATGAATGAATAAATGAATGAATGAATGAATAAATGAATGAATGAATAAAAACGTAGAATATATATTCATGTTCTCCTTATCGCATAATCAGTTACAAATCTTCGTAGTATCCACAATACCAAATGTCAAGTTACTGACATGAGAAGATCGTCTGTACTCGGATTTTTTTCTAAAAGATT